>CAZNIC010000008.1:59700-60786 GCA_964572985.1 uncultured Oscillospiraceae bacterium
GGTCATAAGAGCCACGAGTTATTGCATACTCATTACCACGCAAGAGCAAGATACGATAAGTAGTTTGGAAATTGACCTCCGAAGTTTCCTTCGGGGGTTTTTCCTTGGTTAAGGGAAAATATTCAAAAAGTATTGTTGAAAATATAATATTTTCTTAACCGAATTTTAACAAAGTAGGATTATTATACAATTGCAGTAATAAATTGCTGAAAATAAAAACAAGGAGAAAATACTATGAAAAGAAACAAAATTCTTTCTATCGCTGTAGCAGCAGTAGTGTGTTTGGGTAGCGTTTCGGTTTTTGCGTCTCATGGTGAAAAGAGCTGTTCTGACAAAGCTCACGCGTCAAAGGTGCATGTGCAGGAGGCAAAGGGCGTTGATGCGGAAATGTGCGATGTAAAGAAATCTGATAAAGGTGTCGGTCACGAGTCCAATACCCAAGCATGTGTTGAAAACCATGAAAACAAGGTAATGGGCGAAAAAATGCAAAGAATAGAGCTTACCGAAGAAGAACAGGCTGCAAAGCTTGAAGAAATAAAAGAATCTCTTGCATTGAAGCTTTCAAAGGGTGAAATTTCTCAGGAAGAGTACGATGCCGTACTTGCCAAAATCGAAAACGGTGAAGCAGGCTTTGGCAAAATGGGCGGTATGACGAGCGATGATAGAGCCTTTGGTCATATGTCCGATACAGAAAAATGTGCCGAAAATTGCGAAAACAAGGCAATGGGCGAAAGCGTAATGAAATGTGAAAAAGGCGGAAAACATGTAAAAGGCACAAAAAATAATACAACAGTAGAATCTGCAGATGTTGCGTAACGAAAAGAGAGCTTCGGCTCTCTTTTTTTTGAAACATATTAATTGAATAGCAACATATATTTTATGTTGACGACTATAGCTTTTGAGATGGTTGAAGCTACTTTTTTTGTTGAATGAAAAGGGGATAAGTGGTATAATTATTTCGCCACACATTTAAATATAATTCTATTTTGAGGGACACGCTAATGTAAAAAAGCGTGCCTCTGATTTCCTTTCCCTCTTAATAGGATTGAAAATGTGTGGCAACATGAAGTCAGCGGTAACCTTTTT
>CAZNIC010000009.1:0-50490 GCA_964572985.1 uncultured Oscillospiraceae bacterium
GACCCTCTGCTTGTAAGGCAGATGCTCTCCCAGCTGAGCTAAACTCCCATACACCATTTTTGACTTCGTTGTCTCTCAACAACAATAGTTATTATAGCAGGCTAGTTTTAATTTGTCAACAACTTTTTTTCAAAATTTTAAAGTTTTTTTATTTTTCTAATTTATCCCGTATTTAAGGCGTTCCCAGCCCTCCACTTGAGGGGAAGGCTGACCGCTTGCGGCAGATGAGGTGTATGTTTTTCACCCACGAATCGTTATCTTGAGTTCTTTTCAAGCTCTTCCAATTCTTCTTTATCAAACATATGCTTTTGGTTACAAAACTGACAGCAAACCTCTGCTTTTCCGTCCTCTTCAATCATTGCCCTAAGCTCTTCCTTGCCAAGGCTTATGAGTGCCTTTGCCATTCTTTCCTTAGAGCAGTCACATTCGTACTTAGGCTCCATCTCGTCAAAAAACTCAATCTCGTAGCCCTTTAAGAGCATCTTCACAATATCACGAGGCGTTTTGCCCTGTTCAATCAGCTTGGGTACTTCGCCGATTTCACCTATTGCCTTTTCAACGCGGTCGATGTCCTCGTCCATTGCGCCGGGAAGCACCTGAATAATAAAACCGCCCGCACTTCTCACGCTAAGGTCGGTATCAACAATAACACCCAGTGCCACAGCAGACGGGAGCTGTTCACTCTTTGCGTAATAATATGTCAAATCCTCTGCAATTTCGCCTGTTACCAAATCAACCTGACCAACATAAGGCTCTTTCATGCCAAAATCGCGGATAACAGACAAATACCCCTCACGACCCACAGCACCGCCAACGTCCAAATGTCCGTTTTTCTTTAAGGGCAAATCAACATACGGGTCGCCCGCGTAGCCCTTAACAGTCGCCGTGTTGTCGCTTACGGCAATAACACGTCCTATAGGACCGTTACCCTTAAACTGCAGTGTTAAAGTGTCCTCTTCACCCTTAAGCGTACTGCCTATCATAGCCGCCGCAGTCAAAGCTCTTCCCACAGCCGCTGCCGCCGTGGGCGAAAAATCATGTATTTCCCTTGCCTTTTCGCAAAGGTGTGTAGTGCTTGCGGCAATAACACGTATACTGCCACAGCTTGTTATTGCATTAACTATATAGTCTTTCATATATTCTCTACCTTTCCCAAGCCAATTTACCGGGAGCACCGACACGGGACACTCCCTCTCCACAGCCAACCCACATTTTCGTTTTTCACAAGCTATGTGAAAAATGAAAGAACGGGAGTGTCGCTGTTCCTTTTAAAATTGTTGCAGTAATCTCAGATAAAATTATACGGGTGTGCTTATCATCTGCACCAAAAACTTAATCTCATTCTCCACATCATCAAGGTGCACAGTTTCCTGCGGCGAATGGATATAACGGCAGGGTATGGAGGTTGTAGCCGCGGGCACACCGCTGCCTGTGAGCATTATAGCACCTGTATCCGTACCGCCAAAGGATGCCGCCTCCAGCTGATAGGGGATATTTGCCTCCTTTGCACACTTTAACATAAAGTCGCGTGCAACAGGGCTTATAACATATGACGCATCGCGTATTTTAACAGAGGGCCCTTTTCCCAATGCAAGGTCAATAATATTGCTCTCGGGCGTATCACCAACGCTTGAAACGTCAACGGCAATTGCCATATCGGGCAGTACTACCTGTGCGGCAACCTTTGCGCCGCGAAGCCCTAATTCCTCCTGAGTTGTAAACACCGCGTAAAAATCATTGGGGCATTCCTTAATCTTTTTAACAGCCTCAACGAGTGCGTAGCAGGCAACTCTGTCGTCCATTGTTTTGCCGCTCACTTTTTTGCCCAAAACCGCAAAATGACCGTCAAATGCCGCCATGTCACCGATAGATACCATTTTTGCCGCTTCCTCATAGCTTTCGGCACCAATATCAACATACATCTTATCAAGGTTCCAATCACGCATGGGGGTCTTACCCTCGCCGGATATAACGCCCTCAACACCGTTTTCAAACCTTACTGCACGGTGAATACAGTTGTAGGGATACACACCGCCCACAGCCGCAAAGCGCACAAAACCGTTCTTGTCAATATGTGTTACCATAATGCCAATCTCGTCCATATGTGCCGCCATCATCAGTTTTTTACCGTTACCTTTTTTGTGGCAGATAAGGTTGCCCATGTTGTCAACCCATATTTCGTCAACAAAGGGTGCAATTTCGTTTTTTATAACCTCTCTTACTTCGTCCTCTCTGCCGGAAGGACCAAAAGCAGATACAATCTTTTTCAACAATTCCATATTTATCGTCCTTTCTCACTAAAGCCCACTTCGGAGACATTCCCTACCCGACGTCATCCCTCTTTCTCGTTTTGCCACAAGCAAAATAGAAAATGAATGAATGGTGTGTCCCCGTACCTTATAAAAATGTTGTAATTACCTAATCAAAGTACACTGACAGCACGCAGCATCGCTTTACCCAACGCAATTTGTGCTTCAAAATCCTTTTTATTCATCACGCATACCGCTGAGTGTATATATCTGCAAGGTGTGGAAATAACAACCGTCTTTACACCCATACCGCTACGCTGTATACTGCCTGCATCTGTACCGCCCATGGTTGTGCGCTTTACCTGATAGGGAATGCCCTCTTTCTCTGCCACCTTTTTTGCCAGTTCAAACATTTCCCTGTCAGCCACCGCCGCATTATCCATTGCAGTTAATGCACAGCCCGAGCCAAGATGTGTAACGGTTTTTTCCTCAGGCGTTCCAAAAACGTCCGAGCAGGTTGTGCCTTCAAAAACGATTGCGATATCGGGCTTTACGTAATTGGCAGCAATAATACTGCCACGACAGCCAACCTCCTCCTGCACTGTAAAGGAGGCATACAAATCAAGGTCGGTATCCGTTTTCAAAAGCTCCAAAAGTGCCGCACAGCCTACTTTATCGTCCAAGCCCTTGCACTTTAACAAATTATCGCCGTATTCAACAGCCTCACTTTCAAAAGTACCGTAGTCGCCTACCTTAACCCGTCTTTCGGCACTTGCCTTGTCCTTAGCACCGATATCAATCACAATGTCGCCGGTCGAGAGCATGTTGTCTCTTTCACCGCCGGACTGCAGATGTATTGCCTTAAAGCCCGTTATCCCGGGCACTCTGTCCTTGCCTATGGTAACCTTTTTGCCAAGAAGCACCGTTGTCAGTATACCGCCCACTGTCTTGAACTTAACAGCACCGCTGTCGGTAATTTTTGATACAATAAATCCAACCTCATCCATATGAGCCGTAATAAGCACCCTCTTGCCCTTGCCGGGTTTGTGCACAATCACATTGCCCATACTATCTACAAAATGCTCCATGTCCTTTACTTCGTTAAGGATTAAATCTCTCATTTCGTCTTCACAGCCGGAGGGCGAATTTGTTTTTAACATTTCCATCAATAGCATAACTGTTCCCCTCCCTTAAACTTAAGCGCCGTATATGCACAAAGATGTGCAATAGCTTCAATATCCATAGGGTCTATAACCTCATAGGTTGAGTGCATATAGCGAAGAGGAAACGATAAAAGTGCAACCGGTACACCCAAGCCTGCCACCTGTATCTCCCAGGCGTTTGTGCCCGTATTGCCGTTTTCAACATCCGCGGTAACATCAATCTTGTGCTCACTCGCCGCATCAAAGATAATTTTATTCAATTTAGGGTGCAAATTCGGTCCTACACTTACCACAACACCACTGCCCAAGTCAAAGCCTTCGGAACTGTTTGCACTCACTCCAAAGCCCGCGTCAATCGAGATTGCCGCATCACACATTGCAGAGGCACAAACAACCTTTGCACCGCGCATGCCCAATTCCTCCTGCACGGTTATTGCACAAACAATGTCACATTCTATCTTTAAATCCTTTACGTATTCAAGGGTTTTAATTATTGCCGCTACGCCTGCACGGTCATCAAAGCATCTGCCTGCAACACAGCCTTCAAGCTCGGTAAAGTGCGTGTTAAAGCTTATTAAATCGCCTATTTTAACCCGTTTTTCGCTTTCAATCTTATTAAAGCCTATATCCACGCTCATGTCCTGAATTTTTACAGCCTTGTTCCTGTCGGTTGTAAGATGCGGAGGCTTTGCACCTATAATGCCGTACAAATCGCCCGATTCAGCATGCACCGTAACCTCACTGCCGGGGAGAACCTTTTCATCAAAACCGCCAAGAGGCACAAAAAGAAGGCTCCCTTCGTCACTTATGCCACTTACCATTAAGCCAATCTCGTCCATATGTGCCTCAAGCATCAATCGGGGTGCGTTTAATTTTCCGCACTTGTATGTGCCGATAATATTGCCCATGTTATCTGTAAAAACATCCTCACAGCCATTCTCTTCAAGGATATTTTTTATAATCGCGCCAACGCCCATTTCACTGCCTGCAATACTTACGCTGTCGGTGAGGGTTTTCAAAAGCTCTTTTGTATCCATAATTTCACTTCCTAAAATCAATTACGTATATTATACCCCTAAAATAAAACAAATGCAACAACAAAAAGGCTCCCTTGTGTAAAGGGAGCTGTCACGTAGTGACTGAGGGATTGTACTGTTCAAACTTTTCTTTGTTCTCCATAACATACTTATACAAAAGCTCATACAACACATTAGGATGCCAAGGGTATTCTTGCTCATAGTATTCATCCGAAAGCTTACATAACATATCAAAGTCTTTTTCTTCGTATGCTCTAATTGCTCTTTGTGTAATCAAAGCCAATTTATCAGCCCCGATTGTTTTTAACGCAGATTGTGTATCGGCTGCATATTTTGCGTGACCTTCTAAAAAATACTGCTCATATCCGCCGTTATTGACCTCGCCGTCCATATCCGTTGTCAGAAAAACAATTTTTTCTTCTTCGTTAAGTAAATCAATATTTTTTCCCCATTCACATTTTCTGCCAATACTTACGGACAGCTCAACCACAGTATTATTTGTGTTCTCATTGTTCCACGCATCCGAATCAATTAGCTTAATAACTTTTTTCATTCGCCTATCAACTACGCTCTTGTATACCAAAATTGCTATTCCTCCTATTATCAGGCAAACCACCAGAGCATTCAAAGCTGAATATAATATCACCTCAAGCATAAAACCCCTCCCTTATCAATTATATAACCGATTACATTTGTTTTCAACAAAAAAAGCCCCTGAGGGCTTTTTTAATTCAGTTCCTTTTTTTCTAAACATTCAATTCCGGTAAGTAATTGAATATCCTCTTTCAACCAGTCTTCGCATTCTTCATAGAAAAAACAGTTTTTCCGTCTTTTAAATATACGAAACGGTTTTTCTTCAGAATTATCATAAATGTGACAAATATCACATACATCAACAACATGCTTAACCAAATCTAACGCTCTGTCATATCTCGCTATTATTTTATCCTCGGGAACATCATGCCCACCCTCTTCAACTCGGGACTTAACACGACATATGTTGATTTGCGGGTCCACGGTTAAAATATAATAGCATCTTATAAAATAGCCTTTTTCCTTAGCTCGTCTCAAAAGGTTCAGGTTTCTATCTGTTGACATAACCGTCTCGAAGCAAAAATTCTTGACCTCTTCCAAATGCTTTTCTCGCTGTCGTTCAGCTTCTTTTGCCGCCTCCAGGTCATCACACTTCAGCGCCATTTTTATATCATCAGCATTAATATAGTCCATTCCTGCAGGCTTCAGCAATTCGGTAAATGTGCTTTTCCCCGATCCGTTCGGTCCGGCAAAAACAACAATTTCAGGTTTAATCAAATGCTTTGATTCGTTCACTGTATCTACCCCTTTTTTTCCTGTCGCTGATTAAAACCTTGCTGCCGTCACTATTTAATTTATATATGAATTGCGTTTTTCTGTCGTATACTACAACTGCAGAATCTGTAATCTGTTTCTTTTCAATAGCTCTCTTAACGGCTGCATTAGCTCTTTTTACAACCTGCTCATCTGATATACTCATTACAGAATACTCCTTTCACAACAAATCTTTATATCATATAATATGCTCACTCAATCAATTTAACTTACGAGTTAATTATACCACTATCTTGTCCGCAAATCAATATTTTTCACAAATCAAATCCACAATAGACAGATTAATTTACTCCACAAAAAAAGTCTGCGTAGTAAATTTCTTTATCAAAATCGCCCGAGCTTCTAAAATCCATTATCTCTTTTCCGATGCGGTAATGCCCCTCAGGCAGTGCACCGTACAACCATTCCCAATCAATCTCAAATTCGCATCTGTCGTTCTTTTTTATTATGTATGCAATCGAGTTCCATGCAATCTCATGTTCATGGGGCAAGTAATTAACCTTTTCCCACTCACTGTTTTCGTTCATAACTTCTATTGTGTACCAGTCACCTGTCTGTAAATCACCTGTAGGATTTCCGCCAAACTGCTCACAAACAATTGTCAAGCCGTTTTCTGTTACATTCGTTGTCCATAGCCTTACGCCCCACTTGTCCTCTTCTAAAACAGGTATCACATAAAAGTCAAGCCAATCCGTACTCTGCGACGAAAACATTGACCTCGCCAACTTTTCAAAATCAACATCCATATCATTTGTTAAAACTATGTACTCGCTGTCTTTGACCGCATTATTCAAGTGACCCTTAAGGCGCATTGCGTATTTGTATCTACTCAAATCCTTATCGGGTTCAACAATCTTTTTAAAAATCCGCCACGAATCCCCAATAGGCATTTCAACCGTCATTTTGGTAGCATTTTGGTATCCGTAAGGCGCATCAAAATTTGTGTCACCACTCTCTTTGGGAATTTCGTACTCCCCCACACTGTTTGAATTAAGACCTCCGTCCATTGTTCCGCAGCGGGGCATAGACGGGCTGTCCTTTCCCGTGTCATAATACACATCACCGCCAATATTTATCATATTAACGGGGAATTTTTCATTATTGTTCGAAAACACAGCCCTTTTTTGACTTATTTCGGTTTCCATTTCATTATTTCCGACAGTTACATCTACATCACTTTTTGCCGCACATCCGCAAATCAAAGCACAGGATAAACACAATACCAAAAATTTCTTCATTTTCAATCACTCCTTCTATTTATAATACTTTCCTGCTAAGCAAAAAGTTGCATCAAAAAGCATTTTGCTCCGAAAAATTCTTGCCATACCTCTTCCCTCAAGACTAAAAAAAGCCCCTAAGGGCTTCTTTTAGTCTTCTATTCCTGCATCTTTTTTACTGCCGAGCTTTATTTCAATTTCTTTTTCGACATATTTATTGTCAGCCAGTCTCTTAACCGTCAGCACAATTGTCTCGCCCTTTTCATAGTAGCTGAGTCTGTCCTGAAGCGCCGCCATGCCAGACACCGATATACCGTCAATCTTTGTTATGATATCGCCTGCCTTAAGGCTCGATTTTGCCGCAGGAGAGTTTGCGATTGTTTCCTGCACAAAAATACCAACGGGCATGCCGTATGCCTGTGCCGCAGTGCTTGTTACGTCAGTACCGTAAATGCCTAGATAGCCGCGGTTTTCTTCGTCAACAACTTCTCTTGTCTTAAGGCTCATCAGTTCGCCGATAAGTGCTTCAACGTCTGTGATGGGGATGGCATAGCCCATGCCCTCAACGCCTGTGGACGAAATTTTCGCGCTGTTTATGCCAATAAGCTCGCCACGCATATTCAAGAGTGCACCGCCGCTGTTACCCGAGTTTATCGCCGCATCGGTCTGAATATATTCGTTAGTAATCATACCGCCGTTAACACCCTGCATTGTAACCTCACGGTCAACCGCACTTACAATACCGTGCGTCACACTCTGACCGTAGCCGAGCGCATTACCGATTGCTACAACACCGCTGCCAAGCTTTACATTGTCAGAATTGCCGATTGTTGCAATCCTGATTTTAGCACGTGTTTCGTCTGTGATTTCGCTGAGCTTTACGGCAATAACCGCAATATCCTTGTCAGCGTCGTAGCCTTTCACGTTTGCCACGTTCAAAATTGATGTATCGCCGCCCTGAACAGCCGCCTCGTCATGGGAGAAAACAACCGTAAGCTCCTTACTGTCTGCAACAACATGATAATTTGTCACAATCAAAAGCTCTGTTTCGTTTTCGCCTATTATAATACCCGAGCCCGAGGATATGCTCTCCGTCTGGTAATTGCCAAAAAACGTTATAACCTCGCTTACTCCCTTGTTTGTGATAGACACAACACTGGGAAGACAAGCGTCAACAATGTTTTCAATTGTTCCGTTTGCTATAGCTTCGGTCATGTCGGAATAATTGAGCGCAACAGCCTCTGCAGTGTTGCCCATGGCTTCCTGAGTGGACTGAATTTCAACCTTTTTGCTCTCTCCGAGCCTGTCAAAAATATAGTTGACACCCATCCATGTTATGCCAAAAACAAAGCCTGCCACACAGGCACAAAGAGCCGTAACACATGCCTTTTTCAAAGTTCCGCTCTTTTTCTTTTCTTTTTTGGGTGCGTCGGGAACAGGCATATCAAAGCCCACTGCGCCCCATGTGTTTATCGATTCATCACATACAGCCGCCTTTTCCTCTGTAGGGGGCAATTCAATTTCACCAATTTCGGGATTTGAGCTATTCACATTGTCTTTTTCATCAAACATTTTATCACCCTGCCTTTTTCAAAAAAAAACGTATTTATCGATTATTATATTACACTTCAATTGTTAACAAATCAACAACACCTTATTGAAATATTTTAAACATTAAAATATTTTTTGACAACTTCAACCAAACCGTCTTCATCGTTAGAAGGCGCAATATAATCTGCAGCACTGCGACAAGCGTCACAGCCGTTTGCCATACATACTCCCACGCCCGCGTACTTTATCATGGACAAATCGTTAAAACCGTCACCACAGCACACTATGTTTTCTCTTTCTATGCCGAGAATATTACTCAGCACCTCAAGGCTTGCCGCCTTATCAACGCCCTCGGGCATTATTTCCACAAAGAAAGGCTCACTGCGATAAATGCTCAATTTACCCTTGTATTTGTCATTAAGCTCATTGCATGCCTTTTCAGCCGATGCAGCCTCCTTTGTCAAAAGGCACTTGTTTACGGGGAAATTTACATACTCCACAAAGTTATCAATGCTTCTTAAGCCTATGGAGTTTATCCTCGCCTCAAGGAGCATATATTCGTCAATACGAGTGCCTGTGATAGCATCGTTGGACTCATATGTCATCATACCCATATCGTTTTCGATACAGTATTCAAAAATCTCGGGTATATATTTTCTGTCCAGCACCTTCTGGTGCACAACGGTGTTGTCACTAAGTCTTGTAATCCTTGCACCGTTATAGCTCAAGACATATCCCGAATATTTTTTAAGCTCCAACTCCTCGCACACTTTCTTTGTGCCGGGAGTAGGTCTGCCCGACGCAATTACAACAACGTGACCATGTTCCAAAACACGTGTAATTGCCGCCTTTGTGATAGGAGTAATCTCCTTTTTTGAGTTGGTGAGCGTGCCGTCAATATCTAAAACAAGCATTTTTCTGTTCATACACTTTTCCTCTTTTGCAAATGATTGTGTATATTATAACACAAATTCTTGTAATTTCAAGTTTTAATCCTCCGTGTGTGTATGTAGGTCGGCTATTTTTTTCTGGAGCCTAGCTTCTTCCATGGGGTCAATTTCCCGCAGGAAGAAAGCCTCCTCCATATCATTGTTTTTGTTGTTATTTTTGTTTTTATTCTTATTGTTATTCTTGTTGTTATTATTATTTTTATTATTATTATTATTTTTATTAATATTATTATTTTTATTATTACCTGCATTTGCTGGCATTTGCTCTCTTTGCCGTCTTTTCTCCGCGCCTTTTTTGCCTGCTATGCGGCGTTTTTCGCAAATTTCATCGTATTTATCAAGGTTTGTTTTTATCTCGTGCTTCATCATTTTGTAAAGCAGTTTTTCGTCCTTTGACAAACCCTCGGTTGCGCGTTCGTCGTCTTTTATAAAAAAGTTTCCTATTGCCCTCAAAACCTTGCCAAACTGTTCATTTGTCAAATCCTCGGCATATTCAAAATACTTTTCGTACAAAATAATTTTTCGTGTGTTCATATGCTCCTCCTTTTCGACTTTACTGTAACAAAAAAAGAGGTTGCTTTTCGCCCCAACTTTAAAAAATTCCCACACAAAAACACTACCTGAAACATACTCTTCAAATAAAAAGCCACCTGCAATAGGTTGCTTTTCATTTACGGATATAACCCTAATCATTACCGTCGGCGCACAAATAGGCAGATAATTTATAGGTTACATTATCCCCTTGCGACTACAGCTGCGTTTTTTCTCATTTTGCTCCCTGGCTGGCAGAAATTGCGAGTATCAGTTTCCGCTTCTTGCGAGCAATTTCAGCGCGATTGGGCCGCTGAGTGCGTGCCTTGGAGCGCGGTGACACAAAAGGGGCAAAACGAGAAAAAACAAAACCCACTAATTATATACAAGGAGCTTTTCCCCAATCTCCGCCCCTGCGAGGCCGTTTGGGGTCCGGGGAATCGGAACCCCGGTGGTTTTGGTGCTTTTGCCACCAAAAGTACACTCCGCATTAATCCTACTAAAATATCCGGCTTTTCTCAAGGCGTTAAACTGTGTATAGGCAACGCCTCTTTTGAACCATGTCATAGTGGCGCGGTTTTCGTTTACACAACCAAAAAGGACATCCTTTCGGATGTCCTTTAAAAATTGTCTTACTTCAAGAAATTAGGAATATCGATAGAGCCTTCATCCTTCATCAAGGATGCAAAGAAATTATCTTCTTCTGTAGCCTTTTCTTCCTTCTTGGGGCCGCCTGCAGGTTCACCGTCAAGACCTGTAGCAATAACAGTGATTCTGATTTCGTCGTCAAGAGATTCGTCAATAGAAGCACCGAAGATAACTGTAGCGTCTTCACTAACTCTTTCTTCGATAAGCTGTGCAGCAGCATTTGTTTCGAGAAGGTTAAGGTTAGCGCCACCTGTGATATTGATAAGTACGCCTGTAGCACCGTCGATAGTTGTTTCGAGAAGTGCACTTTCAACAGCTGCCTTAGCTGCAACTTCGGCACGGTCTTCGCCCTTGGCAATACCGATACCCATATGTGCGTAGCCTGCGCCCTTCATAACAGTTGTTACGTCGGCAAAGTCAACGTTGATAAGACCTGTGTCTGTGATAAGGTCACTGATGCCCTGAACACCCTGACGCAATACTTCGTCAGCTGTCTTGAAAGCATCCATAAGGCTTGTCTTACTGTTTGAAATATCAAGAAGACGGTCGTTGGGAATAACGATAAGTGTGTCAACGTTCTTACGAAGCTCTTCGATACCCTGAAGAGCCTGTGTCATTCTCTTTCTGCCTTCAAAAGCAAAGGGCTTTGTAACAATACCAACTGTAAGTATGCCGAGTTCTTTTGCGATACCTGCAACGATGGGAGCACCGCCTGTACCTGTACCGCCGCCCATACCTGCAGCAACAAATACCATGTCAGCATCCTTTATTGCCTGTTCGATTTCGTTTCTTGTTTCTTCAGCGGCTTTCTTACCGATTTCAGCCTTACCGCCGGCACCTTTACCGCCTGTAAGCTTGTCGCCAAGCTGAATTTTCTGTTCTGCACCGGAGCGCAAAAGTGCCTGCTTGTCTGTGTTTACACAAACAAATTCAACACCCTTAATACCTGCTTCAATCATTCTGTTAACAGCATTGTTACCGCCGCCGCCAACACCAACAACTTTCAGCTTCTGAGCAAGATCCATTGTATCTGCATATTCCATTCTCATAAGGAGACCCCCTTAAATATATAAAAATCTACATTATATTTTGATACATATAGTTATTATAGCACACTGTTTTCTCATATTCAAGCAAATATTTTAATTTTTTTGTTTTTTCTACTGGACAGTATGTCCGTAGGTATAATTCTCCGAAACCATATTCAATTCGCCCTCAACGTCTTTGCCCATTGATTCGAGCAGTGCGTCAATAAAGCTAAACTTGTGGTCATAATCCTTCGTGTTGCCAAACTCAATTTTCAATTTGTCACGGTGCATTATGGATATATAGTCAGCCTCTGTTATGTCAAACACCGTTATATCCTCTGTCATGTTCTTTTGGTTGAAGGTTTTCATAAACCTGAGGAGTGTGTCAAAACGGCTTGTCTGATTAACCTTGACAGCTTGTCCCACAACGCACGCCTCTTTTATGGTGATGCCATTCACCACGGGGGCTTTTCTTGATGCAGACACCTTGTTTACAACACAAAGTGTCTGCCCTGTTTCGTTTATGCCCACAAATTTTTTGTCCCATTTGAGATATGCGGAAACCTTGCCCTCCACAACCGTAATTTTAACCGTGCCGGGCAGTTGTCTTGTAATCTTTGCGCTTTCCACATAGGGCACCTGCAAAACCCTTTTGGTTGCATCGCCGAGGTTTGTGCTAAAAAGGTTTTTGTTTATTTCAATACCGCTGGCAGCTATAATATCCTGCGACTTAACCGTGCTGTTGCCTTCAACAACAATCTGCCTCACACTGAAAATAGGCGTCAAAAACAATATTATAAAAGCAAAAAGTATTGCCAAAACCGAGATAAGACATCCCGGTCTCACCTGTCTCTTTGGTTTTTTCCTGCGTCTTTTGTGCCTTACGGCTCTTTCTTCAAATCTTTCATTTGTATCTTCCATACTTCACTCCACCCGTATATCTGCTCCAAGCTTTCTCAGTTTGTTTTCTATTTGTTCGTATCCTCTCACAATATGCCCCGCATCTTCA
Source organism: uncultured Oscillospiraceae bacterium (assembly GCA_964572985.1). Classification (GTDB taxonomy): domain Bacteria; phylum Bacillota; class Clostridia; order UMGS1883; family UMGS1883; genus RGIG1927. Next base: position 12,752 of record CAZNIC010000009.1, read on the forward strand.
ACGCACGTTTCGCCCTTTGCACTGAGCCCCGCTATCAAAAGTGCCGCGCCTCCTCTTAAATCGGGAGCATACACATGCGCCCCCGTAAGATGTCTCTTGCCTCTTATTATAGCGGTGCGACCCTCGGTCACAATATCTGCGCCCATCAGATTAAGGTCATTTACAATATTAAACCTGTTTTCAAATATGTTTTCAACAATTACACTCGTGCCGTCCGCACGTATCAGATGCGCCATAAAAGTGGACTGTGCATCTGTGGGAAACCCGGGATAAGGCATGGTTTTAATCATGCTTGCACCCTTTATCCTTTTAGGTGCACGTATATATCCCCTGTCTCCGAAAAACTCTATCCTTGCACCTTCCTCGCGCAATTCGTTCACAATAGCCGTGAGATGCCCGGATTTAACGTTTTCAATTTCAATTTCTCCACCCGTTGCCATTGCCGCGCACATAAATGTTGCGCTTTCAATTCTGTCGGGTATAATCGTATAACTGACGCCTTTAAGGCTCGGTACGCCTTCAATATGTACCGTACCTGTACCGCCTCCGTGTATTTTTGCACCCATCGCGTTCAAAAAATTGATTAAATCCACAATCTCGGGTTCACGTGCGGCGTTTGTTATCACGCTTTCGCCCTTGAGCTTCACTGCCGCAAGTATGGTGTTTTCGGTAGCACCCACACTCGGAAAATCAAGATGCACATTTCCGCTCTTTGCCTCAGAAGCGTCGGTTTGGATAAAACCGCCTTCCTCACGCACTTTTATCCCCAGTTTTTTTAATGCCTTAAGATGCAAATCTACAGGTCTTTGTCCCAAAGAGCATCCTCCGGGCATACTTACCCTTGCTTTACCCATCTGCATTGTGACCGCGCCCAGAAAAATAATCGAGCTTCTCAGTGCCCGCATCAGTTTTTCTTCAATTTCCCAGCCAAAAGCCGATGACGAATCAAGCTTTACGATTTCGTTTTCCCAAGTTGCAGTGCAGCCGAGTTTTTTGAGTATCTCCAGTGTTGCAAAAACATCACTCAGCTTAGGGCAAGAGTGTATTTCGCATTTGTCTGCACAAAGTATACTCGCCGCAAGAATGGGCAACACGCTGTTTTTTGCTCCCTGAATTCTTACCTCACCTTCAAGGGGTTTATCTCCTTTTATGATGTATTTCAAAAGGATGCACCTCCCACATAATACAGTATATATTATGCAGGAGGACCGAAAGGTGACAATCAACAAAGACTCTTAATTATCTGATAAATTTTTTCGCATGCGTCTTTTTGTCCCATTTTTTCGGAATTTTGACGCATGACTGCAAGCTTTTCGGAATCCAACAGCACATCCTCAATGCTCTTTCTGAGGCTGTTTCCGTTAAGCTCAGATTCCACCAGTACGTTTGCCGCACCGTTTTTTTCAAGATAGCGAGCGTTCTGCTCCTGATGGTTGTGTGCAACATAGGGACTGGGAATCAACACCGATGCCTTGCCCAGTGCATTAAGCTCGCTTATAGTTATTGCGCCTGCTCTGCAAACAGCAATATCTGCCGCGCTGAGCAATTCGTTCATGTTATAAATATACGGCAAAAGCTTAACATTTGCCATTGTTTCAAACTGCACGCCTTTTTCGTTAAGTCGCTTAACAACACCATCGTAATGCTTTTCACCGGTTGCCGCCACAAGATTAAATCCCGAAAAGCCCTCTGCGAGCATGTCAACCAAAGCGTCGTTCATTCTTTCCGCTCCCAGCGAACCGCCAAAGAAAAGCACCAACGGCTTGTCGTCAAAGCCATACCCCTCTGTAACCTTTTTTTTGTCAACATAATCAAAAAGATTGGGTCTTAATGGGTTGCCTGTAAGTGCACACGCGTTAACCTCAATAAGCTTTTCCGTCTCGGGAAAGCTTATCATGGTAACATCGGCTTTTTTGCCCAGCATTTTTATTGCAAGACCGGGGTAAACGTTCTGCTCATGTATAACAGATGGTATCCCCCTCTTTTTTGCGGCAAAAACCGCAGGTGTGCAGGCGTATCCGCCCGTGCCTACAACAATATCGGGTTTAAAGCGGTCAAGTATTTTTCCCGCTTCAATCTTACTTGTAACAAACTCCTTTAAAACACGCAAATTTTCAAGCGTAAGCTTTCTTTTAAGTCCCGACACCTTTACAAACTCAATTTCAAAGCCTTCACGGGGCACAAGTGTCTTTTCAAGCCCCTTTTCGGTGCCTATAAACAAAAACTCGCTGTCGGGTTCTTTTTCCTTTATATATTTTGCAATCGCCACAGCAGGATTAATATGCCCTGCCGTACCGCCGCCTGTTAACAAAACTCTCACTTTTCAACGCCTCCTGTTGTGCCTTATTTTTTTTCGGAATCGGAAGCGGCAAGCTTATTCTTGCCCAATGATTCATTATTCGCTTTCGAGACAGAAAGCAACATTCCTATACCCATAAGCGTTGCCAGCATACTGGAACCGCCCGACGAAAAGAGCGGCAGCTGCATACCCGTTGAGGGAATCATATTCAACACAACGCACATATTTACAAGCACCTGGAAACCCAAAAGCACCGTGATACCAAACGCCAGATATGTACCAAAGCTGTCTTTGCAATTTACCGCAATGCTTATTCCGCGCCAGATTACAATGCAAAAAATAATTACTATCAACACCGCGCCTATAAATCCCAGTTCTTCGCCGACTATTGCAAAAATATAGTCGTTTTCAGCCTCGGGCAGGTACGAATATTTCTGTTTGCTGTTACCCAATCCCTCGCCGAAAAGCCCGCCGCTTCCCACGGCTAAAATAGACTGCTTTGTCTGCCAGTCAATACCCTGCGAGTCACTGCCAAAGTTAAGAAAGCTTGTGATTCTGTCCATACGGAAGCCCGTACCGAAAATTACCGCCAGCATACCGCCCGCGCCCACAGCACCTATGGGAATAAGCTTTTTCCAGTCAACGCCCGCGGCAACAATCATTGCCACACCAACAAACATGTGCACAATAGCCGCCGAGGCATGACGCTGAATCAAAAGACATTCGCACACGGGAATACCCACCGCAACAATATCTGTCAAAAGCTCGTTCCAGGTTTTCATTTCGGATTTTTTAACGCTTGCAAATCTTGTTGCAAGCCATATAATCATCACGTATTTTGAAAACTCCGACGGCTGCAGTGTACCGATACCGATACTTATCTGTCTTCTTGCACCGTGGGAATCTATACCTATAAAACCAACCAAAATCATGACTGCGGCACTTATTATATACAAAATACCGCTGTACTGCTTGAGCTTTTTATAATCCCACCTCGACAAAAGAAACATAATCACAAGTCCCACTGCCGCCAGTGCCGCCTGCTTGATAATGGGCGAGTATACATCGCCCGATACCATGTTTGCCGCACTCGACACCGAAAACAGCATCGTAAGACCAAGCACAAGCAAAATGAGCACCGAAAACAAGAGCGTAAAGTCAATCCCGGATGTAAGAGGCTCATATTTTTTCTTCAGTTTTACAATTTTACCTTCGCTCTTTTTTTTCATCAAAGACTATCCTTTCAACCAATTATCTCAGACCAAAACAGCAAATAACCGCCAAAGCAATTGTCACCAGTGTAAACACTATAACAATTTTTGTTTCTTTCCAACCGCACATTTCAAAATGATGATGCAGCGGCGCCATTTTAAAAATTCTTTTCTTTGTCTTCTTATAATAAGCAACCTGAATAATATCGCTGGCGGTTTCGCTGAGGAAAACAAAGCCTGCAATAATAAGCGAAAACTCCAGTCCCATGGTAACAGCTGCCGCCGACAGAATACCGCCCAAGAAAAGCGAGCCCGTATCACCCATGAAAACCTTTGCCGGGAAAAAGTTGTAAAGCAAAAATCCCAGCACACCACCCATCATTGCCGCCACGGCTACTGCCACACCGGTGTACTCCAACTTTACCGCCGCGTACAAAAAGAACACCGCACACGAGCAGCTTACGCTTGACGCCAAGCCGTCAATACCGTCAGTAAGGTTGACGCTGTTAACCGTTGCCAGCATAACAAACATCACAAACGGTATATACCAAAGCCCTATATTAAAGTTGCCCTCAATAAAGGGGATTTTTATATTATGTGACGATACCAAGTACATGTACAAAGCCGCACCCAATGCCACAACAGTCTGGCAAATAAATTTTGCCGAGGCTGAAAAGCCTTTGTTTCTCTTTTTAACAACCTTGATATAGTCGTCAACAAAGCCCACAATACCGAAAAGCACACCAATCAGAACGATAAAAACAGTTTCTCTCGTCTGGCTTACACAAAGCGCACCTACAGCCGTCGCCAAAATAAACCCAATACCGCCCATGGTGGGGGTACCCTGCTTTTTTGCATGCCATGTGGGGCCGTCCTCCAAAATTGTCTGTCCAAATTTAAGTTTTCTCAAAAAAGGTATTAATAAAGGTGTTATAACCGCCGTTATCACAAAGGATAACGCAAGACTGATTGCCCAGGTCATTTTTCTTCACCCTTTCTTTATCATTTGTTTTTAAGGCACTCTTTGACTATTTCTCTTTCGTCAAAATGTATCGTACCGTCTTTAAAAATCTGGTATGTTTCGTGGCCTTTGCCTGCCAGGATGACCACATCACCCGCACGGGCAAAGCCGAGAGCGTAATTGATAGCATCACGCCTTGATTCGATGGCTGTATGATTATCATTTTTCATGCCTGCCATAATTTCGTCCATAATGGATGCGGGGTTTTCGCTTCTCGGATTGTCGCTTGTAACTATGACATAGTCACTCAAGCTTTCTGCAATAGCGCCCATTATAGGTCGCTTTTTGTTGTCACGGTCGCCGCCGCAGCCGAAAAGTGTGATAACCCTGCCTTTTGCAAAGCCTTTTACCGCACGTATCACGTTTTCCAGTCCGTCGGGGGTATGAGCATAGTCGATAATAACCGTGTAATCCGTAAGCGTGGGCACAACCTCAAGCCTGCCCTTTACACCGCGGGCAATCACAAGCCCTTTTTCCACGTCCTCCATACTCAGCCCCAGCGCCAAAGCCGCACCGGATGCACTCAGTGCATTGTATACCGAAAACCTGCCCGGTATGCCAAGCCTGAGCATGCGTTCCTCGCCGTTATATTTGCCGTCAAAGATTATGCCTCTTTCACGAAGGCGTATGTTTTCCGCAACAAAATCCGCTTTTTTATCAATGGCATAGGTGATTGTATTTTTTGCCTTTTCGAGCATAACAGCGGCATATTCATCATCAAGATTGATAACGCTTTTTCTGCTTATTTCAAAAAGCTTAGACTTTGCACGTGCGTAATTATCCATAGTTTCATGGAAATCAAGATGGTCCTGGGTAAGGTTTGTAAAAACACCCACCTCAAACTCAATTCCGTACACTCTGTCAAGCTCCAACGAGTGGCTTGACACCTCCATCACAACGTACTCTGCTCCTTTTTTGTACATTTTACCAAAAAGCTCATGCAGCTCACGGGATTCGGGCGTTGTTCTTTCCGAATCAATAGCCTCGTCGCCTATAAGTATCTGATTTGTGCCTATAAGACCGCATTTTTTGCCTTTTAATTCAAGTATCTGTTTTATAAGATAGCTTGTAGTTGTTTTGCCGTTTGTACCCGTAATGCCGACAATTTTCATTTTATCGGCAGGATTTTCAAAAAAGTTTGCTGATGCCTGTGCCAAAAATTTTCTTGATGAAGCTACCTTTATATAGTTTTCTTCGCCCAGGTCATCCTCGCCTGCAACAACTGCCGCACCGCTGCTGAGTGCTTTGCCGATAAACTCATGACCGTCACTTTTAAAGCCTCTTACAGCCACAAAAAGCGAGCCTTTTTTGACTTTTCTCGAATCATAACAAACATCTGTTATTTCAATATCTGCCATTTTTTCGTTTACGGATATTCCTGTTTTTTCAAGTATTTCTCTAAGGCGCATCAGAACTTTCCTTTCCTCATTATTCGTTATTGTTCAAAGCAAATTCCACCGTCACAACGCTGTTTTGTGACACCGGCGTACCCGGAGGCGTAGACTGGTTTACACAAAGCATTTCATCGGTTATGTCGCGTGTTGCACCGCCGCCTGTCATATTAAGATTAAGCTTCAGTTCATTTGCTTTTCTAATTACCTCTTGCCTGCCCAAGCCTGTAAAGTCGGGCATTTCCACCTTAACCTCTTCCTCTGCTTCGGTATAAAGTGTGACAACGTCACCCTCTGCAAGCATAGTTCCGTAAACAGGCAACTGATTTGTAACCACGTTGCCACTACCGTGAACGCTTACCTGTAATCCGAGATTGATAAGAGCCTTCTTTGCCTCCCATACAGTCATGTTAACGGCATTGGGCATTTCAACCTTGTTTTCGCCCTGGGCATACTGAGGTTCGTATCCGAGATATTCCAAAGAATCTGCAAGTATTTTGCCTACAGCAGGTGCCGCAATTGCACCACCGCCTGTGAGCACACCGCCGGGCTCGTCAAGTATAAGCAGGCACACAAGCTGAGGGTCGTCAGCAGGCGCAAAGCCTATGAACGACGCTATTCTCTTACCTGAGCCACGGGGCTGCTTTTCACTTGTACCTGTCTTACCGCCGATTCTGTAGCCTTCTACATAAGCACCGCTACCTGTACCGTTGGCAACAACGCTTTCGAGAGCACCGCGCATTATACGGCTGGTGTCTTCGCTTATAACCTGACGTACAATCTCGGGTTCAACCGTGCCGATAACATTGCCGTCAGCGTCAGTATATGCCTTAATAAGCTGGGGTTTCATCAGATTACCGCCGTTTACAACAGCCGAAAACGCCGTAATCATCTGCAGCGGTGTTATCTGGAAGCCCTGACCGAAAGAGCTTGTTGCAAGCTCTGCTTCGTTAAAGTTAGAGTCCGAGAAGAAAATACCCTTTGATTCGCCCGGCAAAACAAAGTCTGTTGTCTGTGTAAAGCCAAACGCCTCGTAATATTCCTTAAAACGCTTGTTTCCTATTGCCGCACCAATCTCCATGAACGCAGGGTTGCACGAGTTTTCCAGTGCCTTGACAAAGGTTTCCTCACCGTGACCAATTCGTTTATGGCAGTGGATAGTGTGAGGGCCCACCTGCTTATAGCCTATACAGTTAAAGCTTATTGTGTCGGGGTTGATTGCACCGGATTCCACGCCTATAGCCGCAACTATACTTTTGAAAGTAGAGCCGGGTTCATAGGTATCAACAACGGCTTTGTTTCTCCACAGCTTGTTAAAATAATCGCCGTCAGTGTAGGCAGAGCCGTCTTCCTTTGCTTCGCCGAGTATTTTCACCTTAAGCTCCTCGTCAACGTATCTTGGGTCATTAAGGTCAAAATTAGGTGCAACCGCCATAGCAAGAACCTCGCCCGTATCAGGGTTCATAACAATTGCCGCGGCACCGTTTCTTATATCATAGAGGTTGTATGCCTCTTCAAGATATTTTTCAACATAATGCTGAATAACCTCGTCTATTGTGAGTACAACACCTTTGCCGTCTTCGGGGGCAATATAGTTTTCGTATTCATAGGGTGTAGCATTATTGTTAACGTCTTTTACAACCTGTATTCTGCCCGCTGTACCCGAAAGGGTTGTATCAAGCATTTTTTCCAAGCCTTCAAGACCGTTACCGTCGTCACCCGTAAAGCCCAAAATGTGCGACGCAAAGCTCGAATAAGGATAATATCTCTTTGTGGATTCTTCAAAATAAACACCCGGCAAATCAAGCTCGCGGATTTTATTTGCCACCGAGGGTGCCACTTTTTTCTTTATTCTTCTGCTGGCATAATCCGCCGCAATTTCCTTTCGTAAAAACTCTTCGTCAACGCCGAGGATTTTCGTCAAATTGTTAACAATCCTCTGCACGATATCTTCTTCCGTGAAAGCCTCGCCGTCAAGCTGTGCCTGTGCGCGTCTGGTTGCCTGTGCTTTTACGGCAGCCTGTATTTCTCTGGGGTTAATCATAACATCCTCACAGGATGCAGACTGCGCAATTATTTTCATGTTTCTGTCATAAATACTGCCACGCTTTGCGGCAACCTGCTGGTCACGTGTCTGCTGTTCAAGCGCTTGTTTTTTGTACTCACTGCCGTGAAGAAGCTGAAAATCTCCCAGCCTCAAAACTACAAGCCCCATCAGCCCCAGGAAAACCCAGAACATAACCATTATTCTCTTTTTGACGCCTGACGATGCTCTTGTGCTCTGTTCATTTGTCACGCTTCAAACCTCCCCTTTTTCGGGACCAAGCAACATTATTATGTATATTCCTTCCAAATCCCAATAGATAAAATTTGAGTGCGTTCCTGTCGGAGGCACTCAAAAGTACTTTCTTATGTAAATATATTTCGCCTTAATACAAATATTCCAACAGAATTTTCGCCTTATTTATGAACGCCGAAAAACCTGTGCTGGTCTCTGTTTCTTCTGTCAAAATTTCGCCGCCTTCTTCTGTCTTGATTGCAATCGCAACTCTCTGGGAGGGGTCCGCCTTCTGCATACCAAGTCTTGTAACCGCAATTTCCTCAATCATGTTCAAGTCAAACTGACCCGAGAGATACATTTCCTTTTCTGTAATCATTGCATCAAGCTTTCTGATCGCCTCTTCTTCACGAGCTATCTCACCGCAAAGCTTGTCTATCTGTGCTTCCCTTACCATTACCACGGTCAATACTGCTGCCACTACAGCAAGGCTCTTAAGGGCTTTTTTCTTCATTTCTTCAATTTTTGCAGCCCTTTGGGCACTGCGTCTGGCTTCCTTCGACACCTTAACTGTGTCGCCCTTGAAATTCTCTTTAGTTTCTAACTTACCAGCTACCGAACCGTAATTGTACATGGGCGTCGGGCACCGACCTTTCTTTCTATAATAATATGTGACATGTCACATGATATGAAATCTTAAGATTTCATGATATGCACATAGCGCATATCATTTTTATATTATCTTTTCGCAAACTCTTAATTTTGCGCTCCTTGACCTGGGGTTCATGTCCACTTCTTCATCCGTGGGAAGTATGGGTTTTCTTGTTATAACCTTTACGCTGTCCTTTTTGCCGCATACACACATAGGGAAATTTTTCGGACAAGTGCAGGCATTAGCCAGCGAATTAAAAGTTTCCTTTACAATTCTGTCTTCCAACGAATGGAAGGTTATCACAGCCATCCTGCCGCCTTTTTTTAATAGCTCCACACCGTCACGGACAGCTTTTTCCAAAATTCTCAGCTCGCCGTTTACCTCAATGCGTATTGCCTGAAAGGTTCTTTTTGCAGGGTGGGGACCGTCTTTTCTGGCTCCCTGAGGCACAGCCGCCTTTATGATATCCACAAGCTCAAAGGTTGTTTCTATCGGCTTTTTTTCTCGGGCTTCGCATATGAATTTTGCAATTCTTACCGCCCATTTTTCCTCTCCGTATTTTGTGATAATCTCACACAGCTTTTCTTCGGAATAAGTGTTTACAACCTCTTTTGCACTAAGTCCCTCTCTGCGGTCCATTCGCATATCCAAGGGAGCGTCGTGCATATACGAAAACCCTCTCTCAGCCTCGTCAAGCTGATAGGACGAAACACCCAAATCCGCGATTATTCCGTCAAGGGCATCAACACCCGCATTTTTAATTTCGCTCTTTACATTTTCAAAGCTCGAATGAATAGGGTTGAATCGCTCTTTTTTATCTTCAAAACGTTTTTTGCAAACATTTATCGCATCAATATCTCTGTCAAAGCCGTACAGTATGCCGCCACGATCAAGTATCAGAGCACTGTGTCCGCCGCCGCCCATGGTAAAGTCGGCATAGCGTCCGCCCTCTTTTACATTCACGGCATCAACCGTTTCGTTCAAAAGCACGCTAACGTGGGAAAATTCCATTATTCATTTCTCCTTTCCCACATTTTTTGTTACATACTAAGTCCTTCGGCTCTGAGAGCTTCTGCAGCATCCTCCAGGCTCATGGAATCGTCACCGTACAGATAATCGTTCCACTTAGCCGCATCCCAGATTTCGGCATGGTTGCCGTTACCTACGATTACAAGCTCCTTGTCCAGCGTTGCAAACTCGCGCAATGTAGGCGGAACAACAAATCTGCCCTGCTTGTCCGCTTCGCAAAGATGTGCGCCTGTTATGATAACTCTCTGAAGTCGTCTTGCTTCGCGCATATTACCGGGAAGTGCCTGAATAGCTGCACCCAGCTTTTCAAACTCCTCTGCCGAATACACTGCCAAACATCCTTCAAAGCCTTTTGTCACATAAAAACTTTCGCCCAATTCTTCACGCAACTTGCTGGGCATTATTACTCTGCCTTTTGCATCAAGATTATGACTGTATTCACCTGATAACAAGTCGCGCACCTCCTTCGACGAATTTCAACATAATGCACTGTGGAAATTTTTTAATTTTCACTTAGTTTTCCACCAAGTTTTCCACAACTTCCACCACTTCGTGGCACTCAAAACCACTTTGTGGCACTTTCATGGTTATTTTACTATATAAACAATCAAATTTCAATACTTTTTTCATAATTTTTTTCGAGAAAATTCAGCTTTTTTTTCCATCTTTTGCCCCTTTTCAACATCTAGTGTTTGACCTTTTTCGACACACAAGATGTGCTGTTTTTTCTTTTTATTTTTTATGTGTTTACTTTTTTTCACAATGTGCTATAATAATAAAAAAAGGTTTTTTCTATGTTCGGAGGTTAGTTATGAAGACCTATAATTCCTTGAGGGTGGCTCATCCCACTTTTTACTACAAAAATTACGAAATCCAACAAAAATCAGGCGAAATTTGTGTTACATATCATTTCGAAATCGAATCTTTAGCCAAGTTTTCCCCAAGCTGGGTTTTCCCCATTGTGGAAAACTGTGATTTTTCCACCGATGAAAATTTCAAAGCCATGGTTTTCAATCTTGGGCTGGCTGAGCTTGTGAGCTATTGGAAAATCACCTGCTCACCAAATGTGGTGATTGAATGTGGTGCTCTTTCCCCCATGCAGATCAATTGGTGGAAAAAGCTCTACTTCCACGGTCTGGGCGAGTTTTTTTACCTCAACGGCATCCGTCCCGACTTTTCTTTCATGAAAATCGAAACCGCAAACCTTGCATCTTCCCCCGCACCCTCCCAAAGGTATCTTTCGGGCAATCTTATTCCCGTAGGCGGCGGCAAGGATTCCAACGTAACGATGGAGCTTTTGAAAGAATTTCGCGACGTAAATCGTCCCTACATCATCAATCCCCGCGGTGCAACAATCGACAGTGTGCGCGTTGCAGGCTACGAGGATTCTGTTTTAACTGCACGCCGCACCCTTGATTCCGAAATGCTTCGCTTAAACCGCGAGGGTTATCTCAACGGGCACACACCCTTTAGTGCCATAGTTGCATTTTCTTCGCTTATCACAGCTTACGTCAACTCCCTCAAATATGTGGTTTTGTCAAACGAATCCTCCGCTAACGAATCCACCGTTGCAGGCAGCACGGTTAACCACCAATATTCAAAGAGCTTTGAATTCGAAAAGGATTTCAACAATTACGAACGCGAATTTATAAAGAGCGGTGTATATTATTTCAGTCTTCTCCGTCCCCTTTCCGAATATCAGATTGCATCATACTTTGCTCGCCTTACGCCCTATCATGAGGTGTTCCGCAGCTGTAACAAGGGCAGTCACACAAACGTGTGGTGTGCAGACTGTTCAAAGTGTCTTTTTGTTTACCTCATACTTTCGCCTTTCCTTTCCACTGATGAGCTCACAGCCATTTTCGGGCGCAATATGGGCGACGACGAAAACCTCATCCCCACCCTCAATCAGCTCATAGGCCACGAAACTGATGAAAAGCCCTTTGAATGTGTGGGCAGTCGCGATGAGGTCAACTTTGCAATATGCGAAGCCATCAAAAAGAACACAGCCTTACCCAAGCTTTTTGAATATTACAAGACTACCCCCTTGTACAGGGAGTATTCATCAAGACAAAACCCCTACCCCAAATTTTATGACCGCGAAAACCTTATCCCCAAGGGCTACCTTGACATTTTAGAAAGAGAGCTTGACTTATGCTGATTTCTTATATTAAAAACCTCATAAAAGACAAATCTGTTTGTATTTTAGGCTTCGGCAGAGAAGGCAAAAGCACTCTTAACGCCTTTCTCACCGCAGGTGGCTTTAAATCAATCACAATCTGCGACAAAAACCCTGTTTCAAGCCTTCCCCTTGAGGGGAAGGTAGCACCGCAGGTGACGGATGAGGTGGATTGCCCGGCGCTTTTTTCTGACAAGAATATTTTCGTTGTCACAGGCGACGACTATCAAAAAAATCTTGACCGCTTTGACATTATCATGAAAAGCCCCGGCATCGTGTTAGAGGATGCTGCCCTTTGTGATTTCTCGCGCCTTTATTCCCAGACCGAGATTTTTCTCTCCGTCTACCGCGACAGGACAATTGCCGTAACAGGCACCAAGGGCAAAAGCACCACCTCAAGCCTTATATACCACATACTTAAAGAGTGCGGCAAAGGCGCCGTTCTTCTCGGCAATATCGGTATTCCGCCCTTTGACGGCACAATCAGCGATACCGACACAATTGTTTTGGAGCTTTCAAGCCACCAGCTGGAATACACCACCGTTTCTCCCCGCACGGCGGTATTTCTCAATATTTTTCCCGAGCATCTTGACCATTACGGCACCTTTGAAAAATACTACGATGCAAAGAAAAACATCTACCGCTACCAAACAGACGGCGACAATCTTATCACTCACACCATGGTTGACACAAAAGGTGCTGCATCTCGCATAACAACCTTTGGCGAAAACGGTGATATCACAATAACCCCCTCATCATTCACCTGTGACGGCGAGGTTATTACCCTCGATTCTTCGTGCCCTCTTTTGGGCAGTCACAACGTCAACAACATTGCCGTAGCGTATTGGGCGGTAAAGCCCTATTCCATCACAAAAGATGACTTCTTGAAAGCACTTTCCACATTCCGTCCGCTTCCGCACAGGCTCGAAAAGGTTGGCGAAAAGGATTCTGTCATCTACTATGATGATTCCATATCAACCTGCTCGGAAACCACAATCCAAGCTCTTAACTCTCTTTCAAACGTGGGCACGCTTCTCGTAGGCGGTATGGACCGCGGTATCGATTACACTCTTTTGGAGGATTTTCTTCTCACATATGATATCCCCAACGTAATCTTCATGTACGACACGGGCAAACGTATAATGGCAGAGCTTTCGGACAAAGAGCATATATTTACGGCACACTTTGCACAAACATTGGAAGAGGCAGTTAAAATTGCAAAACGCGTAACCCCCAAAGGTTCAATATGCCTCCTGTCTCCCGCAGCTGCAAGCTATGGCTTTTTCAAAAACTTTGAAGATAGAGGCGAACAGTTCAAAAATTTAGCACTAAATTAATAAAGGGCTGTTGCACTAAACACTTTTCGTTTAATGCAACAGCCCCTTTGTGTATTTTTTGCGGTATCGGTGCATAAAATTTATCCTGCCCGGAAACAATAAAAATATACCCAACTAATTTTGGCAATTAGACTTGATTTTTCCATAATATTGTTGTATAATTTAGTCTCAAGGTTTTTTGACAAAATACGACCTTGTGAGCAAATTTTTTTATTGGAGATGTCCCTTATGAACAAAAATTATGAACGTTGGCTTAACTCAGAGCATATTGATGAAGCTACTCGCGCAGAGCTTCTCGCCATGAGCGAAGAAGAAATCCATGACGCGTTTTATAAAGATATGGAATTCGGTACTGCAGGTCTCCGCGGCATCATTGGCGCAGGTACTAACAGAATCAACGTTTACACAGTAAGAAAAGCAACACAAGGCTACGCTGAATACCTCATGGACCACGAGTTCCGTGAAGTTAGACGTGGCGTTGTTATCGCATATGACAACCGTCGTATGAGCTACGAATTCGCTGTAGCAACAGCAGGTGTTTTTGCCGCAAACGGCATCAAGAGCTATCTTTTCGAATCTCTTCGTCCCACACCCGAATTAAGCTTTGCAGTTCGTCACCTTGACTGTTTTGCAGGTGTTGTTATCACAGCAAGCCACAATCCCCCCGAATACAACGGTTACAAGATTTACGATTCGCACGGCTGTCAGCTCACACCCGAATATTCTGACAAGGTTACAATCTGCGTAAACCGCGTTGCGGACGAATTATCCGTTCCCTGCCTTTCTCTTGAGGAAGCAGGTGCTTTAATCCAGATTATCGGCAAGGATGTTGACGAAGCTTACTACGAAGCTGTCAAGACAATTCAGGTTAACCCCGATATTGACAAGACTGACTTAAAGGTTGTTTACTCTCCCCAGCACGGTACAGGTAACGTTCCCGTAAGACGTGTTCTTCACGATTTGGGCTACAACGTTGTCCCTGTTTACGAGCAGTGCGAACCCGATACAGAGTTCTCCAACACAAAGAGCCCCAATCCCGAAGTTCCCGAAGCTTACGAGCTTGCTATCAAAAAAGCTAAGGAAACAGAGGCTGACATTATCATCACAACTGACCCCGACTGTGACCGTTTGGGTGTAGCAGTACGCCAAAACGACGACTACATCCTCATGACAGGCAACCAGGGCGGCGCAGTTCTCCTCAAGTATATCTTGAGTCAGCTTGACGAAAAGGGCACTCTTCCCAAAAACGGTCTTATTTTCAACACAGTTGTTACAAGCGACCTTGGCGACCGTGTAGCTGAAAAGTACGGTGTAGGCGTTGAAAAAACCCTCACAGGCTTTAAGTTTATCGGCGACAAGATTCATACACACAAGCACTCCGACGGCAAGCCCTTCCTCTTTGGTTATGAGGAAAGCTACGGTTACCTTATCGCACCTTTTGTACGTGACAAGGATGCTGTCCAGTCTTCTCTCATGCTTTGCGAAGCAGCTGCATTCTACAAGGCTCAGGGCAAAACTCTTTACGATGTGCTTATGGATATTTACAAGGAATTCGGCTATTACAAGGATTTCCTCAAGAGCGTAACTATCCCCGGTGCTGACGGCGCAGAAAAGATTAAAAAGATTCTTTCATCTCTCCGTGCCAACCCCAAGAGCGAAGTTTACGGCATCAAGGTAGCCGAAATTCAGGACTTCACAACAGCTGAAATGATTGTTAAGGGCTTCCCCAGAAGCAACGTTTTAAAGTATATTTTAGAGGACGGCACATGGATTGCTATCCGTCCCTCCGGTACAGAACCCAAGTGTAAGTTCTACTACTCTATCGTTGCAAAGGACGAATCCCTTATCCCCGAAAAGCTTGCAGCTATCCGTAAAGAATTCGAACCCGAAGTATAAATTGGCTCAAATACAAAAACCACCCTGTTGGGTGGTTTTTTTGTATTATAGTTTACACCAATATTCCTCAAGCTCAAAAATCATTCTAAGGTTGTACGCCTTATTTATATCGCTTTCGGGGATTTCAAACACGTAATACGCTTTTACAGCGTTATTTGCAGGGATAATATTTTGCGCATCAAACTCTTCTCCCGAAGGCATTTCGCATACCCACATACCGCCTGTCAAAGCATTTTTGCCGTCAAAAACATCAAGCTTTGCAAAATCATAGGCATAAATATCGGTATCCGTGCTGTTTTCGAGGCTTGCCTCAACAATCATATATGTGTTTTTCGCGTTTTTCACGCTATAGTATGTATACGTTTTCTGCCCCGTCAGTGACGGATGCAGTTCATCCTCAAACCTGACGCTTGTAACGGTCAGCTTTTTATTGTCTCCTTCGACATCTTCATTAAAGCTAACATGCGTAGTACATTTTATTTCAGTATTGAGAGTATAATCATATAAAAGCGTCGCATTGTTGAACCTTATGCTGATGCCAACCTTGGTTTCATCACGAGGCACACACACAGCCGCATGAAAAAGCGTTTTTTCCTTGCCTTTGAGCGTGGTATGCTCGGTCAGGCTGGTAAAACTGTCGTATTCAAGAAAATACTTAGCATCGTTACAAATCCTTCCGTCACTGTTTTTTGCCTCAATAACGGCAATGCTCTGACCTTTGATTTCATCCTCGCCTATGTTTTCCACCTCAAAAACCACATCCACAAAAACCTCGTCTTCCTTTTCGTTTTCGTAAAAGTAGTCTGCATACATCATAGGCTCAATCACATCTGTGGTTTTGATGCTCTTAAGGGTTACATCAAGGCTGTTTGTCACCATGTAGGTTTTGCCAACCTCCATGTATTCAGCCCCCTCAAAAATATCCCTTACCTCTTCCGACTTTACAACAACGGGGCTTGTGGGGACATTTTCTTCTTTTGCACACGCGCCAAACCCAAGGCAAATTGCCCCGATTATCCAAAGGCTCAAAACTTTTTTCACACAAATCCCTCTCTTCCCTCTTATTACCTATATTATAACGGCAAATAGTGTTTTTGTCAAACCTGCTGAAAACGCACAGTTTTTGTCCACCTTTGCATTTCATCAAAAAAGGATGCAAAAAACCAGTTTTTCACATCCCTTTTCTTATATTGTATGTTCATTCCAACCCCGCAAAAAATTCATCGTAGGAACAGCCATAAATTTTTCTCAACTCTACTATTACACTTACCCTTATGTTAAGCTCTCCTGCTTCATATTTCGCATAGGTAGTTCTTCCTATATCACATCCGCGCCTTTGCAGCTCTGCACACAGTTTTTCCTGTGATATATCATAGTCCATTCTGAGCCTTCTGAGATTATCTCCCATGCTAAGGTCGCGTCTCAATTTTTGTTCCATATATCACACCTCACTTTTGACCAATATTGGTTGCAATCATTGTTATTGTATGATACAATTTCATTAAATATTGTCCGCGATACTGGTCAATTTAACGTGAGGTATTAAATTATGAAAGCATGCACTTTTTTTGGTCACAGAGATTGCCCCGACAGCATATATCCCCGGCTTCGCCATACAATTATAAATCTTATAGAAAACAACAACGTAACGATGTTTTATGTAGGTACTCATGGTAACTTTGATGCTTTAACAACAAAGATTTTCAAAGAACTACTTCCCTTATATCCGCATATTAAACTCTATATTGTGTTGGCTTATATTCCGACAAACAAAAACGAATTCGATAGTTTTATTCACAAAAACTCAATTTTCCCCGAAGGCATAGAAACTGCGCCCAAAAGACTTGCCATATCTTATAGAAACAAATGGCTTGTACTAAACTCCGATATTGTTGTCACCTACATAACACACTCTTGGGGCGGTGCTGCACAGTTTTCTGCACTTGCAAAAAGAAAAAACAAGGAAATTATAAATTTAGCATAACACAAAAGGTCGAACCAAATTGGTTCGACCTTTTGTGTTAAATTATTCACTACGTTTCATGTATCTTTTCAAAGCTTTGTGAAGTTAAGTTTGCCAATCACTTCGGCATAAGCCGAAACTTCACTGCCCTGCAAACTTCACTTCCAAAGGAAACTTCACTTGCCCAACAGGGCAAACTTAGTCCTTACACGTCTCTCATGCTCAACGATATTCTCTTCTTTTCTATATCTACGCCGATAACCTTTACCTTTACAACGTCACCAACGCTCAAAACCTCTGTAGGATGCTTGATAAACTTGTCACAAATCTTGGAAATATGCACCAAGCCGTCCTGATGCACGCCGATATCCACAAAAGCACCAAAGTCGATAACATTTCGCACAGTGCCCTCAATAACCATGCCCTCTTTAAGGCTTTCGATGCTGATTGCACCGGTTCTGAGAAGAGGCTTAGGCAGCTCGTCACGCACGTCTCTGCCGGGCTTAAGAAGGGTATCTGCAATATCTGTAACAGTTACCATACCTATATTATACTTTTCAAGGATTTCCTTCAAATCAACTTTTGAAAGCTTATCCTTAAATCCGCCCAGCTTGCCCTCTTTCACATCGTCCTTTGTAAAGCCGCAAAGAGTAAGCATATCCTTTGCCGCATCATAGCTTTCGGGATGCACGCTTGTGTTGTCAAACACCTCATCGCCGTCAGGTATACGCATAAAGCCTGCACACTGCAAAAACGTCTTTTCACCAAGCTTACTTACCTTCAAAAGCTCGCGTCTCTTTTTGAAAGCGCCGTTTTCTTCACGGTATTTAACAATATTTTTCGCAATTGTGCTGCTCACGCCCGAAATATGTCCCAAAAGCGACGGAGACGCCGTATTAAGGTCAACACCGACACGGTTTACACAGTCCTCAACAACACCGTCAAGTGCGCCAGCAAGTTTCTTTTGGTTGCAGTCGTGCTGATACTGACCAACACCTATGCTCTTGGGGTCAATTTTTACAAGCTCAGCAAGGGGGTCCTGCAATCGTCTGGCAATGGATACAGCACTACGAAGCGCAACGTCAAACTCAGGGAACTCTTCTGCCGCCAATTTGGACGCACTGTAAACAGAAGCACCTGCTTCACTTACTACCATATACTTAACGCTTCCGCCGAATTCGCCTATAACCTCACTGACAAACGCTTCGCTTTCGCCCGTTGCAGTACCGTTACCTATAGAAACAACGTCTACGCCCCATTTTTTAATCATGCGTGTGATTTGTGCTTTCGCCTTGTCTTTGTCGTGATTCGGGAGTGTAAAATAACCCACGCCCGTCTCAAGCACCTTGCCTGTAGAATCCACAACCGCAAGCTTACAGCCTGTTCTGTAGCCGGGGTCAACGCCGAGCACGGTTCTGCCCTTAATGGGAGGCGACATCAAAAGGTTTTTAAGGTTTACGCTGAAAAGGTCAATCGCTGCTTCCTGTGCTCTTTCGGTGAGCAAATTTCTGATTTCGGTGTCAATAGAAGGTGCGATAAGCCTTTTATAGCTGTCTTCCACGGCTTCTTTCACCAAAGTTGCACAATCTCCGCCGTCATTATTTATAACTCTTGTTGCCAAAAGCTCAATCATAACATTTTCGTCAGCGTTGATTTTTACCGTAAGTACGCCCTCTTTTTCGCCACGGTCAAGAGCCAGTATCCTGTGATTTGCAACGCGGTTTACGCTCTCTGCAAATTCATAATACATTTCGTATGTTTTGTTTTCTTCCTTTTTAGTGCTTTCAATAAGTGCGGTAACATATGTCTTTGCTCTTACTGCTTTTCTGTTTTCGGCATCATCACTTACGTTTTCGGCAATAATATCCTTTGCGCCGTTCAAGGCATCCTCAACGGATAAAACGCCCTTTTCCTCGTCAATGTATTTCTCCGCTTCCTTGTAGGGGTCAAAGGTATTAAGCTGCAAAAAGATAGCGTCTGCCAAGGGTTCAAGCCCTTTGTCCTTTGCAATGGTTGCCCTTGTTTTTCTCTTGGGACGGAAAGGACGGTAAATATCGTCAACCTCGGTTACGGTTTTTGCATTTTCAACCGCCAGTTTTATTTCGTCCGTGAGCTTGCCCTGCTCATCAATAAGGCGTATAACGTCAGCCTTTCTTTCTTCAAGTGCCCTGAGTGCCTCTAACTTATCGGCAAATTTACGAAGCAGCTGGTCATCCATTGCGCCTGTAAGCTCCTTACGGTAGCGGGCAATAAAGGGTATTGTATTGCCCTCGTCAAGAAGCTTTACCACGTTTTCACCGTGCTCCTCTTTTATATTAAATTCCACGCATAAGCTTTTTGTAATATTGTCCATATTTATTCCTCCCGTTTTACATCTGTCTTACCGCTGTAAATTGCAGGGCCATTCCTCACCCAAAGGCATCAAATATGTTTGCACCATCTTAGCGTGTGCAGGAGGTGTGTCCCTGTTCCTAAAAAAATGTTGCAGTGGTCTCAGATAAAAGTCTGCTGATATGGTTTATTGTACCACAAATTCCCCCAAAAGTAAAGAACTCCGTTTTCGCGGAGTTCTTTACCGACATTCTGGTTATTCTTTAAAAGCTTTGTGAAGTTTTTGCTAAAGCAAAAGTGAAGTTATACACTTTGTGTATAGTGAAGTTTTATGCTATGCATAAAGTGAAGTCAAGTTTGCCGGTCACTTCGGCACGAGCCGAAACTTCACTGCACAGCAACTTCACTTCCAAAGGAAACTTCACTTGCCGACAGGCAAACTTAGTTAAGTGAGCGCAAAGCGCTCACTTGTTCATATGAACCTCTCTTGTATCGGTCTTATCCTTAAAAAGCAGAGTAATTGCCCAAAGACCCGCCAAGCCCACAACTGCAAAAATAATACGGCTGATGAGCGAGCCTTGACCGCCGAAGATAAGACCTACAAGGTCAACTCCGAAAAGTCCTATTGAGCCCCAGTTGATTGCACCGATTATCACCAGTATCAATGCTATTGTATCCATGTACATTACTTCCTTTCATTTTTGTCTCTGTACATAGTATAACCAAACAAAAATGCACTTATTCATACGAATAAGTGCATTTTAAAATTACTTAGATGTCTTTTTTGCAGGAGCCTTCTTAGCAGGAGCTTTCTTTTCTTCTGCCTTTACTTCACCTTCGTACTTGTTAAGGTGCCAGATCTTATCGTTATACTCTTCGATAGTTCTGTCAGAGGAGAAGAAACCGCTCTTAGCTACGTTAAGAATAGCCTTCTTTGTCCATGTCTTTGCATCACGGTATTCTGTGTCAATTCTCTTCTGTGCTTCAACATAGCTTTCAAAGTCACGGATAACCATGTACTTGTCTGTTACGTGCTTGTCACCGAATACGAGAGACTGATAAATATCGTAATAGTAGTTTTCGCTGTTGAATGTGCCGTTGATAAGAAGGTCAAGAACTCTTCTGATTCTGGGGTTAGAAGCATAGATTTCCTGGCTTGTAGCAGATTCAAATCTCTTAGCCTTTTCAACTTCGTCACTGCTCATACCAAAGATGAACATATTTTCAGTGCCTACGCACTGGCTCATTTCAACGTTTGCACCGTCCATTGTACCGCAAGTAAGTGCACCGTTTGCCATGAACTTCATGTTACCTGTACCGGACGCTTCCAAACCAGCTGTAGAAATCTGTTCGCTTACTTCAGCTGCAGGAATAATCATCTGAGCCAAGGATACGCCGTAGTTTTCTACGAATACAACCTTGATTTTGCCGCCAATTTCGGGGTCGTTGTTAACAACCTTAGCAACATCGTTGATAAGCTTGATGATTAATTTTGCTCTTGTATAAGCTCTTGCAGCCTTAGCACCGAAAATGAATGTGTGAGGAACAATATCCATATCGGGGTTCTTCTTAACCTGGTCGTAAAGATAAATTACGTGCAAAATGTTAAGAAGCTGTCTCTTATATTCATGAAGTCTCTTTACGTGAACGTCAAAGATAGAGTTGGGGTCAATATCAATACCGTTGTGTTCCTTGATATAAGCCGCAAGTTCCTTTTTCTTTTCAAGCTTAACAGCCTGGAACTTCTTCTGGAAAGCGTCGTCCTCTGCATAGGGAACAAGCTTTTCGAGAAGCATGGGGTCCTTTTCCCAACCTTCGCCGATTGTAGCAGTGATAAGCTCGCTAAGCTGAGGGTTGGCAAGACGAAGCCAACGACGGTATGTGATACCGTTTGTGATAGCTGTGAACTTTTCGGGTTCAAGGTTGTAGTAATCGTTGAAGATATCCTTCTTGAGGATTTCTGTATGAAGCTCACTTACACCGTTAACCTTATGACAGCAGCAAAGGCAAAGGTTTGCCATAGATACATAACCGTGAGCGATAACTGCCATGTAGTTAATCTTGCCCCAGTCATAACCATAAGTTACGATAAGCTTTTCCTGTAATCTTCTGTTGATTTCTTCCAAAATCATCCAAATACGGGGAAGCATTCTCTGGATAAGCTCCATAGGCCACTTTTCAAGCGCTTCGGAAAGTACTGTATGGTTAGTATAAGCAAATACCTTTGTACAGATTTCCCAAGCCTGATCCCAGCTCATGCCTTCCTGGTCCATAAGAAGTCTCATAAGTTCGGGAATAGCAATTGCAGGATGTGTATCGTTAATGTGAACTGCTACAAAATCAGCGAGCTTACTAAGGTCTCTGCCGTGGTGACGCTTAAATCTTGCAAGAATCCACTGGAGTGTACAAGATACAAAGAAATACTGCTGACGAAGACGAAGTTCCTTACCCTGTTCGTTGTTGTCTTCGGGATAAAGCACCTTGCTGATAGCTTCTGCCATAGCCTTTTCTTCTACAGCCTTTACATGGTAACCGGAGGAGAATGTATCAAATTCAGCCTGAATATCGCTCTTAGCCTTTGCAGACCAGAGACGGAGAGTGTTTACGAGCTTTGCGTCGTAACCGGAGATGGGCATATCGTAAGGAATACCGATAACGTCTGTTGTACCAACATATTCGGGATACATTCTGCCGTCATCGCCTGTAACCATGTTTACGCTACCGCCAAATTTAACAATCTGCTGTTCTTCAGGGCGAGCGATTTCCCACATATCACCGTCAACAAGCCAGTCATCGTACATTTCAACCTGTTCACCGTCAACGATTCTCTGTTTGAAGAGACCGTATTCATAACGGATAGAACAACCGAAAGCAGGAAGATTGAGTGTTGTCAAGGAATCGATAAAGCAAGCTGCAAGACGGCCAAGACCACCGTTACCAAGACCTGCGTCTCTTTCCTGAGCGGAGATTTCCTTAAGGGAAAGACCCATAGATTCCAAAACTGCTTCGTAATCTTCTGTAACACCGATGTTGAGAAGGTTGTTACCGAGAGCTCTACCCATGAGGAATTCAAAGGAGAGATAGAAGATTTCCTTGTTCTGAAGCTTTCTCTGCTTTCTTCTGTATTCTGTCCACTTTGTTACAATTTTGTCGCGCACTGTGAGCGCTGCCGCCTTATAGATGTGTGCAGGAGTGGCATCTTCAAGCGTTCTGCCGAAATTACGACTGAGCTTGCCGAGAATTTCTTCTCTGAGAGCCTGCTGCGCTGCAGTAAGTTCTGTCTTACTCATTTCTAAAAACCCCTTTTTTAGTACTATATTGTACCGAAATATATTTTTACATACATTCGACCATCGAAGTAAACTTCGGTGGTCGAACTGTTTTTTACCATGCCTCAATATTCTACACTAAATCGGGACATAAGTCAACTATTCTTTTATACTAAATTATTATACAATTCAATGTACTCTTTTGCGCTATTTTGCCAAGAGAAATCAGCCTGCATAGCTCTTCTGCAAATACCGTTCCATTCTTTTCTGCGGTTATAGTAAATATCATGAGCATAGCGGATAATACCCAGCATTTCGTGAGCATTATAATTCTTGAAGCTAAAGCCTGTGCCTGTGTTTTCAAACTCGTTATAAGCTTCAACAGTGTCACGAAGACCGCCTGTTTCTCTTACAATGGGCACAGCACCGTAGCGCATTGCAATAAGCTGGTTAAGTCCGCAGGGTTCAAACAGCGACGGCATCAGCACAGCGTCGCTTGCCGCATAAATCTTGTGCGCCAATGTGTTGTCAAATCTTATCTGAGCCGATACTCTTCCGTGATATTTCCAGTCAAAATAGCGGAGCGAATCTTCAAATTCCTTATCGCCTGTACCAAGCACAACAACCTGAATATTCTGGTCAAAGCACAAATCGTCCATAATGCAGTTGAGAAGGTCAAGACCCTTCTGTCCTGTAAGACGGGTAACAAGGCTGATGATGAACTTTTCGTCGTCCTCGATAAGACCAAGCTCTCTCTGAAGTGCAACCTTGTTTTCTTTCTTCTTTGAGATAAAGTCTCTTGCGGAATATTTTTCATAAATCATTTCGTCTGTTCTGGGATTGTAGCCCACATAGTCAAGACCGTTTACAATACCGCGAAGGTTGTTACTTCTTGCACGGAGAAGACCGTCAAGCTTTTCGCCGTAGAACTCTGTCTTGATTTCTTCAGCATAGCTGGGAGATACAGTTGTGATATAGTCCGAGTACGTAAGAGCACCCTTCATAAAGCTTGCGTCCTTGTAAAACTCAAGCTTGTCTGCTGTAAAGTAATAATCTTCCAGTTCGCAAACATCTGCAATAACCTTTTTGTCATAAATACCCTGGAACTTGAGGTTATGGATTGTGAACATTGTCTTGATGCGGGAATAACGCGAGTCAAAGCCGTAATGAGCACGAAGAAGCACACTTACCATACCTGTCTGCCAGTCGTTTGCATGAATAACGTCGGGCCAGTAGTCCACAACCTGCAAAAGAGCAAGCACAGCCTTGTCAAAGAAAGCAAATCTTTCTACGTCTGTTGCGATATCACCGTAGATATAGTTTGCGCCAAAGTAATACTCATTATCCACAAAATAATAAGTAACATTGTTCATCTGCAATTCAAACACGCCGCAATACTGACTTCTCCAGCCCATCTTTACATAGATGTGGTCAATATAACGCATCTGAGAAGTATACTTTTCAGCGATTGCGCGGTATTTGGGAAGAATAACTCTTGTTTCAACGCCCTGTGCGATAAGTTCCTGAGGAAGAGACCCTGCAACATCGCCAAGACCGCCGGTTTTAACAAAAGGAGTACATTCACTTGTAACAAATAAAACGTTCATATATATTATTCCTTTCTGATAGTTGTACCCGTTTACTTTGATTAGGTAACTGCAACATTTTTATAATGTACGGGAACACACCTCCTTCATACACCAAGGAAGTGCAAACATATCACCTACCTGCGGGTGAGGTATGTCCCACATTGTGGGCTTAACGATATACTCGCTACACTCGTTCGATATAAGAACCCTCACCCAACACGAAATCAAAGATTTCTGTTGGGTACCCGAGAACCGTTTTACTCGCAAAGCTCGTAATAACCTCGCTTTGCTCGGTTTCGATATATTTTCGCAGTTGCTCAAATGCGATATGATATAAATCCATCACGCCCCGCAGGGCATATCAAGTCGAAGGCATATCGCTCCCCATAAGAGGAATATCGCAAATCCCGCAGGGATTTATATCAATGTAAACGGCTTGCCGTTTACATAATACCCCAAAAGGCATTTCCTGTCAACGCAAAATTTGCCCCGACAGAAAATGCCTTAAAAGTTTTTAGATTAATGTTCTCTTGGGCAGGATGAAGGGATATGTGGGCTGACCTACAAGTCTCTTACCTGTTCTGAGCGTACATTCCTTATCAATCACTACGTTTTCAAGGTCACATCTTTCGGAGATAACAGTATTCTGCATTACAATACAGTTCTTAACAGAGGCACCCTTTGCAATATGAACACCGCGGAAAATAATACTGTTTTCAACTTCACCGTCGATAATACAACCATCTGCAACAAGCGAATTCTTAACCTTTGCGCCCTCAAGATACTTTGTGGGCACCTGGTCCTTAACCTTTGTATAAACAGGGTTCTTACCTGCGAAAAGTTCTTTTCTTACTTCGGGGCAAAGCATCTTCATGTTGTTGTCATAATAAGACACAACAGAGTCAATTCTGCCTACAAAGCCGTCATACTTATATGCGCAGATATTAAGATGATTCATACTTGTTCTCAAGATATCGTTTATGAAAGAATGGCTGCCCTTTGCATAAGCGTCTTCAATAAGAGCCTGGAGCTTTGTTCTTTCGATAATATACATATCCATACCTGCGTTACCGCTTACAGGCTCGGAAAGGTTGTAATGAATTCCCGTCACCTTGCCGTTAGGGTCAACATCATATGTTGTGCACTTTTTAATCTGAGGATCGGAAATTTCCATTTCGTTATAGATAACTGTGATATCAGCACCCTTTTCTTCGTGGAACTTAACAGCATCCTTATATGTCATGTTGCAAACAACGTTTGCGCCTGTAAGTACAACATATTTCTGCTTGCTTCTGTGCAGATATGTGAGCACGTTGTGTAAAAGGTCAACGTCACCTGCGGCACCCAAGGATGCGCCTCTTACCTGAGGAGGCAACATAAAGAGGCCGTAATTCTTACGGTTGAGGTCCCAGGGCTTACCTGAGCCTACATGGTCCATAAGAGAAGAATAATTTACATGTGTAGCAATACCAACGTTGATAATGCCACTGTTTACCATATTGGAGAGTACAAAGTCCACAAGACGATATCTGCCTGCAAAAGGAAGAGCAGCAAGATCACGAACCTGAGTAAGCTCGTTCATTTTTGCGTCCTGATTTCTTGTCAAAATAATACCCATTACATCTTTCATTGCTATTTCCTCCTTCCTTACGCTTCAATAGATTTTGTAATCATTGCGTTAACACCGATTTTTGTGTTGTCTGCAATAGTGATATTGCCGCCGATAAGTGTAATATCAGCAGAGCAGTACTTGCTCTCGTATTCGGACGAATCAACACTCTTGTCACCAATTACAACATTGTTGCCAAGCACTGTGTCAGAGCCGATAATAACCTTCTTTACAACTGCATTGTCACCGATTGTTACGCCGGGGAACAAAATAGAATCCTCAACAACACTGCCCTTGCCTACTGTAACGCCTTCGGAAAGGATACAGTTCTTCACGTCGCCGTAAATGTTGCAGCCTTCTGTGATACATGTATTTGTAACAGATGCGCCGTCAGCCACATAGTGCGGAGGCTTAACAGGGTTACGGGAGAAAATTCTCCAGTCAGCATCGTACATATCCAAAACCGGAGGATCTGAAAGAAGGTCCATGTTAGCTTCCCAAAGAGACTGTACTGTACCTACATCCTTCCAGTAGCCCTCAAAGCCGTAAGCGCAAAGCTTTTCTCCATCATCAAGCATAGCGGGGATAATATTCTTACCAAAGTCGTTTTCACTTCCGGGCGTTTTTTCGTCACGGATAAGGTATTCCTTAAGTGCAGACCACTTGAATACGTATACACCCATACTTGCAAGGTTGCTCTTGGGTTCCTTCGGCTTTTCGGCAAAGCGTGTGATTACACCTTCGCCGTCTGTTTCCATAATACCGAATCTGCTTGCTTCTTCCCACGGAACAGGAATAACCGCAATTGTTGCTGCAGCACCCTTTTCCTCGTGATATTCCATCATTTTGTTGTAGTCCATCTTGTAGATATGGTCACCTGAAAGAATTACAACATGGTCGGGATTGTACTGGTCCACAAACTCAATATTCTGATAAATAGCGTTTGCAGTACCCTTGTACCATTCGCCTGTTTCTTCCTTCTGATAAGGGGGCAATACGAACACACCGCCGTCATTACGGTCAAGGTCCCATGTACTGCCGTTACCGATATAAGTGTTGAGCTCAAGGGGCTTATACTGAGTGAGTACACCTATAGTATTGATACCCGAATGAACACAGTTGCTGAGTGCAAAGTCAATAATTCTGTACTTGCCGCCGAATGTTACAGCGGGCTTTGCAACTTTACTTGTCAGAATACCGAGTCTGCTGCCCTGTCCTCCGGCAAGAATCATCGCTACACATTTTGTTGCCTTCATGTTTCTTCCTCCTATATTTTACTTTTTAGTAGTATTACGCTTAGCTGGTTTGCGTTTAAAATACATGGTTGTCATGGGCGGCACGCATATAGTAAGTGTATAGGGTCTGCCGTCGCAATCGTACTTATATTTTTTAGCCTTTACAGGTACGGGATTGCCCGAGCCTGTTCCGCCGTAAACGTCCTTATTGGAGTTGAATACTTCTTCGTATTCGCCCGCCTTTGACACGCCGATGGAATACTCCTTGTATTCAACGGGTGTAAAGTTACTTACAACGATAATTTCACTGCCCTTAGTTTTACCCTTTCTCATAAAGGACACAATGCTCTTTTCGTTGTCGTTTGCATTAATCCATTCAAAGCCGTCCCAGCTGTCCTCAATTTCCCAGAAAGGCTTGTTATCTTTGTAGAAATGGTTAAGATTTTTAACATATTCGTGGAATCTTGCGTGGTGATAATCCTCCAAAAGATGCCATTCCAATCCTTCGTAGAATCTCCACTCCAAGAACTGAGCGATTTCGCCGCCCATGAACATCAGCTTTTTGCCGGGATGAGCCATATAATAGCCCATAAATGCTCTGAACGAATCGAACTTGCCGTCATAGAGAGCGCTCATCTTACCTATAAGAGATGCCTTGCCGTGAACAACTTCATCGTGACTGAGAGGCAAAATATAGTTTTCACTGAATGCGTACATCATCGAGAAAGTAAGAAGTGAGTGGTTGCCGCTTCTGAAATACGGATCCATGGACATATAGCGGAGATTGTCGTTCATCCAGCCCATGTTCCACTTATAGTTAAAGCCCAAACCGCCAACATCACGGGGCTTTGTAACCATAGGCCATGCAGTACTTTCCTCCGCAATCATCAAGAAATTGGGGAACTTACTGAACATTGCCTCGTTAAGTCTTCTCAAAAATTCAATAGCTTCTAAGTTTTCGTTGCCGCCGTTCTTGTTCTGGATAAATTCCTGTCTTGCATAGTCAAGATAAAGCATACTCGACACAGCGTCAACTCTTAAGCCGTCAATATGGTACACATCTGCCCAGAACATTGCCGACGAAATAAGGAACGATACAACCTCTGTTTTTGAGTAGTCAAAAACAAGTGTGCCCCATTCTTTATGTTCGCCAACTCTTGTATCGGCATATTCAAACGTAGGTGTGCCGTCAAATGCGGCAAGACCAAACGCATCACGAGGAAAATGCGCAGGCACCCAGTCCATGATAACCTGTATACCGGCCTTGTGGCATGCGTCAATAAAATACATAAGGTCATGAGGTGTGCCGTAACGGCTTGTTGCCGCAAAATAGCCTGTTACCTGATAACCCCAGCTACCGTCAAAGGGATATTCCATAATAGGCATAATCTCGAGATGTGTATAACCCATATCCTTAAGATACGGAACAAGTTCCTTTGCCATTTCGCGGTAATTATAGAAACTTCCGTCCTCGTGCATTTTCCAGCTGCCCAAATGGCACTCGTAAATATTCATGGGCTTTGAATAAGGCGCCGATGCTGCACGCTTTTCCATGTATTTACCGTCAGTCCAGTTAAAGCCCTCAAGGTCATATGTAACAGACGCATTGTCGGGGCGCACCTGTGCATATACAGCATAAGGGTCGCTCTTGTAAAAGCCCTCGCCCACCTCAGGCGTTACAAAATACTTGTAAACGGTTCCGTCCTTAATATCGGGAATAAAAACCTGCCAAATACCTGTTTCCCCAAGTCTTGTCATGGGATTCTGCCATTTTTCCCATCCATTGAAATCACCCGTTACATGTACGGCTCTTGCCTTGGGTGCCCACACCGCAAAACGGTAACCCTTTTTACCATTCAGTGTGCATTTATGTGCACCGAGGATTTCATAACTTTTAAAGTTATTGCCCTCGTTGAATAAATATACGGCAAAGTCATCATTAAAAGGGTTTTCTCGGTAAGAAACGTCTCCGAAAAATTCCTTCTGCATATTTTTCACCACTTTCCAAACTAATATTAAGTACATTTTACCAAATTTTTCGATTCTAGTCAATTAATTTTTGTTACTTCTGCGTTAAAACTTCGAAAAATTTTGTTTTTCCTATTCCCTAACAGCATATTTTGATGTATAATACCCTCAGAGGTGACAAATATGTATACTTTTCAACACGAAAACTGTGATGCTCCCGATACAGACGAGGTTGCGTTTTTTGAGGACGTCGCCCTAAAGGATGCTCCGTCCACTGTCAAAAACCCAAAGTTTTATTCTCTTTCGGCAGTCATTACATTTTTTCTCCTCCCTCCTTTGTGGGCACTTTCTATTCCTGCAATGGTATTTTCCAAGGAAGCAAAAACAATGTACGAAATCGGCAACATTGACCTGTACGAAAGATTTTCCCTTTATGCAAAAAGGTTTATTGTATCCGCATGGGTAATTTTCCTTATTATTACGTTTGTAATAATTGCTCTTCTTGTTACCATACACTTGTCCTTAATATAACTATGTATAAAGAATTGCATATATGCAATTCTTTACTAAGTTTGCCTTCGGCAAGTGAAGTTATCTGCGATAGTGAAGTTACTTCGTAGTGAAGTTGCACATTACTGTGCAGTGATTTGCAAACTTAATTTCACTTTGTGCAAAGCACAAAACTTCACTGTTTACGCAGGAAACAACTTCACTTTTTACGCAGTAAAAAACTTCACAAGCATATCATTTACCCAACAGAAAGGATGTATACAAATGACAAAAGGTGAAATCGCATCAAAAAATTTTGAATCCGGCATGAACTGTGCTCAGGCAGTGCTTCTCTCTTTTGAAGAGGAAACAAAGCTCGATTGTGAAACTCTCTTAAAGCTTTCGCTTCCCTTTGGTGGCGGCATGGGACGTATGCGCCTTACATGCGGTGCAGTAACAGGCATGGTTATGGCATATGGTCTTATAAAAGGCATCGGCACCACTCCCACCCATGACGAAAAAATGGAAAACTACAGAGGCGTGCAGTACCTTTGTGACGAGTTCAAAAAACTCAACCGCGGCACCGTAATCTGCGCCGAGCTGCTCGGCTTGAAAGAACCCGAAGGCACCTTTGTTCCCGAAGAGCGTACAGAGGAATATTACAAAAAACGCCCCTGCGGTGAGCTGTGCTCTATCGCAGCAACAATTTTAGATGAATATTTGAAAAACAATGGCTAAATTCCGCTTTTTACAGCTAAAAGAAATGATAAGAACAACATGAGGACCGGTGGGGACGTACACAAGGGGACGGTTCTGTTGTGTTCCTATTCCCCCTCTATTGGTCGCTTTATCTCCATCTACCCCAAAAATGGTTTTGTTGAAAAAATTTTTAGGGTAGATGGTGACTTTATATATGTTTTGGCGGACGGCAACACTGTCAAGCCAGGTGATTTAATCTATTTTTCTTCCGGTTCTGATAAAGATATATATCACGCCGCAATAATAGTAAGAGTTGAAGACGGTGAAATATATTATATGCAGAACTCAGGTCCCAAAGGCGAGCGCAAAGCATCTGAGCAAGAGAACATGTACATAGTAACAATAAAAGATTCAGGAGGAAAAGAATGAAATTTAAACAAATTTTGACGGTCATCGTATTACTTATCATTTTTATATTTGCTTTAATATGTTATTCTTATCATATCAAAAAAACAGCAATTGACGATTATAATTCTGTAGCCAATCAACTCACTCCCCAAGAAGTTTTAATAAAACATTTTCAGTTTCAAAATGAAAGAAAAGACTATTTGTTAGATTTAACACTATCAGATAATCAAAAAGACGTTGATTTTAAGCTGCATAATATTGATTATATTGAAATCATAAGCATTGAAGAAAAAGGCTATGATGACATTGCTCGTGACTATGTGCCTGATAATATTACAGGTGAAATTACATCCTTTCTTGTCAAATTTGACGTGCGTTATATAAGCGAAGGACAGGACTCGAACGGGGTTAAAACATTAAGATATATCCTACTTAAAGAAGATGCAAATTCTCCTTGGGTTGTATATAATTGGGGAATCGATTTTTAGCCATTTGGACTGAGCCATTTGTGTCCCAAATGCGATTGTGAGAAAGATTTAATAGCACAACAGAATCCCTTTATTGAGCCAGGGTGCAATTGAACAGTTTGGGACCAGTGGTCCCGGTGAAATTGAAAGGCAAATTGAATACATGGAGGAACAGCAAAAATGGCAATTAACATTGATAGTATCGTAAAAGAAAAAAGATTATTAGCATATTTATTGGATTCAGCAATTACACTGTTCGTTGGTTTTGCACTGATATTAATTAACGATATAGTGAGCGTAATTGGTGTTGCAACCAGCTTATTAACCGTGGAATATGCAGTTTTATCCAATCAAATAATTTTCAGATTATTGTTACTCGGTTTATGTTTTTTCAGAGATGCAATAACAGGTAGAAGTTATGGAAAAAAGATTCTCGGAATAAAGATAGTTACAACAGACGGCAATAAACCCACCAGATTGCAATTAATTAAAAAGAATTTATTTTCTTTCTTGTGGTTTTTTGAAGGTTTTGTTTTATTAGCACGCGGAAAAACCATAGGCGAAACAATTTCCAAGACTAAAACAGTACTTGCTGAAAGCTAAAGACATTCGGGGACGTACACCTTTGGCGACTTTTTACCCCATTGGTGTTCGTCCCCGTTGATCCCTACTAAGCGGAGCTTTTTATTGTTTACAATTCACACGGTTGACGTAAATCGTATTTTGGTGTACAATTTAGGTAGCTACATATTTTACTATTGGTTTTTGTTTATAAAATTTTACAGCTATAAGAAAGGATATGAACAATATGAGAAAAGTTTCGATTATTTCGGACAGCACATGTGATTTGTCTAAGGAGTTGTTGGAAAGGTACAATATTTCAACATTCCCGTTACATATTCACCTTGGCGAAGAGCAATATTCCGATGGCGTAGATATTACTCCCGAGGAGATATATGCCTGGTCCGACAAAAACAACGCTACCCCTAAAACCTCCACCCTGTCCCCCTTTGAGGCAGAGGAATTCCTCTCAAAGCATCTTGAGGGCGGCAACGAGGTGATTTGTTTTTGTATATCAGAAACAATGTCATCCTGCGCAAACGTTATGCGTATGGCGGCAATGGCTTTAGAAAAAGAGGACAAGGTTTTTGTAGTAGATTCTGCCAACTTGTCAACAGGCATAGGCCTCCAGATAATTGATGCCGCAATTATGGCAGACAGCGGCATGGAGGCTGCCGAAATAGTAGAAAAAGTCAAAGCAATACAGCCCAAGGTACGTTCAAGCTTTGTTGTCGATACTCTTACATATCTTCACAGAGGCGGTCGTTGCAGCGGTTTGGCTGCAATGGTAGGCGGCACACTGGGGCTTCACCCTTGCATCAGTGTAGTTGACGGCAAAATGCAGGCGGGCAAAAAATACCGTGGCAGAATGGCAAAGATTATGAATCACTACATTGACGACTTGCGTCCCGAGCTTGAAGAGGCTAAGCGTGACAGAGTGTTCATCACTCATTCGGGCTGTGATGAGGAAATTATCAATCTGGTAAAAGCACAGCTTGAGGAGTTAAATTATTTTGACGAAATCCTAATCACAAGAGCAGGCAGTGTTGTTACAAGCCACTGCGGACCGGGAACCTTAGGCGTACTCTACATAGCAGGCTAATACAGACAAAAACGGGTGTAAAAATACACCCGTTTTTTATCTGATTGTTAGCGCTTTGCTTTTTGTTGAACGATGTCCGCAATCAATATTGAATTCTTCCAATGTTTTGATAAGTTCAATTATCAATTGAGCATCATCATAATAGGGATTTTGGACAATTCTGCGTATTTTTTCAACAAGCTTTACAGCTTCGTGTCCTATAAATCTATTTGCATCAATCCCAAAAAGCACTTTTTTAATCTCGTCATTTTCACAAATGCACTTATAAAACAATTCGAATTTGGCAGCATCATTAATCATAAAATCACCCCCACATATATCTTATCACGTAGAAAAAATAAATACAACAGAAATTTCTAATGTATTTTTAAAATATGTTTTAACATAAAATATAATTAGAAATTTTTAATGGGGTGATTATCATGGCGTTTACTCCCAAGCCCACAAAACAAAAAGTCCAGGCAGGCTACAAAACATTATATATAAAAGATGAGCTTGTCCAAAAAATTGAAAACCTTGCCAAAGAGCATAACACCAGTTTTAATAACATTGTCATAAGCATACTTGAAGACTTTTTCACCAACCAATAAAGCTCCGCATAAGCGGAGTTTTTTCCTTAACTCGCTCTTCTGAGCGAATTTCACTGTCGCTTGCGACAATTTCATTGAACAAAAAGGACGCCTAAGCGTCCTTTTTTTATTTCTTCACGGTATCCAGTTCAAACGTGAATCTTGTCCACTTGCCCTCTTCGCTTTCGGCATAGATTTCGTTTTCGTGGGATTTCATGATGTTTTTAACGATATACAGTCCCAGTCCTGCACCTTTTTTCGATGCACGGGATTTATCTGTCTGATAAAATCTGTCCCATATATGATTGAGCTCTTTTTCACTAAGTCCGTTACCTGTGTTTTCGACAGACACCTTTGTCTTACCGCCTGCCAATTTTGTCTTGATGGTGATTTTTCCGCCTTCGGGCGTAAATTTAACTGCATTATCCATCAGGTTTGCAATAACACGGTATATGGAATCACTGTTACCCATTACGACCATTGTATCGTTTTCAAAATCAACGTCCACGTCAATATGCTTTTCGTCAATACCCTGTTCAAAGGACACAACTGCTTTTCGGATGTTTTCGGTCACATCAAAGGGCACCATTTTATACTCAATTTTGCCGCTGTTAAGCCTGCTCATTTCCAAAAGGTCATTTACCAGGCGGTTAAGACGCTTTATTTCGCTAAGTACAATTTCCAGATACTTTCGGTGTTCCGCCTCGGGGATGGTGCCATCCAGCACACCGTCCACAAATCCTGATATAATCGTCATGGGAGTTCTCAGCTCATGGCTCACGTCGCTTATGAACGAGGATTGCACCTCATCCATTTCACCAAGTGCCACCGTCATCTGATTGAAGCTTGTGGCAAGCACGCCCAATTCGCCCTTTGCATCCTTTGATACTCTCTGCGAGAAATCACCCGCCGCAATACGCTTTGCCACAGCGGTCATTTCATTAACAGGCTTTGCAATTTTTCGCGACAGCACCGCCGACACAATAAGCGTCATCACAATTACAAACAGCACCGCCCACAAAAACATTCGCATAATACCAAACCGCATGTTTTCAATATATGGCACTGTACTGCACACTATAACAGCACCGCTGACACCGCTATGGGTAAAAATAGGCTTTGACACGTACAACAGTTTGTCGCGGAACACCCCGCCTAATTTGCCTTCATTGGCAATGCTTTCGCCTTTAAGCGTTCTCGAAATGTCGTCGCTGTCAAGATTTTCGGGATAAATCTGTTCTGCGTCAAAACCCGCATGCACAATAACGTTACCGCGATTATCTGTTATGATATATGCTTGTCCTTCATCATGACCCAGCTGCTTCATGATATCGCGCATAATATACAGGTTGCCGGGTTCGTTGTTTATCTCAACAAAATACGAACTCATGTTAGCCACCTGTTCTGCTCTCGAATCAAGTGTTTTGTAAACCGATACCTTAAAATAGTTACCCAACTGCGAAAAAAGAATAACCGACGTCAGTATCATTGCCAGTATAACTATTACAATATTATATATAAACAGCTCGCGAAAAAGTGTTTTTTTCACACTACTTCACCTCAAATTTATAGCCTACGCCCCATACAGTTTTAAGCTGCCAGTCTTCCTCATATCCCTCGAGCTTTTCACGAAGCCTCTTGACATGTACGTCAACAGTACGGCTGTCACCGTAATAATCAAAGCCCCATACGTCCTCAAGTAACTGTTCACGCGTAAACACGCGGTTCGGATGTGATGCCAAAAAGTACAAAAGTTCCAGTTCCTTGGGAGGTGTTTCCATCACGTTGCCGCCTACGGTAAGCTCGTAGTTTGAAAGGTTAATCGAAAGATTGTTAAACTCAATAATCTTTGCTTCTTCATCCTCTTTAAGATAACGCCTGAGTACCGCCTTTACTCTTGCAACAAGCTCCTTGCCTTCAAAAGGCTTTACGATGTAATCGTCTGCACCAAGCTCCAATCCCAGCACTTTATCAAAGGTTTCGCCCTTTGCCGTAAGCATAATAACAGGCATGTCGCTTGTTTTTCTTATTTCGCGGCACACCGTAATGCCGTCAACCTTGGGCATCATAATGTCAAGCACAGCAAGGTCGGCACGATTTTTCGCAAATTCCTCAAGAGCTTTTTCGCCATCAAGACAAATAACAGTCTCGTAGCCTTCTTTTTCAAGATACAGCCTTACGAGCTCACAAATATTTGCGTCATCATCAACAATCATAATCTTAGGCACTTTACTCATAGCGTTTCCTCCTTAATTATACATCTCTTTATTTTCATTATATCATAAAAAAAGTATTGTTAAATCTTTTTTTTATGATATAATACTAATATATTTTTGGTATGTACTTTTTATTAACAAAAAGTGAATTTTGAATTTTTTTCCAACTCGTAGGGGCGACCATTGGTCGACCGCCAAAACGATTTCACAAAGAAAGGTTGAATATTATGAAACTCGGTATCGTAGGTTTGCCCAACGTAGGCAAATCCACACTTTTCAATGCAATCACACAGGCAGGGGCAGAAAGTGCAAACTACCCCTTCTGTACAATTGAACCCAACGTAGGCGTTGTTACGGTTCCCGATGAGCGATTGGACAAGCTCCGCGAAATGTACAACCCCGTTAAATTTACTCCCGCAATTATCGAATTCGTTGACATTGCAGGTCTTGTTAAGGGTGCAAGCCGTGGCGAAGGCTTGGGCAACAAGTTCCTTGCCAACATCCGTGAGGTTGACGCAATCGTTCACGTGGTTCGCTGTTTTGAAGACAGCAACATTATCCACGTTGAAGGCAGTGTTGACCCCGCCCGCGATATAGAAACTATCGACCTTGAGCTTATCTTTGCCGACCTTGAGAGCGTAGAAAAGCGTATTGACCGCGTTACAAAAGCTCTCCGCGGCGATAAGAAATACCAGGCAGAGCTTGATATGTGGGTTAAAATCAAGGAAGCATTAGAGAGCGGCAAGAGCGCAAGAAGTGTTGACCTTTCCGACGAAGAAAAGGAAATGGCAAAAGACTTGTCTCTTCTCACAATGAAGCCCATTATCTACGCGGCAAACGTTGCCGAAGAAGATTTTGTTTCGGGCATTGAATCAAACCCCTACATCAAAGCAGTTGAAGAAATTGCCGCTCGTGACAATGCCGAAGTGCTCCCCATTAGTGCACGTATCGAGGAAGAAATCAGCCAGCTTGAAGAAGATGAAAAGGGCATGTTCTTGGAGGAAATGGGTCTTACCGAATCAGGATTGGACCGTCTTATCAAAAAGAGCTACAAGCTCTTGGGTCTTATCAGTTATCTTACAGCAGGCACACCCGAAGTACGTGCCTGGACAATTACCGAAGGCACAAAGGCACCTCAGGCGGCAGGCAAAATACATACCGACTTTGAACGTGGCTTCATCCGTGCCGAGGTAGTCAGCTTTGACAACCTTATGGCGTGCGGCACAATGGCAGCCGCTAAGGAAAAAGGTCTTGTCAAGAGCGAAGGCAAGGAATACGTAATGCAGGACGGCGACATCGTACATTTCTTGTTTAATGTTTAATTGAATATATTAAAAGGACTGTAGTCAAAGGATTTGTTAATCAATTCGGCTACAGTCTTTTTTAGGTTTAATATCTTTTTTTATTTTCTGTTTAACGCTTCGTCGATTACATCAAACGCCGATTTTTTACATTTTGTTTAAATAATTGCTAAAAAATGATTGTATTTTACACAAAGTATGTTATAATAACAGTGAGTGGCAAAAGTTGTTTAATTATTCCACCCAACAAAACATATTAATTTGAAAGGACGATGCAAAATGAAAAAGACACGTATTGCGGTTCTCGTATTGGCAGTTGCGTTACTGCTGAGTGCTTGTGGCGGTGTAAAATCCGAGCTCATCACCATGGAAGAATACAACAGCTTAAAAGAAGGCATGTCTTACAAAGAAGTTGTTGACATTATCGGCAGCGAGGGCGAAGAAGTATCCTCCAACAATATTGCCGGCTATTCAACTGTTGCGTATTCATGGGAGGGTCACGGTTCTGTGGGCGCAAACGCAAACGTAATGTTCCAGAACGACAAACTTGTCAGCAAGGCTCAAGCAGGCTTAAAATAATTTTCTCGACAGTTAAAAGAAAAGAATTCACCCGCAATAGCGGGTGAATTCTTATTTACACAAGCCAAAAAGAACTCCGCCAAGCGGAGTT
>CAZNIC010000009.1:50500-51682 GCA_964572985.1 uncultured Oscillospiraceae bacterium
ATTACTAAATAGTGAAGTATTGTCTTCGACAATGTGAAGTTGTTTCACAGTGAAGTTT
Organism: uncultured Oscillospiraceae bacterium; assembly: GCA_964572985.1. GTDB lineage: Bacteria > Bacillota > Clostridia > UMGS1883 > UMGS1883 > RGIG1927. Next base: position 50,559 of record CAZNIC010000009.1, read on the forward strand.
TTACTTTGTAAAAGTGAAGTTAAGTTTGCCGCTTCGGCGAAGCCGAAACTTCACTCACGCAGTGAACTTCACTACATCGTAACTTCACTTGCTCGCAATGGCAAACTTAGTTGGAATAGTTTGATGAAATCAAACTATTCCCTGTGCCTTCATAGCTTCTGCAACCTTGATAAAGCCTGCAATGTTTGCACCTGCAACGAGGTCATCACCAAGACCGTATTCGTTAGCAGCCTTTACAGAGTTATCAAAAATGTTCTTCATGATTGTCTTAAGCTTAGCGTCAACTTCTTCTTCGCTCCAGGAGTAACGCATGGAGTTCTGGCTCATTTCCAAACCGGAAACGGATACGCCGCCTGCGTTAACAGCCTTAGAAGGAGCAACAATAATGCCTGCTTCCTTAAGCATTGCAACAGCTTCGTTTGTTGTGGGCATGTTGGAAACTTCAACATAGTACTTAACGTTGTTAGCGATAATTTCTGCTGCTTCCTTAACGTCAACTTCGTTCTGAGTTGCACAGGGCATAAGGATGTCAGCCTTAACATTCCAGGGCTTCTGACCTGCAAAGAAAGGCACGCCGAACTTGTCAGCATAATCCTGAACCTTGTTACGTCCGCTTGATCTCATTTCGAGCATAAAGTTAATCTTTTCTTCTGTGCTTACGCCTGCTTCATCATAGATGTAGCCGTCGGGACCGGAAATAACAACAACCTTAGCGCCCAATTCTGTAGCCTTCTTAACTGTACCCCAAGCAACGTTACCAAAGCCGGATACAACAACAGTCTTGCCTTCGATTGTGTCGTTAAAGTGCTTAAGCATTTCAACAGCGTAGTAAACAGCGCCGTAGCCTGTAGCTTCGGGACGGATAAGAGAACCGCCGAAGGAAAGACCCTTACCTGTGAATACGCCTGTAAATTCGTTCTTTAATCTCTTGTACTGACCGAACATGTAGCCAACTTCTCTTGCACCTACGCCAAGGTCACCTGCGGGAACGTCGAGGTTGGGACCGATATGACGGTAGAGCTCGTTCATAAAGCTCTGGCAGAAACGCATAACTTCGCCGTCACTCTTACCGTTGGGGTCAAAGTCAGCACCACCCTTACCGCCGCCCATGGGGAGAGATGTAA
>CAZNIC010000010.1:0-42614 GCA_964572985.1 uncultured Oscillospiraceae bacterium
CCCATTTTACATCCTGTTTTTCTTCATCATATACCCAACCACACACCGTACAAATGTATTTCATATTTATCGCCTCCATACAGATATTGTATCCGTTTTACAATAAAAAATCCGAGCATTAAGCTCGGATTTTTCACTAAGGAATTATTTGTTTTTTATATCTTCTAGTAACTTTATTATTTCTGCAAATCCAATGAACATCATCCCGCTTATAAAAGCCGCTACCCAATAAATTATTGCCACGGCAATATTAAAAGATGTGTATCCATAAGAATTCTCTACATTACCGAGTATAATACCCATAATAGCTCCGCCTATAAAAACAATCCACGCAAGAATCCTTAGTGCTTTAGCAACGCCATTTGGTTTGACATAACCATTTGTTTTTACAGATATGTTTTCATGTTGCTGTATTTTCGAATCGTCGCCCCGCTTAATGCCACACACTACCATAAAAATCATCATTGCAAAAAATACAACGGCATAAATACGTGTCATAGGAGTCGGAAAAAATAGTAGTTGCACAACTACCAAAAGACCAAATAAAAATGCCATCAAAAAATATGTATTCTTTTTCATTCATCATACCTCCTTTGTACAAGTCCATTTTACCCTCCCACCCGTTTTTTGTCAAGCACTATATTTAACAAAAAGAACAATCTGACACGATTGCATCAGATTGTTCTTTTTTAGTCTTGTCTTCTTATCAGTTCTTCCACATATTGCTTTGCAACGCGGCAGCTTCTGCCGCCTTTACTTATTGCATAAGCCTCTGCTTCTTTTATTTCTGTATCTGTAATTGTTATGTTGTAGTCCTCTGCAATCTCGGTAAGTACCTTTACATAAGAAAGCCTGTCAGGCTTTTCATATACAACACTCAATCCAAAACGCTGTGTAAGTGCGCCGATTTCTTCCATGGTGTCTCTTCTGTGCAAATCTCCGCCCTCACGGTCGGCCATAGTCTCTTTTACAAGATGCCTGCGGTTACTTGTCACGCATATACATGTATTCTTCGCCCTTGCAGCTACGCTGCCTTCCAGAACAGCTTTCATATTGCCAAAGGCATCGTCTGAGGGGTCAAAGGTCAAATCGTCCAAAAACAGAACAAACTTCAACGGATTGTTGCTTACTTTTCCCATGATATACGGAATTTCAGATATCTGGCTTTTCTTAATTTCAATAAGTCTTATGCCTAAAGGCGCATATTCGTTCACCAGTGCCTTTATCGTTGCACTTTTACCGGTACCACTGTCACCGTAAAGAAGCATGTTTGCCGCAACCTTACCTCGCAGCAAAGCTTTGAGATTATTTTCAATTTGTGTACGCTGACGTTCATATCCCTTGAGCGAACTTACGGTAGTATCGTCTTTAAATATGGCGGGTGCAATTTCTCTGCCCTCCAGCGTAAACATAATATTTTCCGCATACACACCGTAGCCTGTGTTTTTGATATTGTTAAGTCTTTTCATAAACTCTTTTTCAAAGTCTATCTGCTCTACTCTCCAGAAACCGTACGCAGAAAATACACTACTCTCAGTTTCTGCAGCCCTTTGTATAATTTCAAGCTCTTTATTTGCTCTGTCAAGAATAACCCTGCTTATCTCTTCATCGCACGCCTTTCTTACGCTCAGAAGATTTTCCGACAAAAGCACAATATCCAAAAACGCTCTGGAAATATTGTCTCCTTTAACATACAGCTTTTCACTGAAAGCACCAAGCTTATCTTCGTCAGGCTCTTCACAAAGTTCAACAAAAGCTTTTATTATATCATTTTTCAGTATACATCTGAAAACCGCAAGCGATTTTAAACCCTTTGCTATTTCATTACATGTCATTTGTATCACCTCTTTTATCTATTGTACCACCGACATGCTCTTTTTTCAAGTAAAAAGGCGTTGCAAAAGCAACGCCTTTTATTATTAATTATTCGTAAATGATATAAATCATTCTGAGTGTGCCGCTAGCTGTGTAGATAATAACTCTTGTAGCATCATCACCGTATGTTTCATAATCAAGAACTTCGGAAAGATCAGCTTCTGTTACAACATCGCTGTTTCTGCCGCCACGGTCATAACTGAACACCTTTACAGAAGAACCTATTTCCTTAGAAATAGTACTCAAGTCATTAGTAACTGTCTGTTCAAAGTAGTCCATTTCAAGGCCGTCCTCAACCAATACGGGAGAAACTGTAATTGTTTCTTCATCCACAGTATCGTCGTCTCCGTCCTTAAGGATAAGTTCTGTTACAGTACCATACTGGAGACGGAATGTAGCTGTCGGATAGTTCTTTCTGGGAGTTGTGCTTGTAGAATGAATTTCAATAATACGCTTAGCAATATCTTCTTCGTCTGTAGCATATACTTCATCAATATCACTTACAGGTTCAATCTGTGAAGGTTCACTTGCATCGAACCAAATCTGGTAATCAACAAGTTCGTTGTTACCGTCAAGGATATATCTGATGATATCACCCTTACCGATAGCACTTACGGAAGGACCATCATCTTCGGAAACGGTTACGCTTGACAATGAGTAAGTTGTACCGTTTTTGTAACCCTTAATAACAGTACCGTTCTTTGTTTCGCTCTTGGATGCAACAATCATCCAGGGAGAAGAACTTGTATAAATTCTGGAGTCGTTCTGACTATAGATAAATACCAAAGATGCAGTCTTACTGCTTGTGAGACCAAATGCTTCTACATGATAACTTCTACCGTTAGAGAAAGCCTTGGAATAAGAAGAGAATGTAAGGTAATCATCTGTAGCATTTCTGTTGTCGGGAATGAAGATAATGTCTGTAGAAGAGGATACCTTAAAGTCTGTAAAGCTCTTAGAAGAGGACTTGTACTGTCTTTCGCCATATTCAACGAAATAGGGATCGCCGTCTTCATCTTCCATTGTCATGGAGATATCTTCATTTTCTGTACTGTTAACTGTGTGCATTACACTCACAAGACCATCAGAGTTTGTCTGGTAAATGATAGGCTGATGATATGTGTAGTTATCAGCATTGGGATAGCTTGAGTTTGCAACTCTTGAAGAAGCAGAAAGAACATCAAGAATATCTTCATCAAGAGCCTTATACTTAGTACCGTCAATTGATATCTTACTTGCAGAACCAATCTGGATAAACTTACCGTCTGTAGAATACATTCTGAATTCGAGGTCGTAATCACTGTCGTCAGAATCCTGACGGAGAGCTATAAGGTAAGCATACTTTTCAGCAGAGTTCTTTGTTGTTGCTTCAGCTGCAGCAACAATCTTGCCTGATGCATCAAGATAAACCTGTGCATATTCGCCAACTTTAATGCTGGGTACGTTTTCTCCGCCTTCTTCGATGTAATTCAACAAAGAGTCTGCAATAATATATTCCTTGTCATTGATTACAACGGAATTAGCATCATCTGTATCACGTTCTGTAATATTACCGGAAACTGTGTCGCGTGTAACAATTACTTCGTAATATCTCTTACCTTCAGCGTCTTCGGGAGAAGCCTTAATGTTAAGAACGTCCCACTTTGCGATATCGCTGAACTTGATTTCCTTACCGTTTCTTGTAAGAGAGAAAACAAGAGATGTAGAATCTGAGGGGAACACGATTGTGTTTTCGCCTTCGTATTCAGCATCATACATAAGAGTAATCTTCTGGCTGGAAGAGTTCTTGGAATATACAACAAATACTTCGTAGGAGTTAATTCTTATAACATCGTAACGACCGTTACCATCGTTGTCAACCAATACAACGCTACCGTCTACAAGTTCGTCCTTAAGGTCTGCGAGGTCATATTCATAATACTTGTTGTTAAAGATTGTGATGTATTCGTCAGCAATCTTAGCATCCTTGTAGTTGCCGTCTCTCTTTGTCTGGTATTCGAGAATACCGTCTTCAAATTCACCTATAAGACCGGCTTCGATTTCGAGTACAGATGTCTTCTTTGTAGGTTCAATGCTTACAGCAACATCGTAGTCGTTGCTGTCGCCTGCTTCCTGAATAACAGCTGTAACCTCGCAACCGAGGAATTCGTTAGGATCACGAGAGAACTTGATTTCGTAAATTTCGTCATCAATCTGAATGCAGTTCTTGGGCACGGAGCTGTCAGCATCATAAAGCTCTGTAAGGTAAGTACCTGTTACAATGCCCTTAACTTCTTCATAACCCATCTGCTGGTCAGGAGTTATAACAGGAATATCAATATTGGGTGTCTTGTTCTGGTTTCTTTCAGCGTCAAGAGCGTTAGACACCAACACTGCAACTGTACCTCTTGTTGTAGGGTTAGTCTTGTTTGCAATAGATGTACCGCTTGTAACACGAAGCTTCATAGCCTGTGCAACATAGCCGCTGGACCAGTCATTCATAATTGTGGGCATCTTGCCTTCTTCTTCGTAGCCAAGTGCGCAAACAATCATTTTAATTGCCTGTTCGTATGTTACGGGGTCTGCAGCACGGAAAGTCTTGTCTTCAAAACCGTTGATTATACCCAAGTCAACAGCCTTTGCAACGTAAGGACGTGCCCAAGCGTAGTTCGCATCAAGGTCAAGATCTTCAAAACCTGTCATTGCGTCGGGGTCGATATAATCCTGCTGTCCCTGGAACTTAACCATAACCACGCAGAATTCTGCTCTGGAAATAGTGTTGTTGGGACGATAGGTATTATCGGGATAACCATTGATAATGCCTCTGGAAACGAGTCTGGTTACCGCTTTGCTTACAGTTTCGCCTACTTCATCAGCGCCAATATCTGTAAGTGCAATACTTTCAACATCTGTTTCTTCTGCCATTACGGGTAAAGACGCAACAGATAAAAGCATTGCAATTGTCAATATCAAAGACAAAATTCTTCTTGTCTTCATATCTTCATCCTCCTTGTTTGATAATTAATCGTTTTAAGGGCAAAAATATCCCATAAAATCACAGTGCCATTTTAACATAACAAAACTTATCCGTCAAGTTTTGTTGCATTATCACAACATAAATTTCATCAAATTGTAATATTCCGTCATTTTACTCACATGATTTTGACTTTTTTTGGTATATTGTGTAGCAAATTACACCTATTCCCAAAAGAATACTTACCATCGCAACTACCTGACTTACCCTTATATCTCCGTAAAGATACAAGCTGTCTGTTCTCATTCCTTCAATCCAGAATCTTCCAACCCCGTACCATATCAGGTAGTAGGCAAAGGACCATCCTTCTGTTTTGCAAAACTTGTGAATAACAAAATACGAGATGATGAAACCAAAAAGATTCCACATAGATTCATAAAAGAAAGTCGGGTGCCAGGGACCGGTGCCGTTGGTAATCATTCCCCAGGGCAAATCTGTCAGTCCGCCGTGAGCTTCCGCATTGATAAAATTGCCCCATCTGCCCATCGACTGAGCAATAAAAAGACCGCAGGTTGCAATGTCCGCAAACCACAAGAACGGTATCTTCTTAATTTTGGTAAATATAATTGCCACAATTGCGCCTACAATCACGCCGCCGTATATTGCAAGTCCGCCTTCCCACAGTGCCAAAAGCTCGTCAAGGTGCTTGCTGTAATAATCCCATTCAAACACCACATAATACATTCTCGCGCCCAAAATACCCAAGGGTATTGCAAAAAGCACAAAGTCAATCAGGTCATCACTCTTAAGACCCTTCTTCTTAAACTCAAAAAACGCAATACCTACTGCGATTGCCATACCAAGCCCGATAATAATACCGTACCAGTATATATCAAACCCAAATATGTTTACCGCCTCTTCAAACCTAAACTCCAATCCAAGCTTAGGAAACGAAACATTATTAATCTGTACCATATGTAACCTCCTTAAGGCAGGGGTCAGAGCCCCATATGCCATTTTTTGTTAAAATTTTGGGTATGTAATACGTACTCAAACGAGTACGTAAAAAAACTATCTAACCATATTACCTGCAGCATTGCCTACATCCTGCATAACGTTATTTGCACCGCGGCCCACATCTTCCATTGCACTGCCAACACCGTCTGCAGCATCGCGTACCATTCTCGAAGCATCCGAACCTACACTATCTTCGTCACGGTTTATGTCATCATTCGATACATTGTTATCGCCGGCATTGTTTTCCGCATTATCATTACCTATAATACCGTCCTCGTTTGTATCAGTATTACTGCAACCGCAACCTGACATGAGCATTACGCATGCACACACAAGCAAAATAAGCTTCTTCAAAAGGTAAAACCTCCTTTTCAGATTGAGACTTTACATCTCACATATAGTATTATCAGTGTTAAATTCCTCATTCAGTAAAAATTTTCCTTAAAACAGTCACCAAAAATATATTTTTCAATATATATGTAGTGCAGGGAGAAATCTCTTGTAATACAAAATCTGAAAGGAGCATATTAATTTATGTTCGGATGCAATAATAATAACTGTGGTTGTGAATGGATAATTATCCTTATTATACTTTACTTCTTGTTCTGCGGTTGCGGTAACGGCACATCACTCTGCAACAATAACTGCGGTTGCAACTAAATTTTCCCAACAGCGTGGCATCAGCCACGCTGTTTTAAATTTTCAAGCATCTTTGCAAGATTTCTGAGAGCTTTTCCGCGGTGGCTTATACTGTTCTTTTCGTCACTTGTCATCTCGGCATTTGTCTTGCCCATTTCTTCAACATAAAAAATCGGGTCATAGCCAAAACCGTTTTCGCCACGTGCTTCGCGTGTTATAACGCCTTCACACTTGCCTTCTGCCTCATACACCTTATCGCTTGTCACAAAACATATGGAACATACAAACTGTGCACCTCGAAGTTCATCCTCGACATCGCTCATTTTTTCAAGCAAAAGATTGAGCCTGCCTTTGTCGTCAAGTCCCTCTCCGCCGTATCGTGCACTGTATATTCCCGGTTCGCCGCCTAAACTGAACACCTCAAGTCCGCTGTCATCAGCAAGTGCCGGAATACCTGTTTTTTCAAAAATAGCCATTGCCTTAAGACGCGCATTTTCCATAAAGGTTGTACCGGTTTCTTCAACGTCAATGTCAATACCTGCCTCTTCCTGGGTAATAATATCATAGTCAGGCAAAATCTCCTTAAACTCTTTAATTTTGTTTTTATTTTTTGTTGCCGCAATGATTTTTTGCATCATTTCGCACCTCTTTACACTTAATTCTCATTCATTGTAACACACTTTGTTTCATTTTAAAATATTTTTTTCAAAATATCTTGACAAATATAAAAATTTGCGTTATATTAAAGTCAAAGAAAGTCAAAGTCAAATTTTTAGAGGTGCTATTATGACTATATCAGATTTAATCGAACAGATGCTTAACGAAATGCTCTCGTCCTCAGACGGTGCTGTAGAGATACGTCGCAACATACTTGCCAACCAATTAAACTGTGTCCCCTCACAGATTAATTATGTAATAAAAACACGTTTTACTCCCGAACGCGGCTATTTGATTGAAAGCCGTCGCGGAGGCGGCGGCAGTGTTACCATACGCCGTGTTGAAAGCGATGTTGACAGCTTTATAGTATCGCTTATCAATTCTGTAGGCAGTTCTCTTGACTACCCTACCTCTGCCGCTTATCTCTCCCGTCTTTATGACGCATCGCTCATAACAGAGCGCGAGGCAAATATTATGGCAGCGGCACTCAGCGATAAAAGCATTACATCGCTGCAAAAAAACGAAGCCAGAGCAGTTTTATTCAAAAACATGCTTTTGACAATAATGCAATAAAGAAAGGATGAGTATTATGATGTGTGAAAAATGCGGTATTAATCCTGCAGCCGTTACCTTAACAAAGGTTATAAACGGCAAAAAAAGCGTTGTAAAACTTTGCGCATCATGCGCACAGGAAAACAACATCTACAAAGACCTTAATATGGATTTGGGCTTCTCCAGCTTGTTTTCTTCTTTCTTCTCAGATTCCGAGCAGGAGGACACGCGCACAGTGAGCTGTCCCGTATGCTCCATGACAAAGCTCGAATTTTTAAAGCGTGGCAAACCCGGCTGTGCAAACTGTTACAGCGTATTTGAAAGCTCCATGACGCCCCTTTTGAAAAAAATACACTCTACAACAAACCATACAGGCAAGGTTTACGGCTCCTCCGGCGGTAAGAGTGAAAACAAAATCGATCTTTTAAAGCATCAGCTTAAAGAAGCCATCGAAAAAGAAGAATACGAGAAAGCCGCTCGTCTTCGTGACGAAATCAAAGAAATGGAGGGTCGCAAATGAGTACAAACTACATCTCAGGCAGAGTAAGACTTGCCCGCAACCTTTCAGGCATTCCCTTCCCTGTTAAAATGACAAAAGACATGGCAAACGATGTTATTTCAAAGGTGTGGGAAGCTTTTATGTCATCTGCTCTCAAAGATAGCGTCAAGCTTATCAAAACAGATGAATCCGATATTCTTACCCTCACTTCCCTTTCCGAAAAACATCTCGTAAGCCCGGATTTTCTCGAAGGCAGTCTCCCCAGAGCTGTTATCATATCAAACGATGAAAAAATATCAGTTATGATAAACGAAGAGGATCATATCCGCATACAGGTTTTTGCCGAAGGTCTGTCCCTTTCCGAAGCGTACGAAACCGCCGACAGAATAGACACTCTTCTTTCCGAAAAGCTTGACATAGCCTTTCATGAAAAGTTCGGATTTTTGACAGCCTGCCCCACAAACGCGGGCACAGGCATGAGAGCAAGCTTTATGCTTCATCTCCCTGCGCTTACAATCACAAATTCTATATCTTCCGTATTATCCTGGGCAAACAAATTAGGACTTGCAGTACGCGGTGTATATGGTGAGGGTAGTCGTGCCAAAGGGGCTTTTTATCAGCTTTCGAACCAGATTACCCTGGGTGCAACAGAGGATGATATCATAAACCGTATCAACTCTGCAGCAAAGGAGCTTATGGGCAAAGAAGAAATGGTTCGTTCGGCTCTCTACGAAAATAACAAAACCAAAATCACAGACAAATGTATGCGTTCTTTAGGCATTCTCACAAACGCTTACATTCTCTCCTCCGAGGAAGCGTTTTCTCTCTCCTCCGATGTTCTTTTAGGCATATCCTTGGGTATAATTAATACTGTAACCGAAAAGGATGTTGTGTCAGCACTTTTTGACACACTCCCGGCGTCCTTGGCGCTCTCACATCCCGACGATGAAAACACCCCCACATCGAGAGATATTCTCAGAGCACATCACATGCGTGAGAACCTTTTAAAAAACTGACAGAAAGGATGACTTAATATGAATGAACATAACTTCACACCAAAAGCCCGTGAAGCAATCCAACTTTCACAGCGTGCCGCACAGGAAACAGGGTGCAACTTTGTGGGCACAGAACATCTTCTTTTGGGTCTTTTACAAGAAGGCAGCTCATTTGCCGCAAAGTTTCTTGATTCTATAGGCATTACTGAAGAAAAAGTCAAAGAAAAAATTGCGCAGTTTGACTCGCCCTCATCAGCATCATTCTCCGGGTTCACTCCCAGAACGACGCGATGTCTCCAGCAGAGCGTGTTTGAGGCAAAAAAGACAAACTCGGGTTATATAGGCACAGAACATATTCTTCTTGCACTCTGCCGCGAAACAGACAGCGTTGCTTTCAAAATTTTGCTCTCTTTGGGTGCACCAAAAACACTTTATAACGATGTTTTTGCCGCTGTTACCGAGGTCGGTGAAAACAGCACAAAACCTCACCACTCCGAGCAGAGCAAGTCTACTCCCACACTAAACCAGTTTGGTCGTGACCTTACCGAACTGGCAAAAGAGGACAAATTTGACCCCGTAATCGGCAGAAGCGAGGAAATCGCCCGCGTTATTCAGATTCTTTCTCGTCGCACAAAGAACAATCCCGTGCTCTTAGGAGAGCCCGGCGTCGGCAAAACAGCTATTGCCGAAGGTCTTGCACAGGCGATTGTAGCAGGCGATGTGCCCGAACTTTTAAAAAACAAACGCGTTTTCTCCGTTGACCTTTCGGGCATGGTTGCAGGGGCAAAATATCGTGGTGAATTTGAGGAAAGGCTCAAAAAAGCCATGGAAGAAGTCACAAAAGACGGCAACGTAATCCTCTTTATTGACGAAATCCACACCATCATTGGTGCCGGTGCCGCCGAGGGCGCAATTGATGCAGCAAACATTTTAAAGCCTGCTCTTGCCCGCGGCGAAATCCAGCTCATAGGCGCAACCACACTCAACGAGTACCGCAAATACATCGAAAAGGATGCCGCTTTGGAAAGAAGATTTCAGTCCGTTATGGTAGGCGAGCCTTCAATAGCTGACACAATCGAAATTTTGAAAGGTCTCCGCCCCAAATACGAAGCACATCACGGGGTTAAAATTTCAGACGATGCTCTCGTATCTGCGGCAAAGCTTTCGAGTAGGTATATTACAGACCGCTTCCTTCCCGATAAGGCTATTGACCTTGTGGACGAAGCTGCCAGCCGTACAAAGCTCCGCACGTTTACTATCTCTCCCGAAATGAAAGAAGCAGAAGACAAACTCAAATCTCTTTCACATGAAAAGCAGGAGGCTATCAACTCTCAGGACTTTGAAAAAGCCGCCGCTCTACGTGACGAAGAAAAATCACTTAACGAAAAATATACCCAAATGCGTACCGAATGGGAAGCTAAGAATGGTACTGATACAAAAACCATTACCGAAACCGATATTGCTTCCATAATTTCCTCCTGGACAAATATCCCCGTTGATAAATTAAAAGAGGAAGAATCCGACCGACTTCGCAACCTTGAAAAGGTGCTCCACGAGCGTGTAATCGGTCAGGACGATGCAGTAAAAGCAGTAAGCCGTGCAATCCGTCGTGGCAGGGTGGGATTAAAAGACCCCAAGCGTCCCATCGGTTCGTTTATCTTCCTCGGACCCACAGGCGTTGGTAAAACAGAGCTCACAAAAGCACTTGCCGAGGCTCTGTTTGGCGACGAAGATGCCATGATAAGGGTTGACATGAGCGAATTTATGGAAAAGCACTCTGTTTCTAAATTAGTCGGCTCACCTCCCGGATATGTAGGCTATGACGACGCAGGTCAGCTTACGGAAAAAGTGCGTCGCAAGCCCTATTCCGTAATCCTTTTTGACGAGATTGAAAAAGCACATCCCGATGTGTTCAACATTCTCCTGCAGGTTTTGGAAGACGGTATTTTGACAGATTCCCAGGGCAGACGTGTAGACTTTAGAAACACTGTCATTATCATGACAAGCAACGTAGGTGCAAATAAGCTCACGCAGGCAAAACGCGTAGGCTTTGGCGAAGCTGATACAAATACCGAAATCAAAAAGAACGTAATGGACGATTTGAAAAAGACCTTCCGTCCCGAATTTTTAAACAGACTTGATGAAATCATCGTATTTAATCAGCTTACCGAAACAGAAATCAAGAGTATTGCAAAAATCATGCTTTCTTCTGTTTCAAAGAGACTTTCCGAAAACGGTATTGACGCAAGCTTCAACGATACTGCAATTACGCTCCTTGCCAAGGAAGGCTTTGATCCCGTATACGGTGCAAGACCCTTAAGACGCGCGATTACAAATAAGATTGAAGACCTCTTTGCCGAGGAAATCCTCTCCGGCAACGTACAAAAAGGCGACAAAGTCTCAGTCTCCGCCAAGGGCGACAAATTCGTTATAAACCAATTAAAGAAATAGTTAAACACACAAAAAATCGAGATTGCAATTTGCAATCTCGATTTTTTCACATTTATTTCTGCATCCGACATTCCGCGTTCTGCATTAATTCTACAGCTTTTACTGTATTAATCTTAGCCTTTTTGCGGAGTTCTCCGCTATTATCGGAGAATTCTTTGTTAAATGCTTTAATAAGAGCATCGCTGAGCTCTTCTTTTGTAACAGTTTCCACATCCACTTTATCCGAAAGCCCCACATAGTCCATGAACCCGTCAATTTTGGGGTCATAACGGAGCGCAACGGTTTTTACGCCTTCCGATACCGAATATATCATAGCGTGTAGACGCATTGCAATATTTAAATCTGCGCCTCCGATAATACCTATAGCCTCACGGATTGAAACCTGACCTTGGGGCACAAAGGCTCTTTTTCCGATTTTCTTTGCAATCCTTTTTGAAATTGCCACATCGTGCGGATACTGCATGGGCACAAATATAACATTTAGGTCAAACCTGTCGGCAAAATCCTGTATTGCTCTTGCTAATGTAAGCTCAAAATCCGGTGCATTCTTTTTCCATTCTCTTACCGACACTGCGACATACTTGCCACCGGGGATGTTCTCTCTTTCAAAAAGCTTTGTAAGCTCTTTTTCGTTTGCCCGCTCAAGAAGCATAGCCGGGTCCGCCGTAACGAGAATCGGCACTTTTACGCCTATATCCCTCATGGCTTTTTCACTTTCTGCATCTCTCAGTGTTATCTCATCCACACAGCTGTTTATCACATTTGCAGTCAGCTTGCGGTTAAAATCACGTTTTACGGGGCCAAAGCCGTTTGCAAACTGCATTATCTTAACGTTGCAACTTTTTGCAAGCTTTATCACAAAAAGATAATACCACAAGCTTTTACTGCTTGTTTCGTCCTGCAAGAGACTACCGCCACCACTCAAAAGCACTTTTGCCTTGCGCAAAGCTTTTACAAGCGAAAAAATGTTAACTCGGTTTACCGCATCGGTGCGATAAATCTTCTTTGTTTCCTTGGGACTATGAGACAATACAAGCACCCTTGCGTTGTCCTTTTCGCGTTTTATATCCTCACACAGTGCCAATAAAAGCGCGTCGTCACCGTTATTGTTAAAGCCGTAATAACCCGATACAACAAAATCATACTCTTTTTTGTCGTGATAGTCACGTATGATTTGCTCGTATATCTTCATGTGCGTTTTTGCAAAATTTTCGTTTGTAAAAAGCGTTGTAGCACGCGTTTTTATATTTTCGCCCAAAGCAGTTCGGTATTCAGCGTTATCAACAAGCTCAATAATCTTGTCTGCCATTTCAGAGTAGTTACCGCTTTCAAAAAGCGCACCGGTCTCGCCCTCTACAACAAGCGACGGAATACCGCCAACCCTACTTGCAACCATGGGTTTGCCCATTGCCGCACCTTCGAGCATAGAGTATGGGAAGCTCTCACAAAGCGATGTAAGACAATTGATATCAATAGTGTTCAAAAATCCGTAAATATCTCTCTCAAAGCCTAAAAAGCGAATTTTTTCTTTAAAGCCTGTTTCCTCAGAAAGTCTCAAAAGGTTTTCCTTTTCTACTCCGTCACCTGCAATCAAAAACTCCACGTTGTCGCGTTTTTTTAAGACCTCGCCTGCCATCTTTACAAATACGTCCACACCTTTTACTATGTCAAAGCGCGCCGCAATACCAACATACACCTTGTTTTCGTCATATGTAAAGCCATGACGGGCACAATAGTCTTCTTTTTTGGTAGGCTCGGTTGGAACACAGGAAAAATCCATGCCGTTATACACCGTATGAATACGGTTAGGCTTGAATCCGCGTTCAATCAGCATGTCCTTAAAATTATCGCTTACCGCAATATAATAAGGGATTTTACTGAGTGCGTTTTTATTTAAGTTTGTAAACACCAGTTTTTTTACAAACCGGTCAAAGTCCAAAAGATAATCGCTGTGCACCGTTGTTATTGTGGGGATGTTGATTTTTTTCATCACAAAGCCTGCCACAAAATTAGCTCTTGCTCCGTGCACATGAAAAACATCAAACCCTTCATTGTTTATCATATCTGCTATGGTATTAACAACAGACAAATCAAAACGATTTTTTTGCCTGAAAAGTACGCTGTCCACATCTTTTTCGAGTATTTCCTGATAAAAAACACCCTCCATCAGACAACCTACCCTGACCTGTGCCATATCTTTTAACTTGTCAATAAGTGAGAACAAATGTGTTTTTGCTCCGCCACTGTCGCCGCCCGATATAAGATGAAGCACTTTCATAAAATCAAAACCTTTCAAAAAACCGTAGGGGCGACCATTGGTCGCCCGCTTTTAAAACTACTCAGCTTTTTTTGCAATACGTGTAGTAGCCATAAGAAGTCCGGGCACTACCCAAAAAGCAAACATTACTCTCGGATAAAACCATATATACTCTGCACAGCACACAAATGCTATACCGCCAAGTGCCGCTATACCTGCTACAGCAAAGGTTTTAAGTTCCTTTGTCATATGGCGCATAGCACCTGCCGCCTTTTTGACAGTACCAAAAACATACGCAAAAAAGCCTACCGCACCAAGTATGCCCATTTCGATAACAATCTCCATATAAAGCATATGGCTGTGAGGTGCAGTAATAGCAACAGGTGACGCATATCCGGGATAAATCGTTCTGAACGATTCGGGACCCAAGCCTATACCTGTTATGCCGTAGTCACGCATCATATTAAGACAGCTTTCCCAAATGAAAAGACGGTAAGAGTTTGACGAGTCTTCCATCGAACCTATGGTAAAAATACGGTTCATAATTGTCTCGGGGAGGAAAGGCACTGCCGCTATAACAACAAATATAAGCGGAATAATAAGCCTCTTGTCGTAAAGGCAGACAAATATAACTGTCGCCAATGCAAAACCTACCCAGCATGAGCGCGAATATGTCATAGCCAACGCACCCAAAACTGCCGCCAACCCCAAAAACACAATTATTTTTGATGTAACTTTTTTTGCCGACAGGAACAACGCCGCAAAAAACGGCAGGAACAAAATCAAAAGCTCTGCAAAGTTGTTGGGGTTTGCAAAAGTTGAATATACTCTTCCGGGCATACCTTCGTTTACCGTTACGTCAACAAACTCCAAATCAACCTCAACACCGCGTATACCCTGCACGATACCCATTACGGCAGCTATTGCCACAAAGGCAAGCACAATACCAACAAATCTTATAAGCTTGTCACGGCTGTCAACAGACGCGTACACGCTGTAGCAGATAATTATACTTGCAAGCATGAAAAGCGCAATACGGAAAGCATCCGAAAAATCATACGCTATTAAAACGCCCAGCACTATTGCAATCACAAAAACAACTATTGCAACGCCTACACCTTTCAAGCTTTTTCCGCTTAATTTTCCCGATGCCATGTTCATAACAGTCCATGCACCAAAAAACAATGCCGCAATAAAAGCGTAAAGATTGTTCCACATTTCGTGAGGTACAACAAACATCATCCCCACAAAAAGTGCAAGAAAAGTGTCTATTGCCAGAATACCGTTTTTCTGCAAGGCTTCAAAAACCCACATAGACAGCGAGCCGTCGAAAATTTTCTTTGTAAAATTCTGCAGTTTTTTAACTATACTAAGTATAAACTGCCATATACGTTCCAATATACCATAAAACAAAGAGCGTTCATATTTATCGGAGGTGTAATCTTTCCCAAGCCACCCATAAAAACCGCTTTCTGTTGCCTTACGGCTCAAAAAATCCGAAAAATTAAGTAATCCCCTTACAATCGCGCTGTTTTTAACGCTTCGTACCAAAAACGAAAAGAAAGTTGAAAGAAGATACCATGTGAAGGAACGTGAAATCATCATATCACCCCGTTTTCACACTTTTAATAAATCAGTCAATTTTTTCGATTTTGGATATTCTGCCGAAAACCTTGGAACTACCCACTCTGATTGTAATGGAGTGACCAACACCATACTTGGATGAGTCAACAATCATACCAAAGTCATAATCCTTAGCTTCAACCTCTGTTACGATTATCGCACTCTTGTAGCCGGGCTTTGTGCTCTGGATATATTCGCCCATATCGTTAACACCATAAGACACAGACGGACCTGATGTGATGCTTGTTACAACGCCAAGGTCTGTATCTTTCTGTTCGTCAAGCACCTTGTCACCTGCCTGAATAATATCAACTGCAAAATCAGGGCTTTCTTCAAGGAAATATTCAACACGATATGTTGATGTGTTACCACCCGAAAGTCCGCCACCCAAAAACTGAACACCTACAAATGCCACCGCACACACTATAACAAGTATGATAACAGCATCTACAATATTGAACTTAAATTTCTTCTTACCTTCCATTTTTTTATCCTTTCCGTGCTCTGCACATTAAAAATATTTTGTATATGTTTCTTCCAATAAAACATCAAGATTAAATTTTTCAAGCGCTGCCCGTCTGGCATTTTTTGAAAACCTTTCATAAAGGGCCTTATCGCTCATCATTGTATTTATAGCCTGTGCCATGGTCTTTGTATCGCCGTACTTTACAAGCATACCACAGTCAGTCTCGCTGTTTATGATGTCCGAATTTCCGCCCACGTCTGTTGCAACAACAGGCAGAGCACAGTCCAGCGCCTCGAGTATTGCAAAGGACAAAGCCTCGTAGCATTTTGCACTGTTAACGTACAAATCACTCATTTTAAGGATTTCGGCAGCATCTTTCCTGAAACCGAGCTGTTTTATCTCGTTTTCAAGACCCAACGACTTAATCTGTGCTTTTATATCTTCAAACAGCTCGCCATCCCCCATAAACAGTACCACAAACTTTTTATCAGTCATCTTTTTCAGTTCATAAACACTGTTTGTAAAATAGTCAAGTCCCTTAGCCATATGATACCTCGAAAGCGTACATATCACAAAGGTGTCGGGGTCAATGCCCAGCTCTTTGCGTTTTTCATGGTTTTTCACAACATTCTCCGACGGTCTTATGCCGTTGAACACCACGTCAATTTTATCCTTAGGTACTCCGTTACCAATCAAAAGCTCTTTGCCGTTATTGCACACGGATATTATCTTGTGGTTGTGCTTTGTGAGCATTTTGTTTGTTATCTTCCAAAGGAATGACGTTTTAAGTGTAAGATGGCACGTGTACACAACCCTTGTTCCCGAATAATATCGCCTCGATAAAAGGGCAATATAGTTTTCACGAGGGTACTGAGTGTGTATAACATCAATGTTATTTTCACGGCATATATCGGCAATTTTCTTTGCCGCTTTCAAATCAAAGGGATGCTTCATAGTCACGCGGAAGCTTTCTATTCCCATTTCTTGCATCTGTTCACTTAAAAGCCCGGGCTCAGAATACGCAAAATAACACTTTGTGTTTTTCTCTTTAAAAGTATCTACAAGGTTGTACACGTATTTTTCCGTGCCTGCCTTGCCCGCATGATTGATAAGATACAAAACCTTTAACTTCGGCAAATCTTTTCTCTCCTCACGGAATTTAATTATTTTTGCAGGCACACCGCCCACAACCGCAAAATCGGGCACATCGCGGGTAACAACCGCGCCCGCACCGATAATAACGCCGTTTCCGATTGTAACGCCCGGCAAAATCGTCGCATTTGCACCAATCCAGCAGTCATTACCGATAGTTACCTTTTCTTTGGGCGCTGTTTGCAGCCTCATCGGCTTATAAATATTTTCAGTTTCATGGTTTTGTGTAAAAATACTTACACCGGGGCCCATCATAACATCGTCACCGATAGAAAGCGGACCCGATATACGCGCATTAAGACCAATCGCACTGTTGTTGCCTATCTCAATTTCCCGTCCGCCACCAAAGAACGCCCCATGCTCTATATTAACATTTTTTCCGCAGGACTTAAACATACCCTTTGCACAAAGCCTTCTTAACTTGCCGCTTCCCAAGCTGTAAGGTGAAAAGCTACCCGGCAGATGCCTTGCAAGAAAATAATAAGTCGCATACGAAACAGCATAACTTATTTTACTCATTGTTTTCCTCTTTTCAGGATTTTTGCCGTAAACTGCGTTACGGGCTTTATTTTAAGCATTACAGCCATTATATAATACACAATAAGACCTGCACCTACAGGTACAAAAAGCCTTACCGCACGCATCATCAAGTCAGTGCCCTCGGGGATAACAAGGTTAAGCCCCTCTACCGCGCAAAGCATAACCAGTGACGCTATAGTGCTTTTTAAAACAGTCACTCCCAGTCCTTTTGCAAAAGAGCCTACCTTTTTGCGCATAGATACCAAAAGCACACCGCAACCTATAAGGCACGCTATCGAATATGCAAGCGGTATACCGTACACGCCAATCTTGTCAGACTGCACAAATATAAGGCTAAGCGCAACATTCGCCACCATTATTACAACACCGTTTACCGCGCTTACCTTTGTGTTGCCCAAAGAGTAGAACGCACGGTCAAGAATTTCCTTAAAGCCTATACCCAGCAAACCTATAGCATAGGCACATATAAGCACTGCTCCTTTAGAAATATCTGTTGCCTCTATTTTACCCCATGCAGATATAAGGTTGAGAAGAGTTTCTCGCACACTTATAAACCCAAAGGTCATCGGAATAAGAAGCGTGCTCACACTCATAAGTATCCCTGCCAGCGATTCTTTGTATTCTCCCATTTCACCGCGTGATACGCTCTCGGTAAGGCGGGGATATATAACCGCCGTTATGGAATAAACAAACGCCAGCACAAGCTGAACGGTTATATTTTGTACAAAAACAAAAAGCGTCACTGCTTTCGGGTCAACGTCTGCAACCATTGTATTGTTATAGAGCATATTAATCTGATATGCTCCCACGCCCAAAAGCACGGGCACAGTCATTTTTGCCGCTTTTATGATGTCGGGATGCTTAAATTTCACCTTTGGGGTGTACCTGTACCCTTCCTTGACAAGTGGCGGAATAAGGATGATTGCCTGCAGAGAAAGACCTATAACTGTTGCTATAAGCAAGCCCTTAACGCCCCATCTGTCGCCTAAAAACAGCGTGTAAAAAATCACAACCAGGCTTGACGGCACGCTCACAAATGCAGGAAGCTTGTATCTTCCCACTGCCTGAAGCATCCCTTGAAAAATATAATTAAGCGCATAAAAAAACATAACGGGCATAACTGTCATAAGTGCCATAACCGCAAAATTATACGTTTCGTTTGTGTCTGCATAGCCTGTAAACTTAGGCAGTATAAAAGACAGTCCCAGTCCCAACACCACAAGCACACTTGTAAGAATAAGCGAAATACTTATAATATTGTCGGCAAAGTCCTTTGCTTCTTTATCTTCGCCAATTGCTCTGTGACCCACATATATAGGTATAACAACCGTAGACAAAGCCGTACCGATGCTCGTAAAAATGATATTAGGTACGTTTACGGCATAAGAGTAAATATTCAGATATAAATTGTCTACCCCGTAATGGGACATGTACACCTGATTGCTCACAAGACTTAAGAGCCTACTGAGCACCATTATGACTGCTACAGATGATATCGCCCCGAGGATGTTTTTCTTTTCTTTCAATTATTACACCTTAAGCTTTCCAAGTAACGTTTTCTTTAATAACCTTTGCGGGATTGCCGCCAACAAGGCATGCGGGCGGAACGTCACGAGTTACAACACTGCCTGCCGCAACTACTGCACCCTCGCCTATGGTAACACCCTTTAAAATTATGCTCCTTGCACCAATCCACACATGGTCACAAATTACAACGCTCTTTTTGACCTCACTGTCACTTTCAAATGCGTGATAGTCACGGTCTAAAATATTGCAATCCCACGCAATGTTAACACCGTTTCCGATTTTAACCGTTTCGCCTGAGTGGATTTCGGTTCTGTCACCAATGTATGAATTATTGCCGATTTCAATTTTGCCTCCGTATGCCGAGAGCTTGACATATCTGTGCAGTAAAACTTTGTCACCAAGTGTAACCGTGCCGTTATTTTTCATAACACGGACACCTTTTTCAATACGCAAAAGCTTTCCGGATTTGTTGAATTTCCATTTATTAAGAAACCCTCTTATAACTGCACATCCGTTTATAAAAACATCTTTAATATTCATACCCAATTCTCCCTAAAGCCCACAATAATCCTATTTTAGTAATTATATCATATTGTGTTTTTTTAGTCAACAAGCCTTTTCTTTTGTATCAAAGTATGTTATACTCTCATAAGAAAGGACTGATGTGATGAAAAAACTATTTGCTGCCCTTTTGGCAGGCGTACTTATGCAAAGTACGGCTTATGCCGAAACCATATACGAAAACACAACAACCACCCCTATAACAACAGGTGTTATTCACCAGAGTGTCGATGTTTTCACCGACACAGGCTGGCGCAAGGCAGACGTTTTACGCGTCGATCTTACTGACGAAAACCTGTCCATTAAGGTTATGACCTCGCCTGACGGCACGGCTCATCTTTCCACGGTTCGTGACATGGCTGAACACTATGGCGCAAAAGCGGCTGTCAACGCCGACTTTTTCAATGTCCAGTCGGGCGAAACAAATATGCTCGGCATGGTTTATCAGGACGGTGAGCTTATTTCCACCCCATCAAAGGATAACTTTGTATCCTTTGCCGTAACCGAGAACAACGAGGTTATTTTCGATTACTTTACCTTTAACGGTACTCTCTATGCCGAAAACACCTCACTTACCGACTACGCCGAATGTGAACTTTATCAGATCAACAAAGTCCCCATAACAAGCGGCGGCATCACCATGATTACCTCTGCATGGGGAGATGGTGTAACCATACCTGATTATACATACGCAATGGTATGTGAACCCGGCGAGGAGGCTGACACCTACCGCATGACGGGGTTTTCCTGGGGTGCGGAAAAGGTTACGATTCCTCAAGGCGGCGCGGTATTTACGGCAAATTATTCGGTAAATGCTTTTCTTAACGCCAATTTTGCAATTGGCGACATAATCCGTGTAGAAACCAGTATTTCCCCCGATACTGATGCAATATACGAAGCATCGGGCGGTAACACACTTATTGTAAAAGACGGCGAGGTTGCTGAGTTTACAAGCAATATTACAGGCAAGGCACAGCGTACGGCTATGGGGCTTTCCAAATCAGGCAAAACACTTGTCCTCGTAACCGTTGACGGCAGACAGACCGACTGCAAAGGCTTTGACCAGACCGAGCTTGCAGAATTCATGATAGCACTAGGCTGTGACAGCGCAATCAACCTTGACGGTGGAGGCAGTACCACAATGGTAGCAGAGGACCGTTTTACCGGCGAGCAAAGCATAATAAACGAGGTTACTTCTCCCAGAAAGGTGTCCACCGCAATAGGCATACTTTCCTTTCACGAGTACGCTGACCCCTATGAGGCCGACATGAAACTTTCGTCAGACACTATTATCCCCGGCGATAGTGTATCCGTTACTTCGGTTTTCTACGATGAAAATTACAACATTCTCCCCTTGGAGGAAGGCGACGTAAAAATTTACTGTTCTGACCCCTATAGCCGGGTTGAAGATAATATTGTAACATTAGTATCTTCCGGCACGCACACAATCCGATGTGAATATGACGGTATCTATACCGAGAAGGAAATCACCGTCCTTGATGATATTTTTGCCATCAACATATATCCCGAGTCTGTTTCCACACTTGACAAGGACCGTTCTTTCACTGTTACTGCATACGATAAAAGCGGTTACAGTGCACCTATCCCGCCATCACTTCTCACCTTTGATGTGACAGGTGATATTACCATGGATTCCAACACCGCAAAAAAAGGTGAAGGCAGCGGCACCGTTACCGCAGTTTACAAAAGCCTTACCTCCACAGCAGTGGTAAACGGTGAATTATATGACCGCCCCTCCGATATACGTATTCCCGATACGTTCGAAGGTTTTATTGAAAACGGCGAAAAAATTACTGTTACAGGCTTTATTGAAGAGCCTTCTAACCTAATAGGTCGATTCAGCGTGAAAGAACGCCTCTCTGACCTTATCCTCCGCGGTGATGTTTATGCTCTTTCCGACGAAAATTATGACCCATGGAATATGTTCACGGTTTACCGCAAAACAGACGGTTTTACCGAAAGAGTTATTGATGATACAAAAGTCATAACACTTGCAAACACCGTTACAAATTCTATCCGTCTTACGGATTCTGCCGCATGGGGAAAAATCAAAACCGTATGCGAAACAGTTACCCAAAAGAACATTGTATTCATTATGAATAATCCTATCTACTACACAAATGAAGGCGAAAAACTCGTATGGGACTATTACATGAAAATGCTCACAGACAAGGGCGTAAATGTTTTTGTTGTTTCAAGTGGCACAAAGAGCGAGGCTACCGTTGAAAACGGTGTAAGATACCTTTACCTTGGCGCTGTAGGCGAATGTGACAATTCTTCCTTCTCCTACTCCCTTGACGCATCAAAGCCTCTTACTTTAACGTTCGCTGACGGTGAAATCCGTTACACATTCGAAAACCCTCAGACATTATCGATTGAATAAAAATGAGTGCCGATTATTCGGCACTCATTTTTATTCAATCATATTAAGGATTTTTTCCTTGCATCTGTTAAGCTCTTCCACATAGCCTTTTATTATGTCTTTGTCACGGGTTGCTTTAACGCTCTCGTTAACGGCATACACCACACTGCCCGAAATAGCCAGCATAATAACAGCCCATATAACAGCCCCCAAAAGTCCCATTGCAAAAAGCGATATCAAAAATACTATCACGCTCAAAACAAGCGGCAAAAACCGTCTTATGTTTTTATTAATACCCTTTGGCTCTTCGTAATGCTTTAAGGTGAGGTTTTCCAGCACATCACATATTTTTCTGCCGGAACGGGGATATTTGTCGCAGTAAAGGATTAACCATCTGCCTGTATCTTCCTTTTCTTCGTTCCAGATTGCCATGGTTCTGTCAAGCATTTTATTTGCCACATCCAGCGTGGGTTTTTCTTCCTTTGATGCAGCTATCATACTTTTTAAAAATTTTTCAGTAAAGCTTCCCCATACCTTTTCAAAGGATTTCTTATCCGATGCCATCTGTTACACCTCTTTGAGTTTGATATCAATTTCTTCGCCGAGAGCTTTCAGAGCGGTTTTTCTTCTTTCGAGGTCAGATATGTCCATTCTGATATTTTCAACTCTCGTTTCAACAAGCATCTGTCTGCCGTTTTCGGTATCAACCTTTTTTGTTACCTCTCCGCGATAAAAAACAACATATCTGTCAATTTCGCTTTTTATACATTCACGCATTGAGCATATGTAATTATCAAATGCAATTATTGCTTTTTGCACCATATCACCCAGATATTCACCAAGCAAATCACCAAGCTTCATCTTTGCGTTATTTTTAAGCTGTGCAAGCTGCAACAGCGAGTGTGTATCACGGTGAATATTTGCAAATGTTCCAAAAAATCGTCCTGTTTTTGTGTATTGCTCCTTTTCCAGCTCAAGAGCAATACCGCGTGCACGGTTTGCAATATTGGCGTTTTCTTCACTTATCTGCGAACGTGGCAGAGAGTATGATTTTTCGGGCACTATAATGCCCAGCACCTTAAGGTTATCAAAGTTTTTTTCAAACTCCGCCTCAAAAACTTTCATTTCGGTTTCAAACCACTCTGCGCTCTTATAATATATGTTATCCGCATTTTGTAATATGGTGTTTGCCGCTCTTATGCAGTCAGGTGCAAGGCGCGTAGCTATATATTCCATCAGGCTGTCGTTTGTAGCCATATTGTCAATCGTCTCAACAATCATATTCTGATTATAAAACGATATTTTGTAAAGCTCACTCAAAAACTCTGCTCTGTTTTTCTTTGCAGTTATGTCAAAAGCTTCAACTCTTTCCTCTTTTTGTTTTTTTACAAAATGAGCAAGGTTTTCACTTTTTGAATCCAGTATATCCTCAAGTTCCTCCTCATAGGACTTAAGTATATCATTAATCTGCTCACTTATGTAAGTATACATATCTTCGATAAGCTCTGTCATACTGTTTGACTGGTTCGCAAGTCTGCGATTTGCCAGATGCTTCATCATCCGCTTTTCGCTTTCGATGCTCATCTCTTTCATATCGTCCGACGCACCTTCGGCAAAAGCTGTTGATACATAAGGCAACACTATCGGGCTTTCGATATCAAAGGTCTGCATGAGTTTTACCTTAATATACTCGATAACCCTTTCTCTTTCCTTCTCTCTCACCAAGTCAATTTTTGTAACAACAAATATACACCCATCCAACACATCTGACAAATTGTCCTCAACAAAAAGACACAAAGATTCAGGCAAAGGCTTTGTTGCATCAACAAGCACAATCGACAAATCCGAAAACTCCTTAATAGTTTTAACAGTTACATCCTCGTGCCACGATTCCAGCGCATTTGTGCCGGGGGTATCAATAATTCGAATACCGTTCTTAAGGTTTTCGGAGGGCATGTAAACCTGTATTTTTTCAAGTTCTTTGCCCGTCTGTGGGTCTGTTGAATAAAATCCCAGCTTTTCGCCGAGCTCTTCAACTGTTTCAAACCTGAATTCTTCACAATGTCCGCCCTTAAAGACAAGGCGCATACCATACTCGTCTCCGTACTCAATAACGGTCGACGCCACCGTTGTACCCTGCATTGCGCTGGATGAAAGAACAGGCATTCGTACAACAGCGTTGATAAATGTGCTTTTACCTGTGCTGAACTCGCCTACAACGCTGAGGTTTAGTTTTTCGTCATGCTCCTTTTCACGTATGCGCGACAAAAGCGACACAAACCTCTCCTTTGCGTCCT
Source organism: uncultured Oscillospiraceae bacterium (assembly GCA_964572985.1). Lineage (GTDB taxonomy): Bacteria > Bacillota > Clostridia > UMGS1883 > UMGS1883 > RGIG1927. The sequence continues at coordinate 24,445 of CAZNIC010000010.1, forward strand.
CTTCCCAATTATATTTGTATATAAGTCGCTCTGCAAAAGTGATATGACTTGCAATATCGTTTTTTTCTTCAAGGTCTCTTGCCGTAAAAAATGTTTTTTTAGGTGTATACATAAAAACCTATCCTTTAATAAGTGATCCAATCAGATTATCGAGCCTGATTCTGATTTTTTTCAATTTGTCCTCACACTCGCAGATTGCCGCTTCTTCATCTGCAATCCTTTCTCTGCCCTTCTCCATCTCTTCGATAATACGGGCAATCTGACTGTCACACTCTTTAATTTTCGCATCAAGGGCAGAGGATATATTCCTGATTACGCCCTCAAAGCTCTTGGCAGATGTACTTACAATTCTGCCTGTAGTTTCATCTGACGCTTTTTCCACGCCCTTTATTATTTCCTCCGCTAGCGTTTCCTTAATCTTTTTAACCGCTGCAGATTCATCTCCAAAGGGTACTCCGAAAAGCTTGCTTGTTATAGCAGTAAGAATAACAAAAGGATTAATTGCCGAAAATGCCTTTACAAGAACATCACCAAGACAATTCATTGCAAAACTCTTACCAAGTTTTTCTGTAAAATCATCTGTCATGGCAAGGTGCGGAGCATCAAAACTGCCGTTTTTGATGTATTCCGCTGCAGAACGGTTCACATCCTCGGTCATTTCTCGACCCGAAACTGAGCATGATACGCTGTCCACGTCCGTCAAAATATCCGCAATCTGTTCGTCAACGCCATCAAAAATCTCTTCTGCCTGCCTGCTTATAAAAGGCACAAGAATTTTTTCGTTCCAGAAAGCCTGATACTTATCAATCTCTTGGGCGATAAAGTCACTCATTTCCTTTACTGCCATATTGATTTTGTTTTTAGATGGGAGTAACCCCACATTTATCTTTGTTTTATACCCCTCAAGCCATATAGGCACATGAGTACATATTGTCCTGTAGTTGTTTTCTATAAGTCGCTCAAGCTCAGGCTTCATTCTGTTAACCTTGAGCGTCATTTTTGTTTCAAACTGATTTTTTTGCACCGTGAGCATATCAAGCTTTGGCTTTGCTTTTTCATAGCGTGCCTTAATCTCCGCAAGAGGCGCATTGAGAATTCTGCGCTGGTTCACAACAGTTTTTCCAAGTGCATCCTCTTCAATTATACGTTTTAGCTCCTTTGCAGGTTTAATCAGCTTAACAGCTCCGCGTCGCTCCGTCAGATAATCTGCGAGGCTTGCCTCAAAGGGTATCATCCCCGAGCTTGTAAGCAGTGCATCGTCATTTTCCATTTTGCCGTCCAAAGCATTTCGCGCCGATACAAAAAAGATTTCCTTGTCGGTAAAGGGAGAAAGCTTTTCCTTGGCAAAACGCCGCATCCCCACTCTGTCCTCTTCTTTTTTTACAAGGTCAAATCTGTTTACCACAAAATACGGTTCATCAAACCCCTGCGCCTTAAGATTATTTTCCACAAAGCGCATTTCCTCACGAGTGCATATTGCCTGAGCGTTCAACACAAACAAAATTGCATCCGCACGGGTCAGATATTCCATAGTTACCTTTGTTCGGGTTGCGTGTTCATTAAGACCGGGCGAGTCAATAATCTCAACACCGTTTTCCAAAAGCTTCAAAGGCCAGTACAGCTCAACTTTACTGTACGGACTTTCCAAAAGCATCTCAGCGGGGTCTTTTCCTATCGGTATAACTACATAATCCTCGATTTCATCATATCCGATTTTAAGCGGAGGAACCGAAGCAAACATATACCTTTCCATGTGCTCCCATGCTTTCTTTGGTATTTCGGAGGGCATCTTTTTGGGAAGCGGATTTTTAAAATGAAGCACTGCTTTTTTCTCGGGTGCGTATTTCACCTCGTTAATAACAGCCGTACAAGGCAAGGCATATGCAGGTAAAATTTCCTCTCCCAAAAAAGAGTTGATAAATGTGGATTTTCCGTTTTTAAATGTTCCCACAACCTGTATTTTAAAGTTGTCTTTATCAATTTTTTTGCCGACTTTTTCAAGGTTTTGCTTAACCTTGTCCATTTTCAGTTTTTCCAGCACGTCGGCAGTTTGTTCTATAAGCTCAACAAATTCTTCTCTTTTCTTTTTGAAAGAGGCGTATTTTTCGTTGTTCACCGTGCTCATTTTTATTTTCCGCCTATCTTTTAAATCTGTACCAATTCGTTAGCTATTATTTCAAGCTCCTTAAGATTATTTTTCAGCACCTCAACAGTATTGCCTTCAGTTTTCTTCACACTGCGTTCAATAGCCTCGCTCTGGGCTTTAATCCATGTTTCTTCTGCTTTTTCGGCTTCCTTAAGGATATCTGAATAAATAACCTTCACCTTTCTTTCGCTCTCTGAGATGCTGTCGCTTGCAAGCTTTTCAACATGATTGCCCACAACAGATTTAAGGGTTTCTCTTTGGCTTTCAAGCTTTGACTTAAAAATATTTTCCGAAATAAGAGACGACCCTGTACCAACCCCCAGTGTTGCCACAACACCTATAATGCCAAGTCCCAAGCAGTTGAGAGCAATAGAACCTCCAATACTCAATGCCGTACTGCCGATTTTTGCGGCAGTACGCTTTTTGTCAAGATTTTCAAACTTTACAGCCATAGCAGGCTTTACATCGGCAAACGCATGCTTGTCCATAACGGTTTCTCTCTTAACTGCCACCTGCACCTTAAAATTCTTTTCAAGGTTTGAGTTAAACCAACGTGCATCATCACTTATGATTCGACCAAGGGTGTTTTCAACGTTTGTTGCCGCATTGCTGAGCTCTACCTTAACACGGTAAGGATAGTCCTCTCTCCACCATTTTTCGGGATTTGCGGTGTGCGCTGCCTCATACTGCAGTCTTTCCTTTGCAGTGGTTACACACTCACCAAATCGTGTCATAAGCTGGTCATAACATTCATTGCTTCTTGCTAAAAGCTGCACTCTCAAATCTTCCCATGCAAGACGCGCACTCTTAAGCCTGTCCTTTTTTTCTTCTATGAGCTCGTCACGTTTCTTCTCATCTGAGGAGAGCAGTGCAATCTCTTCGCTAACCGTTGCAATTGCTCTCTCGAGCACAGCATCTGTCTTTGAGATTATCCAGCTTTGCGTAAGATTAACTCTTTCCTCGTCACGCATCCATTTTTCAATACAGCTCTTTACCTTGTCCATACCAAAAATGTTTTTGTATGAATCGTCCGTCATTTCAACCTGATACGGTACAAAAACGGGGATATTCATATTCCAGAGCTTTAATTTATTTATGACAAAATCCACAACCGACTTACGCTGTTTTAACGGCACCTGATCCAGCTTTGTTATTATAAGCATAAGGAAGGGTGTTTTTTTGGCAATAAGTCTCTGTTCAATAAACAGTTTTTCGCTCATGCTCAGTGCCGCAAGTGCACTTATTGTGATTATTGCACCGTCACTTCGTGTAAGTGCGTCACCGATAACAGCTGCACGGTCGTCCTCCAGGTCACCTGCACCGGGTGTATCGTTGATTTCAAGCCCCATGTCCTTAAGCCAAGGGTCATTAAGACCTACTATCACCGTTCCTGTAGGGTCAGGTGCGCCAAAGTTTTCAGCAACTAACCCCGCCCAGGACTTATCGCCCACGGGATAAGTGCCTACCTTTTTGCCTGTTTTGTCAAAGTGTGCCATTATTTCGGTTTCGTTGTAGCGTATGCGTGTAAGCATTGCCGTAGTAGGCAAATCGCCAACAGGCAAAACATCCCTGCCCATAAGTGCGTTTACAAAGGTGCTCTTGCCCTTACTGAACTCGCCCACAACCGACACCGTAAACCTTTCGCTCTTTGCGTCATCAACAATGCGTTCGATCTCTTTCACATATATGCTTTGACCTGTTTTTTCCAAAACAGCCTTTGCCTTTTCAACCACATCTTTGACCATGCCTTCAATTTCCAGAGAATGTTTTACAGGGCGCACAGTGTGCGCCCCGGGTTTATTCTCATTTACTTTTACATTTTCGGCAGGCTTTTCGGACGGTTTTGATGCCTTTTTATGGTTTTTAAAAAAGTCCGTTTTTACTATCTTTTCTGCCATAATTACACTCCTATACGTCAATTGAGATACTTATCATAAAAGTCACGGTCGATTACCTTATAAATGGGAAGAATAGACGGTTCTACCATAATCTTCAAAAGTTCGGCAAACTTATCATCGTCCTCTTCGGTGTAATTATCTCCGTAAACAAGAGCATTTGCAACCTTGTCATACATAGCCATCAGCTCATCACGCTTTTCGTTATATTCCTTTTTTGAAAACGCCTTTACTGCCTCATGACGGAACAAGCCAACAGGGTTGTAAAAATGTATGTTTTTAAATCTGTCATTCATTGTGAGGTCTTCAAAGCCCACAATTCTGCCTTCGGGCAAAAGCACTGTCACAACGTATCTTATGGGATACACCAGTGTCTTGTCCACTTCACCTGTTACCTTGTACTTAAGATACGGAATTTTAAGGCACAAGCGGTCGTTTACAATCTGCAAAACAGGAAGTCCCGCTGTATAACCCAAGGGCATAGCACATTCAAACAAAAAGTTGCTTGTTTTAAGTGTATTAATAATACTCTTTATATCAATCTTTTTACTCATTACCCTCACCCCTTATCAATTATCTATACATTCAATCATTACATAACCGCCGTCTTCCCACGCATCGCAGAACACGTCCATAGGCACCATCATGCCGCGACCGTCCGGATGACCGGAGTCGTTCAAAATAACCATCGGATTGTCGGGGTCAGAGTTATCAATACCGATAACTTCGATAGCATGGTCAACACCGTCACCGGGAGAATATGCGTCTGTTTCACCGTACCAGATTTCGCCTGAGTCAACAGCAACAATTACTCTGCCGCCTTCACTGAGTGCTTCTTCAATATCGTCTATGGTGTTGTTAGCAGTAAATTCGTTTTCAATGCCGTAATAATTAAGCATTTTATTCATATGAATCATAGGAGTACCGTTTTGTTCACTAAACCAGCCGTTTTCTTCGGCGATATCAGCCATTTCTTCCATGTCGATATCCTGCCCCGTAAATTCATCGATGACAAATTTCTGCGAATAAAGAGCACATCTTTCTGTAGCGCCCTGCCATTCCCATTCGTCCAAAGCTTCGTCGGGGTCGCCGATTATACCTTCGTCACTGCCACTGGGGTCGTAGTTTTCAAAATCACCATCAGCAGGCGGGAAAACATATTCTTCGTCTTCGATTTCGTCCATATCAACTTCGTAATCATCGTCTTCATCGTCGATAATCACTCCGCCGTCCATCTCGCTCTCTTCGTATTCGTCAAAATAACCATCGCCGTCGGTATCAACTCTTACGATTTTAGTATCTGTATAGCCGTCACCGTCGGTATCAATCCACCTGGTTTCTTCAATCCTGTCAATTGTACCGTCAGCGTCAGAGTCTGTCATAACAACAAGTGCATCTTCCACACCGTCACCATCGGTATCAAGCATTCCTGTTGTTTCAACGCTGTCATACTTGCCGTCTGCATTTTCGTCAACTGCTATAATAACGCTTTCTTCATAGCCGTCACCATCAAGGTCAACATTCTGCTCTTCGATAACCTTATCAGGAGTACCGTCTCCGTCAAGGTCATATATATAAAAGAAAGAATCTCTTCTTCCGTCGCCGTCCTTATCAACATGCTGCACCGTGTTTACACTGTCAACAACACCGTCAGCGTTTTCGTCCACAGAAAATACCTGTGTGTCGCCCATGCCGTCGCCGTCCATGTCAGCCCAGTGCATTGTTTCAACTCTGTCTGCAATACCGTCAGCATTAGAGTCAAGAGTATACGTAGCACTTTCAGCTTCGCCGTCGCCGTTATAGTCATTGACAACATATTGCTCCACACTGTCAACATAACCGTCGCCGTCTGTGTCGGAAAAATATGTAGTAGTTTTTGTTTCGTATATACCGTCGCCGTCATAGTCAACAGAAACAACAGTCTCGTCAATTATGCCGTCACCGTTGTAGTCATATTCCTCAAGCATCGTTTCCATTCTGCCGTCAAGGTCATTATCGCCTTCCGACATTCTTATTTCGGCGTATCCGTCACCGTCATAATCGTACATAACACCGCTGTAATCTGCAACACCGTCACCATTTACGTCAGTGTACAATTCAATAGTTTCATAATGTCCGTCGCCGTCGCTATCATAGCTCATTGCCACTGTATCAATAACGCCGTCACCGTCTGTGTCCATGTATGACTGCTCAAAAAAACCATCACCGTCGTTATCAACGCTTACAGCATCGATAATACCGTCACCGTCTGTATCAATACCTTCTGATGCTACATTCGGATCAAGATTAAGGTTATCAAAATCAAACATTTTTTCTCCCCCTTGTCAATATCTGTCTAGTTTACATTTTACCACCATTTTCCTCTTTTTTCAACATATAAAATCAAAAACTACAGATATTTAATAGACATTTAATTCATTTTATGTTATACTCTAAATAGTTTTTTTACAACAGGAGGTTTACAACATGGCATGGTTTGATGAAGCCGTATTTTATCACATTTATCCCCTCGGATTGACAGGAGCTGAAAAACAAAACTCCTACACCGAGCCCAATCACCGTTTGAGAGACGTTTTTCCTTGGATAGACCACATCAAAGCAAGCGGATTTAATGCAATTTATATAGGTCCGCTCTTTGAGTCCGTCGGACACGGATACGAAACCACCGATTACAAAAAGTTAGACTCGCGCCTCGGCACAAATGAGGATTTGACAGAATTTGTTTCTCTTTGCCACAAAGAAGGCATCCGCGTTATTTTAGACGGTGTTTTTAACCACACAGGGCGTGACTTTTTCGCGTTCCAAGATATCAAAAAGAACCGTGAATCTTCCCCCTATAAGGATTGGTACTGCAACGTAAATTTTTGGGGCAACAACGAATATAACGACGGTTTCTCCTATGATAACTGGGGCGGTTACAACCTGCTCGCAAAATTGAATCAGCACAACCCGCATGTCCGTGACTACATATGTGATGTCATCCGCTTCTGGGTTAAAGAGTTTGACATTGACGGCATCCGTTTAGACGCGGCAGACGTGTTGGATTTTAACTACATGCAAGCTCTTCGTGCTGTTGCAAACGAAGTAAAAGAGGATTTTTGGCTCATGGGCGAGGTTATCCACGGTGACTATTCTCGTTGGGCAAACGACGGTACACTCCACTCCGTTACAAACTATCAACTCCATAAGGCTCTTTACTCGGGGCATAACGACAAAAACTATTTTGAAATTGCCCACACGGTAAAACGCCTTAATGATATGTTCGGCAGCAAATTAAAGCTTTATAACTTTGTGGATAATCACGACGTTGAACGTATTTACACAAAGCTTACAAACAAAGCAAACTTTACCCCTGTGCATATTCTTTTGTACACTCTTCCCGGCGTACCCTCTGTATACTACGGTTCTGAATTTGCTATCGATGGCAAAAAAGAACGTTATTCAGACGATTCTCTCCGTCCTTGCCTTTCATATGAGGAGTATTCCGAAAAAGCTAAAACAAACGAATACGTTAAGCTTATCACAGCACTCGGCAAAATCCGTCAGTCAACTCCCGCACTTTCCTACGGTGACTACAAAGAGGTTATGCTTACTTGTGAGCAGTATGTATTTAGCCGCACATTAAACGGCGAAAGCGTATTTGTTGCGGTAAATAATTCCGATAACGATGCTGCCGTTTCATTCCCTGCGCTTACGGCGGACTACCAAGGTGCACTTTTTGGCACTAAAGCAAAATCGGACGGCAATCTTAACATAACAATCCCGGCAAACTCAGGTGAAATTTTTGTTCCCGTAAAAGGCACGGTAAAGGTTTTAGAACCCATAGAGCCCATAAAGCCCATTAAGGTGGAAAAAACAGTGGAAAAAGTAAAAGAGGCTGAAGTAAAGGCTTCCACAAAAGAGGCTGTAAAAGAACCTTATTTAAAGGCAACTAAAAAAGAGCCTTTAAAAGTCCCTGCAAATAAACCCTACGAGGATATGACAGTTGAAGAGCTTCAGCAGGCAATACTCGATAAAATGGCTAAAAACGGCTCCGTTACAGACTACATGAAAAAAACAGTATACGACAACAACCACCACGGTTCACTCGTGACCTGGGTAAGAAGCTTTAACTAAACAACACAAAAAGGCTGAACTTTCGTTCAGCCTTTATTTTTTAGCATATTTCTGTATTCAGTCGGCGGCAACCCCTTTTGCTTTTTAAAGATACGTGAAAAATACAGCTGATTGTCATACCCTACGATAGATGCAATTTCATTAACCGAATAATCGGTTGTTTCCAAAAGTATCTGTGCGTTTTCTATCCTTAAGGAAAGAATATACTGCATAGGCGATAATCCCGTTACCTGCTTAAAGCTGCGCATAAACCAGCTCACGCTCATGTGTCTTGACTCGGCAAAATCAGCAATATTAATTTCTTCACTGTAATGTTCGAAAAAGTATTTTCGTGCATATGCTATCTCTGCCTGTAAAAAACTGTTCATAGCCGGTTTTCTCTCAAGCCGTGTTCTTTGCACGATTAACAAAAGCTGTCTCAAATACATTTCTACCATTTCTTCGTATCCTACGGGACAGGTTCTGAACTCATGTATCATATTGTTAAAAAGGGTTTTATACTCTTCGCTTGAACCCGAATAAAAAACGTTGCCCTTTAACGGTATATCAAAGTGCCTTAATATACCCTTTACTTGGCTACCGGTAAAATGCACCCAATACGCCTCGGTTCTATCTTCCTTGCGGTACTCATACTTCTGCTCTTCTCTGGGCAGATACAGCACCATATGTCCCGCCGACACAACGGTGTCCTTTCCGTTAAGATAAAAATGTGCCTTGCCTGATGCAACATACAACAGCTGATAGTCTATTCTGCCCTTTGGTCTCAATGTGGGAATACGGTTTTTGTTTTTTACATGATATGTCCCTGCACTGGTCACAATCAGAGGCTTTGACTTATCCACAACCGGCAATCTCGAATTATTCAAATACCCTGAGTTAACATACATGATTTTCCCCTCCGTTCATGTTCATTATATCATTTTGTGCATATCCTGTCCACTTCTGTTTATAGACTTTTTGTAAAAATTTGAATTATAATAAAGGTGACAAAGGGAATAAAAATATCCGGAGTTTTTATTTCTCAATATGACCGAAACAATTCAATACGTAAGGAGAATGAAAATGACTACTGATAAAAAATATTTGAAATGGTATCACAAAATAGGCTACGGCTCAGGTGATATTGCGGGCAATGTTGTATATGCACTTCTCACATCGTTCATAATGTTCTACTTAACCGATTCTATCGGCATGAGCATGGGCGTTGTCGGAACATTGATTGCACTTTCCAAGGTTTTCGACGGCGTAACCGACTTTTTCTTTGGTCGTTTGATAGACAAAACTCACACAAGAATGGGTAAAGCTCGTCCCTGGATGTTATGGCCGTATATAGGATGTTCGCTGTGCCTTGTTGCCTGCTTTGCTATCCCCGAAAACTGGGGCGAAACCGCACAGTACGTGTTTTTCTTTATATCCTACACACTTCTTAACGCAGTATTCTTCACAGCTAACAACATCGCATACGCATCTCTTACAGCACTTATTACAAAAAACACCAATGAGCGTGTTCAGCTCGGCTCAATCCGCTTTATCTTCGCATTTGGCGCAAGTATGCTTATCCAGTATATTACTATCGACGCTGTAAACTTCTTTGGCGGTGGCGCGGAAGGTTGGAGAATCGTTGCAATTATCTACGCAATTATCGGCTTGGTTGTAAATACAATTTCCGTATTCTCTGTTAAAGAATTACCCGAAGCTGACGAAGGCATGGAGGAAGAACGCAAAGAAGAACACCGTCTTACATTCCTCCGCTCCTTTAAGCTTCTTATCAAAAACAAGTACTATGTACTTATCTGCACAACCTACATCATGACACAGCTTTACGCCTCCGTAATCGGTATGGGCATCTATTACATGAAGTATATCCTCGGCAACGAAGGCTTGTTCAGTGATTTTGCACTGGCTATCAATATACCCATGGTTGCACTGCTTCTCGTTCTTCCTCTTATTATCAAAAAAATGGGCGGAATGTACAAATTAAACATTATCGGCTACGTTGTTGCAACATTAGGAAGAATTGGCGTAATGGTTGCAGGCTACATGGGCAGTGTTCCTCTTATGCTTGTATTCACAGCAATTGCAACACTCGGCATTGCACCATTGCAGGGCGACTTAAATGCCCTTATCGCATCATGCTCTGATTATACTGCAATGACAACAGGTCACCGTCTTGACGGAATGATGTATTCCTGTTCTTCTTTAGGTATTAAGATCGGCGGTGCATTGGGCACAGCAATCTGCGGTTGGTTACTTGACGCTGCCGGTTATATAGAAAACGCAGCTGTTCAAGCCCCCTCCACTATAAGCATGCTTCAATTCCTCTATCTTTGGGCTCCCGCTATACTTTGCGGCATAGTTACAATCCTCCTTTCTCGCCTTAAAGTTGAAAAAGCAAACAAAGAGCTTATGGACAAGAGACATATTACCGAGCTTGAAACAGTTTACGGCAATATTTGAGGAGGAGTATTATGCGAGAATATGAAAAGTTTGACAGAATAGGTACAACAGCCCACAGAAGCTATTATATTCCCTTTAGAACCAACGATACTGTTGGTTCTAAATATGGAATTTTGGACCGTACTTCAAGTTCGCGTTTCACATCATTAGACGGCGTTTGGCAAATCAAGCAGCTTGCACATGTTGAAGATTTTAATGTAAACGAAATGCTTGAAAATTCAATCCCTGTTCCTGCGTGTGTTCAGATGCACGGTTATGACCATATACAGTATCTTAATATAAGATATCCCTTCCCCGTCATGTTACCGCATCTCCCCTATGAAAATCCTTGCTGGCACTATCGCCGCACTTTCAATATCAAAAAGCAGAGCGGCGAAAAGTATTATATCAACTTTGAGGGCGTTGACAGTGCGTTTTACTTGTACATCAACGGTCAGTTCAAAGGTTATTCGCAGATATCTCACGCAACAAGCGAATTTGACATAACAGACATAGCAGTAAACGGAGAAAACACAATTGACGTTCTCGTTCTGAAATGGTGCATCTCAACCTATCTTGAATGTCAGGACAAATTCCGCTTCTCCGGCATATTCAGAAATGTATACATGCTTACCCGTCCCGCAGACCATATCACCGATTATAAAATTGAGACAACGCTTTCGGGCAATAGTGGTATTTTTACACTTATCAACGAAAGCCCGGTTGATATCAACGTTGTTCTGGACGGTAAATCTGCAATTGCCCCAGTGGGCGGAAAGGCTGAAATCACAGTCCCTGATGTAAAGCTCTGGACTGCTGAAGAACCCAATCTTTACACCGCCGAGCTTCACGCTAACGGCGAAAAAATTATTGAAAGCGTAGGGTTCAGAGTTGTCTCTATCGACGGCAAGGTATTCAAAATCAATGGTAAACCTGTAAAACTCAAAGGTGTTAACCGTCATGATTTCCATTGTGAAACGGCAGCAACCGTCAGTCTTGAAGACCTCGCAAAAGATATTCATTTAATGAAAGAGTTAAACGTCAACGCTGTAAGAACTTCTCATTATCCCAATAGTCCCGAATTCTATATGCTTTGTGATACATTCGGCATATATGTTATGGACGAAGCTGATTTGGAAATGCACGGAGCCTGCAGCCGCGACGGCAGATATGATCTCGACCTTTGGCAGGAATATGCCGAAAATGAGTTTTTCGCTCCCGGTATTACAGACAGACATATTGCTCTTGTGGAGCGTGACAAAAACCGTCCCAGCGTAATAATATGGTCTTTGGGCAACGAAAGCTCTTTTGGCAAAGCATTTTTTGACGGTGCACGTTATGTCAAGCAAAGAGACAATACAAGACCTGTACATTATGAAGGTCTCCAGAATGCTGACCCCAAGTATTACTACAGCGAGCTTGTTGACATGGTAAGCATGATGTATCCGAGCTTTGAAAAAATTTATGAGGATGTACTTAACAACGAAAAAGAAACACGTCCCTTTGTTCTTTGCGAATATACTCATGCCATGGGCAACAGCTGTGGCGATATAGCCGAATATTGGGATATTATTTACAATAACGACCAGATGATGGGCGGCTTTGTTTGGGAATGGGCAGATCACGGCATTAAGACAGACCAAGGCTTCCTTTACGGCGGCGATTTTAAAGAACCTGAGCATGACGGCAATTTTTGTGCTGACGGTTTGTTAACCCCCGACAGAAAAATAAAATCAAACGCACTTGAAATGAAAGCCGTTTACGGCGGCAGAACTTCTTCTGAGGTTTGCGACGTTGAAATTCCCGCAAGCACATATAAGTTTTCATCATCAATTAGTATTGAGGTAAACGAGCATACAGGCGAAATAACATCTATCAAGGCTGACGGAAATGAAATTCTCCGCACGCCCATGCACTTCAACATAACACGTTATACCGACAACGACCGCGACTTAATTCCGCATTGGATTGACCGCTGTCATCTTGAATCCTGTACTCCGCACATATTCTCTTGCGAAAAAACCGAGAACACATATAAATTCAAAGGTGCTCTTGCGGCAAATTGTCTTATCCCTGCGGCTGAATTTGAGCTTTTATACACAGTTCTTGGCAATCAACTTACTGCAACAGTAGAATACACCCTCGCAGACTATATCGAAAGTTTCCCCCGTTTCGGCATTGAATTCGGAGTAGACAAGGCACACAGCAACTTCTCATATGTTGGTTTCGGCCCTACGGAAAGCTATGTAGACAAGCACGTTGCTTGCGACTATGGTTATTATGTAAGTTCTGCTCAGGAAAATTACGACCGAAAATATATACGCCCCCAGGAATCCGGCAGTCATTATGCTTGCAGATATTTAGCCGTTAAAGACTTGTTCAAGGTAACCGCTGAAAAGCCGTTCTCGTGCTCAGTAAATCCCTTTACTACAGCACAGCTCAGAGAAACACTACATTCATTCGAGCTTGAGGACAACAACTTTGTAAATGTGTGCATAGACCTCGCAATGCGTGGTGTAGGTTCTAAGTCTTGCGGTCCGGATTTGCCACGTGATTATGAAATACCTAAGAAGTACAAAAATACATTCAAGTTCACATTTTAACGAAAGGAAAGTTTAGTATGTATATCGGAATCGATTTGGGCGGCACAAACATTGCCGTAGGTATAGTTGATAGCAAAGGCAATATTCTTGCTCATGCTTCCACTCCCACACTTCGTGAACGTCACTGGACAGAGATTGTCAAGGATATGGCGGTTTTGACAAACAAGGTTACCTCTGCCGCAGGCAAAAACCTTGCCGATATAAAAGTAGTTGGCATAGGCATCCCCGGCAATATCAACAACGAAAACGGAGTTGTGGTGTACACAAGCAACCTAAACATGGAAAACATTCCTCTTGCATCCGAATTCAGAAAATATATTGATATCCCCGTAAATCTCGAAAACGACGCCAATGCGGCGGCATACGGCGAATATTTTGCAAGCGGCAAATCATCCGACAACTTTCTCATGGTAACACTGGGCACAGGTGTCGGCGGCGGCATTATAATAAAAGGCAAAATATTCCGCGGTTTTAACGGCGCAGGCGGCGAAATCGGTCATCACGTCATTCACGAAGGTGGCGAAAAATGCTCCTGCGGAAGACGCGGTTGCTACGAAGCATACGCTTCCGTAACGGCACTTATCAATCAGACAAAAAAGAAAATGGCAGAATGCCCCACTTCACAAATGCACAAATGGGTTTCAGAAAACGGGCCCGTCAATGGTCAGACAGCTTTTGATTGTGCCGCATGGGGTGATAAAGCCGCAATCGAAGTCCGTGACAGGTATATACAGCACGTTGCCGAAGGCATAACAAATCTTGTCAACATATTCCAGCCCGAAACAGTTGTTATCGGTGGCGGTATAAGTCAGGAAGGTGACGTACTCTTAAACCCAATCAAAAAGTTTGTTTCAAAACATGAATATAACATGCACGTTGCACACACCAAAATCGAAATTGCCCGTCTTTACAATAACGCAGGCATCATCGGTGCGGCAATGGCAGCAAAAAAACAAAAATTCCTTTAAAAACTACTTACCAATAGTTCCCTCCTCCAAAAGAGCGCGTCGATAATCGACACGCTCTTTTCCAATAACAAGTCATAATAAAATATCATTACATTTTTTCGCAAATTTTTCAAGGTCAAAATTTGCATAGCCTGCAATCCATTCGTCAAACACTCTTTCAAAAATAATAGTTACTTTCTTATCACCTTTTGTATAACGCTGTATCAATTCATAGTCTAAAGGGTCAACCAAAAGCTTGTCTTTTTTAAACAGGGGATAATCCTTTTCAAATTCTTTGCATATCCTGTAAAACATTTCCTCTGTGCCTTCACAGTTTAACATATAACGTTTTGTGTCATCCGCTTGGCTTTGTTCTTTTTCCACAAGCTTCAAAACCTCTTTTTGTCTTTTCTCGTCGTCATAAAAAAGATATACGTTAGGCTTAAACTCCCCTATAATACCGTCTGCAAAGGTTTCAATGTACTTGTCTGTCATCGTGACGCTTACATCTTCGTATCCGCAATCGGGATTTAGTTCGATATCAACATCATCAAAAATGTTTTCCCACAAAATCCTGTGCTTTCCAAAAAACGTAAACCTGCGGCAACCCTCCCCTATAAGCTTTTTTGCAAGATTATTAATAAATTTTTCATCCCTTGTCTTTTCCGCTATAAAAAAGCACGCACAAGCGCAATCAAAAACGCCTTCAACCGGCTGATTATCCAAATCAATGGATTTAATGGTTTTCATATCCTCACTCCTCAAATGTTGCATTTTTTAGTTGCTGCATAATACTCGCATATTCTCCCTTGCTCATTTTACGACTTCCGTCACCGTATATTGTGTTTGTTGCCATTCCGGTTACGTCCTCAAGCACAAGCCAATATTCTGCCTCTGTGGGATAAAAATAGTTTGTAAACTCTTCATCATCCACAACACCGCGGTAAGTGGGTTTTTCAAAGCTTGACGGCCAGTAATAGTTTTTTCCCGGTGTTAATCCGCACACTCTATCGTATTCAGGTCCTATGTATTTACAAACCGACCATTCTTCCTTTCGGTTCCGCTTTTTCATTTCGTCAAGGTATTCTTCCAAAAGCTTTACTGCCTCGGCATTATCCGCATACTTTTTCAAAATACGATTAACTTCGCCATAATACTCCTCACAGCTATAATATCCGTAAGGCATCAGTTTTTCCTCGGGGTCAATTATATCCTCAATTTTACCAAGAAGTTCACAGGGGTAATCAAAAACCTCTCCGCCTTCACTCCTGCAAAACGGTAAGAGGTCATATTTCTCGTGTTCTTTCGGGATGTATGGCATAATAAAACCCTCCTTATACACAATTTATAAACTACAACAATTGATTTTCTATTCGGCTTTACTCATCCAGTTTATCGAGAATTTTTGATGTAACGTAAACATCAAAAATTGCACTTTTTACTGCTGTTCTCTTCATTTCACGTATTCTTTCAGCTTCTCTTTCCTCGGGTGTTATAGTCATTTTGTGAATTATTCCAAGAATAAACATAAACGGGATTAGTGTAACAAATGTAACTACTGCAAACATAGAAATGCCGATTGACGGCGAAACAAAAATACTAACTAACGGTGAAATTAAAAAATTGAGAAACATAATAATTAACAAATCTCCATCAATTATACCTAAAACTGCCAAAATTTTCTGTTTTCTTGTCATTTTAAGACATCTCCTTTCTTTCTGTATTTTCAGTTTACCACACATCCCTGTCCTAAAAACAGGACAGCAAAAAGACCATTTCGGATTTTTTCCGAAATGGTCCTTTTGTGTTCTTGTTTTTTACAAGGCATCTTCTGTGTTAAGAAAAGTATTTATTACGAATAGCACCTACTATCATTGACACGGTTGCAAGTATCAATCCTGTGCCCACAATAGGAAGTGTGGCGTCCGGAGAGCCTAAAAATACTATTCCGCCAAAACCTCCGTAAACAAAAAGCCCGATACCAACTATAACTCCGCGAAAACACCATGGCAAAACAGTTTTGCCTTGTTGTTCATTCAGGGACGGATACATGCCAATAATCATTGCGCCAACAACCGGCACAAAAAAAGCAACAAGTAAAATGTCAACAGCCGTAAGTTTAATATCATTGGCTCGTCTTACAAACAGTGAAATAAGCGGTACACCCATTATTGTAAAAAACACCGTAAAAAATACAGGCAAAGGGATTGTAACCACTCTCAAAAGCAGC
Organism: uncultured Oscillospiraceae bacterium; assembly: GCA_964572985.1. Taxonomy (GTDB): domain Bacteria; phylum Bacillota; class Clostridia; order UMGS1883; family UMGS1883; genus RGIG1927. The sequence continues at coordinate 40,818 of CAZNIC010000010.1, forward strand.
GCACAGGGCACAACTGCAATATACATAAATATAATTTGAGAAAGTGCTCCAAGCCAAAATTCTTTCCTTGTTGATACACCTTTGTAGTTAAAAATATTTTTCCATAATGATAAAAACGCTTTCCACATAACAAAAATCCTTTCTTATCGCTTATAATGTATTTTTCCCGGTTCAAGGGGCTTTTTTGAAAAGCTCATTAATTCTGATACTGTTACCAACTGGTATCCGTCTTCAATCAGCTTTGGTATTACGGTTTCCATGGCATCAACCGTTGTTTCGTGCAAATCATGACAAAGTATTATTGCCCCGTCTGAGGCATTATTTATTATTTCGTTATACACAGCTTCCGCATCGCGGCTCTTCCAGTCAAGGGTGTCAACCGACCAGTTCACAAAGGCTACCCCCAGTTCTTTGCCAACGGCTTTCACATCATCATTCCACGCACCATATGGTGGTCTGACAATCAAGCAATCTTTACCCGTAACATCGTAAATTTTTGCTCTTGCCATCATAATCTCATCGGTTATTTCTTGTGTTGTAAGATTGGTCATTTTTCTATGATCCCAGCTGTGATTGCCGATTTCATGACCTTCGTCGGATATCCTTATCAGAGTGTTTTTTCTTCCGTCAATAAGGTTGCCCAGCACAAAGAAAGTTCCTTTTCCGCCATAAGTTTTGAAAATATCAAGTAGCCTGTCCGTATGTGCACTTGGTCCGTCATCAAAAGTAAGTGCAAGCATGGGTTTATCAGGGTCAATTGTTCTTTCGCTTATTTCTGTTGGTGCCTCGGTAGCAGGCTCAGTGGGGACTTCCGTCTCTATTTCGGTTACAGGCTCTGTTACCTCGTCATCAGGGGATTTAAAAACAAATTCGTCCTTTAATAAATCAGCTATTTCGTCATAGGTTAATAAAACTGTCGTTTCGCCGTCGGAGGAAGGCAAATATGCGCCTCTTTCAAGCACAATTACGATTCCGTCATTTGTAAAAACAAAATTGTTAAGCATATTTTCGTCAACTGCATCTGTCTCAATCCCAGCTTTTTCAATGACCAATGCTTCCAAATCTTTTCTTGTGTCTTTTTTGAGCACGGCATCTATGTCCAAAACTTTTCCGTTTTGTGTGTCGGCACAAAACGTTTTCACAAAATCCTCAGGATGTGCCATGCCGGGCGAAAAGAAAGTTCCTCTCATTTTGACGCTCACTACCTTTTCACCTGTGTAAAAACTATCATATGTAGCCGTTAATTCCGCATTATTTTCTGTTTCGTTTGAGTTGCTATTCTCACTTTTGTATTTTTCAACGGTTTCATCAATCCATGCGTTTATGGCGTTATCAAGCTTTTTTAACCCTGTTTTCGGATAAAGCATAGTCACAACAAAGCCCTCTTCCATATGCACATAGCTTGTAACTTCGCCATATTCACGGACTGAGTTTTCGTATTTTTCCATATTGTTTATATATTCATCAAGCAATGAGTTTGTCTGCTCTGTGGGACCAACCTTTGTGGTGCATCCGCAAAGAAGTATTGCAAAAATCATTAAAATACTTAACGCTCTTTTCATAATGTCTGCCTCCAAAAAGTTGTCGAATTATGTAATATTATTGTAGCACATTACCCTTTGCAATTCAACCCTCAACAAAAAACGGAGCCAGTGGGGACAGACCCCACTGGCTCCGTTTTTACCGTGCAACACAAAAAGCCCTCCGCAATGCGGAGGGCTTTCATTTTTATTCTTTTTTCGTGTCTGAAAATTACATTTCAGCGATAGCTGCCTGTGCTGCTGCAAGACGAGCAAT
>CAZNIC010000011.1:0-37744 GCA_964572985.1 uncultured Oscillospiraceae bacterium
CTCACGAATTTCTTCGTTTATCAACAATTCCTTACTGATAAAAAACACCTCCGAATATTTTTAAACAAAACAAAAAATACGATGAAAACACATTTTCACCGCACTCAAAAAAATCCCCGGTACTTTTCCGGTATTCCTTATTAACCCCATACGCCGTTTGCTTGAGGTGAGAAGCGGTTACTTCTGCTTTATTCTTGCATATGATACCACAACTTTACTGCCATGTCAATACCTTTTTTAAAAATTTTTTCGTGGGATTTAGTTTGATTTGATTATGTAATTGCAACATTTTTAAAGAAACAGGGACACACCTCCTGCATACGCTGAGAAAGTGCACACATATCTCCCAGCTTTGGGTAAGGAATGTCCCTGCAAATTACAGCAGACAATGAACTCTGCGTTCAAAAACTTATTGCATTTCCTTATTTCCTGTTATATAATAACTGTAATTTGGACTTTTATTGAAAGGACTTGATTTGATGAACAAGGATTTATTATCCATCTTAGAAAAAAACAGTCGCATTACACCCGGCGAAATCGCCGTAATGCTCGGCACAACAGAAGATAGTGTAAAAGACGAAATAAAGGCACTTGAAGACAGCAAAATCATCCTCGGCTACCGCACTCTCATCAACTGGGAGCATGTCGAAAAGGATACTATCAAAGCATATATCGAACTCAAGATTACACCTCAGGCGGCAAAGGGCTTTGACCGCGTTGCCGAAAAGATTTATAAATACCCTCAGGTTAAGAGCCTTACACTCATGAGCGGCGCGTATGACCTCCTCTTGGAGGTTGAGGGCGAAACCCTCCGCGACGTGGCAATGTTTGTATCCGAAAAGCTTTCGCAGATGGATTCTGTCATTGCAACAACAACGCATTTTGTTTTGAAAACATACAAAAAGGAAAACGTTATTTTTGAACATCCCGAAGTCGATCCCAGAGAGGTTATTACATTATGATGGATTACGAAAACATACTTTCAAAAACAGCTTCTGACATCCCTCCCAGTGGTATCAGAAAGTTTTTTGACATAGTAAGCGAAATGAAGGATGCTATCAGCTTAGGCGTAGGCGAGCCCGACTTTGTAACCCCTTGGTCCATTCGCGAAGAAGGCATCAAGGCACTTGAAAAAGGCAGAACTCACTACACCTCAAACGCAGGTACTCTTGAACTCAGAGAGGAAATCGCTCGCTATTCAAAACGCAAATACAATCTTACATACAATCCCAAGAGCGAAATCATCGTCACAGTAGGCGGCAGTGAAGCTATCGATATCACTCTGCGTGCACTCATCAATCCCGGGGACGAGGTTTTAATCCCCGAGCCCAGCTTTGTGTGCTACAAGCCCTGTGCATCTCTTGCAGGCGGTGTGCCTGTTCCGATTGTTACAGAAGAAAAGGACAATTTCCGTTTAACAAAGGAAAAGCTCCTGGAAAAAATCACCGACAAAACAAAGGTACTCATTCTCCCCTTCCCCAACAACCCCACAGGCGCTATTATGGAAAAGCAAGATTTAGAGGATATCGCCTCTGTTCTCCGTGATACAAACATCATCGTTTTGTCCGACGAAATTTATTCCGAGCTTACATATAACAATAAAAAGCATATTTCCTTTGCATCCATCGACGGCATGTGGGAAAGAACCGTTACAATCAACGGCTTTAGCAAAGCATTTGCCATGACAGGCTGGAGACTGGGCTACGCCATGGCTCCCGAGCCCATAGCAAAGGTTATGTACAAAATCCACCAGTACGGTATTATGTGCGCTCCCACCACAAGCCAGTTTGCGGCTGTTGAAGCACTCCGTAACTGTGATGAAGATGTTGAAAACATGTGTAAGGAATACAACTACCGTCGCCGTGTACTTGTTGACGGCTTCCGCAAAATGGGACTGAGCTGCTTTGAACCCGAGGGCGCGTTCTATGTGTTCCCCAACATTTCATCCCTTGGCTACAGTAGCGAAGAATTTGCTCAAAAGCTTTTGGAAGAAGAAAAGGTAGCGGTTGTGCCCGGTAACGCATTTGGACAGAGCGGCGAAGGCTTTGTACGCTGCAGCTATGCTTATTCAATCAAAAACATCGAAGAAGCAATCCGTCGCATTGCCCGCTTTGTTGAAAGACATAAGAATCAGTAACTTAAAAGGTTCAGGAATTATTCCTGAACCTTTTCTTGTTCAATGATTTTTAACAGTGCATCCTTATCGTTGATTTTTTCAACGCGTCTGTAGCTCGAGCCCTTTATCGAAGTATCAAAACCGCACAAGGATTTCATTTCGCACCATTCGCATGCGCCTCTTACAGGCTTTATGGCATTATTGCCGCCTAAGATTTCGCCCGCAAGTTTTTTGACCATGCTTTTCGCGTGGCGAGAAACCGCCGCAAAATCACTTTCAGATGCAATATTCGAGCTTTCCGTAAAGGAGCCGTCCTTTTTTCTTTTTACATTTATGACGTTGCTACCCTTTGCGTAGTCTTTATCCATAGCCTCAAGCACTTCGTCATCGGCAAGCACAAGTCCGTCCATTTTAAGCTTTTTAACAATTTCGCTCTTAACTTTCTCATCCGACACCGTACCTGCAGCTTCTATAATTGGGTCGTCGATTTTAAAATACAACATTCCCCCGGGGCGGTAATCTCCGTTTTCGCAGATTGCCGTCAGGTACACTGCCAGCTGAAGGTCAAACCCATGATAAATGTTTGACAGCGAAAACTTTTTGTTGCCGCTCTTGTAGTCAATTATCCTCACAAATTTGCCGTTTGCCGAGTTGAGCACATCTGCACGGTCCACTCTGCCGCGCAAAACGACTTTCTGTCCGTTGGGCAAATCAATCGTCATTGGCTTAAAATCACCGTTACGGTCAAAAACAATTTCATAACCGAGCGGTTCAAACCTTCCCTTTTTCATGTGCTCGCTCAAAACCGTAACACTGCGCTTTGCAATACGTTTAAGCTCTGCAAAAAGGTGCCTTATCCTTGGCGAAGATTCCAACAGATGCTTATTAAGCCCCGACAGCAGAGACAGTGTAATCTCCTCGGTTTTTTTGTCAATGTAACCATCGTCAATATCACGCCAGTTTTTGCCGTCCTCGGCAAGTCCTTTACCGAAAAGGTCCACAAACTCATGGAGAAAAGTACCGCTGTCTGCTGCGGTAACCTCAAGCTGTTTTCTCTCTCTGAGCCCCAGCGTCACCTCGGCAAAATACGCAAACGGGCATTTTACATACCCCTCAAGTCGTGATACGCTGGTCGTAAGCTCAGTGTACCTTGCCCTCAAAAGCTCCTCGCGCACAAGCTCGGTTTTGTTTTCATACGATGTGTATTTTTCAATTTCTTTAAGCTTGTCTTGCCACAAGGGGTCATTTTTGTAATAATCCAACGCCGTAAGCCAACAAGGTTCAACCTCTTCTCCGCTTCGGTAGAGGGCATACTCCGATGCAAAATCCTCATAAGTACTCTTTGCGCTGGCAATACGGCTCAAAGAGTTGTTATCCGTAAGCTCATCCGAAACAAAAGCATTCGGAAAAACACGGTATATTCTCTTTATAATCGAAGACGGCTTTGCGCTTTCGCCCTCTTGGCTGTAGCTCACATAAAGCCTTTCCGTGGCACAGGTCAAAGCCGAATACACAAGACTTTCTTCCATATATATTTTGCCCAATGTGTCGGGCGGAAGCTCTATCCCGTATTCCATGAGTTCATGACGGTCTGCATCCGAAAAAATCCCCGTATCCTTGGGAGCTTGCGGGAACTCGCCTTCTTTTGCGCCTATGATAATAACAGCTTTTGCCCCATGAGAGCGCGCACGGTCAATGCTTCCGGCACAAACACAGTCAGTGGTTGAGGGTATGACACCTATTTCAACGCTTTCCATGCCTGATGCAAATATTGCACCAAATTCCTCTGCATTGAGCTTTTTATCACAAAAGGCATTGTCAAAGCTTTCCAGCACGCCTACGGTGAGCTCATACACCTGTCTCATCCTCATTGCGGTATCTGCATCGCCGTTTTGTGTAAGGTTGTCCGACAAGGTTTCGATTTTATCTTCAATACCGCATTCTTCCATAAACTCGTAAAAGGCTATGCTCAATTCTCTGCCCGTGTGTCGTCCTTTTATTTTTTCCTCAAGACGCACAACAGGCTCTGTAAGCCTTTTTCTTATGCTGTTTATTCTTTCAAGATAATCTTTGTCCACACCGTCATCCTTTACCGACAAGGGCATGTCCCAGTCATCTGTCCGCCTCCAGTCTCTGCGCTTTACTCCCGCAGCCAGACAGTAGTTTTCAAGTTCATCTGCCTCAGAGGGCAAAAGGGGTGAAAACGCTGTTTTCATATACTCAAAAACACTTTCGTTTTTCCATCCGCGCGAAATAATCTTTATTGCGCTCAAAAGAAAAATCGCCGCCGCTTCTCCCGAAAGCGGTGTTTTTTTGTCCATAAATAAAGGTATATCAAATCGTTCAAAAACCCGTGACAGATTTCTTTCGTATTTTTCAAGCTCTCTTGCCACAATTACAATGTCACGGTAACGGTACCCCTCATCACGGCACAGTCTTTCAACCTCGCGTGCCGCATTTTCTGTTTCTGTGTATTCGTTTTTTGCTCTGTGAAGGCGTATTTTATCGGTTTTGTCCAAAAAAACCTCTTCTTCATCTTCAAAAAAGCTTTTTTCCAATACCTTTAATTCATCACAGGCGGTAAACATCGCACCGAGGAGCTTAACTTCGCCTTTGTATTCAATCCCCTCACTCGCAGCAATGCGTATAAGATTGTTTTTTGTACGGTTTGCCGTCTCAAACTCATCCTGCCCGTCACACGCACCAAGTGCCACTGTCACGCTCTTTGCCTTTTTGAGTATGTTTTTAATAACATCATATTCCAAAGGTGTAAAAGCCTGAAAAGCATCGATAAAAACATCTTTGCCGGTGAGATAATCTGTTTTCTGTATATTTTTACAAAGCCCCTCCAAAAGGTCGTCCGCATCACGGTAGCCATCCTTCAAAAAAGCGTCATAAGCATCAAAAATAACCTTGCAGTCCGAAAGCTTCTTATAAAGCAAGGAATTCTTTGTCTGTTTCAGTGCTTTTTCGATTTTTTCCTTTGTGATGCCATACTTTTTAAAGGTGGTGACAATAACCGCGCTTTGCTGCGCCATTTCACCGCGGCGTGCACTGCCGCCGTACAGTGACAGCGACGACGCATTTTGTTTTGTAATATCGTAAAGCACCATTATGCGTCCGGATTTTGATATGTCCTCTTTGAGGTTTCCGCCGTACATTTCTTCAAAATAATATGCAAGTCGCCTCAGGCTGAAAACATCGGGGTTACCCATACCGCTCATTCCGAAAGCTTGAGTAACCTTTTTTTCTGCTGCAAAGCTGTACTGCTCAGGCACGATATATATTGCATTTTCACATTTTTTCATAAGCGAAAACAGTTCATCCGTCTTACCGCTGCCGCTTCTGCCTGTAATTATTCTAAGCATTCTTTTTTCGTTTCCTTCTCACTTTTTTAAGCATTTCTTTTTCTTTATCTGTAAGGTTTGCTTTTTTTATAAGGTCAGGGCGTTTGAGCTTTGTTCTGATAAGGCTCTGTTCACGCCTCCATGCTTCAATGTTTGCATGATGCCCCGACAAAAGAATATCCGGCACCCTTTTTCCCAAAAATTCAACAGGACGAGTATATTGCGGATACTCCAAAAGTCCGTCGTAGTGGCTTTCAACCTGCATGGTTTCGTCAGAGTCCAGTACCCCCTCAATCATTCGACTTGTGGCATCAATAACAATCATCGCAGGGAGTTCGCCGCCTGTTAAAACATAGTCTCCCACGCTTATCTCCTCGTCAACGATTTCTTCGATAATCCTCTCGTCAACACCCTCGTAATGTCCGCAGAGTATGACAACGTGCTCCATTTCAGAAAGCTCACGTGCCTTTTGCTGACTAAACACATTCCCCTGAGGTGACATATATATGACATATGGCTTTTCGTCGCCCTTGACAGACTGATATGCCTTATATATGGGCATAGGCTGCATAACCATGCCGCCACCCGCACCGTAAGGATAATCGTCAACACGACGATAGTTGCCCTCTGAAAAATCTCTTATATTAACATATTCGGTTTCAATAACCCCTTTTTTGATTGCTCTTCCTATTATGCTCTCACCAAGAACGCTTTCAAACATCTCCGGAAAAAGCGTCAATACCGAAAATTTCATCGTTTTAACCTTTCTTTAGTGGGTTTTTGCAGACTTTTATCTGGGACCACTGCAACTATTTTATGAACAGGCACACAGCCATTCATTTAAAGTTTAGCTTGTAACAAAACGAGTATGTGGGATGACTGTGGGTAGTCAATGTCCCCGCAACTTACAGATGTAAGTTTGCCATTACCTTCGTTCTGCACTTTGCGTTCTGCATTCTGCACTCAAATCAGTCCCTCAATGGGTGTAATGTATATTTTCTTTTCATCCAAATCAACTCTGTCAACAAAAGCGTCGCACTTGGGTATCAAGATTTCTTTATCACCATTTTTAATAACAATCAGATTCTGCGCTGCTTTTTCCTGTATGTCTACAACCTCGCCAATCTCTTCGCCGTCAACTGTTTCGGCAGTCAGCCCTATAAGGTCAATAAGGTAGTACTCTCCCTTAGCTAAAGGCGGAAAATCCTCTCTCCTGGCGTAAAGATACACGTTTTTCATTCTCTCTGCCGCGTTCATATCCTCAACGCCCTCGATTGTGACAAGAACACAGTTTTTGCCGTCTCTCACATTTGTTACATGAAACTTGTTTTCCTTTTTATCATAAAGGTAAGGCACCTTTTTGAAAAACGTGAGAGAATCCGCGTAATGAACAGCTTTCATTTCACCTTTTACGCCGTGGGTATTAATAATTTTCATCATTTCAATCATTTGTAGCCCTCCCAAAAAACACTTTCCTTAATTATATGACAAAATACCACTTATTGCAAGCCATATCAGACAACTTTTATCTGAGACCACTGCAACTCATGTTCTCGGTTTGCCAAAGGCAAAACATATCGAAAATCCCGCAAGGATTTATATCGAACCGCAGGTATATCGAGTGCGGAGCACATGGCATCTCTCAATCTTCCATCATATCACGTATTTTCATCATTGAATAATCAATCTTGAGCATTTCGTCGGCACATCTTTTTAAAAGTGTTCGGCTTTCCTCGTCGTTTGTGTCCTTTTTGTATTTTAACTGATGCTCGGCACTTGCCCAGGAATTCATAACCATGGTGCGTATTTGTATCTCTACGGTTACATAATGAGTCCGTCCTTTATTGAGTATCCCCGTCCGCACAATCATATGATAGCTTCTGTAACCGTTTTTCTTGGGATTTCTTATATAATCTTTAATTTCCTTTACCTCAATGTCGCTGCATTTGCCAAGCTCTTTTGCCATAACGTACACATCATCAATATAAGGGCATATAATCCTTATCCCTGCCGCATCATACACGTTTACAACAGCCGATTTCCCTCCGCTTTCAAAGCCTCTCTTTTTGAGTTTTTCTTCCATGCTTTTAGGGTTTTTGATACGGTAACGCACATTGTCGCACAGCTTTCTCTGTCCGCGAGCTTCTCTTCTTTGGTCTATCTCATAAATTCTTTCCACAAGCTTTTCAATAGCCTCTTCAAGATAAAACAAATTTTCTTTGTAATAATCAAAATATGTGCTGTTAATCGCTTCTTTCAACATTTCATTTCCCTTTCCTTTTTTAAGTCGAACATTTCATTATATTCATCCCGTCAATCAAATATTACCGCATTTTTTTGAACACAACATCTGTCTCTCTTTAAAATTCTTGGAACAAATGTAAACTTTTTTAAAGTTTTGTCCACTTTATGCCCTTTTAATTCGGTCTATATATAGAGCGGTTTCAAACAAAGTATTCTGAAACTAATTGACACTTTAACTTATGCTATATTAATTTCAAGGGGATATTCCCCACAAAAAAATTTTTATACAAAGGAGTTTTTGACATGAAAACAAAACTAATCGCACTGACAGTTCTGTTACTAATCCTTACAGCAACTGTCGCAACGGCAAACAACGTCATTGATACCAAGGCATTGTTTGAAAATCCAACTGAATTCGCAACGAATTCTACTGATGAATCATTTTCAGAAAATGAAGAAGTTGATTTTTCAATAGATTTTCCGCAAGAGTTCAATCCACCAACGAAATCTTTAGAAGAATTTGAAGTTTATGAAACTACTGATTCTTTTAACTTTTCCGAAACAGAGCTTATGGCTTTGGACAACTATCTTCAACTGAACGATTTTGAAGATATCGACGCAAACCGTATAAAACACAAGATTGTACAAACAGCAACCGATTTTGAAATGACCGATGATGAATTCAAATTTATCACATCTCTTATCAATGAGGACTACGATATTGAAAAAGTGCTTGATATTTACGAATTCCTCCGTTGGACAGATTGTGATTATACCGCAATAGCGGGCATATATGACCAAGGCATAAAAATGGGCGATAACCCAAATTGGATATATGATGCCTATGACCATTTTTTCGACAGAAAAGACGACATGCTTTCTGTTGAAGATGTCGCTTACTATGTAAATAATGGCATAACCGTGAATGAAATTGTCGGTGCATATGAACTGAGCTTTGCAGGAGCAAAAACCACAAAACAGATGCTCTCCGAAAGACTTTCGGGCAATTCTTGGAACACAATTACTGCAACAAGCTTGTCTGCTGCTCCCGAATCCGTTATCAATGCTCCCGACATGACAATGGACGAAATTATGGCATTCAGAAATGTCAGCGTAAGACAACGCAAAGATTTTACCGAGATAGCCGATATTCACGGTGACCGCGTAACGCTCAAGGAGGAGGCAATTTCAGCTGAACGCGAAAAAGCTCTTGAAAAAAACAAATTGATGACGGACAACAACATCGCGCCTGTCTTTAACACAAAAACCAACACCGACACCACAATTTATGCCAACAACACTCCTCAAATATTTAATACAGAGCAAATATTTGAGCAAGACCTCATCCCCATTGACGAACCGGAGGTGGAATAATGAAAAAGATTATCTTTACAATTATTAGTTCAATTGCTTTGCTTTTCAGTTTATCATTAATTTCATCTGCAAGTACACTTGACAGTATTGATATATACCTCAAATTCGACAGTATTAATCAGGCAATCAAAGCCGAGCAAACTGCGCCAACAAGTATAACCGATGCCGGAGTTGAAAGAGTTGATACATATTCCGGCGGCGTTGCCTTTTATTCCGAAGAATTAAATCTTCCCGGCACTAACGGGCTTGACGTTGTCGTAGGCAGAAAATTCAATTCTGCAAACAACAATCATATTGACGGCTATAGTCAATACGTATCTATAACCGATTATATTGCGGGCAATCAAAGCAAATACAGCGGAACAAAATACGTATTTTCATATTATCTTACCGAAGATTTCTCTGACACACCCATCTATATCGCATTTGACAGCATGTGGGATATGCTTGACGCAGAAAGCAACACTGCTTCTATAAGCATTGCTTCCGATTATGCCGACGAAGCCTTTGACCTTGTTGATACAAACGAATACTACAACTGGTCAGCACAAGACCCATACAGCATAGGTTTCTCTCCGCGAGCTACTGTATATATGTACAACGATATTATCGGTGAAGATGTTACATTATATCGCGACGCATCGTTAGGCTACGGATTGCTGGATTCAGTGTTAAGTAAAACAAATCCCTACACCATTGGCGATAACCGCATGCAAGTAATAAACATAGGCGGTGGTTGGGACTATGACATTCCCGCAGTCCTCGCATGGGAGGATTGCAGCAATCAGGAAGGTATGTACGGCATGTTGTATGATGCTTACACAAAAAACACAGTGGAATTTTTGATTGCAACCGAAGACGGAGAATATGATTCTGCCAAATGCTTTTACACAGTAAAATATCCCAACGTCAGTTCAGAAACCGATACATATCTAAACAGAAAATATACAATAACTGCTGACTTTTCTGATGGTTCATATTATTACACTATAACACGTTACGACGGTGTGGAATTCTACTGTGAAGATGACCGTCTTGTATCCGTCACAGACCGTTTCGGAAACAGCATATCTTATGCTTATACCACTAACACCGTCATTATTACCGATACTTTAAACCGTCAAATAAATCTTTCTGCAGAGGGTATAACGGTTAATGGTACACCAATTGTTTCCTATTCTTTCAGTATATACAACAACGCTACCGAAGACCCGCTGGGTTACTATGCTGACGATAATACCGCTCAACTGCTTGTATCTTACAAAATTACAGAAAACACACAGAAAAACGTTATTTACAACATGTCACAGCGCGGTCGCATTTTTTATGTAGGCAGTAGCAGCAGCCCCTCTCAAACAATGTCTTACAGTAAAACAATTATAGATAACGTAATTATCCCCACAGGTGCACAGTCCTGCTATGAGTATGGAAAAATAACCCGCGACACATACTATGATGACCGTACCAAAACAGACTATGCTTGCTTTACCCGCTATGACCTTCAAACCGAAACATCCTCTCGCGAAAACGAAGTATGCTACGAATATACGCATCTTGGTTATCCTGTGGTAGATACCTCGTTCCCCTCACGCGAAGGATATACAATCTCCGAAAAATTTGACAGTGACGGTAACCTAATCAAAAAAACTACCGTCTGCACGGATTTGGATTACACAATTGTTGAAGAATATGATTACGCAAAGAAAAACGGTGAATTTCTTGTATCAACTGAGGTTGTTACAAAAACCTCTTCGGAAAATGTTTCTCTCACCTACACCAATGAATATCTTTACGATACATATACAAACAAAATTACTAAAATAACCCGAGATGATGTTGTAATCTACAAGGCTTATTATACGGGTTCCGATAACTATCATCTTTTAAATTACGAATATAACATCTATGACGAAGAGGATTACCGCGGAATTAAAAACACCATAAGCGATGGTGTTATTACCAAAAAGAATTATGTACTCCCCTCTTCTGCGACAGACACCTCACCCACCACAAAGGAATCTGTGCTCTACACCTACGACAGCTATGGCAATATTGCATCAATTGACGGTGACGGCAAATATGTGGAATACACTTATGAATATAGTGATTATTCAAGCGGTGCATCTCCCACCTATTCGATGATTATTACCCAAACCTATCCCGCAGTTGACAATATCACCAATAGTCAGGGCGATGTTATCCCCGCTGCAAATGTGACAACAACATCCTACTACGATATGTGGGGTAATCTTGTAAAATATATTGACGGCGAAGGCAACACAACCACCTACACATACGATTATCTTGGTCGTGTTTTAAAAATCACTAACCCGGATAACACTACTAAAATTTATTCGTATAACGATGTCACCAACAAAATCTACATAACAAACGAAGATGGTAGTCGTAATATGATTTGGTATGATTCGTTAGGTCGAGAGTACAACTACTATTATCTCAACAAGGATATTAATGCCTATTCCGCTATATACCTCAAGAGATATAATGCTAACGGACAAATGAGGGGCTACTACTGCTATAGCGATCGACAGGTGGATTCTGTAACTCGCTACACCTATTACAGTGACGGCAGCCTAAAAAGTGAAATTACAAGAGACGGTGAATCTACAACAGGCACTATTCTCGCCCGAAATGATTATACCTACTCTATCCCCGAGGACAATCTCAACGCAGTTTCCGTCACTCGCAAAAAGAACGATACCCAAACCGTTACAATCACAAACTATACCAATCAGTACGGTTTCAAAGTCAAAGACACCATCAGTGACGGTGCGGAAGAAGTTGAACAAAGTTACACAACCGACGTTGCAGGTAATATAACAGCCGTTGATGATTTGCGAGGCATCACAGCTCATACGTATACCTACGATTACCGTGGCAGAGTTTTAAAGGATACTTATCCTATAGGTTCTACAGCAAATGTTTATGACGGTGCTTTCCTCTATCAAGTAAAAGACGGATTGAATAAAGTTGTCAAAACATATGAATACAACACAATGGGTCAGTTAATCCGTGAAACAACCCCTATAGATAACGATACCGATAACGTAACAGAATATTACTATGACCGTAATGGTAACCTTACTAACACAGTAACAACAACAGGCGACGGCACAACAACAAAAACCATTACAAATATTTACGATAACCGTAACCGCCTTATAGCTGCAGATGACGGCAGTGGTTATTACACCCGTTTCGAGTATGACAACGGTTCAAGGGTTGAAAGGATGGCAACAGGTGTGCCTACCATTACCGAAACACTCAACCGCGACACACATGCTATTACAGATTATGAATATTCATACCTCGGGTTCCTCACAGCTGTTACTGACCCCATGGGTTATTCTGAGTATTATACAAACAATTCAAATGGTGTTGTTTTGTCATATACCGATAAAAACGGCACGGTCATTGATTATACCTACGACGGCTTGTTCCGCATACTTGACAAAACCGCCACAGGCGCAAACGGCACAACCCAAGCTGTAACATATGAGTACGATTTGCTTGGCAATACAACAAAAATGATTGACGAAAACGGCACCTCGTTATATACTTATGATAGATTAGGTAATATGCTTACCGAAACACGCGGCACGCTTTCAAAAACATACACATACGATGCTGTCGGCAACCGCACAAGTGCCGTTATTTCCGACGGTAGTTTTGAACAAAGCTTGACCTATACATATGACGATAATAATCGCCTTATACGAGCCGAAGATTCCGAAAGCTATGCAAAATATACGTACGATAAGAACAACCGCATTTTAACACAAACAATTTACAAAACCGGACAATACGGTGCTCGTGCGTATTCCACTTATTCCTACTATGATAGCGGTTTATTAAAATCCAAGAAGAATTACATTAGCACAACCACGTCGTTGGTAAATCGAGTGGATACTTATGACCTTACCTATCATGCTGACGGCAATATTGCCTCAGTTGAAAACGACTATAAAGTCACAAGCTACGTATACGACAATGCAGGCAGATTGATAAGTGAAAGTCTGGAGGGTGTTTTACAAGCAAGCTATACTTACGATGCTTTCGGCAATCGTGCAACAATGTTAACACCCGACGGCACAATCAACTATACTTACGATAAAAACAACCGACTTACAGCCGAAAATACCACACTAAACGACGGAACCACAAGTTGCAATTACTACGATTATGATTTCAACGGTAATTTGTTGTCAAAATCCGGTTCTGTTTACGGCACATACGCTTTTGACCTTTACGGTAATATGTTAACATCGTCAGCCAATAACACTACTGCCTCCTACACCTACGACGGCAATGGTATTAGGCTTTCAAAGACCGCGAATGATATCACTACCAACTTCATCAACGACGGTGGTTATGTTGTAGGCGAAGTATGTGGCGACAGTATTATCAAGTACACTTATGGCAACAACCTCATAAGCATTAACAATAACGGTACTATCGGTTATTACCACACCGATGAACACGGCAATGTTTCTGCAATCAGTGATACAAGCCGTAATGTTGTAGCAGACTATGACTTTGATGCTTTTGGTAACGAAACCGTCTCTACCGATACCTACTACAACCCCATGCGCTACTGCGGTGAATATTACGATGCCGAAACAGGCTTAATCTATCTCCGTGCACGTTACTATGACCCAAGTATTGGCAGATTTATCTCAGAAGACCCTCATTGGAACCTTGGCAATATGATTTATGGTGATAAAGAGTATGAGGAGGACGAGATAAAACAACCCGATATTCAAGCTATTTCACAGGCAAATAATTTGTATGTATATTGTTTGAATAATCCGATACTTTATGCTGATAATACGGGAAAAACGGTATATATAATAAGCGGTAATCTTGCACTACAATTAGGAATTAAGATTGGAAAATCCGAAGGCATTATTTTTGATGACAATTTGAATGTTGGTGCTATACGTACCTACTCTCTCGGTGGTGGAATCGACATGGGAGTTAGCGGAGGACCATCCTTTGCCATAATTGATGCAGATACAATATATGACGTACAAGGTGGAAGCGTGGAAATCGGAGCAAGTATATCTCCTATAAAATTATTTGGGCTTACTTTTGGAGCCGGTTATGATATGACCGTTTCAATGTCAGACAACTCAGTCAAAGGTAGTATATACTCAATAAACGCAGGTCTCAGCGTGTTGCCTGGCGACTCTCACGCGCAAATATCATTTTCAAATGTCAAAGGTGGATGGCTCAGTCTACTCGGCTTACTTTTGGATCTGGCGTCAATATTTTAACCATTCAATAATGGAGGTAATATGATTGGAAAAGATAAAAAATAGATCTATCATATACTTTACGTTAACATGTATAATCAGCCTGACAAGCATTGTTTCGGTTCAATATGTTGAAAAAGCTTTTATGCTTAAATTTTTTGCGATATTATGTTTGTCCATCATAGGCACAACCTCTTATTTTAACATTTCTTTAGGTGGAGATAAAATTATAAAACAATCAAACCCTGAGTTATATGAAGAATTCAACAAACTCAATGAATCTTTTTTTCCTTTTAAGCACATAACGCCGTTTATCTCATCTGAGTTGCTTTTGACCAGACGATTCAAGCATTATCCACATTTAAGATTACTAAAAATTGCTACTGTAATATATTTTCTCTCTTGTTTCTCAGCAATTTTAGCAATTCTTGTAATTATATCGCTATGAGCGGGGACTATTTGAGCCGTTTGGGGACGTAGCCGTTTGGGGACGTACATTTTTTGGTATCTTTTTACTACATTAAACTTAAATAGTACCATTTCGTGTACGTCCCCAATTGGTCCTTTTTCTATGGGGGGGAATAGTTAAAATGGAATTCACAATTGAAATTAATTTTAGTGAAATTGAAAGACAAATTGAATATATGGAGGAACAGAAAGAATGACAATGAACATTGATAGTATCGCAAAAAAAAGATTATTGGCATATTTGTTGGATGCGATAATTACACTGTTCGTTGAGGTTGTATTAACATCGATTAACTCAATTGTATGCGTAATTGGCATTATAACCCGTTTATTAACAGCGGAATATGCAGCTTTATCCAATCAAATAATTCTCAGATTATTGTTACTCGGTTTATGCTTTTTCAGAGATGCAATAACAGGTAGAAGTTATGGAAAAAAGGTTCTCGGTATAAAGATAGTTACAACAGACGGCAATAAACCCACCAGATTGCAATTAATTAAAAAGAATTTATTTTCTTTCTTGTGGTTTTTTGAAGGTTTTGTTTTATTAGCACGCGGAAAAACCATAGGCGAAACAATTTCCAAGACTAAAATAGTACTTGAGGAAAGCTAACGAGCCATTGGGAACAGTTTGGGGACGTGTCACTTTTTGTGCAATTCTTGGCACGTCCCTATTTACACCCCACCGATGAACACGGCAATGTTTCTGCAATCAGTGATACAAGCCGTAATGTTGTAGCAGACTATGACTTTGATGCTTTCGGTAACGAAACCGTCTCTACCGATACCTACTATAACCCCATGCGCTACTGTGGTGAATATTACGATGCCGAGACAGGCTTAATCTACCTCCGCGCACGTTACTATGACCCGTCTATTGGTAGATTTATCTCCGAAGACCCTCATTGGAACCTTGGCAATATGATTTATGGTGATAGAGCGCATGAGGAGGACGCGATAAAACAACCCGATATTCAAGCTATTTCACAGGCAAACAATCTGTATGTCTATTGTTTGAATAATCCAATTTTATTAGTGGATCCGACGGGATTACGGACATACTTCATAAACGGCATAAACAACACCAAGAAAAGTGGCGCCCCGCAATATTCAGTTGATTTTGCAAAGAAACTGACAGATAAAGGCGTGGAAGATGTACGTACAGTTGGTGTATATAATGGAACTGGAACAATTTCTGGCGTAAAAGAAGTAATAATGGAAATGTCGAACAATGGCAAATATGCTAATTCTGTTGCAAATATGATATTAAAAGACTTGGAGAATGATCCATTAGCGGATGGAGAGGAACTTAATCTCATTGGGTATAGTGGCGGCGGACAAATTGTATTAAATGTTTGTGAATTACTACAAGGCAAAGCAACAGTTGACAACTCTATTTTGATTGGTGCTCCATTATCCGAACTGACTTTAAATAATACTGGTAAAACAACTATAATATACGCTGGATTTGATCCTCTTTCATGGAATATTGCATGGGGCTCTATAAGTTTTGAGTTTGCAGGTTGGTTTGGTCATACAGATTATTTTAACAAAGATAACATAAATAAAGTTGCTAACATCGTCAACAAATATATTGATTAAATAGGTGGGGTATTAGTGAAACAAAGAGCAATGAGCATTATATTATTACTCATAGCATTGCCAATAATGCTATTTGAATACTTTGTTCTGTTTTGGTTTTGGGGCGGAGCAGGTATCCTTAACTTCTTTGCCACGCCAATCGTCTTTGCTGTTTATTTAGTAGGTTTAATTCATTTGAAGAAAAAACTTAGGATTGAACCTCTTATAAACATGATAATCAAAATTTTATTAATTGCAATCGTACCAATATTAACAATAGCGACAGTATGGTTGATTGCTCTTTTGTTTGGAATAGATGTTGTAATACAATAAGCAGACAGACACAATATGATTTCTGCACAACAGCGCATGGCAGAAGTAGATGATGCTAATCATATACAAATGTATGCGAACGCACAAGAAAAATACAGAAACGCAAGAGAGATTATTTCCGCCTCAGATGTTTACACTCAAAATTATTGGGATTTAACTGCATATTTAGAACCTATAGTTGAAAACAACATCGCATCCTATGAAGATTTAATTGCTGCTAAAAACGCTGTGATGTCAATATCTCAAGCAGCAGAAAATTCCTCAATATATTCTATATATTATCAAACTGCCGTGCCACTTTTCCAACAAGAAATGCGTGATAATAATTTTATTAGGCTGGGAATGTTAGTTTGTGCAACAACTCCACAGGGAGCTGAAGTGTTGAAGTCCAAAGAGGCACAGTTCATGAACGAAATGAGTTCAATGGCTGTGATGTCAGGTGTTAAATTTGATACCAAGCAAGTTAAAGCCGTTGAAAAAGCACTAAAAATGACTCCTGCGCAAAAAGAGTTGTTTCAACGAGAAATCGAAATGTTAAAACACTATGCTGGAAAACCAAACAATGTAAACTCTACCTACAAAGATTTAATGGAAATAGGTAAAACTATCATAGAGTTTTTTAACAAATAAAGAAAGGTAATCGTTATGGAATGTTATGAAAAAAATTGTGTAAACCTAATTATTTCAGGAGATAATGTTGATTTTGATATGATTCAATCCTTAATTCCCTTAAAACAAAAACACAATCGAAAAGGGGATAAGTTGTTGTTGTCCTATTACGTTGAGATTGATAACATATCATTTGGCGATCTTGCTATTGATAATAAGTTTTCTATAGATGAAAAAATAGCACATACACTCGACATTCTAACTCCTTATAAAGATATTATTAGGAACTTAGCAAAACGTTATGCTATTCGCTTGCGCATATACTTTCAATCAACAATGGCTCAAATGTTTTTTTATATCAATAGTGATAATATCCGTCGTATCTCTGAATTTAATATGAGTGTAGAAACCTCTATATTTTCGGAGGGAATGTGCGAAGACCGACCTGAATGATACGTCAGACTGTGAACATTTGGGGACGTACATTTTTTGGTATCTTTTTACTACATTAAACTTAAATAGTACCATTTCGTGTACGTCCCCAATTGGTCTCCTTGTTGCAGCAGCTTTAGATGGGGCAATTTTTCTTGCATCTAGGAATAATCAAAGAGGTTTGGAACAGGGAATGTCTCGCAATCAAAAAGAAAAATTTCAAAGAGAATTAGAAGACTATAAAAAACAAATGGGACGAGGACCCGGAGACCATTTACCATGGGCTATACTTGTCGAAATAGCAAACCATATAAAAGAATCCTATAAATAGAAGAGGGAAAACCATGAAAAGTTTTGTAGCACTCCGAATAAGCGGAAATGAACTTAACACGAACATAATATCTGAAGAGTTAGGAATCATTCCCCATTACACTCAAAAAAAAGGAAATCCAATAACAAGTAAATATACTAATGAAATAGTAGGTCACTACGAGGAAGATTGTTGGATTTATGAAATAGAATCAAATTGTAAAGATACTACGGAGATGTGTTTAGAACGTCTTTTTTCAACTATACTTCCCCATTCAAAGTATTTAAAAAATTTATCGGCAAAGCATAATGTTACAATATGGGTTTCTATATATCCGGACAATGAGCAAAATAATCTCCACCTTTCAGAAAACATCTTGAAAGTAATTTGTGAGATGGGGGCAACTTTAGATATAAGTACATTATTTTTAAAAGCCTTTTATTGACATTTGGGGACTTCAGACTGTCGAATAATTCTTGATTAAACGCAGATTCTCAAGGGTGCAATTGGGGACGTGTCACTTTTTGTGCAATTCTTGGCACGTCCCTATTTACACTCGTCCCCTATTTGTTATGAATTCAGAACAGAAGGAGATTATATGAAATTTTTTATTCTTATATTCTTTATCGCCAATTTTTTTATAATACGACTTTTGAGTGCACACCATGACAACTCCACCTTTAAATCTTACTACAAAATAAAGCACCCTCTTGTAGGGCGTATACTTATAGGCAAGTTTCCAAGCATTCCCAAAATCGACAAAAGCAAATTATCAAAGCAGGGCATATTTTTGCACATACTTTCGATTATAGCGTTAATGTTTTGCATATATATGTTGTTTATTTGTCCGGTTATTAACAAGGAAGTGTTTTTACTTCCCGGTATCGCTCGTTATGGAAGCAAGTCTTCTCCGTCTATAGCCTCTACATTGAATGACGCAAGTTCTTTCTTTGTGTGCCTAATAGTTTTTTCTCTTGAAATGGTGCTATTATTTGCAGAGTGTATTAAAGAAGTTTACAATGCAAATAACATGTCAACATTTGATGCTATTTTTCAAATGTGCTTCAATGTTGCTATGCTCATTTTATTTGCGTGTGTTTTCTTTATATCAACTATTAGTCTCTTCTCTTTTTAGGACATTTGAGAGCCGTTTGGGGACGTACATTTGGTTTCCTTTGGTTCTTCCCCATTTGGTTCCAGTTTGCCGCTTCGCCATAGGCGAAACTTCACTCACGAAGTGAACTTCACTATCGAAGATAACTTCACTTGCCGACAGGCAAACTTAGTTGTTCTATTAAAAAAACTCCCGAAGGAAAATCCTTCGGGAGTTTTTTAATAGAACAGTATATCCGCATATGTGGGCATGGGCCAGTAGTCCTTAGATACCATAGGTTCGATGGTGTCGGCGTATTCACGCACCTTCTCAGCCAATGGCAACACCACATCGTGCATATATTTTGCCCCGTCGTTAACGGGCATTCTTTCAGCCTTTCTTATTTCAACCTCAAACTCATTGGTTGCAAAATAAAGCTTTTCGTACAAAGGCTTGATTTTGTCAATCATATCCTTTTCAACTACGGCTTCCATGCCGAGCATGTTCATATCGCTCACAACGCCTGCCAAATAGTTGAGATATTCACCAATGGCAGGGATAATCTCCTGACGAGCCATATCAAGCATTGTCAGGCACTCGTAGTTATTGAGCTTAAAGTACTTTTCCATACGGATTTCGTAACGGCTCTCAAGCTCAGAGCGTGTATAAACACCCAAGGATTCAAACATTTTTACGCTATCTTCCTTAGTATATTCGCCGTAAGCTTCAATCGAGCTTTTAAGCACAGGCAATCCTCGTCTCTCGGCTTCTTTTGCCCATTCTTCGCTGTAACCGTTGCCGTTAAATACTATTCTGGGATAATGCTTGGTGATAATGTCTTTCACAACATCGTACGCCGCGCGTCTCTTATCAGTGGCGTTTTCGATTTTTTCTGCAAACTTCCAAAGTCCGTCTGCAACGATAGAGTTAATAACAGTATTAGGACCCGCAATAGATGCCGACGAACCAACTGTTCTGAACTCAAACTTGTTACCCGTAAATGCAAAGGGACTTGTTCTGTTACGGTCTGTATCGTCACGCTTGAAAGCAGGCAATGCCGATGCACCCAAGTCAAGAGTACCGCGGTCAAGGCTTACCTCGTCGTCGCCCTTTATAATGCTTTCGCAAACCTTGTCAAGAGCATCGCCCAAAAACATCGAAATCACACTCGGAGGAGCTTCATGAGCACCCAGGCGGTGGTCGTTGGAGGGGTTACCCGCACTTGCACGGAGTAGTCCCCCATGAAGACTAACCGCTTCCATAGTAACTGCAAGGAAAACCAAAAACTCAAGATTATGAAGCGGGTCCTTGCCGGGCTTTAAAAGGTTTTTGCCTGTGTCAGTACTTATAGCCCAGTTGTTGTGCTTGCCCGAACCGTTTAAGCCCTTGAAGGGTTTTTCGTGCAACAAGCATACCAAGCCGTAGTGTTCGGCACACTTTTTGAGTGTTTCCATTACCATGTAGTTGGAGTCAACAGCAGTGTTTGCCGCCGAGTACACACATGCCAATTCGTGCTGGCAGGGTGCAACCTCGTTGTGCTTTGTCTTTGCAAAAATACCCATTTTATAAAGCTCGGTGTCAACCTCTTTCATGAAAAGTGCAACGTTTTCACGGAGTGTGCCGTAATATGCGTCGTCCATTTCCTGCCCTTTGGATGCAGGTGCACCAAAAAGAGTTCTGCCCGTAATCTTAATATCTTTTCTCGCCTCAACATGCTCCTTTGACACCAAAAAATACTCCTGCTCGGGACCAACCGTTGCAATAACCTTCTGTACCTTATCGTCACCAAGCAGTCTCAAAACTCTTACAGCAGCGTGAGAGAGAGCATCACACGAACGGAGAAGAGGTGTCTTTTTATCAAGTGCCTCGCCTGTGTATGAACAAAAAGCTGTGGGAATACAAAGCGTAACACCTGCCGCATCCTCTTTCAAGAAAGCAGGCGACGTTGTGTCCCAGGTAGTATATCCTCTCGCCTCAAATGTGGCACGGATACCGCCAGCCGGGAAACTTGACGCGTCACTTTCGCCCTTTACAAGCTGTTCGCCCGTAAATTCCATAATCGCCTTGCCTGTTTTGGGGTCGGGATTGATGAAAGCATCGTGCTTTTCTGCCGTAAGTCCCGTGAGCGGCAAAAACAAATGTGTATAGTGCGTAGCACCCTTACTCATTGCCCAAGTCTTCATTGCCTCGGCAATGCGGTCGGCAATCTCCATAGTCAAAGGACCGCCCTTTTTAAACTCTTCGTATGTATCGGAACTGAGCATTTCGCGCATAACGTCGTCACTAAACACATTACAACCAAAATACTCTGCCAAAGGTGTTTTTTTCTCCATGATAAGTCCTCCTCAATATCGGAAACTATAACATACCAATCTATCATATATTTAACCATATTTTATCAATAAAATCAAGCCGAATTTTTCTATAAAGATTTGTATTAAACTTGCCTCTTTTTTATGCAAAAAGAAATCGGGAAAAATTCCCGATTTCTTTAAAAATCATTCAATTCCCATTCAGCCATCCCCTTGAAAAGAAGGGTGACCGTTTGCGGCGGATGAAGGGTTCTTCATTGACTGATTACCCAGTTTGTATATCCCAAACTGCCGTCACTCTGGCAGAATCCCTCAGCGGTTTTTGTCAGATACAATCCGCTGTGACGAAGACACAGCTTGTATGTACCGTCGCCGTTATTTACAAGGCTAAAGTGCTGGTTTGTTCCGCCTGTTACGGAATACAGTATTGCACTTGCGCCATTGGCTACGCTGTTACCCGAAATATCAAACACCTTGCCTGTTTCCTTGTGTCTGATAAGGTAATAATCCTTGTCCACGGGCACGAATTCCCATACATTGCCCTCATCGTTCATCACAAGACCTTCGCCCTCAACAAATCCGAGCTTTTCGTCTGTTACCTGAAGCTTCAACGTTTTGTCACCCGTGTAGGGGATTTCCTTTTCAAACATAAAATCCCAGCCGGTTGCATCGTCACAAACCTCAAGGTTTTCATCAATGCAAAATCCTGTTGCAGAATCAAGCATTTTAACAGGTTCGTTTCCCTCTCCTGCCTTAAAGCCTATCTTTGTTCCGTTTTCACTCAAAGTGAGCTTTCCGTTTTCAACGCAGATATATTTTCCTGTTGCCTTGTTTCTGAACATTCCCCACACGTTATCCTGAGAATAAACTTCCCACATCTGCCAATCATTTTTAGCATCACTTTTATCTGCCAGCACAAGATTTCCGTGTTCATCAGTAAGATACTTGTCTCCAAACTTAACCGTTACTATTTGACTTCTTGTTATTGCATCTGCAATGTTTTCAACTGTTTCGCATTCGTCCTTGTAATCCGAGTAAAACTCGCTGTCAACGCTGTACAAAAGAGCCTTATATGCCTTGCTTCTTGCGGGATAAGTCTTTTCAATCGCTTCTACCCTCATATCGTCACCACGAGCCAAAAGGTAAAGACGTGAATATTCAGCCAAGTCCTCCCAACGGTTGGTGTTGCCGTAGCCTGTTACGGGCACCATATCCTGTGCAATTGCACGATACCACACATCGGTACTCTGTCTGCCGTTGTCCATAACGTGACCGAGCTCATGGGCAAACATCTGCACCATGTTGTTAACGTCACCGCGGTAGCCTGTATTATTCCAGATAGTGTTGTCGCCACCATTCCAGCTTGATGTGTTCATGCTTGTATAAATAAATCTGTGCAAGGTTTTTGCAATGGGCATTTCAAAGCAAGCCACTGCCTCGCCTACAGTAGCCGCATATTCCTCATCGTTGTCAAAGGGCGAATAATACTTAAACGTATGACTGTCACCGGTTTCCTTGTCTCGGATTGTAACATCGTAGCGGCGTGCACTCTCCTCGGGGATACCGTGCCAATCCTGCCATACATTTTCTTCAATTCCTGCAAATTCAACCTCAATATCTCTCTGTAGCTTTGTCGCCATAGAGCCATACATCAAGCTTGTAGGCTCAACCCTAAAGCATTCTTCAACAAAACTGACCTGTTCTTCATAGGAAAGATTAAAATAATCTCTTTCCTTAATCATTGTTTCAACTTTGTCATATGTCAAAAGGTTAAATTCGCCGCCCGACATCAAAAAGTCGTAAAGACGCTTGTAGCGGTAATCCGACAAGCTCTTTGCCGCATCACTCTCAAGCATTTTTTCAACCATGGGCTCATACTCGCCCACCACAGTTATTTTCCAAAGCTGATTTTTGTCATCACTCTTTGCTTCCTGTGTAATTACGCCGTCGGTTTCTGTCAAATAAAGATTTGAGAATACAGATTTAATATAGCTGTATCCGTCTTCGGCTTCTTCAACTATCCATCTCTGGTTATTTGCACCTGTGCTTGTCCACTGAATAATCGTCACGCCTTCATTCATCGAAGCGCCGTTTACGTCAGCTGCAAGCTCCGATTCATTAACAAATGAATAGCTTCCGCCCAAAAACGCCTTAAATCTCCAGTTTTCAGCATCATCACCTGCGGTCAACGCATTGCCGCGGTCTTCTCCGGACGGAGCCAAAAACTTGCCGTCCTTTGTTTCAATAGTGCAGATTTTGTTTGCAAAATCCACCTGTTCCTCTGCCGATACCCCAAATGCTCCAAATGCCGTAAAAAGCATCATTACAACAAGCATCAGCGACAAACTTTTTTTCATAAAAAACCCCTCCTGTTTAACTATACCTCTATTTTACAGTCGGGAATTTTGTTTGTCAACCATTGTTTACAGTGCTGTCACGTATTCAATCCCAAACGTCATATTACACGGAAAAATATTCCGCAAAGCCGCAGCATACTTGTTTATATTATAAATCTTTTCCGTAGTTCTGATAAGTACCGCCAGGTTTTCATAGTCAACCGTCAGCTCAAAAGCTCCGTCTATCCAGCACCCAACAAGAGCCTCGTATTCCTCCGAGGAAATATACTCATATCTTCTCAGCATCCGATACGTCTTCTCTTTCCAGTTATTCGAATAGTCAATGTCAAGTACCTCTTCCCACTCATCACTTGAACTGTAAAAAGTTGCCCTGCTCCGCATGGACAGCACCTTTATCTCCGTCCCTGTGTATATCAGTCTCTGTGCATAAGCCATATTCTGCAGCTCGGTAAAATCCTCAAGATAATCCGGGCAGTGCTTCAACATATCATACGCCACTTATAGTCACATCCCCCAAAATCTGATTAGGCTCAAGAATGAGACGGTTTGTGTTCCCGTTTATCGATACAACGTTCACATCGTCAACACCCAAGTCAAGCAAACAGTCCTCAATCACTCTGTCCCACAAAACAATATGACTCACCTTGTCCCATTCCTTGTTTATCTCCTTAAAAAGCAACGGAAGCTTGCTTCTTGCAAGACGCAAATAGTAGGCATCGGTTGTGGCGCCTGTTATATCCACCACAATGTTAACGTCAACCTTTTGGACGCTTTCCACAACCACCTTGTGTCCAAGCGGTACCAATCCGTACCCAAGCCCCGATGTTTCCTCGGGGTCAAGCTGCTCTTTCACATAGCTCACCAAATCGTCCGTCGCCACTTTGTACTCCGTGTCCGTAATAACAACCTTCACCACTCCCGCGCCTTCTGCTGCGGGCACAATCCGTCTGCCCCCAACACCGGATATGTTATCAACCAGTTCTTTGTAATAGCTCACATTCCCGGGGCAAACAGGGCATCTTGCTCTTTCTATAAACCTTTTTCTCAAGGCTTCGTCGTCTTCCACATCCTCGCCGTTTGCAATGATTGACACAATTTTTATCGTCTCTTCAATATCACTCCTGCTTTCGGCAACAACCTCTCCTATATAGCTGTTTCCTGCCGTTCCCGCAGTATTTGCCTCTGCAACAAAATATCCGTCCTCAACCTTGAGTATGGTGTAGCTCATTTCTTCTCCCGACACCACATCTCCCACGCTAAGTCCGCTGCCGCCTTCAACCCGCACAACAGCTTTTGTCTCATCACGTCTTTCAATTCCCGCAACTGCACACAACCTTTGCAGGTTTGTGCCGGTGGCAGTTTCAACAAAGCATTCTCTTCCAACGCTGTCCAGATAATCATACATTTCCCTTGTAGCCATTGCCGACGCCGACGCCAGTATATACGCAAGCGTTCCCTCGCGCTTGTCCATATCGTCGGGGATATACTCCAAAAATCTCTTCCTGAGCCCCTCATACGAATTAGGCATTATCAATCACCTCCGTCATTTCAATATCTCCGAGATTTGTAACCACTCTAAAGCTTACAGCTATTTTTCCGACTTTTCTCTCAAACTCAAAATCTTCCACAGCACTTATCCTGTCATCACACAACAAGCTGTCGCAAACAGCGTTTTTCACCTTGCCCATAGCCTTCATATATCCATCGTCAAAAGCTTCATCATAGTCCGTTCCGTAAGAGTGCGAAAAAACAGGATACTTATACCTTTGTGTAATAAGTGCAATATGTATGGCTTGTTTCAGTGCCTCGCGGGAATCAATAATCCCGCCCAACTTTTTGTTTTCAAAATCAATCTCAAAAGCTTTGTTCGATTTTTTCTCACTAACTTCAGTTTCATCTATCGTACTGCTTGGTAACATATTTCATCTCCTGTCACAGTTTTCCTATGGCAACATATCCTTCTCCGCCCTTTTTCCTTATAAGGACAACCCCGTCGCCTTCACTTATTCCGTCGTTTACCACTATTGTTCTTTCATATCCAGCCAGTGTAAAACTGCACTCTTTTCTCATAAGGTGCTCACATATATCCACAAGCTCACCGTCCAACACCATTTCGCCGTATCCTATTTTTATCGGGTCACAGCTTAAAACAGTGCCTATAGCCACCTCACAGGGCAAGCTTGCGTCAAAAGCCTCCATGGCACACCTTTTTATTGCATCAGCCATATTCATCCAAGTTCACTCCCGTCAAGATACACATCACATCTGTACGTGTTTTTTTCAAAAACATGTATCGCCTTTTTTATTCTCATATATCCGTCAAGGTCAAGGTCGCCCATCGCAAAAGTCACATACACCCTGCTTCCGGGGCAAAATTCACTGTTGCCATCCACATTTTTTATTACAATTTCGCGGTTTATGCGATTGTATTCACGAAGAAGATTTTCCGCCTCACTCTTCTCGTATCCTGCCTCGGTTGCCTTTTTTGACAATATAAGCGTACCCCACATATCCATGGTTTCTTTATCGCTTGCCACGCCAAGGTATCTCGTATTATATTTCGTTTTATCCGAGTACACCTCAATCATGTTGTACACGCCGTCATCTATCGTGTCGGTATACTCATAGTTTTCAGCCTGTGTATCGTCCAAAAGCACGTCAAGCACCATAGAGTTTTCGTTTTTCAAAACAAGCTCTCCGCACTTGTCAAAAAGTATATACCTATCCCCGCTTTTGCTTCTCACATCAGCACAAGCCTTTTTCACAACATCAAGCAGGCTCACGTTTTCAGCGGCAACAGCCCCCACTGTTACGGCGCATTTCTCAATCTCACCTTTTCTCAAAGCATAATCATCGGCAATTTTGTTCACAACCTCATCAAGCCGCATTTTTCCTCTGGTATATGTGCGTCTGTTTTTCATGTATCTCAGCTGGTCGTAGCACACCACACGAATAAGATTATCCTTGTCGCGCTTTTTATAAAAAACGTATCCGAAAAACATATTCTCACCGTCATACTTCACGCTGACAGCGTCCCCCTGATTAAATGATACAGTATCATCCTTTGCCACCGTAAACTCCAATTTCGAGGCACAAAACTCTTCCCTCTCAATCAAAACCCGGTTCACCGTCACCACACTGTACACCTTAAGCTTGCTTTTAATAAAAATCTCCAGCTTTGCTTTTCCCGTTTCCACGTCAAAAACGTCACGGTAACCGCCCTTTTGGTAATACGCTCTGTTCTTTATATAAGTCTGCATATTATTCCCTCAATTTTATAGTCTGCCCCACATAAATCGTATACGGATATTCAATCGAGTTAATCTGGGCAAGATATGTATACATCGTCGAATCGTCCAAAAACTTTTTAGCAATATACCACAAGCTGTCTCCTGACTTAACGGTATATGTATCGGGCACTTCAAAATCGCTGTCTCTTTTTCCGTAGCCTTCCTTCTGCTTTTCGTTTACAATTCTTGTCTGCACATTTCTGTACTCACGCAACACAACATTAGCTTTCATATCCATCCCGTTTTCGGCATCCTCCGTAATACTGATTTTCTCCACCAGCACCTGTATGTTGGTAAGGTATGTCTTGTTCATATCGGGAAAAGTCCTGTATACATCAAACCACACAGGCTTGTTTTCTGTCGCAATCCTTTCTAGCTCATCCATAAAATATCCCGCATCCTTGAACCCGCCTTCATACTGAGCAAAAGGATACTCAGTCATGGGCAACAGCAGTTCAAAGGATATTTTTTTCAGTCCCTTTGAGCCTCTTAACGACATAAAGCTACCGTCAACAAGGCTGATTACACGGTTATTAACCTCATTTTCAATCACAATTTTCCCCGGAGCCACAGGAAAAAGCACATGGTCAATATAAAGCATATACATATCTATCGCTCCTTTCTTTCCAGAAAAACATCAATAGCCGCAATAATAAAAGCTTTTTCGTTCTTATCAAGCCCTGCAAAGGTGCTCGGCAATAATTTAAGATTGTGAAGGCACCAGTACGCATACACCGCGTCACCGTCAC
Source organism: uncultured Oscillospiraceae bacterium (assembly GCA_964572985.1). GTDB lineage: Bacteria > Bacillota > Clostridia > UMGS1883 > UMGS1883 > RGIG1927. The sequence goes on from CAZNIC010000011.1 coordinate 27,892, forward strand.
CTTCACTTATCAGTTTTTTGCTTCTTCCACCCTTTGTGCCATACTCACATCAAAACCGTTGATTTTCTGCAAAAATCTTACAAACTCCTGATACTCTCCCGGGTTATCAATAAGCTCTGTGAGTAAATCCTCAGGATTTTTCACTCCGTAGGAATCCTGGAGTGCCGCATTATAAAGGGGCGGGTACACCACGCTCTGTACCATAAGCTTTTTTAAATACTTACCGTAATCAACTCTCACAGTGCCCTTTTCCCTTACAGTACATTCCTCTCTGATTTTTTCATCCTCACGCGTTGTAATATGTCTTATCTCCCATGTGACAGCCTCGCCGTTTTCATCCTTCACCGACTCTGTCACCTTGTAAAACACATTATCCTTCTTTATCCTGTTTTCCTTAAGAAAAAGCTTCAGACTATCCATTTTTTCTCTCCTTCTCAACCCTTTGCGCCAATGGGGTCAGACCCCACTGGCGCAAAATCATCCTTTTTTTACACCATACCGTTTAACAATCCGAACTTCTTGGGCATTTTAAAGTCTTCAAAAGTGCCCGAAATATCCTCAGAGAGATAATCCCCCTCAGCGTCAAACTTTGCAAGTATACCGCCGTCAATATTACATCCGGTGAACACTATTGTCTGTGCTCCCGCCCCACTTGCAGGGTCGTTATTTGTCACCTGAATATCAAAATAAATATCCTCGCCCGTTTCCTTGTACTCCATAAGCATCTGTCTGAAAATCGACTGATTATAGTGCGCCTTGCCGCGGAACACACCCGTCCAACCGTTAGCCTTGTTGCCTCTGCCTGTCTGCCCCAGAATAGGCACGGTATTTTTATTTTTTGTAACAGAGGCTTCAAAATTAATCATCTGCATAAAGTTATAACGGTTTGACCCCACAGTCACATAACACTCCGCCAAAGACGCCGATACAGCGTCACTGCCCTTCATTGTAATTGTCGCCATCTTATTCCTCCTATTCTACCGTTGTTGAAATATAAAGCTGCGTCATCGAGTTAATGGGGCAAATCTTGCTTACAATGACAACACTTGTTTTGCTGTTGCCCTTCTTAACCTCAATGTCCTCATCATCAAAAGGTTCAATGGCACGCATCTTTACAAGGCTCTTTCTGTGTTCCACAATATCATTCCAGAGCGATACTCTGCCCGCCTCATCGTTGGGCACCGTACCAAGATATTTATTCTTAAAAAGATTAGCATCGTCACAGGCAATCTGGTCAATAATTCTCACTGTCTGATTTTCACAAAAAACCTCGCCTGTTTCCACAGTGGTTGTCACAAGCGAATTAATATCCGCAAGTATTCTCCATTCATCATCCACCTTGTGCGCAATAAATTTACCGTCCTTTATCCCCTCTTCCAACTCTGCCTGCGTGTATGTGGTGCTGAGGGTAAACACGCCGTTATAAACGCGGTTTGTAAGGCTCTTGTATATTTCGCATCCTGCCGCAGCCCCTGCCACAAACCACACAAAGCTTGCCTTGTTGAACACCGCATCCTTCACCGCAGTGTCAACATTTATAACGCCTATGTCGTCTGCCGGCATGTTATAAAGCACGCTCTGGAACTTTACGCCCCTGTCCTCTCTCATTCTCTTTGTGTATGCCGCAATAAGGCTGTTAACACTACTATCCGTGCTTGCCACCGCCAGCACATTAAAGCTTATATTCTCACACTTATCAAGAAAACTCTGATAATTCTCGCCCGTAACAGTAGCGTTACTGCCGCCCGTAAGTGCCGTTGCCGCACACACCTCCAGTGTTGCATTCTTGTCCCATACCACATAGTCGTTATCAACAAGCTCTGACGCACTTTTTACCTTCTGCACATCCCTCTTTACGTTGTTGTAGTATGTAGCAACATCAAAATAACTGCCATCGTCAATGTTTTCACTCACTCTTATTCTGATGTTATTACCGCAAACACCACCGTACAACGCCTCTGCAAACGTGCCCTTCGCCTTTACGCTCTCACCTAATCTGTACACATAAACCTTTGACGCATTCAAAAACAAATCTCTCATACAACTCATTTTGCTGTGTGTATATGCGTAGCCGAAAATCTTCATACTGTCAGTATAAAAATCATCCGCCGTAACCGCAAAAAACTCGTTTTCAACACCCCAGTCAAGCTCCATAGCAACAGCGCACACGCCTCTGTCAGACACCTCGCCCGATGCGCTGAGTGCCGACACAAAGTTTATGTATGTACCTGGCAGCACCTTGTTAAAATTAGTGAACGTACCTCCGCCCAATGCCATAGCTTAAACCCTCCCTTTCAAAAAACCTTCTATAATAGCTTCCGCTTCATCAATTCCATATGTTTTCTCTTCATCAAAGAGCGCCTCAATAATATCCCGTCTGCCTTTGAACCTTTCAGCCTCTTTCAATTCATCCTTCGTGTATTCCACCAAACTCCTCCTTCACACCGATACTTTCCATCAGCGCAATTTCTTCGTCCATTACCTCTGTAAGCGAAACATCATAAAACACTTTAAATATCATTTTGTTTCCGTCATTTACAGCCGACATTCTTCTTCCGTATATACTTGCTTCACCCACTTCAACAAAATTAAGGGCACAAAAAAGCTTTTTCGCAACCTCCTCCGATGCAAAGCATTTCGTATCGGAATCGTCCTCCAGCGTAATGTTCATCTCTACTCTCAGAAAAAACCTTCCGCCCAAAAGATTTATTTTTTCCACACCCTTAATCTCTGCAAAAAAGCATGGCTTCTTCACATTCTGAAACACCTTTTCCGTATATACGGGATACTTTTCTTCAAAAAGTGCAAAAATCTTTTCGCTCACGGCACTTGTAAGCATAATCCATCCCCCTAAGCATAGTTTTTCTCAAGCTCTGCCATAACCTCGTTATGCGAGCTGTAAAAACTCATTTCTCCGCTTTTTGCATACATTGTGCATCTTTCGCCGTCATATATCTTCAGCCTGCTGCCGGGCTTTATTTCATATTCAGGCGGCACAAAAATCTTCGCCTTCTTCGTTATCTTAAGGTTGTTATTCTTTTCACTTCCCGCGTTTTCGCCGAAAAGATATGCCTTCACGGATAATCTGCACGGAATCATCACATATTTTTCTTTTTCTTCAAACACTGTTCTTCCGTCAACAAACAAAGGTTCTTTTTCATACACCGTACATCGGTGCATATAAAAAGGCTCCAATGCCTTTTTTATTTTTTCTACCATCTGAGCCTCCTGAAAGAAAGCATTTCCTCGCGTCCGCTGCCAAGCAGTGTGTCAATCAAGGTGTCAATATCACTCTCATCACCAAAAGTAACCGACACATCTCCCTCCGACACACTTTTCACCATTTTGCCATCTTCTCTTGACTTCACGGCAAGGAGATATTCTCCCGCCGCAATATCAAGAAGTGTAAACCGCAGTTCTTCCGGAACGCTTTCGCAGTTAATTGCATTCATTATGCACGTTTCTGCTCTTTCGAGCGCACGCTTCAATTCACTTTCTTCATTCTCCTCTGTTTCAACCCCCATATCCGAAAGCCTCTCACGCAACGTTTCACAATCTGCCATCATAACCGCTCCTTATTCTGCACTGAGGTTTGTAATAGAGCCGTGTAAAAACGCAGGACCGTGAGCAAGACCAATCTGTGAATAAATCTGAATCATATCAGACGCGCCTGTCTTTGCAAGCTGTTCTTCAAAAATAACACCCTTTTCGGGCACAGCCTGAAACACCGGTGCAATATGTGCCACGTCAGCCACCAAGATAGTGTCCTTAGGCATAAATCTGTCCCACACAACACCCATACGGCAAAAATCTGTTTCAATCTGTGTTACGTTAACACCGCCGATAGTTTCTCTTGCGCCCATTGTAGCGTTGAACTGATTTGCATAAATATCAGTAATCATCTGCTTCTGGTAAGCGGGCAAAAGCATCACACAGTTATCAAAATACGCGCCCGCCTCTGCCATCTGGCGGAAAAGCGAATCAAGCATGCTCTTTGTAAGCACACCGCCCTCAGCATCAATTGTAGTACCGCTCTTTGTAAGCTCAATAAGACCTCGTGTCTTATTTGCATCAGTGGCACTTGTCGCCTTGTTGAACACACCGTTAATAAAGCTGTGTTCAACGTCACGGGCAATCTTCACAAGCTTATGATGAATCTGAAACGCCTTTTCATCTTCTACGCTGTTTGCCATGGTGCTGTTTAATCCCGACATATTGCCGCTGTTGGACATCTTCATATATGTAAGGTTAATAACCTCCTGATGAATCTGTACCACATTTGTTTCCTGCTCGCGCGCAACAAGACTTGAGCTTGGTGCCGTAACGGAAGCCGATTCCGAAATCGCAGGCTGAGTTGCCGCAGGGTAATCAAAAAGCACCGCTGTGGGAAACTCACTTGTTGTAGTCTGTCTGCCGCCTGTCAAACCGCCAATCATTGAAAGAAGCGGCGTCTGGCTTGCATCTGCCGTAAATAATTCACCCGCATAATTAGGCAAATTCCAACTTGTACCTACACCTGTAACTACTGCCATAAAAAAATTCCTCCTAAAAATTTTATTTTATATATCTAAATTTTGCATAGCAAAATTTATACCTGTTATCCGTAGGGGACGGCGCCTTCGACGTCCCGTCATTTTGCATTACGCAAGTATAACCCCCTCCGCCGCCGCCTGCTGTTTTATTCTTATCGCTTCAACGGTATTTCCTCTTTTTCTCGCCTCGGTAAGTCTTGCCTCAAAATCACTCTTCGTCGCATCGGGCAACTTTTCACTGCTTCTTCCGGGCTTAAAGCTTCCGCGCATACTTTCAAACAAAAAGCTTGTGTCTTTTTCGCTCTTAAGCCTTTCAATCTGTTCATTCACATCGCCCTCAACGTCAATAAGTGCCTTAACAGCCTTTATATTTTTCGCCCCGCTTTCGTACAAAGCAATTTCCAAGGCATTGTCCTTTCTCATGTCCTCGATTTTTCTTTCATACTCATTCCGCACCGTGTCAACACTCTCCATTATCCTGTCACAGACATCTTCGCTGACACCCAAATTCAAAAGCTCATCTCTGTCCATTCAAACTCTCCTTTTTTTCCATTTCCTTCTTTGCGTCCTTAACCCACGGGTGCATCAAAAGCACCGTCTCTTCGCTGAGCACACCGCTGCTCTTCACGCAGTTTTCAATAGCCTCGCTCTCATTTATAAGACAGTCACGGTTAAAAATAATATCCGCTCTTTCGCCTTCAAAATATCCGTAACCGTATATCTCCATATACTCATTCACAATCTCACACACCCTGTAAAAAGCAGACCTAAACTCCATCTCAGCCTCGCTCATGTCCAAATCAATATCCGAAAACATTGCCTTCATCACAAGCTGATTCGGGTTATTGCCAAGCTTATCGCTCTTTGCATCATAGCCCATTGCATTTTCAACAATAGCACTCTTCAAAAGGCTTGCCATCACAGCATAGTTTTCGCTGTCAAACTGAGTGTCCAGCGTCTTTATATCGCCCGCTGCACCGTCAACGGTCTTAACCTTTACAGCACCGTATGTCGCCAAATTCTGCCTGAACTCTCCCAAATCCGTTCCGTCATAATTCTGCAGCACAAGAATAGTGTTTCTCGCATCCTCCTGCATATTATTTTCAAAATCCGACAACGTCCTGTTCAAAGCATCCTGAAGGCTCTTCACCCTTGTAATCAAGGGCATTTCCTTTTCGTTATACTTAAAAGCAACAAGCGGTATTTCCTCCTGTGTAAAATATCCGCTCTCACCTATTTTACAAAGCACACCGTCACAAAGCTCAAAGGTTTCTACCTTCCCCTTCGAATACAATTCCGCCATTTCACGCACACAGTATTCTTTTCCTCTGTACCCCTCCACAGTGTACAGTCTTAGTGCCTTTTCCAGCTCCGTATGCTCGCCATCCTTCCAGTATGCAATCATCTCATAAGCAGGTATTCTCTTAAATCTCAGTTTTTCTTTTTCATCCGTGTACACATACAACCAGCCCAGCCCCATATTTACCGCATCACGGAGCATACATTTCATAATCCTCTGAAAATCCCGTCCCAGATTTTTCTCCAAAAGCTTTATGTACGCCTCATTTTCACCGTCAATAACCGCATCTCTTCCCAAAAGATAATTCACCTTCTGATTAACCATTCTCTGATACTGGTTGTCCACGATTCTATTATTCGGAAGATTCTCTATCCTCTTAAGCCTTCCGTCGCGACCTATTGCCGTGCGCTCTCTCTTCAAAATATCGTGCTCGCCCTTAAAATATCTCTCCCCGTCAATCATGCTTTTGCGCCTGTCGTCCTTTTTCCACATGGCAATCTCCGCTTCAAAAAACTCCTTCTCGTTCATTGTCGCGCCGTCACGGGCGAGCTTTTCAATAACCGCCTCTGTCACACTCTTCCAGATACTCACACATATCCACCTTTCATTCAATACAACCCGTCTGAACCGCGTACCATCATTTCGTACAGCCTCTCCGTCAGCATGTCCGAAATACTCTCAATATCGCTTTCCTTTTCAATTGTATTGTTGTTTGTAACCTCAATTTTTACATTTCCTGACCTCTGTACGTAATCATATCCCCCGACATTCAGTATTCTGTCTCTCTTGCTTTTTCCCGCAATCTTTATACTGTCAATAGGGTTCATGTCTTCATTTCGGTATTCTTCCGACACGCTCATAACGCCATCGTCTTTAAAAATGCTTTCTTTATTTTCAAAACCTTCTCCATCATCCCCGTGCATTATTTTTCTTTCAACAAACTCCGTCCGGATGTTGTCTCTCCAAAAAGGCTCATATATGACGCACTCTTCATACGCCGTGTAGTTTTCCCTTTCAACAAGCCCTGCAATACGCTCATATAGCGTATCCGTCCTCACATAAGAGTACCTTTGATTATTTACCCCTTCACCCGCACGGTCCTCTTCGCGTGCACTTTTCCTCGTCTTTGCCCAGTCTTTGCCATTGTGCTCTCCGTCTTCTTCATACCATTCTGCCTCATCGCCGTAAATTACTGCCGAAAAAAACTCCGCACTGTAAAGCAAGTCCAAAATATTGCTCCACTCTCTTATATTTCCCATAACAACACTTCCTTCAGAAAGAAAAACTCTCCTCTTCTCCCACGCTCTCCATGGCATACCTCATCGCATCCATCAGATGATTAAACTCATCCTTGGGTCTGTTGAGCTTGTTTCCGCTCTCATCCGATTCCCACACGTAGTTTTCTATCTCCGTAATAAAGCTGACGCACCTCGGATGTACAACAATCTCGTATCCGCCTATCACATCAATCCCGTACCTCACGCTGTCAGGCCCTTTCTTTGCCTTTCTTATCCTCTCAAGTCCGAGGGACTTTAACCTGTCAATGCTCTTAGGCTCACTGCTGTCGGCGCATATCCTTTCCTTCCCGTATCCCTTACGGCATATTTTTTCAAAAATCATCTCGTTGGAGAGGTTTTTCTCATACATTTCATCAAACACAAAAAGCTTCTTTTCCTCATTGTCAACCACACCGCAAAAAAGTGCCGTCGGGTCGTTCACATATCCAAAATCCAATCCAAAAACCGCCCGAGCCGAGCTTTTCCTCAAGATATCCGTCGTGCAAAAGTCCTCTTCTCTCCAGTTGGTGTAAACACACCCCTCACTGACACCCCAGTTCCCGAGCCCCGCAACAAGATATCTCGACGGATTATTTTCTTTCATTTTCTCAAACATCCGCCTGTCAGCGTCGTCCAAAAACTCATTTATGGTGTAATTTGTAGTCATAGCCAGCACATCTTCACTTTCTGTGTCAAAAAATCTCTTCTTCAGCCAGTGCCTTTCGTTCCACGGGTTAAACGTCAGAGTAATCTGCTTAAAAAGTCCGCTTTCCGTTTCGCCTCTTATGGATTCATCAAGCATATCAAAATCCGTCTCGTCCTTAACCTCGTACGCCTCTTCAATCCACATCCAATTGAGCACCCCAACCCCAACGGTTATACTCGTAATCTTCATCGGGTCATCGAGACCGTAAAAATATATCTTCTGTCCCGTGGGCAGATAAATCATCTCCATCGGTGCTTCCTTCACGAGCCAGTATTTTGATACCCCGAGCCTTTTTATCGCCCACCTAAGCTCTTCAAAACACGAATTCTTAAGCGTCCTGTAGGTTTTTCTCACAACAAGCAAATTCGCATCCTTATATTTCATCATGTTATATATAAACCACAATGCCGCAGTCTTGCTCTTTTTGCTTGCTCTCGACCCCTTCACAACACGGTATCTTCCCTTAAAATTCCAAAACTCCTTATACCCTCGTCCCACAACCTCAGGCAGATAAATCCTCTTTGTCAAACAGACTCCTCCCAATCAAGCATCACATTCCGCACTCTGCATCATCTTTACTCCAACTCTTTTTCTCCCTCAAAAACCACTCCGCCATCTCCCGATTTATCAAGCCCCATATACTTCATCAACAAATCAATGGCTTTCATTCGGTCCAATGTCTCAACAAGTATCCCCCCGGGAGTATTCTTAACCGTCGCAATAGCATTTTTAACCTCGTCGGGCAAACGTGCAATATCCTTCCACACAATTTTTTGCTTACCGCCGTCGTCAATTATCCGTGCAAAGGCTGCAGGCGACGTAAAAGCAATGTCAGCCAAAAGCTCCAGCACCTTCTCTGCATCAACCTTTGCGCTCTCGCTTGCCTCACTAAGAGCGTTTTTTATATACTCGCTCACCACGGGGTTTTTCTTGAGTGCACTGGCCTTTTTGCTCGCAACACTCCTGTTTTCGACACCGTAAGCCTCCATATACGCCTTGGTTGCATTAGGCTCTCTTATATATGCGTCAGCAAATTTTTTCTGCTTGTCAGTAATCCTATCTCCTCCCCTCACACAGACCATACCATAAACCATAGTTTCATTTCGTCCCCAAAAAATTCCCCTACCACATATTCACCTCTTAAATTCCCAAATTTTTTTAAAAAAACTCTTGCAATCTTTTTTTTACTATGTTATAATCATCGTTGTCTGTAATAGATTATAATTATTTATATACACAAATCTTTGAAAGAGGTGAACGTAGTGAGAGAAGGTATCCATCCCAACTATGGTCCTGCAGTTATCAAGTGTGCTTGTGGTGCAGTTTTTGAAACAGGTTCCGTTAAGGAAACAATCAACGTTGAAATTTGCTCCAAGTGCCACCCCTTCTACACAGGTAAGCAGAAGCTTGTTGATACAGGCGGTCGTGTAGAAAAGTTCAAGAAGAAGTTCAACATTGGTTAATCAATGCAATGAAAAAAAGCCTCCACATTCGTGGAGGCTTTCTTCATTGTTGAGCCTTCTCCTTGAGGAGAAGGTGACGGCGTTAGCCGTCGGATGAGGTGTTAATTCTACATTCTGCACTAAAAAAGGTGGACTTTTCCCGTGTGCTGATAAGACAGTAATTCCGTAAAAAACATAATTTTACGGCATCTGTCTTACAGGATTGGAAAACAGCTACGAAAAGAACGATGTCGAGTCGAAAGACTTAGCATCGTTCTTTTTCTATCTCAAAACTTGAAATCACGGAGGATATACTATGAAGCGACTATTATCATGCGAGTTTAACTTTGATACGGTCTACGTGGAGCTGAAGTTTTCAGACGGCACCATGATTGCCATTGATACCGTTGCCGTCGAAAATGAAGTGGCAGACAATATGTATCAGCGGTCGGAGCTTGATTATCTCATCTACAATGACCCGATTGCATACGCTGATCTGATACTCAACGGCAATCCCGAAGCCTACCTAAAGGCAGTAACCGAATACAAACCGCTTGATTGATACTTTTTAGGAGTTGATGCGAGTATGCCTAAGT
>CAZNIC010000012.1:0-37395 GCA_964572985.1 uncultured Oscillospiraceae bacterium
TGCTTGTAGAACCCACAGATGTACTGGTTGATTGTGCAGACTGCGAAAGTTACGGTTACATTCACACTATTCCCTGCGCAAAGTGTGACGGCACAAACAAAGATTGTGAATCTTGCGAAGGTGAAGGGGTCGTTAAAGTTACACAGCTTTACGAAACTGATGAAACAGTTAGTCCCGAAAAAACTAACTGCGAAACCTGCACGGGTACAGGCAAGGTTGCACCCGACAGCAGTTACTATTCAACCATTTTGGCACTTTTGCCTCCCTTGGTTGCAATTGCACTTGCTCTTATCACAAAAGAGGTTTATTCTTCCCTCTTTATCGGTATTGTTTTAGGTGGTCTTTTGGCATCCAACTGGCATCCTGTTACAGCGCTTGACCGCGTTGTAAATGATGGTCTTATTGCAGCAACAAGCGGCACAGCAGGTATTTTTATATTCCTTGTAATTTTGGGTATAATGGTAGCTCTTGTTAACAAAGCCGGCGGTAGTGCTGCATTCGGCAGATGGGCTGAAACACACATCAAGAGTCGCACAGGCGCAATGCTTGCATCCTTTGTACTCGGCGTACTTATCTTCATTGATGACTACTTCAACTGTCTTACTGTTGGTTCGGTTATGCTTCCCGTTACAGACCGCCACAAGATTTCGAGAGCTAAGCTTGCGTATATCATCGATGCGACAGCGGCTCCTGTTTGTATGATTGCTCCCGTATCTAGCTGGGCAGCAGCAGTAAGCGAATTTGCTAAAGACACAGGTTATTCGGGCATCGAGCTTTTTGTTCGTGCTATCCCCTACAACTTCTATTCGCTTCTTACACTTGTATTTGTTATAGCAATTGCAGTTATGAACTTTGACTACGGTCCTATGAAGCTTCATGAATACAATGCAAAGTTTAAAGGCGACCTGTTCACATCAGGCAAGGAAGAGCAGGCTGTTGAAAAAGAAACCGAAAATCCCCGTGGCAGAGTTATTGACCTTGTACTCCCCATTTTGGTGCTTGTTGCAATCTGCGTAATTGGTCTTGTTTATGTAGGCGGATTCTTTGATGGCAGCGACTTCATCATAGCTTTTGGTAACACGGACGCAACTGTTGGTCTTCCCTGGGGCGCTTTGGTTGCTCTTATTGTTACAATTATCTACCTTATGGCACGACGTCTTGTTACATTCAAGGAAGCTATGGAATGTATTCCCAAGGGCTTTATCGCAATGGTACCCGCAATCTTGATTCTTACATTTGCAACAGCACTCAAAAATACAACCGACCTTCTCGGTGCAAAGTATTTTGTAGCGGCTCTTATGGATAGTGCTGCAGCAGGCTTGGCAAACTTCTTGCCTGCAATAATCTTCCTTGTTGCATGTGTGCTTTCATTCTCTACAGGTACATCCTGGGGTACTTTTGGTATTCTTATTCCCATTGTTACAGCAATCTTTGAACCGGGTGAACTTCTCATCATCGGTATGAGCGCATGTCTTGCAGGTGCTGTTTGCGGTGACCACTGCTCACCTATTTCCGATACAACAATTATGGCATCGGCAGGCAGCCGTTCCAATCACCTCAATCATGTATCAACACAGCTTCCCTATGCAATTACCGTAGCGGTAATCAGCTTTGTTTGCTACATTCTTGCGGCATTTGTACAAAATGCTTGGATTCTTCTTCCTGTTGGCGTTGTACTTACGCTTGGCACGCTCTTTGTTCTCAAAGCAACTATCGGAAAAGATTCCGAAAACGTACAGAATTCATTAAATAAAAACTAATTATTTATCAAAAAAGGCGTTGCATGTGCAACGCCTTTTTTGATGCAGGCTGTAGAAAAACATTGTTTTTTGCATAATCGCGAAGGGTTCGGGGAAGAAGGTTCCCCGAATGTAATCGGCAGACTTAATCGCATTTTGGCTTCCGAAAGTGCCGATTTTAGGGGGCGACCGATTAATTATCATCTACCGTTGGGGACAGTCCCGCTTGGCGTTGTCGGGAGACGACAAGCCAAGGAAGACTTGCGAGCCTTTTTTCGGGACAGTCCCCTCCGGTCGATTCCTTGCACGAGAAATCGGCACTTTGTTCCTCGTAAAAAACAGACCTCAAAGGCGTTGCATGTGCAACGCCTTTTTTTGTGTTATTCCATCCAATATACTCTGTTGTCTTTTCTCGGCTGTGCCTCTTTTAATGCACCTTCAGGAAAGCCCAATACGCAGTTGCCTATACCTTCCCATTCGCCCTCTAAGCCGACAGCTTCAAGGATTGCCTTGCCTTCCTCTGTTTCCATAACCTCTTTTGCTCTATGTATCCAGCAGCTGCCTATGCCCATGGAATGAGCCGCAAGCATCATGTTGCCCATAACGAGGCTGCCGTCATAAACGCGGTTGGGATGCAGCGTGGGTGCAAGCACTACGAGTACAACAGGCGCATTGTAAAACGGATCACTTTCCGCACCCATTACAGCCGCGTTGAGCTTTGATAATTTATCTCTTGTTTCCTTATCTGTCACGGCAATAATAACAGGCGTCTGCAAGCCTCTGCCGTTTGCCGCCCAAAGTCCTGCTGTGATAACCTTTTCAATGGTTTCCTTGGGAATCATGTCGCTTTTGTAATTTTTGCAGCTACGTCTTTCAATCATCGCATTAATAATTTCGTTCATTTTTATCATCCTTTCAGTTTGTAAAATCAAATACCGCTTTTCCGTTATCGAGCTTTAAGCTATTGATTGTAATGATACACGACTTCTTTATCATGTTTTTCTGCATACTCAATTTCTTTTTTACCGATTCCCCAATATAACCACCAATATTTACTACATATATGCCGTCACTTAAGTCGATCTTTTTATAATGTGCTTCTGCAAGTCGTAAAAGTTCTTCCTCTGTAGGGATAGCATTTTCCTCGCAATAAACACACTGTAAGATATTGTAACCATTACAAGCTTCAAGAGTATAAGCAATCTTTTGCATTTCTTTTTCAAATCGCATGCTACCGCAAATTGTATAAGTTTTCACTTAATTCCCCCCCACAAATTCAAATTTATATAAGGCTCCCTTGTGTAAAGGGAGCTGTCAGCGTAGCTGACTGAGGGATTGTTTCACCGCATTATCAATATACATACAAACTCCCTCAAAGTTTTTCAAAACATCAAGATTTGATATTCTTATTACGGTTATTCCGTATTGCTCTAAATACGCAGTTCTCTTTTCATCATTCACAAGACCTTCATCCTCATAGTGCTGAGAGCCATCCAACTCGATAACTATATTAGCCTTTGCACAATAAAAATCTGCAATATATTTTCCCAACACTTTTTGCCTTGTAAACTTTATAGGATAACTTCTTAAGAAATCATACCAAAGGTGTTTTTCTTCTTTTGTCATATTTTTCCTAAGTTCCTTTGCAAATGGAACTATTTGACTGTTGTGCTTTCTATCCATTTACAATCCCTCCGGCTCTTCGAGCCACCTCCCTTTACACAAGGGAGGCTTTACTCTAATTCGACAATCCCAAGTTTACAACCACAAACTATTTTCAGTTTGTAAAATCAAATACCGCTTTTCCGTTATCCAGCTTTAAATAAGCCGAAAACTCTTTGCCGTTCTTGGGTGATACAAAGCCTTCAATTTTATAGGTTCTGCCTGTTTCTAAGAGGTGTTTCACGTTTTGAAGTGAAATAACCCTCCTACAAATAACGCTGTTTAGAGAAAATTTACAGCCCTTTTCGCGGTAGCCCGAGCAGCCATAGCCAAAGCTTGTACGCCTTACCGTTTCACCGCACAAGGGGCACTTGCCTGCCTCATCACCGAAAAATCCGTCATCGGTATCGGTTTCGGGAGTAGTTTCTCTCTTAATAAATACCTCTGCGATTTCTCTTTTGGCGATTTCGATGCTGTCATTTATCGTATATTCTCCGCGGAACACTTTTTTTAGTGCTTTGCCCACTTCTGCCGTTTTGTACTTATCCATGCTTATGTTCATTCGCTTGAGAGCTTCGATAAGATTAATCCCGTCGGGCAAAATTTTGTAAACATCTTTTTTAAGCTCTATATATCCGCTTTTTTTCGCATTGTCGATTATGCCTGTTCTTGTTGCCTCGGTACCAAGCTCCAAGCCTTCAAAAATTGCCTTGTATTCCTCTTCGTCATTTTCTTCATCAAGCTTTTTCTTGTCCTCACGGAACGGATTTTTGAGGTAGTTGTTGAGAGTTTCTATTGTATAATGCTTAGGCGGCTGGGTTTCTTTCTCAGAAGGCTTAAAGTTTGTATTGACTATATCGCCCTTTTCAAGCTTGGGAAGGATTTTGTCCTTTTTGGAATAATCATCATATTTTGTCCAGCCGGGTTCAACAATCACATTACCCTTTAAAGTGAATTCCTCGTAACCTCCAACATCAATTTTAATCTCTGTTTTTTCTACCACGCAGTCCTCACTGCAGAAAACAGCCACAAACCTGCGCATAATAGTTGAATACACAATAAACTCTTCTTCTGAAAGCTCGGTTTTCTTGGGTATTTTGTATGTAGGTGTAAGTGCCGAGTGGGATTCAATCTTGGAGTCGTCAAATATATTTTTCCCGTCTTTAAATTTTACGGGATAGCCAATCTTGCCTACAGCTTCGAGTATTGCTTTGATTTTGCCTTTTTCGGCAGTGGCAAGGTATTCCGAGTTTGTTCTCGGATACGTCACAAAACCCCTCTCGTACAAATCCTGTACAATCTTGAGGCTTTTTTCCATGCTCATTTTATATTTTTTACCCAAAACATTCTGCAGCTTTGTCAAGGAATAAAGCTTGCCGGGCTTTAAGGCATCCTTTTTCTTTTTCTTTTCAATAACGCGTGCAGTTGAGGCATTGTACTTATCACAAAGCTCCTGTGCCTTCAAAAACTCATTTTTGTCAAACTGCTCACGACTTGTAAGTTCAATCTCCTCACCGTTTGTTTTTTCTTTGCTGATGCAGGCATAATAAATATCGGGTACAAAGTTTTTTATTGCCATATCACGGTCATAAATTGCCTTTACAATCGGCACAATAACTCGCCCTACTCGGAGGAGTTTGCCGTTCTTAAGGGTTGCAAACCTTGTCAGATTAACACCGTAAAGCCAGTCTATATATGTTCTTGCGTAGCCTTCGTTGGCTAAATTTTCGTAATCGGTTTCGTCTTTCATGTCAATAAGTGCCGCACGTATTGTCTCGGGCGTTTGGTCGGGAAGCCACAGTCTCTTGAATGGCTTGCCGCCTGCCTTTGCCTCGTACACACAGGTACGTACGATGATTTCACCCTCACGGTCCGCGTCCCCTGCGTTGATTATCATGTCAACATCATCACGAGAGATAAGTGACCTTATTATTTCAAACTGTTTTTCTACCCCGCTGTCAACCTTTTTTGTGACAGGGTCTTTTTTCAGCTCAAACAAAAACTCACTCGGAAAACACGGTATGTTTTTTGTTGTCCAGCGAGTGGTTCCGTCGGGATTGGGGCTGTAGTAGTCAATATCGCGAAGCGAAAACAAATGACCGAAAACCCATGTAATTATATATTCTCCGCCCTGCATATAGCCGTCGGCTCTTTTCATGTTTCCTATACCCGCCGCAATGTTTCGTGCAAGAGAGGGTTTTTCTGCTATTATAAGTTTAATCGTAATTACCGCCTTTATATTATTCTCGTTGCCGCAGGCAACATATCGAGCCATATGGCATATCGAGTGCATTTGCACATATCGAAAATCTCGCAAGAGATTTATATCGACGATTTTAATTGTACTGCAATCAGAGTTATTATATCATAACAGAGTATATTTTTCAACTCATTTCCCCACACAAAAACCCGACGGAATGTCCGTCGGGTTTTTTACTTATTCTGTAACCAGTCTTGTAACTGCTTCAATGAAAGCATCAACATCATTTTCAACAACACCGTAATTGCGATGTGTACCTTCTGCATTAATTGAGCAAAGCATGTACATATCATCAAGGCTTCTTTCCAAAGTAAAATAACTGAACTCGCCTGTAGCGTCGTCATACACGATTGCTACATTAGAGCTTAAAAGCATTTTTGAAAGCTCGTCTAACATGAGATAGTCTGTAACCTCGTTCATACAAAGCACTAAGCAATATTTTGTATCATCAAGCATTAAATATTCGGCAGTATATGCCTGGTATGCACGAAGATAATATTTATCTGACAGCTCATTAAGAATACTATATAAATCGTCTTCTGTTTCAATTACAAATTCTTCTTCACTTTCAATCATGTAGGTTACAAGAAGAGAATCTCTATATGCACCCCAAACCTGGTCATCAATAATCGCAACAAGCTGTTCCGGGTCGTCCTTTATAAGCTCTGCGAGTAATTCAGTATTAGCATAAACTGTACCCGGAAGATAAACTTGTTCAAAACCATATCTCATCTGATACTGCAGAGAACTCATTGTGCCGTCGTCGGCTGTAAAGTCAATAAGTATTTCTGTTACCTCTTCGGTTTCTGCACTTGTTATTGTAACAGTATAAGTTTCCTGATTCCATTCAACCGTGCATTCAAAAGCTTCACTTATCGCTCTCACGGGTACAAATGTTCTTTCATTTACAATCTGAGCCGGAACATCAATCGTTTTTTCTGTATCGTTTACCTTTATAACGTTGCTGTCAATTACAAGAGCAACAACTGTTTCGCCTTTTGCGGCTGTAACGGTTCTTGTTTCGTTATTCCACTCAACTGATGCACCGAGTGCTTCAAAAATCGCTCTCACGGGCACCATTGTTCTGTCGTTGATAATCTGGGGCGGAACATCAAAATTAACTGCTGCTCCGTCAACAATGACTGTTATTACCACATCTTCTGCACTTGCAGTCACTACGCCCAAAAATGAAAACGCCATAACCAGTACCAATGCTAAACTAAATATTCTTTTCATTTAAAATTCCTCCTTTGTTTATGGCTTTATTATACTATTTTGTGTAATTAAAGTCAAAACAGCAGAATATATTGTAACATAAACATAACATAACTGAAATATTGTGACAAAACACCATTGGAATCATCCAATGGTGTTTTTATGTTTACTGTTCTATTATTTCACTAACTATTCTCGCCTCAAGCACACCGCCTGCACAGCAGTTTGCACCGTTAACCTTCCATTTAACGGTTACGGCTTCTTTGCCTTGTGTTACCTCTTCGGGGATTTCGTAATAGCAATAGTAGGGACTGCCGGGTTTGTTGTTGTTGATAACCTGACTGCCCACCTTGGTATCATCCACATAGATTGAGAAGTCACGTGTATATGTCACACCGCCGCTATTAAAGGGTACGTCACTGCCCCAGTATGCAACACAAAGGTAATTTTTTGCATCACCGTCAACGCCTAACATATAGGAGAAATAACTGTCCTCAGCACCCCACGCGTCACGCCACATATAGTTGTTTCCTCCCGAGGAGAAAGAGCCGTTATGGTAGCCTGTGCAGTTTGTGTTGAGGTCATGACCTAATTCATCCTGCTGACCGTCGGGCTGTACCTGGTCAATCGTTACGTTATTAAGCCTCTTTAAGAACAAATCTCCCGCCATGTTCATGTTCCAGTAAACGTTGTGGAACTCGTGGTGGATTTCGTAGAAAGGCTTCAAGGTTACGTCCTCACCCTCGCTCATAAACTCACTGTTAAGCTTAAATGTAAGAGTAGCTCTGTCAACCATTGTCACAAGCTCGTTTATATCGTCGCCGTCGTAAATAATATAGGGCACGTCTGTTGTTGTAGTGTCGAGACCTGTTTCGTTTTCGACTGTATCGTTGGGAAAATTATCTGTGCCCAAAGGTGCTGCAAGCACAACAGGACCATATGTGAATACAACCTGGTCTGCACTTCTTGAATTATAAATTTCAAGCTCCATAGGTATGGTAAGCTCAATCACGTCACCTTTTTTGAAACTGCCTGCAATTTCGAGATAACCGGCACTATCCTTTGTATAAGTTTGTCCGTTATAGGTTGCTGTGGCGCCATTCTTTGCCCAAGCAGGAACACGGAACTTTAAGGTTGCGTCACCTTCGCCGTCAGTAACCTCTATGCGTACAGTATCTTCATAAGGATAGTTTGTTTTTTGAGAAAGTGTAAGTCCCTTTTCTTCCCACTTTACTGTTGAAGGGATATAAAGGTTTACATACATGCTGTCGCCGTCTTTGTAATAGATACACTTTGAATATCTGCCGGGGTTTTCCATGCCTGTACCCGTGCAGCACCAGAAGGAATCATACTTTGTGCCGTAAATACGGTAGTGCCCTTGAAGAAGCGATACAAAGTACATCTTGTTGCCTGTGAGGGGGTCCTGAGTACCTAGAATATGGTTGTACAACGCTTGTTCATAGTAGTCCATGTATTCGCTGTCCTGCTCCCACTTGTAAAGGTGCTCGGTAAGTTTTAACATGTTATATGTGTTACAGCTTTCGCTTGTTTTGTGATGCAACGATTCAAGACCCAATGCTTCAAAATGCTCGCTCACACTGTTACCGCCAATTACAAACGAACGGTTATTTACAACTGTTTCCCAAAAATATTTTGCGCCTTTTCCGTAGGACTGATACTTTTCGCTGTCCTGTTCAAAAATTTCAGCTGCACCGATGATTTTGGGTATCTGTGTATTGGCATGCAAACCTGTAAGTTCATCCTGCTGATTTTCGAGAGGGGTAAGAATCTTGTCATGGGTAAATCTTTTTGCGGTAACAAGATATTCTTCTCTGCCTGTAAGCTCATAAGCTTGGGCAAAAACATCGTTCATGCCGCCGTATTCAACGTCGAGCATGCTTTGAACCTGCGCGTCTGTCATGCGGTTCAAACCGTCCATAGCCCAGTCAGCAAAGTTAACGCAAACATTCAATGCCTCTGTATTGCCCGTAAACTCGTACGCATCAATAAGCCCCTGATAAATTTTATGTATACCGTACCAAGGAACCCAGTAATTGTTTGCCCAACTTGTATCGCCGTCAAAGCACTTTGTAAAAGTCTCCTCGCTGCAACCGCCTATATAGCCCGACTTTGTAGTAGTCTGGATATATCCGAGCTGTTCCACCGCATAATCAAGCTTTTCCTTGATTTCCTCGTTGCCCGTAGCAGAATACATAACCGCTGCCGCACTCATCCAGTGACCGAGTGTGTGACCTGCTAATGTAAAAGTATCCGCACTCCAGCCCCAGTTGCTTGCACCCTTTCTTTCCCATCCGCCGTAACGCTCTGCACCGTTAGGCGTCGGAAGACCTGCCATTTCAAAGCTCGGCGCAAGAAGACGGTCAACATCCATGTCAAGTACGTATTCCAAGCCAAGCTCCTGGCTTGTTTTGAACATGCCGTCATCAAGCGTCACAGAATCCATGGCAATAAAGCCCGTGCCGTCGTTTTTATCGTAAACAATTGCTTTGTCATACATCAAAGGTTTCATATTTTTGTCCCACAGCATTGCCTTAATGCTGAATCCTTCCGTCAAGTTTAAATCCGTATCAAGAGTAAATTGCGATAAATCTCTTCCGTTAAATATTTTCGTTACAATACCGTGAATATTGTTTTCGTCATCCATAACCAATAACGATGCAACTAACCCGTCTTCATCACTTTCCACGTGAAAATCAGCCTCTATCGTATCGCCCGTAACAGAAAGCGAGCAATTTGCATAATCTTCCGCAGATGACATAAAAGGCGTTGCAGTCATTGCGCCTGCCACCATTAGTGCCAAAATCCGTTTTTTCATTTTCCGCTTTTCTCCTCTTTACTAAAAATATTATCTATGTTAAAATTATTATATAATAAAGCGATTTCGAATTCAACCCTTAATAGAGGTGTTTTATGAATATTTTGGATTTAAAAGATACCGATTTGGTACATCTTATCAGCACAAGTAAATATGATTTGGATTTATTTGCCGCAGCTGACCGCATCCGCCGTGAAAATTACGGCACCGATGTGTATATCCGCGGGCTTATTGAGTTTACAAACCACTGCAAAAACAACTGTTATTACTGCGGTATTCGTGCGGGTAATACCAACGCCATCCGCTACCGCTTAACAAAAGAGGAAATCCTCTCCTGTTGCGAAGAGGGCTACCGATTAGGCTTTCGCACCTTTGTTTTGCAAGGCGGAGAAGACCCGTTTTTCACGGATGATAAGGTTTGTGATATAGTGTCTGCAATCCGCGAGAAATATCCCGACTGTGCAATAACGCTATCTATAGGCGAAAAATCAAAGGAGGGCTATAAAGCATATTTTGAAGCAGGCGCAAACCGTTATCTTTTACGTCACGAAACTGCTGACAGCAATCATTATTCTTTGCTTCATCCCGATAACATGCTAAGCTCCAATCGCAAAAGATGCCTCTTTGATTTAAAAGAAATCGGCTATCAGGTCGGTAGCGGATTCATGGTGGGGTCTCCCTATCAGACAGCGGAAAACTTGGTTAGTGACTTAAGATTTCTCCAGGAGCTTTCTCCCGATATGATAGGTATAGGGCCGTATATAACCCATAAGGAAACACCTTTTTTTGATAAGCCAAGCGGTACGCTTGAATTGACGCTGAGGCTGATTGCTATACTCCGCATTATGTTCCCCCATGCACTGCTTCCTGCAACAACGGCACTTGGCTCAATCCATCCCCAAGGCAGAGAGCTTGGGCTTAAAGCAGGCGCAAATGTTGTCATGCCTAACCTTTCCCCCGTAAGGGTGCGAAAGCTTTACGATTTGTACGAAAACAAAATTTGCACAGGTGACGAAGCGGCTGAGTGCAGGGTGTGTCTCGAAAAGAGAGTTGAGAACGCAGGGTATAAAATCGTAACACATCGCGGCGATGTGTTACGATAATGCAAAATGCAAAACGATGGAAACTACAACCCACAACACAGCCTCCCTTGTGTAAAGAGAGGCTGACGGAGGGATTGTGGTTAACAATTACCTAATCAAACTTATTTGGAGCGTGAACTATATGAAAATACTTATAGCCATGAGTGGCGGGGTTGATTCCTCCGTTGTGGCACTAATTATGAAAAATAAAAACTATGACTGCCAAGGCATACTTATGAAGCTTTTTGACGGCGATAGTGAGCCCGCCTGCTGTACAAAGCGCGATATTGAGGACGCTCAGGCTGTTGCAGACAAGCTTTCAATCCCCTTTAGCGTGGTTAATATGAGCGAGGGTTTTCGCGAAAACGTTATTGATAAATTTATATCGGCTTACGAAAACGGCGCAACCCCCAACCCTTGCATAGACTGCAACCGTCATATGAAATTTGAGCGTCTTTTTGATGAGGGTGCTCGCATGGGCTGCGATAAGGTTGCCACGGGGCATTACGCAAGGATTGAGTATGACGAAAACATAGGTCGCTATATATTAAAAAAGGCTCTTGACGAAACCAAGGACCAAAGCTATGTTCTCTATTCGTTAACACAAACTCAGCTCTCCCGTGCGCTTTTCCCTTTAGGTGAAATGACCAAGGACAAAACTCGTGCTCTTGCCGAAAAGGCAGGCTTTATCAATGCCGACAAAGGCGACAGCCAGGACATTTGCTTTGTAAAAAACGAAATGTATTACGACTTTATAGAACGCACACAGGGTAAACGCTACCCCGAGGGTGACTTTGTAACCGTTGACGGCAAACATTTGGGCAAGCACAAGGGCATTATCCGTTATACGGTAGGTCAGCGCAAGGGCTTGGGCATTGCATATACGTCTCCCCTTTATGTGGTAAAGGTTGACCCCGAGGAAAACAAGGTTATCCTGGGCAGTAACGACGACTTGTTCACCGATACACTTGTTGCAAAAAACATAAATCTTATTTCAGTAGCCAAAATTGCAGAGCCCATGCGTGTTACGGCAAAGGTACGCTACCGCCATGCTGCACAGCCTGCCACAGTAACACAAATAGACCATGATACAATTAAGGTGGTATTTGATGCC
This sequence comes from uncultured Oscillospiraceae bacterium, assembly GCA_964572985.1. Lineage (GTDB taxonomy): Bacteria > Bacillota > Clostridia > UMGS1883 > UMGS1883 > RGIG1927. The sequence goes on from CAZNIC010000012.1 coordinate 11,909, forward strand.
CCACAAAGAGCAATCACAAAAGGTCAATCCGTTGTACTCTATGACGGCGATATTGTCGTAGGCGGCGGAATAATACAGTAACAAAAGGTTGACAGGAAAAATTTCCTGTCAACCTTTTTGTTTATTCAGCATAAGCGTATCGACCCATAAAGAGGATTTCCCCTGAGTTGTTGTCACGGATTACAAAATAGAAGGGTTTATCTGCCACAAACTCAGCAGGTCTTTCGGGCATTCCTATTCCCAAAAATATGGCTGCTGTAGCTGCTGCCGCTTCGGTGCCTTCTTCGTCAATCCTTATATAGGTTTTGTGGAGTATATCATCCACAAACAGCGGTTCGTTTTCAAGTATGCTGTCAAACTCTGAGCTAAAGGTTTTACTAAGTCCCAAATCTACCAATTCGTCCTTAAAGGAATCACTGTATTCAACTTCAAATTTTGGCACCGACAGCTTTACTTTTCTTGAACTCATATCACTGCCTTGTGTGGCGCGCCAAATTTTTTCCGCTACGTTTATGTCTTCATTGCTCATTACAAGATACATGCTTACAGAAAGATCAAGGTAAATGTCGTCCTCTGTGTCAGAGTCTTCAAAATATGTTTCATAAGGCATTTCAACAATCTTTGTAACGCCATCGCTGTAATAATTAAAATATTCGGTCTGATTCATAAACATGGTTTCGGTTTGTGTGCCGTCTGCATTTGTGAACACACCCTGTTTTGTAGCTTCTTCATCAAATGTATTCATCCATTTACCGTTAAAGTAAATTGTGTTCACAAGTGCTAAAGAAAAATCGTTATAACTCTCAGGCAGTACGGAGTCAATTTTTCCGTTTGTTTTTTCGCTCACCCAATTATTTACACTTTCTACGGCATCTGCTTCATCAACCGCATATAGGTCCGCGCGGTAAAATTCTTCTGCGCTCTTTTTGAATTTCTCCTCAAAATCCGCATGGGTTATGCTTTTGTTGACCCAAAGAGAATTTGCAATATTTGCGCAGAGAAATTCGCTTTCAGAATACCTTTCTATCATCATTTTAACTTCTTCGTTATACGAAGATACGTTATCTTTGCCGAAAAACGTACAGATTTCATCCTGTGTTTCATCATCTGCACCGTTTGCCGCTAAACTAAGTGCCATTTTGATTGACAAGGGCGAAAACACATAATTCTCATTTTCGGGCATAAACGAATTAATTTTATCGCTAAAGCCAGAGGGATTTGTACCCCAGCGGATGTCGAAAAGCCTCAAAAGCATTATAATTGTCTGCTCGTAAGTTAAATTGCTTTTGGGTTCAAAGCCTTTGTCTGTCCCCTGCATAATACCAAGGTTTGAAACGGTATAAACACCGTCATTTGCCCAAGGTGAAATATCCGCATGGTCTGCATATGCCCAATCCTTCATTTCATTGGCATTAATATCTGCAATTTTCCATTTACGGAAAGCGTCAATTATTCTTGTAAAAATAACAGCCGCTTCCTCGCGTGTTAAGTAATCATTGGAGCAAAAGAGCGTTTCGCTTTTTCCGTTGATAATACCAAGACTGTATAAATATTCTATAGCTGTTTTTTCTCCGGGGGCGCCATTGTCAATGTCGGTAAAAGGAGTTTTCTCCCCCCAATATCTCTCATTAAGACCACAGCTTTGTAAAAAATACATTCCAAGCAGCTTGCAAAATTCGCCTCTTGTTATATTGCAGGTGTAGTTTTCTTTAATCGGAACCAAACCAATTTCAAAGGCTTTTATTATATCGTCCTTTGCCCAGTCGCTGTATACGCTGTTAACAGCTGAAAGCTGTTCTCCTCCGGTCTGAACTTCGCCGTCTGCATTGACAGTAAATTCAAAATCATACTCGGTTCCTTCTTTGGCAACTTTAATACCCTTTTCGCCTTTCGCAAAAACCTTTGCGCCTTCCATTTCATTCCAATATATAATCTCTTTGTTAATATCGGCGTATTTACTTCTGGGGTTATCCATAGCACCTTTTTCGAAAATTATACAGTACTTTTCAATTTTTTCTGTAACCTTTCCATTCTCGACATAGTTCACCTTTGCAACTGCATAAGGCTCGGTAAAATCAACCACAGTTTCTCTTTCCTCAGTGTACGTTATGGTGGAAATGGCGCAGTCAACCACGCCATCGTTTACAGCCTCAAAGAGTTCCGAAAAATCCATGTTGACAAACTCAACTTTCTCATAGCCTGCCTCATCTGCAATTTCTTTGATTATGTCAACGTCAATCCCTTTGAAATCTCCGTCTTCAATGTATTCAAAGGGTGCAAAGTCAGCATTGATGCCGACTTTGATTACATCGTCTGCCCCTGCAAACGCCGTAATAGGACACACTAGCCCCATAAGCATTGCAACACACAAAGCTATACTAATCGCCTTTTTCACGTTAATCCCTCCGCATATTATTTTGCATAAGCGTATCGACCCATAAAGAGGATTTCCCCTGAGTTGTTGTCACGGATTACAAAGTAAAAGGGCTTGTCTGCTTTAAACTCGATAGGTTCGGGCATTTGCTGAGGTTTGCCGCTACCTGCCATCATAACAGCGGTTACGGCTGCAGCTTCTGTTCCCTTTTCGTCAACCTTTATGTAGGTTTTGTGCAGGATGTCGTCCACAAACAAAGGTTCGTTTTTGAGCACCTTATCAAATCCAAAGCCGAAAATCTTTTCAAAGCCTAATTGGGATAATTCGTCCTTTAAGGAGTCAGTGTATTCCACCTCAAATTTGGGCATTGAAAGCTTTACCAAGCCACTGTCAAAGTCATATATGCTATGTATACCGAAAAGCTTTTCTTCAAGGTTAATGTCATTTTCGCTCATAACGATATACATGCAGATATCCAAATCCTCGTATACTTGGCGGTTTATGATGCCTGTTTCTTCATCTATTGAAACAGAGGTGTTTTTGTAAGGCAGTTCAATTACCTTTGTTACGCCGTCATCGTAGTAGTTAAAATAGCCTGTCTGATTCATAAAAAGGGTATCAACCACGCTACCGTCCGCATTGGTAAATTTATCAATCTTTGTAAGGGACTCACTGAAGTCAATTTGCCATGCGCCCTTAAAATAAATTGCGTTTACAATAGCCGCAAAAAAGTCTGTGTAATCCTCGGGCACAATGGATTTGATTTTGCCGTTGGTTTTTTCATCCACCCAACCGTTTATGGTCTCACCAGCATTGGAACCATCAACTTCGCCTACATCTGCATTGTAAAACTCCTTTGCGGTGTTTTCAAATTCATCCGCAAAGCCTGCTGTGGTTTGGCTTTTGTTAACCCAGATAGAATTTGCAATATCAAGTGTCAATATATCCGCTTGAGAATATTTTTCTATCATTTTTTTGGCAGTCTTATTGTATGCAATTACGCCGTATTCATCAAATATATCGCAAATTTCGTCCTCGGTTTCATCATCCGCACCGTTTGCGGCAAGCATCAATGCCATTTTGACAGATAAAGGAGAAAACATATAGTTTTCATCCTCGGGCATAAGCGAATTAAGCTTGTCTGCAAACATAGTCGGCTCAAGTGACCAACGATGGTCGTAAAGTCTTATAAGCATTGTAACAGCTTCTTCGCATGTAAGCTGCTTTTTGGGTTCAAAGCCTTTGTCTGTGCCCTGCATAATACCAAGGTCTCTTACATTATAAACAGCCTCTGTTGCCCAAGGAGATATTTCGTTATAGTCAGAATACAAACAGTCCTCTTCTTCAAGGGTTGTAATATCGGCAACTTCATGTTCACGCAAGCAATCAATTATTCGTGTAAAAATAACTGCCGCTTCCTCACGTGTTAAAAAGTCATTCGGACAAAACAGGGTTTCGCTCTTGCCTTCAACAATACCAAGGCAGTATAAATATTTAATTGCCCAGGTTTCTCCGCTATAGCCTTCGCCGATATCGGTAAAAGGCACATCCATTGAATAAAAATTTACATCCAGACCACAGCTATATAAAAACAGGTTAACAATACTGCAAAATTCGCCTCTTGTGATGTTTGTAGTAAAATCGCCCCACCTTACCCAGCCGAGACTTTGGGCACGTTTGACGTGATTTTCCGCCCATGGTGTTACGTTGTATTTTGGCTCCTCGGGGATAATTGTTACAGGTTCTTTTTCGGGCAATTCAACTGTGCCGTCCTCATTTATATTGAGTATGACATCGTACGCATCATCATCGGATACTGTAAGGTCGTGCTTTTCAATGAGTGTGTCAACCATGCCCATTGCTTTAAACTCTTTTATTGTGTCATTAACCTTGTGGTAGAGTGAATTTTCATCACTTGCTGCACCTTCTTTGAAAACAACGTGATAGCTTTCAACGCTTTCTTCGATTTCGTCATTTTCTGCATATACAACCTTTGCAGTCATATACGGGTCACAAAAATCCAATACGGCATCTCGTTCCTCTGTATAGGATATTGTGGATATTGCACAGTCAACTATGCCTTCATTAACCGCATTAAAAAGTGCGTCAAATTCCATATTGACAAACTCAATATCATAACCCAGCTCAATACCCACAAAGGTCATGAGGTCAACATCCAAACCTGCATATATATCGCGGTTTTCATATTTCATATATTCAAAAGGAGCATACTCTGCATTGATGCCAACTTTGATTACATGCTTTTCCTCTTCGTTTGCCAGCACAGTGCATGGCGCAAATACACCAAGTGCAAATACAATACTCAATAATACACTTATAATTCTTTTCACCAAAATCTCCCCCTTATAAACTATAAACGGACAAATTGCATTTTTTGTCAAAAAATTTTATCTCAAAGCATACAAAGCAATAAATTTATTTTCTGTCAGCTTGTCTTGCTTAAATTCGTCAAAGGATGCGTAATTAGGTCTGCCGGAATTATATGCCCGCACTTTTCCGTCGTCCTTTACCTCCAGTGCAATTATATGTGCGCCACCAAAAATACTGTCCTTGTTCCAAAAAGCCGCAATAAAAACCCTGCCGTAATCACGGATAGCGTCTATATCCTCGTATTTATGAGCAAATTTAAAATCTTCATTTACCATGTAGCCAAAATATTCCAACACCTCACCTAAACGGTACGAATTACATCCAAACTTGCCCTTTAACATTGTAATATCCTCGCATTTGTAGAGTACGTACTCAAAATCCTTACGATTGCCTTTAAGATACAGCGCATTGTATATTCCCACTGCGCCGCAACCGACGTTTTTGACCTTCTCTGTGCCCAGCTTGTATTCAGAAACCTTGCCCTTTTGCGAATCAAGTAACCCTGTAGGCTTATACTGCTGATTTTTATTGTACTCGTAGTTTTCTTTTTTAAGTTTTTGTGATACCTGCACATTCAGTATCCTGCTTTTTTCCATATAAGAATTTACTATCACGTCGTCCTCCTCGATTTCTTGTGCATTTATACTTACACTTGACAAGCTCAGTATAAAACACAAAAGCGCAATTTGCCATTTTTTTAATATTATCACATTTATCACCTATATATAATACTTACCAACATACCAAAAAGTTGCATTACTATCACAATTTTCTATATTTATTATAAACTTTAAGCCGCTTTTGGTCAACAACCTTTATCCTCCGGTGTTGACGAATTTTGTTTTTTTGAGTATAATAATAACATTGATTTGTGGAGGGATTTATTATGGCAGAAGGACACAGACAAAGAATGAGGGCACGTTTTTATAAAGAGGGCATTGACAGCTTTGAACCCCATGAGGTTTTGGAGATGCTGTTGTATTTTTCAATGTCTCGTGTAGATACCAATCCTTTGGCGCACAAGCTTATTGAAAGATTTGGCAGCTTTCATGGTGTTTTGGAAGCAAACTATGAGGATTTGATTGATTTTGGTCTTACTGAAAATACTGTTGCTCTTTTAAAAATGACACCTGCGTTTTCAAATTATTATATACAAAGCCACACAAACGGCGTTAAGGTATTGAACAACTGCACAGAGGTTGGGTTTTATGTTACGGATAAAATCGGGCACCGTACAAATGAGGTTTTCTGCGTGTTGTGTCTTGATACACAAAACCGTGTCAAAAATTTTGAAATCATTGGCGAGGGCACGGTTAACTCGTTTAAGGTTTCGCCACGCAAGGTTGCCGAATGCGCCTTAAGAAACAACGCCGCAAGGGTTGTTCTTGTACACAATCATCCGGGCGGTACGCTTACCCCCTCTGCCGACGACATTGCTTTAACACAAAACATGCGCGATATGCTGGATGCTATTGAGGTTAGCTTGCTTGACCATGTAATTGTTGCAAACGGTAGGTTTTCGTCGATGCGCGAACAAAACATCATCTAAAAAATTAAATGGGTTCACTTTTAGTGAACCCATTTTTTAATCGTGTCTTTCGTCTGTATTTGTAAACATTTCGCAAAAGCGAGCCGCAAATGCAGGCTCTTCACCCTTTGCATAAAGATGCGACACGTCGCCATAGCTGTTCATCCTAAAGCTTGCCACGCCCTCGCGACGCTCTTCTGTTGTAAGAGTAGTCACCGAAGACGGAGCTGCACACAAGCCATGCCATAAAACCATCGGCGACACCCCCAGCAAATGCGAAAGGAGTACACAGCCCGAACCAAAATGGCAAAAAATTGCAATGGTGTCCATGTTGGGGGTTTCGGCTTTATAGTAATTGCCCTCACGCACATATCCGTGCTTTGCAATCAGTTTGTCAAACGCCTTAACAACCCTGTCATACTCGGCTCTTACTCGTCCGTCTTCCATAACGGGCATGCTGCCCCACTTGTCCTTGTGGTAAAACTCGTCAACCTTTGTCCAGTCAGCGGGCAACCAGTCCCATGCAATGGCTTTTCCCGCATCGGGACGCATAATCGTAGGCGGGAACTCCTTAAGCCACTCAAAAACGCCGTCAGGCTCTCGATTGAGCTTTTTAAGCGTACAAGAAGCCGTATCCTTGGCTCTGCCCAACGTCGAAGTGTAAAAGGCGTCTATGTCCATTTTCACAAGCTTTTCGCTAAGATATTCTGCCTCAATCCAACCCTTGGGGGTTAAAGAATCAATGGAATAATCGGGGTCGGCATGACGTATGATTAAAATTTTCATCACTTACACTCCTAAAAACTGAATTATAAATGCAGCTAATGCCGCACCTATTGCAACTGTCAAAAGTCCGTTGTTGAAATACGCAAGTATTATTGCAACAGCACAACCTAAGCTTGCCCCTACAACAGAACCTGTCGATGTAAAAATCGCAGGGAAAGTCATCGCAGAGAGCACCACATACGGAACATAATACAAAAACGACTTAATCCATCTGTTTTGTATCTTTTTGCGGAAAATTGCCATGGGCAGCATTCTGATAAGATATGTTGTCAGCGCCATAGCTGCAATGGATAAAAACACATATGTATTACTCATTATCTGCACCTTCTTTCACTGGGAAAAGTGTTGCCGCAATGCTGCTTACAACAAGCGTTATAATAATTATTGCCCATTCGGACAAAGCCTTAAGAAAAGGTGTGTACGTAAATACAATACTCAAGAGGATTGCCAATATAACGGCAAAAAGTACATTTCTGTTTTCTTTTGCAGGCGGTACGATTACAGCTATAAACATACCGTAGAGCGCGATTCCCATTGCGCTGGCTAAAATTTCGGGCATAAAGTTGGTCGCCACAGAACCCAGAAGCGTACCGCCGGTCCAGCCAAAAATCGGCGGAATAATAAGCCCTGCCATATATGCCGATGTAAGGCGGGTTTTTCTGCCCATGCTTACAGCATAGATTTCGTCTGTTATGCCAAAAGCCACCAAAAGGCGTTGCCACATGGGCATTTTTTTACTTACCTTTTGGCTCATTGAAACACCCATAAGAAAATAGCGCATATTGATAATAAGGGTTGTAAGCACAATAAGGAGTAAACTGCCGCCTACAGCCATGACGTCAACCCCGGCTTTTTGACCTGCGCTGGTTAAGTTTGTGAGAGATATAAGCGTTGTACCCCAGGCAGGTACACCGGATTGCACTGCCGATACACCAAATGCCACCGAAACTGCAAAATAGCCCAGTGCTATGGGTACTCCGTCTTTTATTCCGTCTTTGATTTCGTTAAATTTCATTTTGTCACCACTCCAAGTAGTCCTTTATCCATTTTATTAATGCTTCACCCCAAGCCGCCACATGGGGCTCTACCCTATTAGCTTCGTTTGCCAGCCCTAAGCCGTGTCTGCCGTGAGGATACACATGCACCTCCGCACATACGCCAACTTGCCTCAGCCTTGTTGCATACTGCAGAGTATTCTGCACATCAACCAGCTCGTCCGAAAAAGTATGCCACATAAATGCCTCGGGCGTTTTTTCATCTGCAGTAAGGTTTGCACTCAGCCTCATTCTCTGCATAACATCTCCGCCCTTTTGAAGGCTATCGCCTATAAGTGCGTCACCTGAGCCTATATGTGTAACCTTTTCATCGTAAAGATTTATAACAGGATAACAAAGAATCTGTTTGTTGGGCAAAAAGCTTTCGTTATCAATCTCGTCAATACATTCACCGTCAATTTTTTCACGGTATGTACAAAGCATGCTTACCAAATGTCCTCCTGCAGACGACCCCATAACGGCAACTTTATCTTTATCAATCCCAAATTTGTCCGCAAAGTAGCGCACATATCTTACAGCACGCCTTGCATCAAGAAGCGGCAAAGGGAAACGGTTCGGATGCACACGGTAGTCAACCACAAATGCACTTATGCCGTTTTTGTTCAAAAACTCGGCATAGCTTTTGCCCTCATGCTCGGCTCTGCCCCAATAACCCCCACCGGGGAAAATTACAACACAGCCTCGGCTTTTCTTTTTATCGGGCTCAAAGTACGTCATAGCAGTACCATTTTCCCATAATTCAAAAACCCTTATATTCATAATTATCGTCCATCTTTCACATTCGTCCAGTCGTGGTTTTTCATTCGTTCGTATTCATCTTCCGTTATGGCAAGAATTGTGCCGTGCTTAAATCCGTAAGGGAAAGAAAAGCTTTCGTCACTTCTTTTAAATACGCCACTTGCTATATTATCACTCAAAAACGGTATGTACCCCTGTTCTTTTCCGGGGCGACCGTAATAATCCAAAAAGAGTGCCCAGCGTCCGTCATCTAACTTTACAGCTGTGGGAGCTTCGTATAATCCAACCTCAATAGCCTTCATGCTTTCGTCAAAGGCTTCAACCCTTTGCCAAGGTCCAACGGGACTTGGTGACTTAAGCAGTACTATATTGGTAGGATGTCCGTCCTTTACAAAAAGATAATATACACCGTCTTCTTCATACATGGCAGAATCAATTATATCTCTGCCGTCTCTACGGTGTAAAACGCTAGGATATGTAAAGCTTTCAAAATCCTTTGTACGGCTGTAGTAAATACCCTTGTCACCAAAATTATTGCAATCATGGCTTGATGACCAATGAAGTATATAATCACCGTTTTCTTTGTCATAAATCACATCGGGTGCCCACAAACAGCCAAAATGCTCATCGCCGATTTTAACAAGTCTCTGTTCTGACCAATTAACAAGGTCTTCACTTTCCCATACGGAAAAGCACTTAGACCCGTTTTCACTGATTTCTTTCCAAGAGTGCTTGTACTGATTGCGCATACCGTAAGATAAACTCAAATCAGTTGCTATTATATAAAACTTATTATTGCACCTTGTAATGGTAAAATCTCTTACGCCCTTATCGCCGTAATATGCCCACAGGACAGGCTCACCATTATTTACCTCTTCCCAGTTAAATCCGTCCTTTGACAGGGCAAAATAAACCTGCTCACCGTCAGGTGTTGTTTTTTCTTTAAAATGTACAAACAAGTATCTCTGCATGGTTTCACCTCAATTTACAACTTAAATACCATTATAAAACTACAAATTAATATTGTCAAATAATACTTGACAAAAAGAAATATTTATGTTATTTTACCATCAGCACACAGTGTGCTGAAAGGAAAAGTGATTTTATGGACAATTTAATTTGTGACTCTATTTCCGAAGAAATAATTTTGCTGGCAGAGCGTATAGCAACCGAAGACGGCACCAAGGATATTAATGTGCGCCGTATCATAAAAGAGCTGGGAGTTACAAACAGAGTTTTTTACAACCGATTCCGCAACATTGATGAGGTTTTGGAAATAGTCTACACCCGTGCTGCACAGGGCATGCACGAAAGCTTTTCCTCAACTAAGGATATAAACGCAGACTTTTTCGGTTACGTTAGCGATGTTTGCGTAAATGTGCTTGTCAATACCTATGACATCAAAAATCGTTTCAGTCAGTATATGTTTGAATTTGATTCGTATTCTGCATCAAACTTTGTATGGTGGAAAAGCAAAATCGAAGAGCTTATTGACTTTGGCAAAAAAACAGGCAGGCTGAAAAATGTTGATTCCGATATGCTTTCCTATTCCCTTTGGTGCTTTCTTCGAGGCTTCAATGCCGATGCCGTAAACCGAGGATTGTCAAAGGACGAAGCAATAGAAAAGCTTACCTTTGGATTGAACTGCCTTTTTGAAGGCATCAAAAACTGAATTTAATCGGCGGTTAATTCCGCCGTTAAATATACCAGCACACAGTGTGCTGTAAAATGATAAAGGAGATTTTAACATGATAAGAATTATAACAGGTTCTTCTGCAGACTTTGAACCCGCAGAAATTAAGGCTTTGAACATTACATGTGTTCCGCTTTCTGTAGTTTTCGGCGAGAACGAATACAAGGAAAACGTAAATATTACAAAAGAAGAGTTTTACAAAATGCTCACCGAAAGCTCTGAATCCCCCAAAACAAGTCAGCCCACTACAGAAGATTTTCTCAATCTTTTTGAAGAGTATAAGGCTGCAGGCGACGAGGTTGTGGGCATATTTGTATCGTCAAAGCTTTCGGGCACATTCCAGGGTGCAATGCTTGCAAAATCCATGTGCGAATACGACAACTGCTATCTTGTTGACTCGCTTTCTGCAACAGTAGGCGAACAGCTGCTCGTTCGCGAAGCCGTAAAAATGCGTGACAGAGGACTTTCCGCAAAGGAAATCTTTAATAACCTTGAAGAAATAAAACAAAACCTCAACGTATACGCTTGCCTCGACACTCTCGAATACCTCCGTCGCGGCGGCAGAATATCGGGTACGTCAGCCGCTGTAGGCACTGTTGCACATATCAAGCCTATCATCCATGTTGATAACCACGGTATTGTGGAAAACTATGCCAAGGCAATCGGCAGACGTAAGGGCATCGGCACACTTGTGAAAACTATCGTTGAAAAACCGCACAATCCAGAATACCCTATCTACATTGTTTATTCTTACGATAAGGAAAATGTTCTTATGCTTAAAGATGCTCTTGAAAAAGAGGGCTTTAATATCCCCGATGAAAACATCGTCAACATAGGTGCAGTTATCGGCACTCATGTTGGTCCCAACGCATACGGATACGCATATATTGCCAAATAAACAAACAGCAGGTATTAACCTGCTGTTTCAGCGTGTCGATAAAGTGTTATCGACACGCGACCTCAAAGGCGGACTAACGTCCTTCAGCACTTTGAGGTCTGTTTTTTTATAAAGAACAAAGTGCCGATTTCTCGCGCAAGGGGCCTCAAAGCCCCCTAAAATCGGCACTTTCGGCGGGGTGAATGCGATTAACCCCGCCTATTTAATTCGGAAAACCTTCTTTTCCGAACCTTTCGCGATTGTGGTTAAAAATAAGTTTATCGACAGTCTCAAACAGCAGGTATTAACCTGCTGTTTGTTTATTTATCAGCTCATCTAATTCGTATTGGCTCATGCCAATACCAAAAAAGGCGTGTTCATTAATTTGGGGGATTTCGCCCAAAAATTCAATTTGCGAAAGCTTTGTGCAATCATAAAACGCCCAAGCTTCGATTTCTGTCACGCTTTGAGGGATTGTTATCTTTGTAAGCTCACGGCAATTTCTAAATGCTGCAAAGCCTATAGTTTCCAATCCTTCGGGAAGAGTAATCCAATTGAGCTTTATGCAATCCTCAAAAACGCTTTTTTCTAATACCTTAATGTTTTTCGGAATATTGACATCCGCCAAATAAAGACAACCTAAAAATGCTTCTTGTCCTATGCTTGTAACACTTTCGGGTATATAGAGCGCTCTCAAGGCACTGCAGTTTTCAAAAGCACTTCTGCCGATACTTGTAACAGTTTGGGGTATGTTTATATTGCTTAAGGATATACACCCCATGAAAGCATTATCGGGGATAACTGTCACGCTGTCGGGGATTTGTATGCTTGTAATTTTTTTGCAGTTCCAAAAAGCACCCGAGGCAATAAGGGTTGTACCCTTTTTAATTTTTACCTCGCCTACCTTTTGGTTGTCTACATCAAGCAGCATATTATTTACGTAGAACATGCCGTCTTCCCAGTTTTTCTCGTTATTACAATACGCTGTGTTTAAAAAGCAGTTGCCGTCAATATATGTAACACTTTTCGGCACATTGACTTCTTCCAGCTTGCCGCATTCATAAAACGCACAATTTCCGATTGTTTCAAGTCCGTCGGGCAGGTTTATTTCCTTAAGGTTGACGCATTTATAAAAAGCCCAGTCATCAATTCTTTTAAGCTTTTCAGGCAATTTAACCTTTTCAAGGCTATAACAATGGCTGAACGCATCATCTTCAATCACGGTAACATTTTCGGGGATTGTAATTTTTGTTAAGCTTTCACAGTCGTAAAAAGCCTCGCTGCCTATAGCTTCCACATAATTAAAAAGGTGCACGTTTTCAAGCTTTTGACAGCCATAAAAGGCTCTCGAGCCAATGGCTTTCACATTAACTGGTATGTTGACCTTTTTAAGGTTGACACAGTTTTCAAAGAGCCTATCAGCTATAAGCTTTAAATCGCTTTTTATAAGCACCTCGGTTAAATTGTCACAGCCTAAAAACGCTCCCGTGCCTAATGTTACACAGCTTTTGGGGGTTTGGATTTTTGTTAAAGCATCGCATTCTTCAAAGGCAGAACTACCTATTTCTTTTACGTTTTTTGGTAATACAATATCCTTTAGCTTCTTGCAACCGTCAAAAGCTTGTGCACCTATGTTTTCCACGCTTTCGGGCAGGTTTATTTCTTCGATTTCTCCGCAGCCTTGGAACATGCGCTTACTTATATTTGTAACACCGTTTTCAATCGTAACTTTGTTAAGATTACAACCCGAAAAAACTCCGTCACCGTATGTAATGTCACTCTTTATCACGGCTTCGGTAAGTCCCGTTCTTTCAAATGCACCGCTTTTGATTTCTTTTACGCTGTCGGGTATATCAATTTTATCCACCATTATGCAGCCTGCAATAAAATCTTCGGGAATAACCGTAACTCCGTCCTCAATGGTAACATTACGCATTGCTTCACAAAAGCTCACTACACCGTAATGAAAGCCTCCGCCACCGTATTCTACACCCTTTTGAAGCGTAAACTCCGTAAGATATGTAAAGCTGAAAGCACCCATGCCCACGTATTCAATGTTTTCGGGCATATCAATCTCAGTTATCGGGCAACTCCTAAAAGCTAAATCGTCAATTACTCTTACGCTGTCGGGCAGGGCTATATTAAATAAATAGTCGCAACCATAAAATGCTTCTTTGCCGATAACATCAAGTGTCTCGGGAAGAATTACCGCATTTACATCGCTGTAACGGAAAAGCCCGTCGCCTATAGCCGTAACGCCTTCGGGCACAACATATGTTCCGCTTAATTTTGAGTTGATTGACGCATCGTATAACAGTCTGCCGTCAACAATAATAATTTTGTTGTTTGCTGCAAAGGGCGTGCCGCTTAGTGCATAACGGTCAATGTACATTAATTCGTCACAATATTCAATTTCACTAAGATTTGTGTAAGCAAAAGCAGAGTCATTAATTGCCCTTACACTACCCAAAACCACCTTTTCGAGGTTTTTACAATCCACAAAAGCGTAACCGCCTATTTTACTAACGCCGTCCTCAATAACTATTTTTGTTATCTTATCGGAAAACTCGCTCCAGGGCTTTGGGTAAAAATACTGATACTGACCGTCCCAAGGGCCGCGGATTTCCATATAGTGTGCCATTTCGCCCTCGCCCGAGATTGTCAGAGTTCCGTCACTATAGCTCCACAAAAGCCCGTCACGGCATTCGCCCTCGGTAATAGGCACCGCTTTTTCTGCCAAGGCAATAAAACTCGGTAAAAGCATAAAGCATATTAAAATAAGGCTTATTATCCTTTTCATACTACCACTCCTCTCTATTTACCACTGGGGACAGACCCCTTTTGGTAAATTTTTACCACCTGGGGACAGTCCCCTTTTGGTAAATTTGCGTCCGTCCCCTTTTCACCCTGCAGGTTGCGGCTCGAGATAGCCTATCACGTTTTTATCAAGCTCTATTGCAATAAAGCTGTCAATTACGCTATCTGTAATGCTTTCATCCATGTTTTTAAACTGCACCTGGAAATTATACACATAGTCTCCTAAATAGAAATATATATCCTTCCTGTATATCTTTAAATCGGGCGTATTAATTTCATCTGTATAATAAAGTCCTGCGTTTTCATCTATATTAATTGCAGTTAATTCGGTTTGTGTATGAGCGTAGCCTGCTATTTCATACAGTGCTTTATACGCATCTTTATTCTTCTCGGCGTATTCCATAAGGCTCTCGCCCTCTGAAATTGAGAAAACGGAAAAGCCTATCATACCAATGCTCTCAGGCTTATCAAGGCTATTTGACAAAGCAACCATTTGGTTGTCAAGCACTGTTATCTCCCAATCTGCAGGCACATTAAAGCCTATCTTGTATTTTTTACTGTTATACCAACGGTAGCCGTTTTCAATTCTTTGCAACGGCTCTGTGGTAGCCTCGTCAAATGAAAAACTAAAACTGTCCGCAATGCTATTGTAGTATTCAATATAAGTTTCATCATCAGCGTAGCAACGAGTGTATAAGCTGTACACATATCCGTCCTTTAAAAACATTCGGCTGTCGCCGCGAAAACGGTTCCAATAATGGTCGTATTCATAAACAGTTTTCACGTACTGCACGCCGTCAGTGGTCTCTTCAATAGTTTGTGAAATAAGCGTTGCACCACCGTCATAGACGTAATCAAGCTCGAATTGTTTCAAGGATTCTATTGTATCATTCTCTGCATCCACTATATGCAGGCTTACTATCTTGTCCATGCTTTCGTAGGAAAACTCAAAATACGTTCCGTCATCTGCGAGGATCGAAAGCGGTATGCTTTTAGGTATATCAATAGACCAGTTGTAGTAAGCATCGCCCATTCTCGGAAGATTGGTCGTATAAACTACATCAAAAAAATCTGTAACCTTTTCCTCTCTGCGCACGGGAGTGTTTTCTTTTTGTATGGATACTGTTTTTGTGATATCATACCATTCAACATGGGCACCCAAACCTTCACTCGCAGCTCTTATGGGCACAATTGTCCTGTCGTTGATAAGCTGTGGCGGTACATCAAGCAGAATTTCTTCACCGTTCACACTCATTGTGCAATTATCAATCTGCATTGTTACAACAGTTTCATCTATTTTTGCCGTAACTGTTTTTGTTTCGCCGTTCCATTCCACCTCGGCACCTAAACTTTCAAAGATTTTGCGCATGGGTACCATCGTTCTGCTGTTTATAATCTGCGGTGGCACATCAAATTCAAGAGTTTTGTCGTTAAGCTCCACTCTTGCAATAGGGATAAAATTCAAACCCATTTTCTGTGCCAAGGTTTCCGCTGTGGAATTTGCGAAGCCGTATATTGTTTCAAGGCTTGTACAATTTGCAAAAGCGTGCATATTGGTGTCACCCTCTGCCACTTCTCGTATCTCGGTGTTTTCATTGTTAAAAACCACTACTCTGAGATTAGTACACCCCGAAAACACACCATATTCCACCAGCGTTACGCCCTCGGGTATGCTGATAAGGGTTATAAGAGAACAATTCATAAAAGCACACGGGTCAATACCTGTTACTCTGTATCCGTCTATCTCAAAAGGGATTATAACGTTGCCCTCAATGTTTGTATCGCAATGTGTAATTATTGCATTAGTACCCATTATTCTGTAGGCAAAACTGCCGCTTATGTAATCCTGTGCAAAAACATTCATCGGCAAAATACAAATAAACATACACGTTACCAAAATAAGGCTTATTATCCTTTTCATACTACCACTCCTCTCTATTTACCACTGGGGACAGACCCCTTTTGGTAAATTTTTACCACCTGGGGACAGTCCCCATTTGGTAAATTTGGTTTTGTTACGGTCTTAAATCGTCCGTAAGTTCAATTTCTTCGTAAACTGTTTCATACAGGATAAAACGGCTGTCCTTATCTCTTTGTTCCGACATAAAGCTGATGCAGTTGTTTTCTATTTTTATATTCCAAACAGAATCAGACAAACCAAACTCTCTTTTTATTACGTAACAATCGTTTGCATCAATCAAGTCAGAAACTATCAGCGTATCATTTATCCAATCAAATGTTACAACATAGTTTTCATCGGAATACAAGAAAGCCGTAGGGCTGTAATCTTTGCTCAGCATTACGCTCAGCTTTTCGCTTTCTGCATCTGCAAACTGCGTATATCCGCCCTCAACAATTTTGTAAATTCTGTCTCGTACGTTTGTTATATCGGGTTTTTCTTCGTAAATCTTTTCAAAAAACTGTCCAAAGCTTAATTTGTATCCGTTTTTCACTCTTGTGACGGTGTAATCATCATTTATATCATCCGGGTAAAAAGCGAGCTTTGTGTCAATAACGCCGCTCTGTCCGTCCAAGGTTACCTTTGCAAAGTTTTCGTTAAAATCCTCAGCGTATTCAAAGAGTAAATCCGTTGCCGCTTCGCCTGTTTTGTCAATATAGGTATACTCGCCCTTATCGTTTGCAACTACAAGTGCGTAACCGTTACTGAAATTGTTTGCCGCATAAAAGGCTTTGTCAAAAAGATAATTGCCGTTTGTGTCAATGTATCTTAACCTTGTTGGGTCTTCGGGCGATATAACCAAAGCCGCACCGTCACAAAAATCTCCTGCCTTTAAAAATTTGGGTGGCACAATTACATTACCCAGGCTATCCTTATAGCCGTAAAGGGAGTTTTCTTCATATTTTTCGGGGGTTTTCCCTTTTATAACAAAGGGGTCAGTTTCCAAACCACTACCCGACAAAATCACGGCTTCGTTTTCATCAAGGTAGAACGCAGGTCTTAACCCAAGGCTACTGATTGTGCCGCTTTCGTATATATCATGTGCATATGCCGAAAACCTTAGTGCCGCGTCTTCTCCCCAGGTTTGTCCGCCATTTGCATAATGAGTGTAGTCACTGGGGTCTCTCAGCCACCACATAAGTGCCGCATCCTTATCGTTTACACTGCCAAGGTAATCGCCTAAAGCTTCGTAATTGTTATAGATTGTGTTAAGCTGTTCAAAATTGAGCAAAAACAGTTTATCTTCGCTTGTTTCCATGGGTTTTTCTCTATAGCTTATAACACAAGCATCATTACTCACGTTTTTTCCGTATGCCCAGCCTATGTCGTACCAGATGTGGTCCTTGAATGTTTTAAGGCTTACCTTTTTTATTATTCTTTCATCATCAGCATCAATATGGGCATAGTTTAGAAAGTCAGTCTGCAAATAACATCTTATATCACTTGTTTCCCATTTTGTGTCCCATGTGGCAGAAAACTTTGCTTTTTCAAGCACCTTGTCACTTAAGAAAAGCTTGCCGTTTTCGTCATTGGCTACATAACGCCATATAATGTCTTCTCCATCCAAAATGCCAAAGGAAATATAGTCCCCAAGTTGCAAACCGTCTTCATTTGTTCCGTCAATTCTGTAAGGGTTCTCGCGTGTTCCTTCGCCTGATAAAATTATGCTTTTTTCACTCAGGTAAAAGGCAGGGCGTATGCCGTTGTTTTCTTCACACTTTTGACTCTTAAACTCAAAGCCGCGTTCCTTTTCGAGCCTCGTTGCTTTTTCGCCAATAGGTGCTATGGTAAGGTATTCATATGTATAGGCTGCTTTTGTTCTTAACCAATATGGTGCATCCTTTACAATGTAATCACCAAAGTTTTTGTGCACGCTTAAAGCTTGCGCCACGTCAAGCAAAAACACGTTGTCAACAGGACGGTGAGTTTTTACCCTGTTATAATCGTTCATTGCTTCGCCTGTGAATTCGTAATCGGTATAGTTTTCGGAAAGATTGCGATAGCTCCAGCTGTAATAAGCCTCCAAATCCCCCGTTACGGGAGCATACTGTGTGTGTACAGAGGTAAATAACGCACTCTTAATCTTTGAAGGCTTAATTGCCTTTTTCTCGGTCTCGGTAAAATTACAGCTTGACAAAAATCCGTCTTCGTTCCAATTGACAAGTTCATTCACACTATAAGCTTTTTTCCACACATCATTTGTGTTGTCGCAATTGAGCCAACGACGAACAGCACTATTTGACCAATCGTCAACTTTGTAAGTAGAACTAAATTGATTCGGGTCACAATAATACATCCTCTCGCACAAAACCTTGTCACAAAGCATGAGCTTGCCGTTCTCATCATCGGCTACATAACGCCACACTATGTCCTCACCGTTGTAACGCCCCAAGGTTATGTAGTCACCTAACTTAAGCGCCTGTTCACTTGCGCTTTCTCCATTTACTGGCATATTTACAAGCGACAACATAAGTACTGTAAATAATATTACACTCAATATCCTTTTCATATACCAAGCTCTCCTAACACTTTGTCCTTACTGTCATACTCACAGGGCACTGCAAAATTGAAATTTGTATCGATAATGCCCCACTTGCTGTCTAATTTCACTCTGGCATAGCCTCCTGAGAAGTCCTCCGCATCATCAAAGAGCAAATCTGTTGCCGCGTTCCCAAATTTATCAATGTACGAATATTTCGGGTCGTCTGCTATAAGCACCAATGCGTAGCCGTCGTAAAAATTGTTTGCGGCGTTAAACGCCTTTTCAAAAAGGTAGTTTCCCTTTGTATCAATATAGCGTAGCCTATTGGGGTCCTCGGGCAGTACAACAAGTGCCGCATTGTCGGAAAATTCCCATGCTTTTAAATACTTTGCAGGTGAAATTACATTGCCCTTATTATCCTTATAGCCGTAGAGAGAGTTTTCTTCATACCTTTCGGGCACACTTTTGCCCTCAATCAAGTATGGATTATCCTTTGTGCCTGATCCTGAAATACTCGTTACGTTTTCTTCGTCAAGGTAAAACGCAGGGCGTATACCATTCCTGACTTCTGCCTCTGTATAACCGATATCATCTACCCATGCACCGTCATATTGTATTTCGCTACTGCCATCTTCTACGCACAAGGAATATATTGAGCTGTATTCATTTTTTACGCTTAAGGTGTAGCCAGTGTAAGGGGTTCGTATCCACCAAGGGTCATTAAGTGTAAGATAATCTTTGTCTTGTATAGCCATAATCTGGTCAAGACCGGGCAGAAACACGGTTTCGGGCAAAGGAGCAGAAATCCTGGTTTCGTAATCAATTCCCGGTCCCGATTGGGTGCCTCTTGTTGCCAAGTCTTTATCTGCTCTGTCAAGATAGGTATTCAAATATACGGTTTTTATAAGGGTTTTTTCACTTGTTGAAAAATTATCGTTATGCAAAAAGCCTTTTTCGTTTCTGAAAGAATCGCCAATTGGCGGACAATCACAAAGCCATTTTACCTCTGTTTCATCCTCACTTGAGATAAGCCACGAACGGATATTGCTGTCGCCCCAATAGTTTGAGCCGCCTGTAGTATGAGTTATTACATCTCCGTTTTTCCAGGATGAAATTATCTGTCGGTTGCTGCTTTTTGCGTGAGAGCCCTTGAGCTCTATCCCCTCCACTTCACCTACCGAGTCAAAGCTTTTGTAGCAGAGTATTCTATCGCACAAAAACAGTTTTCCGTTTTCGTCGTCGGCAACATAACGCCACACTATTTCCTCGCCTTGGTATTTGCCAAGGGTTATGTAGTCACCTATTTTAAGTGCGGGGGTAGCTGCACTCGTCATGTCATGAGGCAAAAGAGCAGCGCTTGCAAAGCCACTGACAGCAACAAAATTAACGAAAAACACCATTACCACCACAACTGAAACTACAGTATTCCTTTTTGGCATTTTTTTGCTGTTTTTAATAGCAATCAATCGGTTTTTTAATGTTTCTTTATTGCTCGACATACTCGTTGCAAAGGGTGCCGGTCTGCCGTATTCAAATGCAAACGACAAGATTGTATCAGCATAGCTTTTCTTTTGCGTATTGTTCATGCTTTTAACACTTGTCTCGTCACAAGAGATTTCGCAATCCTTTTCGATTTTATTTGCAATTAAATACATAAAAGGATTAAACCAATGCACGCATTTACAAATGGCAACTATCCATTTATATATAATGTCGTGTCTTTTTATGTGGGTTAATTCGTGCACCAAAATATTTTGCATTTGAGCAGGAGTTAGGTCTTTATCGGGCAATACCAAAACAGGACTGAGCCATTTGATAACAAAGGGGGATTTCACCAAATCTGTTGCACGCACTTCAATTTTTTCTGTTTGGATGCCGTCAAGTTGTATTTTTCTTGAATTTTTTAATATGTTTTTTAAAAAAACTTTGTATTTTATGACCTTGTACCCAAAAAGCAAAACTATGCCCAAAATCCATATTTGTGCCAAAAGGTTAACATTTTTTTGAAAAAGATTTTTGCTTTTTTCAAAAATTGATATGCTTACCCCTTTAGCTTTGGGTGCTATAGTTTGTTTTTCCGATACTTTATTTTGTGATTGCGTCAGTTTTTCTTTTGCTGTATCCTCGCTCACTATAGATGCGTCGGCAAGTGTTATATTGCTTTCAACAGGTGCAGTATGCTCGTTTTCTATAACAGAATCCAACTCTTTTTGGGCAGTAATATCCCATGTTTGTTGTACTGCTTCTTTTGCACTCTCAATATCCTTGGGAATAATCTTTTGAACATTAAACCTCAAGGGCACCATCATAATAATAAGCACAACAAGCCAAGAATAATAATGCCAGGTGGTTGAAAAACACCTTTTTGTTATAGGTCTTATCAAAAGAAATATAAGTGCTGACACTGTTCCTATCAAGGAAATTATCAGATACGATAAAAAAACTTGTGTCATACTTATTCCTCCCACTCGTCAAAAATTGCCTGCAGTTCATCAATATCTTTATCCGAAAGCATCTTTTCGTCAAAAAACGAAAGCGCAAATTCCCGAGCAGAGCCGTCATAAAGGGTTTTGACAAGGTTTTTAATTTGACTTCTTTTATATTCTTTTTCTGTAATAGCCGGCGAATAATAGTAAAGATTGCCGAGTTTTTCGGCTGTGAGCGCACCTTTTTCCGTAAGGCGTGTTAAAAATGTTGCTATGGTGGTTTTTTTCCACCCTCTTTCACTAACCTCAAGTCCTATATCCACGCTTGTAAGCGGCGATTTTGATCTCCATATTACCTTCATTATTTCAAGTTCAGCTTCTCCGATGTTGATGTTTTTCACACTTAACACTCCATTCTACGTTTGTAGTTTCTATTCTACTCTCGTAGAACGATTTTGTCAAGTACATTTACAAAAAAAATTTACCAAATGGGGACAGACCCCATTTGGTAAATTTTAAATTCAAACAATTCCCATAAAATATTCCACAATAAGTGCCACCACTACAACCAAAGCCGAAATTATAAATCCGTGTATCATGGGATTAACGCCTGCTTTTTTCATATCCTTGAAGCTTGTTGACACACATCACACTCCACGCAGGGCAAAAGCCTTATATTTATGACTGCAATCCTTATCGGATATATCGCAGGCATCACAGGCAAAATATTATCGGGCAATATCAATTATGTGCTTTTTGTATATGTTTTCAACTTTTTGGTAGTTTCAATAGATTTTGTATTGTTTTTTATAAACCGCAAACGCGAAATGGCAATATAGCTACCTCCTCGGCAGACCATTCATCCATGCTCGTCTGCCGATGAACTTGCTCCCTACGGGGAGCTTTTTTTTAATTTAAAAGAGCATCTTACGATGCTCTGAGCGTGTCGATAAAGTATTATCGACACTCGATCTCAAAGGCGGACTAACGTCCTTCAGCACTTTGAGGTCTGGTTTTTTTAGGGAACAAAGTGCCGATTTGCGTGCAAGAGGCTCAAAAGCCTCCTTAAATCGGCACTTTCGGAAGCCAAAATGCGATTTCGGCTTCCGAATGCATTCAGGGAACCTTCTTCCCCGAACCCTTCGCTTTGTGTAAAAACAGAGTTTTTCTACAGTCTGAAAAGAGCATCTTACGATGCTCTTTCCATGTATAATTGTTTGAACTCTTCTGTTACTTCTGTTTCATCAATACCCTTTGCACTCAATATTCTACCGTCAAGCTCGCTTTCGATTTCAACCTTGAGTATTTCGCCCTTGTAATTTGTCTTTATAAAAACATTTACCAAAACATCTTTTCCGTCAATTGCAATCGTTTTCTTTTTGCAATGGTATTTTGATTTAAATACATCTCTGAAAATATTCACAGTATATACCAAAGCCATTATTGCAGTTATTACATAAAACATTATAAATCTTGTGCCTACATAATGTATTACACGATAATCGCTACCAATATGGCTTTCAATCATTTTATATATGCCAAACGCAAGTCCTGCTATAATCAAACCAATATCAAACAGTAAGATCTGTTTCCAATTAAACTTTTTCTTGTTATTATCGTCAAACTGATTAACTATAGCAATCAATGCAAAAGTAGTAACAAGGTTGCACGCAAAGGTTATGGTTACAGTGACTATGCTTTTTCCCGAATACAAGGCTGTATAAATAAACGATACAACCACTAAAAGTGTCAGTGCTATACTAAGCGTTGTAATAATAACACTACTTATCTTCTTTTTCATTTTGTGCCTCCCCTCACGCCATTTTCTTATACCTACACGGTGCGAAACCCAAGAGTCTCATAATCTCCAGTTCATCAAGTGCATCATACAGCGCATTATGTGTTTCGTGATATGTACTATCTCCCGAAAGTCTTCTCATCATAGCCTCAACGCCGTAATTGTGCTTAAGTCGTCCTGTTTTGTAGCAATCATCACAGGGCGTTATACTTTTGTTATGCTGCCTGTACGCCGCAAAGCTCATAATATCGTACCAATCAAACACACCTAATATAGGCATCAACTTACGGTCAAAAGCTGCATTATATGCAAAAATTGAGCTTACGTTATACTCTTTCAATAAAGAAACCAAATCATCCATTGCCTCAGTCTTGCTGCATAAAATATGCTTTAATCTGTCATCGAAAAGCACATCGGAAAACATTCCCCCAACCTCGTATTCGGGTGTGATAACATGATACCTCACTTTAACAAGCTCAAAGGTGTCGCAGTCCGCTATAGCCGTTCCGATACTCATTAGTGCGTTTTCCCAATTTGTTTCCGTATCAATAACTGCAAAATATGGCATAGTTTTCTCCTTCTATATCTTTGAAACTATTATAGCAAATCTGTTCTATATTTTCAACTGCTACCTATGCCACAAAATTTTTAACATTGGACCACTCTCGCCGTGGTAAATATATCATACATTCTTAATCGTATTGTATTTTTCAACATCAATTTTTTCGTCAGCTATCATTTGCTCCGTCCATAGTTGCAATGCGTCCACAGTTGTTGATATACGCTCCAGCTCCTTTTGGATATATATGAAATCATTCAACTCTTCGTTGTCAATTATCCCGTCAGAAGCAATTTCAATCAACCGCTCCTGCTTATTCTTCATAGAGTTTAAGGATGCAACCATTTGAATAACAATTTCCGCCAGATTTTTAACTTTTATCTCGGGAATATACTGTTGTCCTATGGGACACTGGTTTGAACAGTAATAGTTTTTGAGCGCAGGCTCTTTATACCTATCAGCCATTATGCAGACCTCTTCAGGCTGGATAGGAAACTTATTATTCTCAATTCTTTCAAGCCTTTCAGGCGTAATCACGCCAAGCAATTTGCCGGCATCTTCTCGTGAAAGCCCCAAGTTTTTTCGTATCTCCTTGTAAACGTTTCTATTTTCCATATTTCACTTTCCTTACTACTTATCAGTTTTATTCACACGGCTTATAATCGGTATGTTTTTCGACTTTAAATATTCAATGACGTTTTCATCATAGACAGTATGAAAAAGAATGTGATTTCCATACAAATCCATAAAATCCTGATGCCCCTTGTCAAAAGTATAGAATTCTGCCAAAACATTCTTAAGATACAATATTTTATATTCAGCAGTATTTATTCTCCACAGGCGAGCAAAACCATGATGCGCCTGCACTTGATATGTTAAAACTATAATTCCCTTAATGTCGTTAAGTGAATATTTCTTCGCCTTCAGCAACTTAAAAACAAGCTTTTCATCATCAATATATAAGCCTGATTTCCCAGTCTTTTTTGTTAATATCAATGTGAGCACACCAACAAGCAAGCTGAACCCTGCAAGCAACAGCCCAGCCGCGCTCATACTTACAACACCCAAAACAATTAAAGTTGCAAACAAAACAATCCCCATCACACCTATCACGGTCGTTTCATTGTCTTGCGGAACAAATAATTTCACTCATATCACCTCCGATATGTTTTATTTAAACACATTTTTAATCAGATAACAGGCTTGTTCATAATCTTTCTTTTTTACATATATTTTATATTCCGATGGTGTATAAGTCCTCGCGGAAAACATTATAGGATTTATTATATAATCAATCTTGTTTGCCGCAAGAATATCTCTTATTTTAGATTGAACAGTCATATCGTAAGTAATTATCAATTGCTTTCTGTTAAATAACGTAATCAAATTTATCCGTCCTTTAAAATTTTTACACATAATAGGGGTTTGGCTTAAAAAACAAGCTTAACAAGTCAAAAAACACTCCAATGCCAAAAAGACCACCTGTAAAAAAATAAACTATGCCTAAAAGCACCTTGCCCTCATAAAATTTATGTATACCAAAATAACCAAAAAACAAACACAAAAGAAAAGCTATCCATTTGTTTTTCAAAAAAATCACCGCCTTATTTGTGATGATTTAATTATACACTGTACTATAAAATTTTTAAATAACAAAATATGCAAAAATGACAACATTTTTTTGCACAAAATGCAACATCAATCACCGACACACGTCCACATTTTGTACTGTATAGACTACTTCCCGCCTCCCCACACAACCAACGCATATTTTTAATGCCACTCCGTAGGGGCGACCATTGGTCGCCCGTTTCCATACAATATTTATCGAAGATAACATCATTTTGTTCGGTTGCGATATATTTTCATTAAAATGAAAATGCGATATGATATAAATCCCTCACGCCCTGCAGGGCATATCGCGTGAAAGGCACATATCGCTCCCTGTGGGTATATCGCACCGCATTTGCCAAAGGCAACTTCGTTTGCACACAGTGCAACAT
>CAZNIC010000013.1:0-33156 GCA_964572985.1 uncultured Oscillospiraceae bacterium
CCGAGGGCTATGCTGTTGAAAACAACAATGGCGTATATGGTATTGTTGAAGTTAAGGATCCTGCAGGTGATATTACTTACTCTGCATACGGATTTGCAATCAGCGGTGACGCAGGCACAGAAAGCTACAGAGAAAGATTCGCTATTGACGTTTATAACATCTATGCTGAAACATCTCTTGTAGTTGAGCTTTACGATGCAAACGGTACACTTATCTCTACAACAGCAAGAAGAGCGACAGACCGTGATGACGATACAATTGCACTTCTTCCCGTTGAAGCTGACGCAACAACAATGAACATCGTTGTTGCAGGTAGACTTGCAGGCAGCTGGGATACAGAATGGCACATTGCTCCTTCTGTAGCATACATTCCTGCAACAGCTAAGCTTTATGCTGATGGTGTATTGGTAGACACATATGAAAACATTTTTGAAGCTGAAGACGTAACAGAATACGCTAAGCTTCCCGGCGTTTACAAGGGTGTTGTAGAAATTCCCGAACTTCCCACAGCTGATGTAGAAGACGTTGCAAATGATGAACTCACATTTGCTAAGAAGTTTACAGCAGTTGAACCTACAGAAGCACAGGTTGCTTACTATGGTGACTGGTATGCAGACTATGTTCTTACTGTAAACAAGGCTGTTACATTCAACGCAGACGGCACAGCTGACGGTTGGCTTTCCGGTCAGCACGATTTGTTCGGTGAAGACTGGCTTAACGTTCCCTTCGAGAACGTAACTCTTAATGCAGGCGAATCCATCAAGGTTATGGAATACGCAGCTTCTCTTATGGGTCAGCCCGGCTTAAAGGTTACATACAGCGACGTATTGGCTATTGGCGAATTCAATTGTGGTGTATACTTTGATCCTGAATTTATCGTTGCAAATCCCGGTCTTGAGGTAACACTTGAACTTAGAATGTATAACCCTGCTGATGAAACAGAAAGCTATGCAATCGGCGAAACATATACATTCACAGGTGCTACAGTTGCAACTCCCGAACTTCCCACAGCTGATGTAGAAGACGTTGCAAATGATGAACTCACATTTGCTAAGAAGTTTACAGCAGTTGAACCTACAGAAGCACAGGTTGCTTACTATGGTGACTGGTATGCAGACTATGTTCTTACTGTAAACAAGGCTGTTACATTCAACGCAGACGGCACAGCTGACGGTTGGCTTTCCGGTCAGCACGATTTGTTCGGTGAAGACTGGCTTAACGTTCCCTTCGAGAACGTAACTCTTAATGCAGGCGAATCCATCAAGGTTATGGAATACGCAGCTTCTCTTATGGGTCAGCCCGGCTTAAAGGTTACATACAGCGACGTATTGGCTATTGGCGAATTCAATTGTGGTGTATACTTTGATCCTGAATTTATCGTTGCAAATCCCGGTCTTGAGGTAACACTTGAACTTAGAATGTATAACCCTGCTGATGAAACAGAAAGCTATGCAATCGGCGAAACATATACATTCACAGAAGTTCCCACATATGTTGCACAGGTTGGCGATGACTACTACACAACTCTTCAGGAAGCATTTGATGCTGTTGTTGAAAACGGCGAAGGTGCAGTAACACTTCTTGCAAATAGCAGTGAATCTGTTGAAATTGCCGACTATGCAACAGCAACATTTACAACGAATGGTTGCAACTATACAGGTACTGTAACATTGGCAGCATACGGTGCATGGATTATTGCTGACGAAGCAATCGCAGTTGTAAGCACAGTTGATGGTATTGATGTTGTTAAGGGTGTAGGCGACGGTAAGTATGGTTATGTTGCAATGCTTATCGGTGTTGACATGGTAGACGGTGCTCAGGTAAGATTCGGTAGCGGTGTTGATGCTAACGGTAAGGTTGCAATGGCAAGCAGTGCAGATAACGGCAGCGGTCTCAGATTTGTGACAGAAGTTAACCGTAATGATACACTTGCAGGCTTGGCAGACTACACAGGCGAAGAATATATAGAAGAAACAGGCGCAACAGACAAGAACGGAAATCCTGTTGTATACAGATATACAAACGGCGTTATGGGTGTTCTTGTAACTGCTGAAAGCAGTAGTTCTGAGTCTATTATTCCTGCTGAAAGCTGGCAGACAGACGAAATCTTCACATCTGCTATTACAAACATTGTTGTAAGTAACTATGTACGTAAGTTTACAGCAAGAGGCTTCGTTGCTGTTGATGGTATCAGATATGCAAGCAACGAAGGCGTAACAAGAAGTATTTATCAGGTAGCAGCAGGTCTTCTTCGCACAGGTGATGCAGAAGTAGATAGCGACGGTAACAATACTTATGATCCTACTGAAGAAAAGCTTGTTAAGGTTCTTAATGCTTATGTTAACCAGACAGGTCTTCGTCTTGTAATCGTTGACAACAAGAAGCTTGTTGCTCACGACGGCATCTCTTCTGACAGTAAAAACAGTGATAAGGGCGGTGCTTATAACAGCGAAGCATTCTTCACTGTAAGCAATACAACTGTTGTAGGTAAGAAATATACAGTAACACTTACTCCTGTTGGTGAAAATACAATCATTAACATGAACTACTGGAAGGAATATGTTCGTATCAATAACAACCACTCCTTCCTGGTTGCAGAAGAAGGCAGAGTTACATTAACCGACAACGGAGATAATACATATACTCTTGTATTTGATGCAACAGGTACAAGCGTTGAACCCGAAAACACATTAGAAGATCCTGCTGGTAATGACGGATTTGATGCAGCAGAGGACGGAGATATGTAATGAAAAAAATGTATAATACTCCTATCATTGAAGAGTTGCTTCTTGTTGATGTTCTCGCTGAGTCAGGTGATAATCTTACCGATGATTCATATGATGATGGTTTTGGCGATGAAGACGATTTCTTCAGTCTTTCAGAAACATTTGGGTTCTGAAAAACAACAAAAAAAGAGGAGTGTCCGAAAGGACACTCCTTTTGTGTTGTTATTATTCAATCGTAGTTGTTTTTGCTGTTGTAAGGGGGAGTATGGTGTTCATTTCATCCCATGAGAAAACCTTTACTGTTTCAATTGTACCGCCTGTAAGAGTTGCTTCGCCGTCAGTTGAGGTTGCAACGCTTATAAGCTGATTGTTTGCATCATAGCCTGCAACAAGGTAAACACTGTCAGCCTTTTCGTTGTAGTCAAATGTAACTGATACTGTGTCGCCGGTCTTAACAGCTTCGGGAATCGTTGTGAAGGAAACGTATTCTTCTTCTGCCTCACGGATGGAGAAATCGTCAAAATACCAGTAAGGACCGTTGCCTACGTTGCCGCCTTCACCTAACCAGCGGAACCAGAAAAGAACGTAGTCTGTATCATCCGTTGCGGTGAAAGCTCGTTCAACTGTTGTCCATTCTGTACCGATATATCCTGCAGAGGTTGCTGTGGCGCTGTTTTCAGCATCGCCTTCGTTTGCAACAAGGCTTGTTACAATATAGCCGCCGTCAGCACCGTATTTATGCTTAATTTTATATGAGATAATGTATGTTTTTCCGCTTTCAACGGGTACGTAGCGCTTAATGGAGCAAAGACCATCAATTCCGTCGTGCCAGTTAGTTGCAAATGCCCATTTACCGTCGGGAATAGTGGTTTCAGCCTTTGTGGATACACCGTTGAAAATTCTTTCTGTAGCACTTACTGCATAGCCGTGGTTTGTAGTATAGGGAGAACCGAACTGCGCATTTGTCTGTGCGGAAAGCCAACCTTCCAAGCTAAAGTTACCGTTTTCGTCTTCAAATGAGCCGTTTGTCATTATGTTTTCGCCAACGGCTTTGTATGTTTTGAAGTTACCAAAACGTTCTTTAAAGTCCATTTCAATTGTATCGTCATGACCTTTGCCTGTCATATAGTTAACATCGAAGAAGGTCTTTTCGCTATCATCTAAAGTTGCTGCATAGGGGGAGAAGGTAGTAAGATGAATTTTGCCTTCTTTTTCGTCAAATTCGGCAAATTTACAAAGTGCGTTACCGCCGTTATAGGAGAACTGATAGTCGGCAAGTACACTGTAAACCTTGTTGCCGTAAGCGTTTGTAAGCTCCAATACGCCGTAGCCGTGGCTGTGGCCGCCTACCATCATAAATACGTTGTCATAAGCTTTTGCAATATTCCAGAGTGTTTCGCCCTTAGCTGAAAGCTTTGTTTCGTTAGGCTGTGTGTCGGAGCAGTTTTGGATATCGTGCATCATAAGGATAACCGGACACGATGAATACTTGGAAAGCGTGCTCTTAAGCCATGCAATTTCACCTGCATCGTCAAGCTTGTACATGTCTATGTATACAAGCTTGTAGGGGAAGCTACCCGCGGAAATATCGGCAACACCGCCACTGCCCGAGGGGGAATAGCCCAGCATATAGTCGCCTGTAAGAGAATCAAAGCTGCTTCCGGGGCCAAAATATGTGTTATAGTACCAGTAATTTGCACCGTAGTTTGTGTCGTGGTTGCCTGCAGGAACAAGAGTTCTTATGCCGCTTGCGGCAATGGAAGAATAGTTTTTGCTGATCTGCTCCCACTGGGGTGTTTCCCAATAGTCTTCCACGTTGTCGCCAAGAGAAACAACTGCTTCGATATTTGCGAAATCACGGTTTTCGATAATCCAGTTAAAAGCTGTGTCAAGTACATTGCCTTTGAATTTGGTTGCGTTTTGTGTATCGGGAACAAACACGAAATTATATTTGTTTTTTTCGGTTTCTTCAAAGGGAGAGTTGTCGCCGTATATGCCCATAAATTCCTCGGGATTGGTTACAAGCCAGTCTTCCTTTGCAAGAGCCGTGTCGGAAATTCTTATTTCCTGAATATAGCCGCGAGTGAAGCGGTAGGGATTGCCCGTAGCCGCAATGATACGGGAACCGATACGGAATCTGCCGTCGTTAGGGTCTGCATACAAGCCTTGCATGCTGCTTGTAACAGCATCACGGAAAGATTCGCAGCCGTTTACAAACGTGCGAATGGATTTGCCGTCGTTTACAATGACGATATGATACCAGTTTTCGGCCTTATCCATAGCAACAGACCATACATTTGAAGTAAGTGTGGACTGATTGTAACGGTTTGCAGGGATAAACTGAATTTCCTTACAGTTGGAAACGTGAACAACTGTTGTTACGTTTTCGTTTTCTGTGTCAATGGCACTTGTGGAGCCGAGACGGGAAATAAGGCTTGTCCAGCGGTCGGCTGTAGTCCAGTCAGAGGGCATTTTGTAGAGTATTTCAATTGTGTAACCGTTGGCAAAATTATTTTTGTTGATGGGTGCTGAGTCAACAGTTACAAAGTCGACGCCGGTTGCTTCGCCGGAAACCGTAGTGCCGCTGCCACCGTATCCGTTTAAGAAAATACTGCCGGATTCGCCATCGATGGATTCATCAGAAAAAGAAACCGTGTTTTTATAATCAGAGCCGTATGTGCGCATGGTAAGATCATTACCTTTGCCGGTAGTATCTTTTATAACCATGTTGCCTGATTCGATTGAGCCGGATTTTACTCCGTCAGAGTTAAACTGCCAGTCGGCAACAGTTGCGGCTGAAACCGAAATAGGAAGTGCCGCAAACAATGTAACAGCTGTCGCTGTTAGGATTTTTTTGATAGAAATCATTAGAAAACCCTCCTATAATTAATATGTAGTAATTATACTATACGGGTCAAATAAATTCAATACTTAAAATTTTGTATTAAAATATTTTAAAAAAATTTAAAATTTTACTGTACAAGTGGTTTAAATCATGCTATAATTATCATATAATTGTGCTCGTTATAGATATATGGGGCATTAAGGAGGAATTTTATATGAAAAAAAGTAGGATCATAGCACTTATTACAGCTGCTATGATGATCATGAGCGTAATCCCTGCTTTTGCAAGTGTTCGCACTTCTGCAGGCGGCTACTTTGTAGACAGCGAGGGTGCTGTTTATGAAAAGTTCGGCGAAAACATGATTGCCAATCCCGGTTTTGAAGACGGTCTCACGGGTCTTACTCAGAACGATGAGTACTATGAAGTGTCTTCCGAGGATGCACACAGCGGTGAATACAGCTTGAAGGCAATCAAGAGTACAAAGGGTGCAGGTGCTATCACTGCATATTTCCCCGTTGAAGATGCAAATGCAAGCTATTATCTCTCTTTCTGGTATAAGAATACTGATGATGTAGCTCGTCGTCCTCGTGTGACTTTCGCATTTACAGATTCTTCAAAGGTTATTCCCACAGCAGAAGATGATTTTACAACAGAAACAAACGCTTGGATTGGGGCAGGTACTGCATCAAACGATCAGGACATGGCATATTCCAAGGGTGATTGGGTTCAGTATTCTACAGTATTGAAGGGCAACGGCAACAGCGCAGCATGTGCATATGTTGTTCTCAACATTTACGGTCTCACAAAGAACGTAGCATATGTAGATGATTTTGAACTTTATGAACTTATTCCCTCTGAAGAATACGGCGATGCTTTTGCAGACGCTGTTGCTAAATGGGAAAGTGTTTCTATGCCCAATGGTAGCCTTGCAGGTTTTGGTACACTCAACCTTCCCAGAGAAACAGGGGTAGAGGGTATCGGCGTTGAATGGGCTTCCAGTACTGTAGCTATCAATGCTCAGACAGGTGAATATTCTTCACAGGCTGAAGAAGAGCTTGCTATTCTTACAGCACGCCTTTATGTTGAAGAACGTGAAGACATCTATTTTGAGTTTGAATATCCCTACATCGTAAAGAGCATGTTTGTTCCTTACGTTGAATGGATTAATAGTGACGTATTCGCTAAGCTTGGTAGTGCTATAAGCGGAGACCTCAGTCTTCCCACAACTCATGAAATTAAGGGTTACTATCCTGCAACAATTACATGGAGCTGTTCTGATGACGCTGTACTTTCCGCTGACGGTAAGTATACAGCACCCGAGGTAACAGAGTATGTTGACCTTGTTGCTACTATTGAATGTAATGGTGAAACAACAACTGTTACAAAGCGCGTAAAGGCTCTCGGCGGCAACCTTGTAAGCGATGGTCTTATCATGTACTACGACTTTGAAAAGGCTCTCGGTTCAAAGAGCACGCTTTATGACAATTCTCAGAATGAAAATGTATACAATGCTACAGTTGAAAATATAACACTTGTTGATGGTTATGCCAGCGTAAACAGCGGTACAATCATTCTTCCCTCAAACTACGCTACAGAGCTTACAGGCAGTTACTCTGTATCCATGTGGGTAAACCTTGACAAGAGTATTGCAACAAGTGGTGCAATGTACCGTTTCTTTGACTTTGGTGGCGGCACATATACATCTCAGTTCTTAAGATACATCCCCGGCACAGGTCAGCTGTCCTTCATGGACCGTGGTACTGCTGATAGCGGTAGCACATGGGCTATCGATACAACCGTAACAGGTATGGCTCAGACATGGAAATTGGTTACATTTACATATGAAAAGGGTTCTACTTCCTCTGTAGCAACAGTTTATATTGATGGCGTTGAAGTTGCAAACAGTGGTAATAACACAACTCTTACAAACAGCATTTTGGGTGTTGCAACACAGTCCTCCACAACAGGCTTTATCGGTCGTACACAGTGGAACAACACTGATAACCCCGACTATGTTGGTCTTATGGACGACGTAAGAATTTACAACCGTGCTATTACAGCCGACGAAATTGCAACACTTTATGCTGAAACTCGTCCCACAGTTACAGCTCCTGTTACAATTAAGTTCCAGGATATTGAAGGTAACACACTTAAGGACGACGAAACAGTTTCAGTTGACGTTGATACTACATATGATGTTCCTTCATCCTATAAGACCCTTCCTTCTTCCTCTAATGACCAGTATCGTTTTGTATATAAGTATCTTGCAAGCCAGAGTATTGATTCTGTATACGTGTCTGCTGACAGCGAAAACGTATGTATATTGGTATTCCAGCTTGAAAAGCAGGCGAAGGGTACAAACCTTCTTGAAAATGGTTCCTTTGAAAACGGAACAGTAGGTTGGACAAACCGCTTGGGTACAGATATCACAGGTGCAACGGTTGAGTACGACAGTTCAATCGGGGCAAATGTTATGAAAATTGCGACCCAGGGTAAGTCCAGCACACAAAACATAGGAACAGTTTGGAACGTAGAGATAGGTAAGAGTTACACCATATCCTTTGATATCTATACCGGTGAAACATTGACTGCAAGTAACTATCAGTATAACCGTCTTAGCGATGGATTTGCACTTGGTGACGTAGGTCAGAGGGAAAATTCAGGAAATGATATTATTGCCTGGGGTGAAGGCTTAACTGCAGGTAGTTGGACTCACTTTGAAAAGGCTTTCACAGCAACGACTGATATTCTTTACTTCCAGAGTAGCTGGAGTGCGGGAGAAATGAAGTTTACAAACTTTGTTCTCGAAGAGGCAGGTGCTTCTTCTGACGATACTCATGATGACGGCACAAAGATTACCGTAACAATCAAGTATGTTGACGCAGACGGTAACAAGCTTCGCGAAGACGAAACAGTTAAGGTTAATCAGGGTATTAACGACTACACAGTTCCTGCAAGCTATAAGACAATTGCAGACAAGGTTGAAGGCAGTGTTGTTTATAAGTACACATACAATGCCGGCTTAACAGGCGGTGGCGATGTAGTTTCAATTTCTATCCTTCGTGACAATGTTGCAACATTGGTGTTTGATGTATTGAAGGCTGATAAGAATTCCAACCTTATGGTTGACGGTGGCTTTGATGACGGTAACGGCAACTTCAGCTGGGGTACATGGCAGTCTCCCGAAACACAGAACTATTTCTCTGCTACTTGTCAGGACTGGTTCTATCAGGTAAACCGTGACACTAACGTATCGGCTCTTTACCTCACAGGTCTTACAGCTGAAGACTATGCGCTCGGTACACGTTGGAACGACGGTGTAACAGGTCTTTGCTCTATGGCTAACTTTGTTCCTGTAGAAAAGGGCAAGACATATATCGTATCTTATGATTATAAGCACCAGACTGCAGGTACAGATTCAAGCCACATTTCTACAAGCTTTGTAACAACAAAGAGTATGAGTGCAGGTCAGTCTTCCGGTGCAAACGTGCCTCAGAATGTTTCTACAGAATGGCAGACAAACACATTTGTAATCACAGCACCCTCTGACGGTTACATTTACTTCCACTTCTCATGGCTTGGTAGCGGCGGTCCTTCTGCTTCCTCTAACAACGGTAACGGTCCTTTCTGGTACTTTGACAACTTTGAAGTACTCGAAGTAATCACATTTGAAAACAGCATTACATACTCTGCAGGCTATGCTGAAATCGTTGCTGAAGACGGTACAGAAGGTTACCTTGTTCAGGCTACATACAACGATGAAGGTGCACTTACAGATGTTGTAATCAGCGAAAAGCTTACACTCAGCAAGGACACTGTTACAAGAGTACAGGCTGTAGCAGGCGCAAAGATGATGCTTGTGAAAGACTTAACAAGTCTTGAACCCCTTGCTCCCGCAGTTATTGCTGAATAATTAAACATTAAAGAACTCCGCATATGCGGAGTTCTTTTTGTAGTGCTAAATTGACAACATTGACAATTGATGATATACTTTTTTCAGAATAAAAAAGATTGAGGAAAACAAAAATGAGAAGATTAACACTTACAGTGCCTTGTCCTTTGGGGACAGAGTCTATAACGGCACATCAGATACGACAGCTGGGATACGAAACAACCGAGGTGGTTGACGGCAGTGTGAGCTTTGAAGGCGATGAAGAAGCCGTTGCTCTTGCAAACATTAACCTTAGGTGTGGCGAAAGAGTACTCATAAAAATGGCTCAGTTTAAAGCGCTTACCTTTACGGAGCTTTTTGACAACATAAAAAAACTCCCATGGGAAGATTTTATAGACAAAAATGACACGTTCCCCGTAAAAGGCTACTCCTTAAAATCAAAGCTTTTCAGCGTACCTGATTGCCAAAGCATTATAAAAAAAGCTGTGGTACAGAGGCTTAGTGAAAAATATAATATATCCTGGTTTGAAGAGACAGGACCTGTGTACAGAATACAGTTTGCTATTATGAAGGATATTGTCTCCGTATATATTGAT
Organism: uncultured Oscillospiraceae bacterium; assembly: GCA_964572985.1. GTDB lineage: Bacteria > Bacillota > Clostridia > UMGS1883 > UMGS1883 > RGIG1927. Next base: position 10,060 of record CAZNIC010000013.1, read on the forward strand.
ACTACGGGAGCACCTTTATATAAACGCGGTTACAGAGCAGAAGGTGTACTTGCACCGCTTAGAGAAACGCTTGCTTTTGCAATGATTGATATAAGCCGATGGAGAGGGGACAGACCTTTTATAGACCCGTTCTGCGGAAGTGGTACAATACCGATTGAGGCGGCACTTTACGCCTTGAATATTGCCCCCGGTGTTAACAGAAAGTTTGAATGTGAAAACTGGAGCATGTTTAAAAATACCGTGTTTGCAGATGCAAGGGAAGAGGCAAAGGACAACGAACAACGCGATAACCAAGTGGAAATTTACGGTTCGGATATTGATTCTGATGCTGTAGGGCTTTCGATACAAAACGCAAAGAAAGCAGGCGTTGCTGACCGTATCAGATTTTTCCGTTCAGATGTTAAAGATGTAAGGGCGTTCCGTGATAAGGGTATTGTCATGTGTAATCCTCCCTACGGTGAGAGGCTTATGGACAAAAAGAGTGTAGAAAGGCTTTATCAATCCATGGGCAGAAAATTTGACGAATTCACAAATGCCTCAAAGCTTATTCTCACCTCATACGAGGAATTTGAAAAGTTTTACGGAAAAAACGCCGATAAAAAGCGAAAGCTTTATAACGGCATGTTAAAATGCAATCTGTATATGTATTTTCCGCCAAAAGGGTGAGAGGCGGCTTGTATGAATTTACAGAATGTTCAATTTTTGACAAACTACGTTCATTGACAAGAATGTGAAATGATTGTATAATTCATATGAAAGGCTTTACAAGCTATACATATTACAAGAAAGGCTATGAAAACTGATATGAAAAAGAAAATCCTGATGGGTCTGGGTATATTTTTCGGTATAGTTGTTGCGCTTATTGTTGCAGCTGTAGTATATTTTTGGCCGTTTGTAAAAGCGTTTAATCCGTCGTTGATTACGTATTCCAATATAAAGGCTCTTTATATGGCTTTTACGATGGATGATACACAAAAGGATGTGCGATTAAAAGAAATCGATGATAATCTCTCCGAAGAAATCAAAAGTTATGTCAGCGTTGAAATCCGTGATTTTACCGAAGAGGAAAAAAAGCAAATTGCCAGCGGTGAAAAAACCAAAACGGAAATTATTGCTCAGATTATAACAGAGGCTACAAAAAAAGATAATACTCAAACCTCCGATGAACCTGTAGAAATAACAACCGAAGCACCTCCGGTACAGAATAATGAGCAGACAAGTACCGAGGAAAAACCTACGGAGAAACCTACCGAAAAGCCTACGGAAAAAAAGACAGAGGCATCAAAGCCTAAAACTGAAACCGCAGACGAGATTGTTGCAAGGCATATAGCAAAGCTGTATGAATATCACAACGATTTTGAAGGCAGGGTGCAGGCTCTTAAGACAAGAGCCAAGGCGTATATGCACGCATATAAAAAAGCAAACCCCGGTATTACATGGCGTGATGCAAAGATTGCAACCATGAACAATCTTATGAGCGAGGCAACGAAGATAGAAAACGATTGTTATGCAAAGGTTGATGCCCAAATCCTTGCACTTGAAAAGGACCTTAAGGCAATCAAAGCCGATACTTCTGTTGTAAGCACGGTAAAAGCGGCGGCTTATAACGAAATGGAAGTAAGAAAGAGTAAGATAGTATCAGAGGGACAGGCGGAATTAAATGACTAAAAAAAGAAGGATTCACATGAATCCTTCTTTTTTAGTCTATAGGGCTCATATTATCGTCCCAGTAAAAGAACTTGAGCTGTTTGTCTTGTGGAATATCGAGGGTGAAATATGTATCAAACTCCGATAAAACTCCGGTGTATACTTTTGCATCAAGCATGTAGCCGTCTTTGTAAAATGCGATATAAATGCCGGTTTCGCCACTGGCTGTGGGGGCAAAATTGTTCCATGAAAAAACTTTGATGACAGTATTGTCTTCCGTTGCAAATTCAAATATGTTGTTTTGGGTTTTAACACCGCGACAACGGTATGATGCAACAGATACCAAGGCGCTGTCTGAGTATTCGGCAATCATGACATTGCGGTTATAGCTTGCCTCCTTTGTCATGGGAATACCGATTTCGTCACGGACAGAGCCGTTTTGCACAACAACTTTCCACACGCCCTCAGGCCAAAGTCGGGAATATGTTTCAGTTGGAATAACAAATCCGTGCCGAAGCTCATCACCCGAAATTGTAATAACATACTTTGAATAGCCTTTGTAGCCCTGCTCATCGTCGGGATAATAAAATCCCAAGACTACCGTAGAAAAATCGGTGTCGCCGTATATGACCAAGTCTTCGCCTAAAACATGGGACGAGTAAGGATAAGGGTCAAGGGTGATATAGCTGTCTTTTGCTAAAGTGAAAACAGGCTGACACATAATAAATATTAAAATAAAAGAAATTAGTTTTTTCATAATCAAATACCTAAAACTGCAGTTGCTACGCGGAAATACACAATAAGTGAAAGTACATCTACGATTGATGTAATAAATGGACTTGCCATAACGGCAGGGTCAAGCTTGATTGCCTGAGCCAGCATGGGCAGGATTGCACCCACGATTTTTGCCACAAGAACGGTTATAAAAAGGGATATGCAGATAACAAAGTCAACCATAAGTGTTATTTCGGGATTTGAGAGAAGCATCCTGTCAACGAGCCATATTTTTGCAAAGCAGGCAACGGAAAGACAACCACCGCAAAGCACTGCAGTGCGGATTTCTTTCCAAACAACACGGAAGATATCGTTTAATTTCAACTCATCAAGGCTCAATGCACGGATAACAGTAACAGATGACTGGCTGCCCGAATTACCGCCTGTACCCATAAGCATGGGAATAAATGCAATCAAAACTGCTTGTGAAGCAAGAGAAGATTCAAAGCTTGTGATAATCATGCCTGTAAAAGTAGCGGAAATCATGAGCAATAAAAGCCACGGAATACGTGAAAGGAATAACCCCCATGCACTCATTTTGAGATAGGGCTTTTCCGTAGGCGTGATAGCCGCCATCTTTTCAATATCCTCGGTAGTTTCTTCCTGGATAACGTCAACCGCGTCATCGATTGTTACAATACCGACAAGACGGTCTTCTTCATCCACAACAGGAAGTGCAAGGAAGTCATATTTTTGAAGTAAGTTTGCAACATCCTCTTTGTCATCGGTGGTTTTTGCTGTGATGACGTTGGTTTTCATGATTTCCTCAATGGTTTTTTCGGGAGAGGAAATAAGAAGCATCCTTGCCGATACAATACCTTTTACAACACGGTTGTTATCGGTTACATAACAGGTGTAGATAGTTTCTTTATCAATACCCGAACGGCGGATAACGCCCAAAGCATCCGAAACCGTAAGCGCGGAATTGAGACGTACATATTCCGTTGTCATGATGCTGCCGGCACTATCCTCAGGATACTGCAAAAGCTCATTTATGGCATGACGGGTTTCTTTATCGGTGTTTTTAAGAATACGCTTTACAACACTGGCGGGCATTTCTTCCAAAATGTCAACAGTATCGTCTAAATAAAGCTCATTGAAAACCTCACGAAGCTCAACATCGGAGAGAGTTTTGATAAGGTCTTCCTGCATGTCGGCGTCCATTTCGACAAAGGTTTCGGCAGCTAAATCTTTAGGAAGCAATCTAAAGAATATAGCAATGCGGTTTTCGGGCAAATCTGTCATGATAATGGCAAGGTCGGCACCGTTCATTTCGGAAATAATGCTTTTGAGTTTCTGAAATTCGCGATTGGTTAACAGTTGGGGGATTTCGGTAATTAAATCCTCTTCTAAATACATAAAAAAATCCCACCTTTCGGTAATTTTGCTATTATTATATATTCTATCACAGTAAATTGATAATGTCAAAACAAATAAATAAGTTGAAAATATACCCCGTTTGTGATAGAATGAAATGTAAGTATGTTCTGATGAAATTGAAAGGAATGAACCTGTATGAATATACCTATGCTTCTTACGCCGAAAAGCGAAGTAATGTATATATATGATACATACACCGTAAGGCAAGCCTTAGAAAAAATGGAGCATCACCGTTATACTGCAATACCGATTATCAACGCCGATGGCGCATATGTGGGCACTATAACTGAGGGTGACTTGCTTTGGGGAATAAAAAACAAGTTTCACAAAATAGATTTTGACCAATTGACAGAATGCTCTGTTATGGATATTACACGTCATTCTGATAATATGCCCATAGGCATAGCAGAAAAAATCGAGGAGCTTTTTGAAAGAGCGCTTGAACAGAACTTTGTTCCCGTTATTGACGACTCAGATACCTTTATAGGTATTGTTACACGTAGAAAAATAATGGAATACATCAAAAAACAAAACACTCAAGGATAAGGAGACGTAATATGGAAGATAAAGATATTATCGTTGAAGAAACAACGCTTGAAGAAATTGAAAAAACTTCGGACGAAACGGAAGAGGAAGAAAAAACTGAACTCAGTGAAGATACAAAAAAGGTTATCAAAATAGCCGTTGTTGAAACAATTATACTGGCGGTTATTCTTTTTGTGTGCAGATTATGGATTTTCCCTCCTATGGCAAAGGTCGGCGAACTCCATACACAGATTGCTATGGAATGTGTAGGCATAGGTCTTACCGCAACTCTTTTTTCAGCTTTTGCAATCACTTTCAGAAGAGTGTGGAAAACTCACGGTAAATACATAATTCTGCCGATTATTTTTCTGTTATTTGCATCAATTTTGCTGATGCTTACAAACGAAATTAATTTTGCTTAATCTGTGAGGGATATGAAATGATTTATCTGGACAACAGTGCTACAACACGTATCGCACCCGAGGTTATCGAAGAGATGACAAAGTGCATGACACAAAATTGGGGCAACCCGTCAAGCACGCATCACATAGGTCGGGATGCAGGCAAAATGCTGAAAGATGCCCGCAAGACGATAGCAGTTTTTTTGGGTGTGAGTGAGGGCGAAGTATATTTTACATCGGGCGGTACCGAAAGCGATAATATTGCTATCCTAGGTGCTGCAAACATCAAAAAAGGCAAGAGAATTGTAACCACAATGATAGAGCATCACGCGGTTTTGAAAACCATGGAGCATCTTGAAACGCTGGGCTTTGAAATTGTTAAAATAGCACCCGAAAGTGACGGCAGTATTGATGCCGGTAAGGTTATCGATGCAGTTGACGACAAGACATGTCTTGTAAGTGTTATGCACGTAAACAATGAAACCGGTGCAATTATTGATATTGAACGCATTGCAAAAGGTGCAAAGATAAAAAACCCTCGCGTTACGGTGCATACCGATGCGGTGCAGTCCTTTGGGCATATTGAGACAAAGCCTATGAAAATGGGTGTTGACCTAATGAGTATAAGCAGCCACAAAATACACGGACCTAAAGGCTTGGGTGTGCTATACATAAGAAACGGTATCAATGATTTGAAAAAGAGCGTTTTCGGTGGCGGACAGGAAAAGGATATAAGAAGCGGTACCGAAAATACATACGCGATAGCAGGCTTTAAAAAAGCAGTTGAACTCATTGATTTTAATGATACGAATCGCATTGTCGCTTTGCGTGAAAAAATGAAAAACGAGCTTTTAAGCCTTGGCAGGGTACACTATAACGGAGGCGAAAATACGTCTGCATATATTTTGAACCTCTCTTTTGAGGGTGTACGCAGCGAGGTTATGCTTAACGCTCTTGACAGCAAGGGCATATGCGTATCAAGTGCATCGGCGTGTGCAGGCGGCAAGCACAAAAGCTATGTGCTCGAAGCAATGAAGGCAAAGCATGCAGATAACGCAATACGTTTCAGCTTTTCAAGGTATACCCGTGACGAAGAAATCGATGCGACTATTGATGCTGTAAAGGACGTATTGAGGCTGTTTAGGAGATAACACGGGACACTCCCTACCTAAGCCCCCCATACTCTCGTTTTTTTATAAACAAAAGTAAAAATGAATGGGAGTGTCGCTGTTCCTTTGAAAAATGTTGCAGTGGTCCCAAATAAAAGCAAACTGATATGATGAAAGGATAAAAACACAATGAGAGAAATATTATTGGTTAAATACGGTGAAATTATACTCAAAGGATTGAACCGTAATAAATTTGAGGATATGTTAATCGGCAATATTCGCCGTGCGGCAGGAGACGAATGGATTTCAAGCGTAAAAAAGAGCCAGGCTATTATCTATATCACTCCCTGTGAGGGCAGAGATATTGACGCATTGGCAACAAGGATTTCAAAGGTTTTCGGCATTGCTTCCATAACTCGTGCAGGTGTTTTTGAAAAAGATATGGACACAATACTTGAAAAGGGTAGTGAATACGTTACATCTTTTATGGATAACGTAAAAACCTTTAAGGTCGAAGCAAAGAGAAGTGACAAAAAGTTCCCTTATAATTCGCCCGAAATATCACGTCTTATGGGTGGCGCAATCCTTTCAAAGTGCCATAGGTTAAAGGTAAATGTACAAGAGCCCGATGCGGTTGTAAGGGTTGAAATACGCGACAATGAGGCTTATGTTTTCTCTGACAGTGCTGTTATAAAAGGTCACGGCGGTATGCCCGTGAGAAGTAACGGCAGAGCCACTCTTTTAATATCGGGTGGTATAGACTCACCTGTTGCAGGCTATATGATGGCAAAGCGTGGCGTTGAGCTTGAGGCTGTGCATTTTACCTCGCCTCCTTATACAAGCGAGCTTGCAAAGGAAAAGGTTGTTTCTTTAGCAAAGATTATTGCTCAGTACACAGGCGGTTTTACAATGTACGTTGTACCCTTTACCGAGCAGCAGCTTGCAATACGTGACAACTGCCCCGAAGAGCATCTTACCATTATTATGCGCAGAATGATGATGAAGGTTACGGAAAAAATTGCAAAGAAGAATAAATCTATGGCACTTATCACAGGCGAGAGCCTCGGTCAGGTTGCAAGCCAGACCATTGAAGCCTTGGCTGTTACAAACGCTTCTACCGAAATGAACGTACTCCGTCCGCTTATCGGTATGGACAAGGAAGAAATTATACAGATTGCTCGCAAGATAGGTACTTTTGAAACGTCTATTCTTCCTTACGAGGATTGTTGCACGGTGTTTGTACCTAAGCATCCCACAACAAGACCAAAGCTTGAAAACATCTTAAAGAGTGAAGCAAAGCTTGATATGGACTATTGGGTAAATAAGGCGCTTGAAGATACCGAATGGATAAGAATTGAGGCTGAATAAAATCGTCCATCTCACCACTTGCTTCAAAGCGGCAATCAGAACGATTTTCTTTCAGCCTAAGGTTATTATTTTAAAGGAGTGAGGAGTATGCTTACTGCAGAAATTATTTGTGTAGGGACTGAGCTTTTAATGGGTCAGGTTTTGAATACAAACGAGCATTTTATTGCATCTCACCTCACAGAGGCGGGGATTGCACTTAACCATTCATCAGTCGTAGGTGATAATCCCGAAAGATTAAAAGAGCTTTTACTACTTGCCAAAAGCCGTGCCGACATCATTATTATGACAGGCGGTTTAGGACCCACAGATGATGATTTGACAAAAGAAACCGTGGCAGAGGCTTTTGGAAAAAGCTTAGTTTTTCATCCCGAATGTATGGACAAAATGGTTTGCTACCTTAAAGAAGCGGGCAGAAATCTTACCAAAAACAACGAAAAACAGGCGTATCTGCCCGAAGGCTCAATTGTTATAGAAAATAACAACGGCACAGCACCGGGTTGCATTATAGAAGATAGCGGCAAAGCGGCAATTATGCTTCCGGGTCCTCCCAGGGAAATGGTGCCCATGTTTATGGATACGGTGCTCCCTTATCTTAAGGAGAAGTCAGGCACGGTTTTGTATAGCCGTGTTTTAAGACTTTTTGGTATAGGTGAGAGCAGAGCCGCATCAATGTGTGATGATTTAATAAAAAATCAGACAAATCCCACTATTGCACCCTATGCAAAAGAGGGTGAGGTTACTTTCCGTGTGACGGCATCGGCTGATAATGTAGAAAATGCAAAAGCAATGGTCGATACCACCTGCAAAGCAATTTATGACAGGCTTGGCGAATATATTTACGGCGAGGGGGACGACAACAACCTCGAAACAGTAGTTGTAAATAAACTCGCAGAAAAAGGCTTGACGGTCAGCACGGCAGAAAGCTGTACAGGCGGACTTATAGGCAAAATGCTGACCGAGGTTAGTGGTGCAAGCAGTTGCTACGGATTTGGATTTGTGACATACGCAAACGAGGCGAAGATGCAGCTTTTAGGTGTAAAGAGTGAAACACTTGAAAAGTATGGTGCCGTAAGCGAGGAAACAGCAAAGGAAATGGCAGAGGGCGCAAGACGTGTATCAGGCAGTGATATTGCGGTTAGTGTAACAGGTATCGCAGGCCCCACAGGCGGTACGGATGAAAAACCTGTTGGACTGGTGTATATAGGTGTCAGCGATAAAGATGGTACAGAAGCTTTTAGATTTGTACAGCACGGCGACAGAGAACGAGTGAGAAATAAAAGTGCGCTTTGCGCATTGGATATAATAAGGAGAAGGATTGAAGACCATGGATAAAATAGCATCTTTTACAGTTGACCACGATTTGCTCACAGAGGGGATGTATATTTCCCGCATAGACGGCGATATAACAACCTTTGATATGAGGACAAGAAAGCCGAATTCGGGCGACTATATGGATAATGTTACAATGCACTCGGTAGAGCATATGTTTGCAACATTGGTGCGAAACAGTGCTATTGGCGAAAATGTGATTTATTTCGGACCTATGGGCTGTAGGACAGGGTTTTATCTTTTAACTCGCAATGTTGAGCCCGACAGAGTATTTGAAGAGGTAAAAAAAGTACTTGCGGGTATTCTCGAAGAGGAGACAATGTACGGACAGAGTAGACGTGAGTGCGGAAATTACCTTGAGCTTGATTTGGAGAAGGCAAAGGTTGAGTGTGAAAAGTATTTAAATATTTTGCTGTCAAAGGGCGAAAAGAACGATTTTACATATAAGGGTGAGAAAATATGATAGGCATTATTTGTGCAATGCAGATTGAAATTGACAAGATTAACGAAGAAATCGAAAACAAGACAACCGAAAAGGTGAGCGGTGTAACATTTACACGCGGTACGCTTTACGGAAAAGATGTTGTGACAGCTGTTTCGGGTGTGGGCAAGGTTTTTGCTGCAATATGTACCGAGGCTATGATTATAAAATATAATCCCGAAGTTATCATAAACACAGGTGTGGCAGGCACTCTTACAGACAAGCTTAATATATGCGATGTTGCAGTATCAACATCTGTTGTACAGCACGACATGGACACCTCGCCGCTTGGTGACCCTGTGGGGCTTTTGTCGGGCATTAATATTGTCAATATTCCTGCCGATGTAAAGCTTGGCAAAAAAATAGCCGCGTGTGTTGAAGCGGTTGGCGTAAAGTGTGTTATGGGCGCAATTGCATCGGGCGACCAGTTTATTGCAAGCAGCGAAAAGAAAACCTACATAAGAGAAAACTTTGATGCAGTTTGTTGCGAAATGGAAGGCGGTAGCATCGGTCATGTATGCTATGTGAACAATACTCCTTTTGCGGTTATAAGAGCAATAAGTGACGGTGCAGGTGACGACAGTCATATGGACTATCCCACATTTGCACGTATAGCAGCCCAAAAGAGCGCCGAGGCAGTTAAACTGTTTGTTAAGGAGAACTGATATGGATAATTATAAGCGAATCAGAGCGGCAAAAGGCGAGGAAAAGTGTGACCTTGTTATCAAAAATGCACGTATTTGTGACCTTTTTACCAAAAGCATAATTGAAAGCGATTTAGGTATTACAGACGGTGTTATCATTGGCTGGGGCAAATATGAGGGCGTAAATGAAATTGACGCAGAAGGCTCTTTTGTAATGCCCTCCTTTGTGGAAAGTCATGTGCACATTGAATCAAGCATGCTTGCACCCTTTGATTATGCAAAGCTTTGTGCAATAAAAGGTGTAACAGAGGTTATTGCCGACCCTCACGAAATTGCAAATGTATCAGGTGAAGAGGGGCTTAAGTTTATGCTTGAGTCTGCAAAAGGTTTGCCTGTAAACATACATTTTATGCTTCCCAGCTGTGTGCCCGCAACGCCCTTTGATTCATCGGGTGCGGTGATTGATTCCGTGGCGCTTCACGCCCTTTTGGAAAAGTATGATTTTTACGGCTTGGGCGAAATGATGAACTATCCGGGACTTTTAGCCACTGTTCCCGATGTTGTAGAAAAATTAAACACAGACAAAATAATTGACGGTCATGCTCCGCTTCTTACGGGTGGCGACCTTAACGCTTATATTGCATCCGGCATTAAGACCGACCATGAATGCTCCAACGTGGACGAAGCGTTGGAAAAAATAAGCCGCGGTATGTATGTGCTTATGCGTGAGGGCACACAGTCAAGAAATATCAAGGACCTTGCAGGTGCAGTTAACCCCAATACATTAAGAAGATTTTTGTTCTGTACCGATGACCGTTACCTTGGTGATGTGATTGAAAACGGCTCAATATCAAACTGTATAAAGGTTGCGGTTGAAATGGGTATTGACCCTCTTGACGCCTTGATTATTGCATGCCTTAACCCCTCGGAATGCTACAATTTAGGCAAACGCGGTGCAATTGCTCCGTCATATAAGGCAGATATTGTCATAAGCCGTGACATAGAGGCAACACTTATTACACACGTTTTCAAAGACGGTGTGCTTATCGCAAAAGACGGTAAGGCACTTTTTGAAGGCGAAAATGCTCCCGATGAAAAGGTGCGTAACAGTGTGCATATTAATCCTGTCTGTGCCAAGGATTTTGAAATCGAATTCAAAAAGGGTATGGATGTTATCGAGGTTTTGCCTCACTCTCTTATTACAAACGGATGTAAGGCAGACAGCGAAGATGGCTTGAATATGTGCGCAGTAGTGGAAAGACACAAAATGACTGGCAATATAGGCAAGTGTTTTTTGAAAGACTTTGGATTACGCGGAGGCGCCATTGCACAGAGCATAGGTCATGACTCGCACAATATAACGGTTGTGGGCTCTGACACAGAATCAATGGCAGTTGCCGTTAACGCGCTGGGCACCCAAGGCGGTATGAGCGTTGTTAAAAACGGACAGCTTGTAGCTTTTATGCCACTTGAAATCGCAGGCATTATGAGCGATAAGAGTGCAGAAGAAACACTCAAAATGCACGAAAAAATCCTTGAAGCTGTAAAGGAAATTTCCTTTAACGATAACATTGACCCGTTTATGATGTTATCCTTCCTTTCACTTTTGGTTATACCCAATGTTAAGATAAGCGACAAGGGACTTTTTGACGTAAATAAGTTCGATTTTATCAGATAAAATCAGGGCGTAAATTCAAGTGGAAAACTTGAATTTGCGCCTTTTTTGTAATTGACTTTAATATGGAAAGGTGCTAACATACCAATTGAAAGAAGGTCGGTTATATGAAGATGGGAAAATGGCTTTTTAAATATATAAAACCGTATGTTTTTGGCATGGCATTTGCTTTTCTTTTGACGATTTCAAACACTGTTCTCAGCAACATACGCCCCCTTATACAGGGCAAGATTGTGGACGAGGTTTTTGAGGGAAGAAATATTGACATATTAGGTCAGCTTGTGCTGGCACTTTTGTTGTCTATCCTCATAAAAGACGTGTTCAGAATTATTGACCACTACATACTGGAAGGAACAAGCCAAAAAATTATCAAAAACATGAGGCTTGAGCTTTATAATTCGCTCCAAAAACAGGATTTTAAGTTTTTTGACTCTAACCGCACAGGCGATATCATGAACCGACTTACAGGCGATATTGATTCTATCCGTCACTTTGTGGCATGGGTTATGAACGGAATGATTGAAAACCTGTTTTTGTTTGTGACGGCACTTGTTATTTTAGGCTCAATAAACCCTGTGCTGACACTTGTTTTGGTAATGATAACACCTATTATAGGCGCGACGGGATTTTTCTTTTCAAGAAAAGTAGGCCCTGCGTTCCGCAATGCTCGTGCATGCCTCAGTCGGCTCAATACAGTTGCGCAGGAAAATATTTCGGGTAACCGTGTTGTAAAGGCAATGGTACGTGAGGAATTTGAACTTAATAAGTTCGACGATGCAAACAATGCCTATAAGGATGCAAATATAAAATCAAACCGTATTGCACAAAAGTATTTGCCGCTGCTCAATTTTATGGCAAATACGCTTAATGTACTGGTGCTTGTTGTAGGCGGCCGGATGGTTATAGAAAACAAAATGAGTATAGGCGATTACGTAACTTTTAACTCTATGAGCTGGGCACTTAATGCACCCATGCGTTCTTTAGGCTGGCTTATCAACGACACAAGCAACATGCTTGCCTCTGCTGAAAAGGTTAAGGAATTCTACCATGCAGAGCCTGCAATCTATGGCAATAAGGAGGATAAAAACCGTGACGAAAGACTTGAGGGTAATGTTACCTTTAAAAATGTTTCGTTCTCCTTTGACGGCAATCTTCCTGCCATAAATAACATCTCCTTTGAGGCAAAAAGAGGGCAGACGATTGCAATCATTGGCGAAACAGGCTCGGGCAAATCAACTATTGCAAACCTTATGTTCCGTTTTTATGATGTTACAGAGGGTGAAGTTCTCCTGGACGGAACAAATGTGAAGGACATGAGCTTAAAACACGTAAGAAAGAGCATGGCAATGGCAATGCAGGACATTTTCCTTTTCTCGGACACTATCGAAGGCAACATAGCATACGGAAACCCCGATGCGACATTTGACGAGGTTAAGGAAGCGGCAATCAAGGCCGATGCCCACAGCTTTATTGAAAAAATGCCCGACGGCTACGATACAATCGTAGGTGAACGCGGTGTAGGTCTTTCCGGTGGTCAGAAACAGCGAATTTCGCTGGCAAGAGCACTACTTAAAAATCCGTCAATACTTATCCTTGACGACACAACAAGTGCTGTTGACATGGAAACCGAAAAATACATACAGGAAATGCTCAACCGTGAATCAGGCAGCAGAACAATGTTTATTATTGCTCACCGTATAAGCTCTGTTAAAAATGCAGACCTCATCCTCGTTATGGAAAAAGGCAGCATTGTTGAACGGGGTACACATAGTGAACTTATCGCGCTGGGCGGAAAGTATAAAGAGGTTTATGACACCCAGACGGGTAACTTTAACACAAGGGAGGGAGAATAATGGCACGTAACAAATTTGACGTTGATGAAAAACTGGAAAGTCAGTTTAAATTTGAGTACATAGTGCGTCTTGCAAAATATCTCATCCCGGTTAAAGGCTTGATGATTGTAACACTATTATTTGTGGTTTTAACAAGTGTTCTCAATATGCTTTCTCCCATGATAACGAGGCACGCAATGGACGTAAGTCTGCCTCGCGGCGATTTCAATACGATTATAATGCTGGGCGCAGGGCTTCTTGCTATTTATATTTTTAATGCGATAATCGAAAGATTCAGACTTAAGGCCATGAATATTGCAGGTCAGAGCCTTGTTGCTTCTTTAAGACGTGACGTTTTCAAAAAGCTGCAGGAATTACCCTTTGACTTTTTTGACTCACGTCCTCACGGTAAAATATTGGTCAGAGTTATAAACTATGTTAACTCTATCTCCAATCTTATGACGGGCGGTCTTATCAATCTTATTACTGATACCTTCACAGTAGTAGTAACCTTTGTTATGATGCTTCTGCTTTCAGTAAAGCTGTCACTTATCATGCTGGTGGGTGTTGTGGTTTTCTCGGCTGTTATTTTCCTCATGAAAAACAAGCAGAGAAGAGTGTGGCAAAACTACTCGGCAAAGCAGAGTAATCTTAACGCATATATTCATGAGAGTATTTCCGGCATTAAGGTGACCCAGTCCTTTAACCGCGAAACAAAAAACAAAGAAATCTTTGAAACCCAGTGCGAAAACGTGCGCACAAGCTTTATGAAGGCGAAGATTATTGACATATGCAACTGGCCTATGGTAGAAACTATCTCCACATTGACAACCTGTATGGTATTTTTGGTGGGTGGCTATGACCTTGTAAACACAGGCTCCGTAACGGCAGGTACGCTTATTGCATTTGTAGGCTATGTATCCCTTTTCTGGACGCCTATATTAAATATCTGTAACTATTACAACCAGCTGGTTAATACAGCGGCATATCTTGAGCGTATTTATGAAGTTTTGGACACACCTGTGCTTGTAAAGGATTTGCCGGGTGCAGTAGCTATGCCACCTGTTTCGGGCGATGTAACCTTTAATCATGTGGACTTTTCATACGAAGAGGGCGTAAAGATACTTGATGATATGTCCTTTAGTGTAAAGAGTGGCGAGACAACGGCGATTGTAGGGCCCACAGGTGCAGGCAAAACAACAATCATCAATCTTTTAACAAGATTTTATGACATACAAAAGGGCGAAATCTTAATCGACGGTGTGGATATAAGAAATTACACCCTCTCGTCTCTGCGTGAAAACGTAGGCGTAATGCTCCAGGACACATTTATTTTCTCGGGCAGTGTATATGATAATATACGTTACGGAAAGCTTGATGCTACCGACAACGAGATAAGACGTGCCGCAAAAGCTGTTTGTGCAGATGACTTTATTATGGAGCTTGAAAACGGCTACGACACCGAGGTTAACGAGCGAGGAAGCCGTCTTAGTACGGGTCAAAGACAGCTTATAAGCTTTGCAAGAGTGTTGCTTTCCGACCCGAAAATTCTTATCCTTGACGAAGCAACAAGCAGTATTGACACAAGAACCGAAAAGGCTTTGCAGGAAGGTATCAACCGCCTTTTAGAGGGAAGAACAGGCTTTGTTATTGCACACCGCCTTTCCACCATACGAAATGCAGACCGCATCATGTATATTGACAAAGGTCAAATCAAAGAATGTGGTACACATGATGAACTCATGGAAAAGAAAGGGCTTTATTACAAGCTTTATACAAGTCAGTATATGGAATAAACAGAAGGGATTGTCTTGAGTGACAGTCCCTTGAAATTTATTAAAAAATTTTAAATAATAATCCAAAATATTGACTATTCGGGTAAAAAGGTATAAAATACATAGAAAGTTAAGATGTGGTAAAGAAAGTAGCTGATTTTATGTCAGATAACAATAAATACAAGCATCTGAAGGCTGTGAGTCACATCACACAATTTGGACTGGATATGGTTACGCCTATTGTTTTGTGCACAGTTATTGCAGTATGGTTAAAAAACAAGTTTTATATTGGTAATTGGATAGTAATTGTGGCAATAATAATTGGTGTAGCGTGTATGATTTTGAATTTGACAAAGTTTGTGAATACGGTAAACAAGGAAATGGGAGGTAAAGATAATGACGAAAAGCGTTAAAACTGATGTATTAAGAGTTACATTGGGCAATTTTATCTTAGGCGCAGTTATGCTTCTTGTTTTCGCTGTGGCAGATTATTTTTACAAAGACGGCACGTTTTTCCCCGGGGCTATATGGGGTGCACTGCTTGGTTGCATATATGTATCCTTGAGCTTTTTGTGGCTTGCGTTCTCGGTTTCAAAAAATGTGGAAAAGGACCCCGAAAACGCAAAGAAGAGAGTGTCGGCAACATATACTTACAGACTTCTTATTATGGCGGCAGTTGTTATAATTGCAATAAAAGTCCCCGTTTTTAACTGGGTTGCAACAATCATTCCTCTTTTTTATCAGAGAATTGTCATTACCGTAGTAGGAAAAATGCGCATAAAAGAGGATAATAAAAAAGAGGTGATTGTCAATGAACCTTGAAATAAAAGGCCCACAGATACTGTTTGAGATACCCATTCTCGGCGGCATCAAGATTACCCAGACGGTTGTAAACGGCTGGCTTGTAGTTGTGCTTATTGGTTTTCTTGCCTGGTTTTTAACGCGTAATATGGTGACTAAAAACCCCGGCAAAAGACAGCTTGCGGCAGAGAAGATTTACAGCATGCTTATGAATCTTGTGGAAGGTGTTATGGGCAAAAAGTGGACAAAATTTGCACCGTATATAGGCGCGCTTTTTGCATATTCAATGTTCGGCTCATTAATAAGCCTTACAGGCTTGAGACCTGTTACCGGTGATTTGTCTACTACGGGTGCTATGGCACTTTTGACAACTGTGATGGTAATAGTAACAAACATCAGGACAAACGGTGTTTTCGGATGGATAAAAAGCTACACACAGCCTGTTGCGTTCATAACACCGATTAACATTATAAGTGAAATCGCCAACCCTGTGTCAATGGCTTTCCGTCATTTTGGTAACATTGCAGCAGGTATTGTTATATCGCAGATGATGTATGCGGCATTAGCTTCGGCAAGTAATATGATTTTAGGCTGGGTGCCTAATGAATTTATCGCAAATATACCTGTTTTGCAGGCAGGTATCCCTGCAGTGTTGTCAATTTATTTTGACCTTTTCACAGGCTTCTTGCAGGCATATATTATCAGTATGCTGACTATGGTCAACGTTTCCGGTGCAGGGGAGTAAATAGCTCACATCAATAAAATTTGATTAGGCAATTGCAATATTTTTATAAGGAACAGGGACAGGGCTGCTTTTGCAAATCGGGAGACGATTTGTAAAAGGAAGCTTGCGAGCATCTGTCACCCGCTGTCCCGTGTTGTGGGTTTCAGATAGTTTAGTTTTTAATTTTTATATAATATAAATTTTGGAGGTATTATTATGGTTATGGACACAAATTTAGTAAGAGCTATAGTTATGGCAGGCAGTGCAATCGGTGCAGGACTTGCAATGATTGCAGGTATAGGTCCCGGTATCGGTCAGGGTTATGCTGCAGGTAAAGCTGCAGAAGCTGTTGGCCGTCAGCCCGAAGCTAAAGGTGACATCACATCTACAATGCTTTTCGGTTGTGCCGTTGCTGAATCTACAGGTATTTACGGTCTTGTAATCGCGCTTTTGCTCCTTTTCGTAGATCCCTTCGGTGTAGGCAAGTTTAATTTTTAATAATTGGTAAGGAGGATATCCATGGAACAGTATTTATCCTTTGTTACATTGGATACATGGACTCTCATATTTACATGGGTGAACCTGTTTATATTGTTTTTACTTGTAAAAAAGCTGTTCTTCAAGCCGATGCAAAAAATGCTTGCAGCACGTGAGGCTGAAATCAACGCGCAGTATTCAAAAGCTGACGAAGCTCAAAACCATGCTGAAACAATGAAAAAAGAGTATGAGGAAAAAATATCGCATGCTCAGGAAAAAGCAAACTCAATCATAACCGACGCAGTAAGTAATGCGTCACTTCGCTCCGATGCAATCGTAAAGGAAGCCGAAGAAAAAGCGCAGGGCATGATTGAAAGAGCACAGAAAAGCATTGAAGCGCAGAAAGAAGCGGCACTCACAGAGCTTAAGAGCGATGTGAGCTCTATGGCGGTTGATATTGCAAAGAAGATTATTGAAAAAGATATAAACGAAAAGGATCACGAAAAGCTTATTGACAAAGCCCTGGAAGGTTTGGGTGAATAAGATGAATGAGAGAGTAAGTTTGTATTCTTCTTCGCTTTATTCGGTAAGCTGTGAAGAAAATTGTGCAAAAGAAGTATATGACAGCTTGAAAATGGTAGAAACACTGATGAAAGACAATGGCGAGTATATCCGCATTGCGTCCTCTGCAAATCTTTCCGTGGAGGAAAGAGAGGCTCTTATCGACAGTGCTTTTTCGGGCAACGTACATTCTTTATGTCTTAATTTTATGAAAATACTGGCTAAAAAGAGAATTTTCAACATACTTGTTCCCTGCATTGAGGAATATGAAAAGCAGTATCTTAAGGATAATAATATTACGCATGCATCTATTACGACGGCTATTGCTCTCAGCGAAGAACGCAAAGAGCAAATCATCAACAAGCTTAGCAAATCTACGGGAAAAACCGTAATAGGTGAGTTTGTCGTAAAAGAAGATATTGTAGGCGGTATCATTATTGAAACCGAAAATTCGAGCATTGACGCATCGATTGCAGGCAAGCTTGAATCAATCGAAAGATACCTAAGCAAAAATTAATCGGTGGGAGATGATTGATATGCGACTTAATTCAGATGAAATTGCAAGCATCATAAAAGAACAAATTAAAAACTATCAGGATAAAACCCGTGAAACAGAAACAGGTCATATTATAGAGGTCGGCGACGGTATTGCTACTGCAACAGGTCTTGAAAACTGCATGGCAAACGAGCTTATTGAGTTTGAAAACGGCGAAAAGGCTATGGCGCTCAATCTTGATGAAGGTACTGTTAGCCTTTGTATTTTAGGCTCTGACGCAGGCATCAAAGAGGGTACACTCGTTAAGCGAACAGGCAGGGTTGTTGAGGTTGGTGTTGGCGAAAGCCTTATAGGCAGAGTTGTAAACGCCTTAGGTGAGCCCATTGACGGCAAGGGCGATATCAAGTACGAAACATACCGTCCCATTGAAGTTAAAGCGGCAGGTATTATCGAAAGAAAATCAGTTTCTGTTCCGCTCCAGACAGGCATCAAGGCTATTGACTCCATGATTCCCATTGGTCGCGGTCAGCGTGAGCTTATCGTAGGTGACCGTCAGACAGGTAAAACTGTTATTGCTACAGATACTATTATCAACCAGCGCGGTAAGGATGTTATATGTATTTATGTTGCAATAGGACAGAAAAAATCCACTGTTGCGCAGGTTGTTGAAACCCTTGAAAAAAGCGGCGCAATGAATTATACAATCGTTGTGTCGGCAACAGCAAGTGACAGTGCACCGCTCCAGTATATTGCACCTTATTCGGGTTGTACTATGGGTGAGCATTTTATGGCGCAGGGTAAGGATGTACTCATCATATATGATGATTTGTCAAAGCACGCTGTAGCGTATAGAGCAATGAGCCTTCTTATCCGTCGTCCTCCGGGAAGAGAAGCATACCCCGGTGACGTTTTCTATCTTCATTCGAGATTGCTCGAAAGAGCGGCAAGACTTGCGCCCGAATACGGCGGAGGCTCTCTTACGGCGCTTCCCATTATCGAAACACAGGCGGGTGACGTATCGGCGTATATTCCCACAAACGTTATCAGTATTACCGACGGACAGATATTTTTGGAAACAGAGCTTTTCCACAGTGGCATTATGCCTGCTGTTAACCCCGGTATCAGTGTGTCGAGAGTAGGTGGCTCGGCGCAGATTAAAGCAATGAAAAAGGTTGCAGGTAAGCTTAAGCTTATGTATTCACAGTACCGTGAACTTGCCTCCTTTGCGCAGTTTGGCTCAGACCTTGACGATGATACAAAGATGCGTCTGAGTCAAGGCGAAAGAATCGTTGAAATCTTAAAGCAGGGCAGAAATAAGCCTGTAGCGGTCGAGTTGCAGGTTGTAATTATTTACGCTTGCGTAAACGATTACCTTAAGGATATACCCGTAAGTCGAGTAAGCGAATTTGAAACCTTCCTTTTTGAAAATGTGCAGAATAATTTCCCGAAAATTATTTCAAACATTAACCGGACAAAGGACCTTGACGAAGAGACCGAAAAGCTTATAATCGAGGCTATTGAAGACTCTAAGAAGAAATTTTTGAACTAAGATAGGGAGAAAGGTATGCCCCAGTCTACAAAAATAATCAAAAACAGAATAAAAAGCGTTGAAGGCACAAAGCAGATTACAAAGGCTATGGAGCTTGTGGCAACGAGTAAGCTTCGTCGTGCCAAGGAAAACATGGAGAGGATAAAACCCTATTTTGAATCCTTGTGCGACTTGGCAAGCGATATTATGGAAAACAACACGGACTTTTCGTCGCCTTTTTGCAAAGGTGACAACGAAAAGCCTGCGTGCCACATTGTAATCGCAGGTGACCGTGGTCTTGCAGGCGGATACAACGCCAATCTGTTCCGTTCACTTGATATTAAAGAAGGGGACTATATTGTTCCTGTCGGAAAAAAGGTGACGGAGTATTTTGCAAAACGCAATGTTCATATTTTGACTACGGATTATTCCGTAGCGGGCAATCTTCGTTCAAGTGACTGTGTGCAGATTGCAGACTTGGTTGCAAAGGATTACCGTGAGGGAAAATTCGGCAAAGTTGATGTGAGCTATACAAAATTTGTGAACGTTTTGACTTTTGTGCCCGAAAGTGAACATCTTTTGCCTTTTTGCCCCAACGAGGAGCGAGAAAAAAAGGCGAGGGTGCTTACTATTTATGAGCCGAGCGTGGAAGCGGTTTTCAACAAGCTGATACCGCAGTATATGTCGGGTATCATCTACGGCGCGGTGACCAGCTCTGTTGCATCTGAGCTGTCCAGCCGTCGTAATGCAATGCAGTCTGCAAACAAAAACGCAGATGAAATGATTGCAGATTTAACTCTTAAGTATAACCGTTCCAGACAAAGCGCAATTACTCAGGAAATTACTGAGATTGTAGCCGGCAGTGAAAACTGATTGAAAGAGGTGTGATTATGGCAGAAAATAACAAGGGCAAGGTTGTGCGCGTTGAAGGTCCCGTTATTGACGTGAGATTTGAAAGCGGCAATCTTCCTAACCTTAATAATGCACTTATAGTTGATAATCATGGTACATCCATAACAGTGGAGGTGGCGCAGCATATAGGCGACGATGTTGTACGCTGTATTGCCATGAGCTCTACTGACGGATTAAGCCGTGGCAGTGAAGTTGTGGATACGGGAAGTGGTATCAGTGTGCCTGTAGGTCGCTCTACACTGGGCAGAATTTTCAACCTTCTCGGCGAACCCGTGGATAATCTTCCTGCACCCGATGCTGAGGAAAAATGGTGTATCCACCGCGCGGCACCCTCCTATGAAGAACAGGAAGCAAGCAGCGGTATTTTGGAAACAGGTATCAAGGTAGTTGACCTTATTTGTCCTTATGCAAAGGGCGGTAAGATTGGTCTTTTCGGCGGTGCAGGTGTCGGTAAGACTGTTCTTATCATGGAGCTTATAAATAACGTTGCAAAGGAACACGGCGGTCTTAGCGTGTTCAGTGGCGTTGGGGAAAGAACAAGAGAAGGTAATGACCTTTACAACGAAATGAAAGAATCGGGCGTTATTGACAAAACTGCCCTCGTATACGGACAGATGAACGAGCCTCCGGGAGCAAGAATGAGAGTTGCACTCTCGGGTCTTACCATGGCGGAATATTTCCGTGACAGAGAAGGTCAGGACGTGCTTTTGTTCATCGATAATATTTTCAGATTTACACAGGCGGGTAGTGAGGTTTCTGCGCTTTTGGGCAGAATGCCTTCGGCTGTTGGTTATCAGCCCACATTGGCAACCGAGATGGGTCAGCTTCAGGAAAGAATTACATCCACAAAGAAGGGCTCTATCACTTCGGTTCAGGCGGTTTATGTGCCTGCGGATGACCTTACAGACCCCGCCCCCGCAACAACCTTTGCGCATCTTGATGCAACAACGGTTTTGTCAAGAGCAATATCTTCAATGGGTATTTTCCCCGCTGTTGACCCGCTTGAATCCACATCGAGAATTCTTACTCCCGATATTGTAGGGGAAGAGCATTATAACGTGGCAAAGAGCGTGCAGAAGATACTCCAGAGATATAACGAATTGCAGGATATTATTGCAATTATGGGTATGGATGAACTCTCTGAAGAAGATAAGCTTATCGTTGCAAGAGCACGAAAGGTACAGAGATTCCTTTCTCAGCCTTTCAGCGTTGCAGAACAGTTTACAGGTATGCAGGGCAAGTATGTTCCGCTCAGCGAAACAGTGCGTGGCTTCAAGGAAATCATTGAAGGCAAATGCGATGATTTGCCCGAATCAGCGTTCCTCTTTGTGGGCACAATTGATGAAGCGAGGGAAAAGGGGCAGAGTAAATGAGTACTTTTCACTTGAAAATCGTAACATGTGACAGAATGGTTTTTGACTCGGATGCTGAAAGCGTTATTGCAAGAACTGTAGCAGGTGATGTTTGTATTCTTGCAAGGCACACAGAGTATATAACACCTCTTGCAATAGGGCAGGTAAAGGTGAAAAAAGACGGAGAGGTGCGTATTGCATCCTGTAGCGGCGGCACACTTGTTGTAACAGGCGGCGAAGCTACAATTATTGCCGATACCTTTGAATGGCAGAATGAAATTGACGTTGAAAGAGCAGAGGCGGCAAAGGCGAAAGCCGAAGACCGCATGAGTAATCATGAAACCGAATACGAGTTCAAACTGGCGGAATTGAAGCTTAAAAAAGCTATTAATCGTATAAAAACAGGCAGTCTGTGAGACTGCCTGTTTTGGCTTTTTGTGCAGTTTTCACAAAAACATACCGACTTACTATGTTTTTGTGAAAATAGTATTGATTATCATTTTCGTTTGTGCTATAATTAAATCAAAGGAGGGGGAGATGATGTGGAAAACGTGTTAATTAGTGCCTGTTTGCTGGGCATTGCATGCCGATATGACGGCGAGAGGCGAGAATATGACTTAAAAAACATTAAAGAAAAGTTTAATCTCATACCGATTTGTCCGGAAATATACGGTGGGCTACCAACCCCAAGGGTGCCGAGTGAAAAACTAGGTAACCGTGTGGTAAACCGTGACGGCGTTGATGTAACGCATCAGTACGAAAAAGGTGCACGTGAAACCTTACAGCTTGCCCGACTTTTTAATGTAAGATTTG
Source organism: uncultured Oscillospiraceae bacterium (assembly GCA_964572985.1). Classification (GTDB taxonomy): domain Bacteria; phylum Bacillota; class Clostridia; order UMGS1883; family UMGS1883; genus RGIG1927. The sequence goes on from CAZNIC010000013.1 coordinate 32,664, forward strand.
CCGTATTGAAGGCAAAAAGCCCTTCTTGCGGAAAAGGCGAGGTGTATGACGGCACTTTTTCAAAAACTCTTACAACCGGAGACGGCATCACTGCTGCTCTTTTAAAGGAGCACGGGATAGCGGTTTTTACAGAAAATGAGCTTGGTTGTATCATGGAAAAAACAGGGTAAAATAATTGCTAAATCGTTACATAAAATCATTGACGAAAAATGAATTGTGAGGTATAATGATATGTGGTGACTAATAGTTGCCTAGATGTTATATTTAATATTTTTTTCATATAAAGAGGAGGTAATTTACATGACTGATTTTAAGGCATGGGAAGGCTTTGAAGGCCGAATCTGGAAACTTGAAGTAAACGTAAGAGACTTCATTCAGAAGAACTACACACCCTATGACGGTGATTCTTCTTTCCTTGAAGGCCCCACAGATGCTACTAACAAGCTCTGGGGAAGACTTTCCGAATTACAGAAGGAAGAAAGAGCAAACGGTG
>CAZNIC010000014.1:0-31979 GCA_964572985.1 uncultured Oscillospiraceae bacterium
GCCTTTCTATCTTTATGTGAAAAACCGCCAAGATTTCTTGGCGGTTTTTGTGCAGATTGCACTATATTATACTGTTTCTTCAATAAGCTTGGTTTCCAGCTTGTTACCGTTGATGTCGTATGTTTCTGTCATATAAACCTCGCTTTTTTCTTCGAGGATATAGTTTACGGTAATGTTCGCATCGCTGTTCATGCTGGACACCTGGTACAGTCTGGCATAATACACAGCATCATTGATTTCCTTTGTAAGAGTTTCTGTCTCGGGATTTACTGTAATATCAAGAACCGTATAATCCTTGGATGGGATATAGTCTCTTATTGCAGAGGTTTCGCTAATAGAAACCATAACAATACTGTTTACAGCGTTTTCTGCAGCGTTTTTGATATTGTTGTATCTTTCAACAGTAAGCTTAACCGTGAGAGAATTGTCTTCATTTATTCTCAAATCGTATACGCCTTCACTGTCGCGCATGCTGTCTGCCATTTCTTGAACATTGTTGTTAAAAATAGATGCAGGGTATGTGAGAATTACCACATCGTTTTTCTCATCAATATAATTTCGTTTATTCATGAGGTTTTCGTTATGAAAATAATCAAACACCATAACCGATATTGCAATAACAACAATAAGTGCAACGATACCTATAACTATAGGAACTGCCGGAACAGGCTTTTTTTCTTTTGCAGCAATTTTATTATTCTGCTCCGCCTGTCTCTTCAGCGGATTCCCCGACTGATGCTTCTGTCTGTTCTTCGATTTCGCCATTTACATCTTCTCCTTCATGAGCACACTTTGCAACTGAAACAACTACCACATCATCACCAAGACGCATAAGTCTTACGCCTGCGGTTGAACGACCGATACTTCTGATTTCACTTGTAGCAAGACGTATTACTACACCTTCAGATGTAATCATCATAATGTCATCGTCTTCTGTTACAGAGTGAACAGATACTATTTTACCTGTTTTTTCGCTTATATTATAGTTCTTAAGACCGATACCGCCACGGGTCTGAGAACGGTATTCTTTAAAATCAGTCTTTTTACCAAAACCGTTTTCTGTTACAACAAGAAGGTCTTTACCCTCACTTGCAACAGCAGCGCCTATAACATAGTCACCATCACGAAGTGTAATAGCCTTAACACCGTGAGTAACTCTGCCCATTTGTCTGGCGTCTGTTTCTTTAAATCTTATCGCCATACCGTCATGTGTTGCAATAACAATATGGTCGCTGCCGTCTGTTATCTTAACGCTTATAAGCTCATCGTCCTCATCGAGTACAATAGCAAGAAGTGCGCTGTTCTTTCTTACGGAATCATATTCGGTAAGGTCAGTACGCTTAATTATACCGTTACGTGTTGCCATAACGATAAACTTGCCCTCTTCAAAATTACGGATAGGAATAAGAGCCGTAATCTTTTCACCGTTTTCAATGGGAATAAGGTTAACAATGGGTGTACCCTTAGCCTGTCTGCCTGCTTCGGGAAGCTGGTATGCCTTAAGACGGTACATTCTGCCCTTATTTGTAAAGAAGAGAAGTGTGTCGTGAGTGGAAGTGGAAATAATAGTATTTACAAAATCTTCTTCACGGGTCTGGAGACCTGTTACGCCACGTCCGCCGCGGCGCTGTGTTTTGTAAACATCGCTTGCCATTCTCTTAACGTAACCAAAGTTTGTAAGAGTAACTACGTTTTCCTCTTCCTCGATAAGGTCTTCAATATCAATATCATCAACAGCGTTTGTGATTTCAGTTCTTCTTTCATCACCGTAACGGTTTTTGATATCTTTAAGCTCTTCTTTGATAATATCAAGAACCATGAACTCGTTCTGAAGTACTGCGTTATAGTAAGCAATCTTCTGCTGAAGCTCGTTGAATTCATTCTCAAGCTTTTCTTTTTCCAATCCTTGAAGTCTTGCAAGACGCATATCCAAGATAGCCTGAGCCTGTTTTTCGGAAAGGTTGAACTTTTCCATAAGGTTTTCCTTGGCATTGTCATAGCTTTCGCGGATTGTTTTGATAACAGCGTCAATATTATCAAGTGCAATAAGCAAGCCTTCCAAAATATGAGCTCTTGCAATAGCCTTGTTAAGGTCAAACTTTACTCTTCTTCTGATAACATCCTTTTGGAATTCAAGATAATGATAAAGTATCTGTTTAAGATTTAAAACCTTAGGCTGATTGTCTACGAGCGCAAGCATGATTGCACCGAAAGTTTCCTGCATCTGAGTATTCTTAAAGAGCATGTTAAGAACAACATTTGCGTTTGCATCACGCTTAAGCTCAATAACAATACGCATACCTTCACGGTCGGATTCGTCACGGAGACCGGAGATACCTTCGATACGCTTGTCACGTACAAGTTCTGCAATTTTTTCAATAAGGCGTGCCTTGTTAACCTGATAAGGAAGCTCTGTTACTATAATTTTCTGCTTGCTTCCTTCTTCGCCTTCGATGTTTGTTCTTGCGCGAACAAGAATCTTGCCCCTACCTGTGTGGTAAGCGGCTCTTATACCGCTTCTGCCCATAATGATACCTGCCGTGGGGAAGTCGGGACCTTTTATGTAGTTCATTAATTCGTCGATAGAAATATCGGGATTGTCAATGAGTGCAATAACACCGTCAATAACCTCGGTAAGGTTGTGAGAAGGTACATTTGTTGCCATACCTACAGCAATACCGGAGGAACCATTGATAAGAAGACCCGGAACACGAGACGGAAGCACAACAGGCTCCTGCAAGGATTCGTCAAAGTTGGGCATAAAATCAACAGTATCCTTGTCGATATCAGAAAGCATTTCAAGAGCAATCTTGCTCATTCGTGATTCAGTATATCTGTATGCTGCAGCAGGGTCTCCGTCAACTGAACCAAAGTTACCATGACCATCAATCATTGTATAACGAAGTGAGAAGTCCTGCGCCATACGAACCATTGCATCGTAAACAGATGCGTCACCATGGGGGTGGTATTTACCGAGTACGTCACCGACAGTAGCCGCACATTTTTTGTAGGGTTTATCGGGAGTATAACCCGCCTGGTACATCGTATATAAAATTCTTCTGTGAACAGGCTTTAAACCGTCTCTTACATCAGGAAGAGCACGGGAAACGATAACACTCATAGCGTAATCAATGTATGAGGTTTTCATTTCATTGACAAGTTCAACATCAATTATATTTTCATTGGGATGTCCTGTTTGGGGGACATTGTTGTTGATATTATCCATATCTGTCATTCCTTTTCTTTAAATATCAAGGTTTTTAACGTTATGAGCGTTAGCTTCGATGAATTCACGTCTGGGTTCAACCTTATCACCCATAAGAACCGTAAATATTGCATCTGCCTGGATTGCATCCTCCAGTGTTACACGAAGCATAATTCTTCTTTCGGGGTCCATGGTTGTTTCCCAAAGCTGTTCGGGGTCCATTTCACCAAGACCTTTGTATCTCTGTACGTCTACCTTGACATCTTCGCCGTATTTTTCACGGAGCTCTGCCATAATATTGTCCATGTCGCGGTCGTTATAAGCATACCATACGCCCTTACCCTTTGACACTTTGAAAAGCGGAGGCTGAGCAAGATATACATGACCGTGTTCGATAAGGGGACGCATGAATCTGAAGAAGAAAGTCAAGAGAAGTGTTCTGATGTGGCTACCGTCCACGTCGGCATCGGCCATGATAATAACTTTGTCGTAACGAAGCTTTGTAACATCAAAATCTTCACCTATACCTGCACCGAGTGCCGTAATAACAGGTGTAAGCTTTTCATTGCCGTATACTTTATCAATTCTTGCTTTTTCAACATTAAGCATTTTACCCCAAAGGGCAAGAATTGCCTGGAAATTACGGTCTCTGCCCTGTTTTGCCGATCCACCCGCACTATCACCTTCGACGATGTAGATTTCGGTTCTGCCTGAGCGGTTTTCGATACAGTCGGCAAGTTTACCGGGAAGAGTTGTGTTATCGAGTGCATTATTCTTTTTTCTTGTAAGCTCGCGTGCTTTTCTTGCAGCTTCTCTCGCACGGGATGCTGTTATGCTCTTATCAATAATAGAACGGGCAACAGAGGGGTTTTCTTCAAAAAATGCAGTGAGACTTTCATTCATGGCATTTTCGACCATGGGACGAACCTCAATATTACCGAGCTTTGTTTTTGTCTGACCTTCAAACTGTGCTTCTGTTATTTTTACGGAAATAACAGCTGTAAGACCTTCTCTCACGTCTTCACCGGAAAGATTTGAGTCAGCTTCCTTAAGAATGTTATACTTTCTGGCATAATCATTCATTATTTTTGTAAGGGCGCTCTTAAAGCCTGTTTCGTGATAGCCACCTTCTGTTGTATGGATATTGTTTGCAAAGGATACAATAACCTCGTTATAGTCGGTGTTGTACTGCATGGCAATTTCAACTTCCATGTTTTCCTTTGTTTTTTCCATGTAGATAACATCAGGATGAACAGCTTCCTTGTTTTTGTTGATATATTCAACAAAGCTCTTTATACCGCCTTCGTAGAAAAGAACTTTTTCACGTTTTTCGTCGCCGCGTTCATCAGTAAGTGTTATAGTAATACCCTTATTGAGGAAAGCCTGTTCTCTCATTCTCTTCAAAAGAACATCATAGTCATAAACAAGAGTATCAAAAATTTCATCATCGGCTTTAAATCTGATTGTAGTACCTGTTTTGTCTGTTTCCCCTATAACAGTAAGGCTGCCTTCGCTCTTACCGCGGTTATATTTCTGATAATGAACATTTTTGCCGTCATGTACCCATACTTCGAGATATTCACTAAGTGCGTTAACAACGCTGGCACCTACGCCGTGAAGACCACCGGAAACCTTGTAACCGTCGCCGCCAAACTTACCGCCTGCATGAAGCACTGTAAATACAACTTCAACAGTTGCAATACCCATTTTGGGATGAATACCTGTGGGAATACCGCGGCCGTTATCGGATACTGTGATAATATTATCCTTGCCGATAGTAACTTCTATATGTGTACAGAAACCAGCAAGGGCTTCGTCAATAGAGTTATCAACAATTTCATACACGAGATGATGAAGACCGTTCTCGCCTGTTGAACCTATATACATACCCGGACGCTTTCTTACAGCTTCCAAGCCTTCCAATACCTGTATTTGGTTTTCATCATAAGTGCTTTTAATTTTTTCATCCATGACTTATACCTCTCATTCTGTCAATTCGTTTTTTTATAGTCTGACTTGATGCCTGTGCAATATAAACCTTTTCGTCAGTTACAACAAACGAATGAGGAATATCTGTTACGGCATTTTCACTTTTATTTTCTTTTTCACATCGGAACAAATAATCACGGGTTATTTTGCTTTGGGTTGTATTATCAAAATCAAATACCCCCACAATATCACCACTGTATAAAAATTTGTCGCCGCCTATATTTACATACATACTTTACCGTCCTTTATTTGAATAAGATTTGACTCTTTTTTGAAATTAAGATTCGATAAATCAGTACAACTTATAATTACCTGCTTGCCCATTATTTTTTCCGTAAAAAAGTCTCGTCTGTCACTGTCAAGCTCGCTCATTACATCATCAAGCAAAAGCTGAGGATATTCGCCCTCTTGTTCTTTTATGATTTCCATCTGAGCAGTTTTAAGAGAAAGCACTATACTTCTCTGCTGACCCTGCGACGCATAGCCTTTTGCATTGAAAGAATTTATTTTAAACAATAAATCATCACGGTGAGGGCCTACAAGACACATTCTGTTTTCGATTTCTCTTTTTCGTGACTCTAAGATTTTTTCCATTATAAAATCTTTTGTTTCACTTTTATTTTTGCCTATATGGTAAGAATGTGAATACAAAACCTCAAGATCTTCTTTTCCTTGAGAAATATCGCTTTGTGCAATACGGGCTTTTTCGCTTAACGAATTAATATAGCTTTGGCGGAGTAATGCTATTGCCGCACCGTATTCGCTTAATTTTTCATCCCATACATCAAGCATTGATGTATTTCCTGTTTTTAAAAGAGCGTTTTTTTGCTTTAAACATGTTGTATACGCACTGAGAGCCGAAAAATACGTAGGACGCAGTGATACTATTGAAGTATCCATAAAACGTCGTCTTTTATCAGGGCCGTCCTTAACAAGACTTAATTCATCCGGCGTAAATAAAACACATATAAACTTTCCCAATAAATCACTGGTTTTTGTTATATTGATTTCGTTTACACGTATTTTCTTTTTGTTATCCTTTGTGAAAACAATATCAGCTGTTTGTTCTCTGTTTTCAGACTCAAACAAAAGTTCAATTTTTGCCGCGTCACAACCGTGACGCAAAAATTCTTTTGTTTTTGACCTGAAAGAACGTCCGTAAGAAAAAGAATACAATGCTTCGATAAGATTTGTCTTCCCCATTCCGTTTTTACCGTAGATTATATTTATATCAGGTGAAAACAAAACTTCTTCTTTTTCATAATTTCTGAAATTTTCAAGTTTTATTTTTTTGGCAATCATATTTTTTTAATTACAAAATCATTTCCGTCAAAGGAAAAATTATCACCGTCATAAAGCTTCTTGCCGCGTCTTGTTTCCACAGCACCATTAACCATTACCATTCCGTCTAAGATAACGTCTTTAGCAAAAGCACCGCTTTCAACCACATTTGCAAATTTAAGTGCCTGGTCAAGCTTTATATATTCTGTTTTGATTTCAAGTATTTCCATAAATTTTCCTCACCTAAAATTATGATAACTGTACAGGTAAAACCATGAATAAATATGTGTCGTCGTTTTCACCTGAAATAATCAAGGGATTGAGAGGAGTATTCATACGAAGAACCGTTGTCTCGTTACCGCAGCGAGAAATAGCATCATAAAGATAACGGTAATTGAAACCTATTTCAAAATCGTTACCTGTGTAGTTTACGTCAAACTTGTCATTTACACTGCCGAGTGTTGTTCTGCACATAATTTTAAGCTTGTTTTCAGAAAGCATAATTCTCACAGGGTTTTTTGAAACATCATCAATGATGGGTTCAACACGAGAGACTGTTCGTGAAAATTCGTTTGTGCCTACAGTTGTATTAATTTTGAACTCAGAGGGAATAACCTGTTTATAAGCAAAGAATTCACCGTCAATAAGTCTTGTTATCATTGTAAAAGTATCGTTTTCAAAAACTGCATATTTATCACAGAAACCAACTTCGATAATATCTTCTTCGTTGTCGGAAATAATTTTAACGATTTCGTTTTCTGCCTTACCGGGTACGATAAATTTACCCTCCTTGCAGTTTTCTTCAAGCATTTCCTTACGGATTGCCATTCTGTAGCCGTCAACAGCAACGATTGTAAGGCTCTTGCCATCCATTTCAAAAAGAGAACCAGTCAAAACTTTGCGGTCCAATTTTTGGCTGATAGCAAAGCTTGTTCTTGAAATCATATCTTTCAAAAGAGGAGATGAAATCTTGATAGATGATGTAACTTCAATTTCAGGAATTGAAGGATAATCATTTGCGTTAAGTCCTACAATACGGTAATCAGAGTTAAGACAGCTTATTACAACAGCAGGACCTTCAGTTTTGATTTCACAAACATCCTTCGGAAGTTTTCTTACAATATCAGAAAGCATTTTACAGTTGAGAACAATTTTGCCCTCTTCTGAAATATTACAAGGAATACTTGTTTTAATATAAATTTCAAGGTCATTACCTGTAAGATAAAGACGGTCACATTCAGCTTCTAAAAGAACACCCTCAAGATAAGGAATAGATGATTTGCTGCTTACAGCTTTTGAAGCAATATTAATTGCAGATTGAAGTTCTTCTGTATTACAATAAATTTTCATAACAACCTCCGAAAACGAAATAAATGAATAAATAAATATATAATTTAAAATAGTATTATTAAAGATGGTTAAAGCTGTGTAAAACTAACCAAAAAGCCTTTTTACAGGCTTTTAAGGCTTGTTAAAGTTTTGTTATAAAAAAAGGAAAACTAAATTGATAAATTGTTAATATTGGGGAAACTGTTGAAATATAGAACAATATATAAAACTAAATGACATTAGTTTCTACCTATTATATATATAATTTATGCAGTCTCGTTTTTAATATCCTTTATCAACATATTAACAGTTTCTTTGAAAACACTGTCTGTCTGGATAAGTTCTTCAATTTTTCTTATACCGTGCAAAACTGTTGTATGGTCACGATTATAAACCTGACCTATTTTCTGAAGTGAAAGATCTAATATTTCTTTACAAAGATAGAAAGAAACCTGACGGGCAAAAGATACATCCTTCTTTTGAGAAGTAGAATAAAACTTCTCCGGTGAAATATTATAAAACTTTGCGCAATATTCCACAATAAACTCAGGGGTTAAAATACTCCTTCCGTCGTTTGAATAATCCTTCAAAACCTTTATAACGGTATCGATGGTTACATCTTCTTGTAAAAGCCCCTTAAAGGCTACTACGCGGTTAAAAATACCTTCAAGCTCACGGATGTTGCTTGTTACCTTTTCGGCTATAAAAGAAAGTATAGAATCGTCTATATTTATACCTTCCTCCTGCGCCTTCTGTTTTAAGATAGCAATACGTGTTTCGTAGTCCGGAGGAGCTATATCACATATAAGACCGCATTCAAAACGTGAGCGAAGTCTTTCGGACAAAGTTTTAATTTCATTCGGCGGACGGTCAGATGTTAATACAATCTGACTGTTTGCATCGGTAAGAGTATTGAAAGTATGGAAAAACTCTTCTTCCGTTGCTGTTTTGCCTGCAATAAACTGAATATCATCAATCAACAAAACGTCCATATTACGGTATTTATCTCTGAAAGATTCAGTTTTATTATCTTTAAAAGCATTGATAAGCTCGTTTGTAAAAGTTTCGCTTGATACAAACGCGATTTTAGCTTCTTTATTATTTGATAATATGTAATTTTTAATAGCGTGCATAAGGTGTGTTTTACCCAGTCCTACGCCTCCGTATATAAAAAGAGGGTTGTATGCAGCTGCGGGAGACTCGGCAACGGCAAGACTTGCTGCCTGTGCAAAACGGTTGGAGTTACCTACAATGAAGTTATCAAAAGTATATTTTGAAAAAGGATTATTATCATTATTATCTTTTTTTTGAGGGATATTGCTTTCACCCGAACTTATGATAATATTGACGATATATTCTTTACCGGTAACTTCAAATAAAGTATTTTTTAATAAATCAATATATCTGCCTGCAACCATATTGCGCACAATATCTGTATCTGTTGATAAAGTAACAGAATCCGAATCCATAAAAATAGGTTTTAAAGGCTTAATCCATGTACTAAAGCCTACGGGGGTCATTTCTGTCTGTAAAATTAAAAGACAGCTTTCCCAAATTGTATATAAGTCGTTCATAAAGAAACCTCACCTTCAACAAAATAAGTGGAAGAAACTTGTGGAAAACTTTAAAATATAATTAAAAAGCTTTAAAATAAAGGGTTTTCGACATGTGGAAAACTTAAAATTAAAATACAAATTTAAACCAGCAATATATAACTTATTATATCAAAAAAATGAATTTTTTTCAAGCGTTTTAGTTAAAAAAGTTGGCTGTTTAAACCTTTTAAATATGATATTTGACACCATAAAAAATTAATTTCAAAAAAAATTGTTGACAAAGGATTGCAATCACTATATAATATGGTAGTGTTATAATGGTAGCACTATGATTGCGTGAACTATTTAAAGGAGGTGCCAGTAATGATCAGAACATACCAGCCCAACAATCGCAAGAGAAAGAAAGACCACGGTTTCAGAAACAGAATGAGTACAGCTAACGGTAGAAAGGTTCTTAAGAGACGCCGTCAGAGAGGTAGAAAAGTACTTTCTGCATAAGGAATTGATTTAAAAATGAAGAATACACTTTCTATTAAGCTAAATCGTGATTTTAAAAGACTTTATTACAAAGGCGGTAATGTAGGCAGCGATATTCTTGTAATTTATTACAGGAAAAACAATTTGTCTCATAACCGCCTTGGTATAACAGTCGGCACAAAAATAGGAGGAGCTGTTGTCCGTAACAGGATAAAGCGCCTTATAAGAGAAAGTTATCGTCTTATTGAAAGTGAGATTTTTCCTTATTACGATATTGTAATCGTAGCAAGGAGTAAATGTGCCGAGGTTGATTTTCATGCTGTCTCGGGCACACTTAAGAGACTTTTTAAAAAAAGCGGAATATTGAAATAATTTACCGGAGTGTTTCAGCATGAAAAAAATTCTTATTTTTTTTATAAGGATTTACAGAAAATATATATCCCCTATTAAAAAACCATGTTGCAGGTTTTATCCTACATGCTCACAATACGCAATTGAAGCTATCAGTAAATACGGAGCCTTAAAAGGCACCGGTAAGGCAATGTGCCGTATAGCACGCTGCAACCCTTTTTGTAAAGGCGGATATGATCCGGTTAAATAACCTCATTAAGGAGAGGTAGTTAAATGTTTGAATTTATTGCGAATATACTTGCGTTTTTCATAAAGCCTATTTATGAAATTGTAGGTAACTATGGTTGGACTATTATCATCTTCACTATTATATTGAAGCTCTTAACTATGCCTATGACAATCAAAAGTCAGAAAAGCATGGCAAGAATGCAGCAGGTTCAGCCTTTAATTAACGAAATTCAGAGAAAATATGCAAACAACCGTGAAAAAATGCAGCAGGAGCTTATGCGTGTTTATGACAAATATCAGATAAGCCCTACAGGCGGATGTATGCCTTTGATTCTTCAGCTTGTTGTAATGATGGGATTTATCGAAATCGTTTACCGTCCCTACACATACCTTTTGGGTATCGAAAAAAGCGTAATTGAAGGTATTGCCGGTAAAACAATTGCTCAGAATCAGCTTTCAATGACAGCGGAGCATCTTGAAAAACTTGCAGCAAAAGGCTATGAAACGCATCTTGACCTTAGTTTCTTAAAATTTGGAGATTTTGCAGGTTTTGACCTCAGTAAAGTATTGCAGAGTAATATGGGTGATATCCTTATGTGGGTTCTTCCTGTTATTGCAGTTTTACTGACAATTCTTTCTGCAGTTGTTTCTCAGAGACAAGCAACTCAGAGACAGAACAAGAATGCCAAAAACGATGCTCAGGCACAGCAGACAGCTGCTATGAACAAGTCTATGCTTATTATGATGCCTGTTATGACAGCCTGGATAACATATTCCTGGCCCTTGGGTTGTGCTCTTTACTGGATTATTTCTACACTCACACAGATGGCTCAGCAGTTCTTTATCAATCAGTTTATCGTAAAGAAGATGAAGCCTATTGTGCTTAAGAAAAAGAAGAAGAAAAAACCTCTTCCCCAGAATAATATGGTGGAAAAAGAGGTCATTGACGTAGAAGAAAAAACCGAAGAATAAAGGTTTTCTTCCTTGGACGAAAGGACACGAAAATGACAAAAATGATTGAAAAAACGGGTGCAACAATTGATGCGGCTGTTGAAAGCGCACTCAATGAACTCGGTTGCACACGTGACGAAGTTGAAATAGAAGTTTTATCTAAAGGTAGCCGTGGATTTTTGGGTCTTGGTGCTTCCGAAGCTAAAGTAAAGGTTACTGTTATCGAAGATGAAAGCTTTGATTTAGGTAATTTTTCCGATGTAACAGATACTATTACAGTGGACAAGTACCTTCTCAGTGTACTTGAAAAAATGGGTATCGATGCAAACCTTGAAGTAACAGAAAACGACGGTAGTATTAATATTGATATTTCCGGTGAGCTTATGGGTATTGTAATCGGAAGACGCGGCGATACACTTGATGCACTTCAGTATCTTTGCTCTCTTGTTCACAACAAGGACCGTGATGATTATGTAAGAGTAAACCTCGATACAGAAAATTACCGTGCAAAGAGAGAAGAAACTCTTGTTAATCTTGCAAAAAAGATTGCAGGCACTGTTTCCAGAACAGGCAGAAGCATCACTCTCGAACCCATGAACCCCAACGAAAGAAGAATTATACATTCTACTCTTCAGTCCTATGATTATATCAATACATATTCCATAGGCGAAGACCCCAACAGAAAGATTGTAGTTTCCTCTAAAAACGGTTCTCGTTCTTCCCGCAGCGGCGGTTACAGAAGAAGCTATTCCTCCTATAAAAAGGAAGAAACAATCGCTACAGAAGAATAATCAAGGGTTTTTACCCTGAAAAACAAAAGGGAGAAACTTTTTTCTCCCTTTTTTGTATTTATTTCATAAGGTGGTTTTTATTATGGATACAATCTGTGCAATAGCCACGCCTCGCGGAAAAGGCGGCATCAGCGTGATAAGAGTAAGCGGTGACGATGCTTTCAGTATAACTAAAAAAATATTTTCATCTAAAAAAGATATCGAAAAAGCCGAAGGTTATACAATTCTTTACGGTAATATAACAGATGAAGGCGAAAAAGTTGATGAGGTTTTGGTCAGCGTTTTTCGCGAACCTAAATCTTTTACCGGTGAAAATGTATGCGAAATATCCTGTCACGGCGGTGTTATTGTAACAGAGCGGATATTGGAACTGCTTATTAAAGCAGGCTGTACGCTTGCCGATAAGGGCGAATTTACAAAAAGAGCTTTTATGAACGGAAAAATGAGCCTTACACAGGCAGAAGCCGTTCATGATATTATCGAGGCTAAAACAAAAAAAGGTGCATCTATGGCAATTAACCGCCTTGACGGTGCTCTGACAGATAAAATAAAGCCTCTTCGTGACGATATAATAAAAACTCTTGCCATGATTCAGGTTTCAACAGATTTCCCCGACGAAGATATTGATTCATTTCAGGACGGAAGTCTTCAAAACATACTCAGAGATTTTGAAAAAAGGCTTAATGATTTGTTAAACAGTGCAAAAAGAGGTATTTATCTGTCAAACGGTGCAAGATGTGCAATTGTGGGTATGCCTAATGCGGGAAAAAGCTCACTTTTGAACTGTCTTTTAGAAGAAGAAAAGGCAATTGTAACGCATATACCGGGTACAACACGTGACGTTATCGAAGGCAGATGCGAAATAGACGGTGTTCTTATTAATTTTCTTGATACGGCAGGCATCCGTGAGACAGATGATGTTATTGAAAAAATCGGCGTAGATAGGGCAAAAAAACTGATTGATGAATGTGATTTTGTCATTTTTATGACAGAGAGCGGAAGAAATTTGACGAACGAAGAAGAAGAAATCTATTCTCTTGTAAAAGACAAAAAGACAATATGCGTTTTAAACAAGAGTGATAAATGTGATGAGCAAAGAACAGGGTTTATAACTATCAGTGCAAAAACGGGCGACGGAATTGATAAATTAAAAAATGAAATATCTCGTCTTCTGGAAAAAGGCGTTGAAAGTAATGCCATGATTGCAAATGAAAGACAGAGAGAAGCCGTAATAAGCGCTCTTAATTCTATAAAAAGGGCAAAAGAAACCCTTAACGAAGGATTTTTCTCAGATCTTACCTCCATCGATATATCTCTTGCTGCAGAAGCACTTGGTGAGGCAGACGGACAGAGTGTTAATGATGAGGTTGTGGACCGTATTTTCCGCGACTTCTGTTTAGGTAAATAATATCACAACTTCGCCTCTTTTGTATAAAGGGGGTCAGCCAAAGGCTGACGGAGGGATTGTTTCTTTATTATCAAACTAAAGTAGGTGAAATTATGAACAACAAATTTGATATAGCTGTAATAGGCGGTGGTCATGCAGGCTGCGAGGCTGCTTTGGCGGCAGCAAGGCTCGGTATGAAAACCGTTATGTTTACAATAAATCTTGACGCTGTGGGCAATATGCCATGCAACCCCTCTATTGGAGGTACGGCAAAAGGCCACCTTGTGCGCGAAATTGACGCTTTGGGTGGTTCTATGGGTCAGCTGGCTGATAAAACTCTTATCCAGTCAAGGATGCTCAATACAGGCAAGGGACCTGCCGTGCATTCACTTCGCGCACAGATAGACCGAGCAATGTACCGTATTGAAATGAAAAATCTTCTGGAAAACACAGAAAATCTCACGATACGTCAGGCAGAGGTTAAAACTCTCGATAAAACAGATGACGGATATGTTATGAAAATCCATACCAACATAGAATACTATGCAAAAGCTGTTATAATTGCAACAGGTACATATCTTGAAGGTAAGATAATTGTAGGCGAAACAAGCTACAAAGGCGGTCCTGACGGCATGTTCCCTTCCGAGGGGTTGTCGGCATCTTTGGAAAAAATGGGTATATCGCTCATGCGTTTTAAAACAGGTACGCCTGCGCGTATTCATGAAAAAAGTATTGATTTCTCTGTTATGGAAGTGCAGTACGGTGATGAAGAAATTACTCCTTTCAGTTTTGAAACAACCGAAAAGCTTGAAAACAAGGTTTGCTGTTATCTTACATATACAAACCAAACAACTCATGATATACTCCGAACAAATATTGATAAAAGCCCCTTATATTCAGGACTTATTGAGGGTGTTGGTCCCAGATACTGCCCCAGTATAGAGGATAAAGTAATGCGTTTTGCAGATAAAGAGCGCCATCAGCTTTTTATGGAGCCAATGGGATTAAACACTCGTGAATATTATGTGCAGGGTCTTTCCTCATCCATGCCCGAGTATATTCAGGATGATGTGCTTCACTCAATAAAAGGTTTGGAAAACGCCTCTGTTATGCGTTGTGCATATGCTATAGAATATGATTGCTGTGATCCGACACAGCTCTCTGCAACACTGGAATTTAAAAATATCGAAAATCTTTACGGTGCAGGTCAGTTCAATGGTACCTCAGGCTATGAAGAAGCTGCTGCACAGGGTCTTATTGCGGGTATAAATGCTTCTATGAAGCTTTTGGGTCGCGAGCAGATAGTTCTTGACAGAAGTCAGGCGTATATAGGCGTTCTTATTGACGATTTAGTTACAAAAGGCACTAATGAGCCTTACAGAATGCTTACATCACGAGCTGAATACCGTCTTCTTTTAAGACAGGATAATGCGGATTTCCGTCTTACTCCTATAGGACATAAGGTTGGTCTTATCAGCGATGAAAGATACCAAAGATTTCTTGAAAAATGGAGAAAAATAGACGAAGAAATAGAGCGACTTAAAGGCGTTGCACTCTCCCCCTCTCCCGAAATTAAGGTGTTTTTGGAAGAAAGAAATTCTCCTTACATTGAAAACGGTGCGAAAATATGCGACCTTATAAAACGAAGTGAGCTTGATTATATTTCTCTCGCGCCCTTTGATAAAACACGCCCCGAATTGCCCTCTGATATACTTGAAGAGGTAGGTATAATCATAAAATACGAAGGTTATATCAAGCGTCAGGAAGACCAGGTTCAGAAATTTAAGAAAAATGAAGAGAGAAAAATTCCCGATGATATCGATTACGGCGATGTTTACGGATTAAGGCTTGAAGCAAGGCAAAAACTTGAAAAATTCCGCCCCAAAAATGTCGGTATGGCGTCGCGTATTTCAGGTGTATCGCCTGCAGATATCGGCGTCTTGCTTATTTACTTATCCTCTCAGAAAAGGAATTAACATAATATGGAAATTTTAAAAACAGAAGCTTTAAAATTTAATATTGAACTCACTGATAAAATGCTTGAAAGGTTTCAGATATATACTGATATGCTCTTAGAGTATAATTCTTTTATGAATCTGACAGCAATTACTGACCCTTATGAGGTTAAAATCAAGCATTATCTTGATTCTCTCACCCTTTTGTGTGAGGATAAGCTAAAGTCCGGTGATAGAGTAATAGATATTGGTGCAGGCGCGGGATTTCCATCGCTTCCTAACGCAATAGCAAGAGAAGATGTCAATTTTACAATGCTGGATTCATTAGGTAAAAGAGTTAACTTTCTTAACGATGTGGTAGGAAAGCTTGAACTTACAAACGCTGTGGCAATTCATTCCCGTGCAGAAGATGGCGGCAGAGATAAAAACATGCGTGAAAAATATGATGTTGCCGTTGCAAGAGCTGTAGCAGATTTAGCTGTTTTGGCTGAATATGCACTTCCCTTTGTAAAAGTGGGCGGATATTTTCTTGCAATGAAGGGCACAGCACCCGAGGAAGAAATTAATAACGCCAAAAAAGCGATAAAAACCCTTGGCGGACAGATTGAAAAAGTTGATGAAATCAAAATTGAGCCTTTGGGATTAAATCATACAATCGTAGTTATTAAAAAAATTGACAAAACACCGTCTGCTTTTCCGAGAAAAGCGGGTACGCCGTCGAAAAAGCCCTTATAATAGGCGAAAAATGCGAAATATTCTTATTTAAAACAAACTCCTCTTATGGTATAATTTGGTAAAAACCAAATATACATAGGAGGAATTTTTTATGAATGAAGAACAAAAATTCAAAAATCTGAAAGATAAGTTTAAAATCATAATAGGCTATGGCGAAGAAAATAATGAAAAAAGTGCAAACATACCGATAGATGTCATTATGCCTAACCCCTATCAGCCCCGACGCAGATTTGAGATGACTTCATTGAAAGAATTATCTGAATCAATTCGTCAGGTAGGAGTAATAACTCCCATAACCGTGCGCCGTGCACCGGGAGGATTTGAGCTTGTATGCGGTGAAAGACGGCTAAGAGCTGCAAAAATGGCCGGATTAAAAAAAATACCGGCGATAATTGTCGAAATTTCAGACAAAGAATCTGCTGTTATGGCAATAACAGAAAATCTCCAACGAAAAGACCTCAATTTTTTTGAAGAAGCCGAAAGCATGCAAAATCTTATTGAGTTTCATTCTTTCACACAGGATAATGTAGCCGCGCAGCTTGGAAAAAGTCAGGCGGCTGTAGCAAATAAGATAAGGCTTTTAAAACTTCATGAGGATGTTAGGCATGTAATAATTAGCGGAAATCTTTGCGAAAGACACGCAAGGGCTTTTTTAAGACTTCCTACAACAGAACTTCAGCTTGCGGCGGCAAAAAGAGCGGTAGAAATGCAGATGAATGTATCATCAACCGAAAAAATGGTGCAAAGAATGCTTGAAGAAGAGCCACGCAAAAACATGATGAAGCCTGAAAATACATCTTTTGAAAAAACAGGACGATTTTTCCGTAACACAATTAACAAAACCCTTGAGTTGCTTAAAAAAAGCGGAATAACACCTGCCATAACAGAAAAAGAAAGCGATGAATGTATAGAGTATGTAATTAAGCTTGAAAAAGATAGTGTTTCACGTGAAACATTATCAGAAAACACAGCTCTGTCTATTGAAAAGACTTTTTATTAAATTTGACACAAATGACTTTTAATACGCCAAATATACCTTGAAATCCTTTGGATTTGTGCTATAATATACTTGTGATAGTATCGAATGCTGTACACAAGTATATTTTTTATTATAGAAGAGTATATTAATTGGAGGTTTACATAAATGAAAGTAATAGCTATTGCAAACCAGAAAGGCGGCGTAGGTAAAACAACAACGGCTGTAAATCTTTCTGCTTGTCTTGCAAAGAAAGGTCAAAGGGTGCTTCTTGTTGACTGCGACCCGCAGGGTAATTCCACCTCGGGTGTAGGTGTAGATAAAAGAAGATGCGAAAAAACAGTATACGACGTTTTAATAGGCGGTGCTGAGGCAAAAGACGCTATTGTTAAGACACCTTATGAAAATCTTAGCATATGCCCGTCAAATATTTCCCTTTCGGGTGCGGAGATTGAGCTTGTCAGCGAAATGGGCCGTGAAACAAAGCTTAAAAACGCGATTGAAAGCGTAAAGGACGAATATGACATTGTGCTGATTGACGCGCCTCCGTCTCTCGGACTTATAACAATTAACGTTCTTACTGCATCCGACAGCGTTATTGTGCCTATCCAGTGTGAATACTACGCATTAGAAGGTGTTTCACAGCTTATGAGCACAATCAAAAAGGTTAAGCAGGTTATGAATCCTTCTCTTGAAATCGAAGGCATACTTATGACGATGTTTGATTCACGCACAAATCTTTCAATACAGGTTATTGAAGAAGTTAAAAAGTTTTTCCCGAACAAGGTTTATAAAACGCTTATTCCCCGAAATGTACGTCTTTCGGAAGCTCCGAGTTTTGGAAAACCTATTATTTATTACGATATGACGAGCAAGGGTGCTGAAAGCTATCTTGATTTGGCTGACGAAATCCTTGGTTTGGATATATGAAGGAGGTCGGATAAATGGCATTAGGTAAAGGAATGGATGCACTCTTTGATTCTCCGTCGGTTGCAGCAAAGCCGGTCGGTAATCCTGCCGATACAGTACAACAGCTTCGCATCACTGATGTTGAGCCCAGAAGTGACCAGCCGAGAAAACATTTTGACCGCGAGCAGCTACAGTTGTTGGCAAACTCCATATCACAGCACGGTGTTATTCAGCCTATCATAGTGACTGAAAATCAAAACGGCACGTATAGCATTATTGCAGGTGAACGCCGTTGGCGAGCATCAAAAATTGCAGGACTTTCAACTATTCCTGCAGTGGTGCGCACCTATGATGCTTTGACACAGGCGGAAGTTGCGTTAATAGAAAATCTTCAACGTGAGGATTTGAATCCTATTGAAGAAGCCCTTGGTTATCAATCCTTGATTGAACAATTCGGTTTGACACAGGAGAAAGTCAGCGAAAAGGTTGGGAAAAGCCGTCCTGCGGTAGCTAATACTTTGAGATTGCTTGCTCTTGATAACGAGATTAAGGAAATGCTTGTTGAAGGTGTTCTTTCGTCGGGTCACGGCAGAGCATTGCTTGGTATTGAAAATACTGAAAAGCGACTGATGATGGCGAAAAAGGCAGCAGACGAAAACCTCACTGTGAGAGAGATGGAGAATCTCGCCCGCGAAACAAAGAAAACACCGCCAAAGCGTACGGCAAACAAGAGTGTATATCCCGATGTTGAAAAAGAACTTAAAGACAAGTTCGGTACAAAGGTTAAAATAACCGGTGAATCCAAAGGTAAGATAGAGCTTTATTATTATTCCGAAGAGGATTTGATAAGACTCATTGATATAATTCAGAATTTATAATTGTTTCACGTGAAACATACACTATTTGAAAGGACGAAAAAACATGTTAGACATCAAATTAATCAGAACAGAAACAGAAAAGGTAAAGGCGGCTCTTGCAAGAAGAAAAGAAAACGTTGATATAGATGCAGTGCTTGAGCTTGACAACAAGAGAAGAGAACTTGTTTTTGAAGCAGAACAGCTTAAGAAAAAGCAGAACGAAGTTTCCAAAATGATTCCCCAGCTTAAAAAAGCAGGCGAAGATACAACAGCAATTTTTGCAGAAATGAAAGAGCTTTCCGAAAAGGTAAAAGAACTCGACGCACAGACAAAGGAAGTAGATGAGGCTCTTTCTCAGATGATGTATACAATTCCCAACATTCCCAACGAAAATGTTCCCGATGGTGATACAGACGAAGATAATGTGGAAATCAGAAAGTATGCCGAACCTACAGCATTTGATTTTGAACCCAAGGCTCACTGGGATTTAGGTAAAGATCTCAACATCCTTGACCCCGAAACAGCAGCAAAGATTACAGGTGCAAGATTTACTCTTTACCGTGGTTTGGGTGCAAGATTGGAAAGAGCTGTAACAAACTATTTCCTCGATATGCACACATCCAAGCACGGTTATACCGAAATTTTCCCTCCCTTCATGGTTCACCGTAACTCCATGGTAGGCACAGGTCAGCTTCCTAAGTTTGAAGAAGACGCTTTCAAGGTTGGCAATACTGATTATTTCCTTGTTCCCACAGCGGAGGTTCCTGTTACAAATATGTACCGTGACGAAATTCTTGATGGTAGTCAGCTTCCTATTAAGCACGTTGCTTATACAGCATGTTTCCGTGCTGAAGCCGGTAGTGCAGGTCGTGACACTCGCGGTCTTATCCGTCAGCATCAGTTCAACAAGGTTGAGCTTGTTAAGTTTGCAAAGCCTGAACAGAGCTATGAAGAACTTGAAAAACTTACTCATGATGCAGAAGAAGTACTCCAGGGACTTGGTCTTCCTTACAGGGTTGTACGCATCTGCGTAGGCGACCTCGGTTTTACAGCTGCTCTCAAATACGATATCGAAGTATGGATGCCTTCTTACGGCAGATATGTTGAAATCTCTTCCTGCAGTAACTTTGAAGATTTCCAGGCAAGAAGAGCAAACATCAAGTATAAGGACAACGCAGGCGACAAGGCACAGCTTGTTCATACACTTAACGGCTCCGGCGTGGCTGTAGGCAGAACTGTTGCGGCAATTCTCGAAAACTACCAGAATGCTGACGGCTCCGTTACAATTCCCGAAGCTCTTGTTCCTTATATGGGCGGTGTAACAGAAATCAGATAAACTGTCGCATTTAACACAATGTTGACACAAAATAGTGATTTTTGTGATACTTTTATTATAGGAAAAACATACAGGAGGGGCGACTGATGAAAAAAAGTTTTAAATCAGTATTGTGTTTGATACTCAGTGCTGTACTCATGCTGTCTTTATTGCCGATGATTAATGCGTCTGCGGATTTTGTTGTAACAGTATCTACAGATGCACTTACAGACGGATTTACTCTTTACTGCGTTGCGGAGATTAAAAATGATTCTTCCGCAGACGGCTTTGTAACCGTTGTTTCGGCAGTATATGACAAAGATGGTATTGAAAAAAGTGCAAAAAAGGAAAAAATTTACATTGACACAGACGAAAACGCCACCGTTACAAAGGAAATCGAAGTAGCCTACGATTCATCCTTGGGTGAATATGCAAAGATTTTCTTCTGGAAAGGCGACAGTATGGAGCCTGTGTGCAAAGCTGTGATATCTGACGAAGTTCCCGAAGGCACACTCGAAGAAGGCAAAATTGAAATCACATCCGACATGGTTTTTGCGTCAAGCGAAGCAGAGGCTGACCACCGTGTAACCTTGATTGCAGATGGTGATGAGGACACATACTGGACGGCGAAAGGTGTAGCACGCGGAAGCGAGGCATCTGTTACGGCTTACCTCACATATGCCCATGCAATCACAAAGGTGGGCATACTCTTTGGTGCCGGCAGTGAACGTCAGTATGTTTTCAAGGTTTCTACATCGCGTGACGGTAATAACTACACCGAAGTTTTAGGCGAAACTACAAGCGAACTCAGCGATGAGATGCAGTATTTTGACCTTAAGCGTTCTGTTGGTAAATTCATCAGAATAACAATGGTTGAACGAGTTGTTCCCGATAATGACAACTGGGTTCAGATTGCAGAGATCGAAGCTTTCGGTATGATGCTTCCTGTTGATATGGGTGAAGAGGTTTCTCTTTTCAGCTTTGACGACGCAGTAGGAACACGTTTGCCCGAAAACAGCGATAATTTAGTAGCAGACGGTTGGCTCATGCGCCGTATGACAGAAGAAAACTATACCGACTATACCCCCTCCTTGGGTGAAAAACTCTATGCAGAAATTGCAACTCTTCCTCAAGAGGCGGCAATGGGTATCGGTGAAACTGCCCTCCACATGGTTGACTATGTGGCAAGAACAACCGATGCAACAAACGGTGCCGGTGGCATGATGGTGGCAAAACAGTACGAAACCGCTCCCGACCGTGGCAGATATACGCTCAAATTTAATATGTTTATTCCTTCCGAAATGGAAAACGGTGAATCAAGCGATACTTATTGGTCAGGATTCTCCTTAACTGATGAAATGGTATCCGGAGGTGCAGATTTTAGTCACTATGCGGCAATTCAGGTTCGTTTTGAAGATGCAGATAACGGCAACAAGGTAAAGCTCCGCCAGGTTACAAGCAACTACTTTAACGAAGGCTCTCTTATTGAGTTTATGAGCACTTCCTTTGAAAAGGACAGACTTTGGGACGTCACACTTGATGTTGATGCCTCTGCAAGACGAGTTGACATAACCGTCACAGACGGTATTAATACCGAAACAAGACCTATGTACTTCTCATATAACAGTGCAGAGCAGACAAGACCGTCCCAGTGGTCGGGATTAGAGGCAAAATGGCTTGTTTTCAACACCGGCGCCGGCAAAAAGACCGAAATGTACGTTGACGAAGTGAGTGTTACTCATTTTGAGACCGAATTAATTGAAAACGTACAGACTGTTTTGACAAATATTGACATGACAGAAGACAATAACGGCGATATGACATTTAAAAATATTGCCGACAATAAAGGTGATGAAGCATACGAAGGCTCTTTGGGCGAAAAGCTTTATGCAGAGCTTACCGAAGCACCTGCAGAGAGCGGTATTGACGGTAATGCACTCCATCTTTATGACGAAGTTGGCAGAACAACCGATGCAACAAACGGTGCGGGCGGTGTTATGGCTTATGTAAACTTCCCCACCCCGAATACGGGCAATGCTTATAGGATTGACTTTACCCTTTATGCTCCCGTGGCAGACGAGTATGGCGGATTCAGCCTTTCTAACGGCGTTGACGGAAGCTACGGTATGCAGCTTCGATTCAAGCCCTCCTCTGCCGATGAAAACAATCTCCAGCTCAATAAATATACAGGTAACACCTTTAACGGCGGTGACTATTCTGCCTTGGTAGGTAGTTATACACCCTTAGTTAAGGGAAATCCTTGGAAAATCTCGATTAAGGTTGTTCCCACAAAGTACCAGAGCGAAATTACTATCAATGATGGTGTAAATACACAGACAAGAACAGTTGACATGGCAACTACATACGAAAACTGGGTTGGTAAGGAGCTTAATTGCCTCTCTATTAATACAGGCATAGGCGGATTTGCTGATATTTACGTTGGTGATATTACAGTAACAGACCTTGGTCTCACACAAAATGTTAAGAGTGCGCTTAACGGTATGTTCCGTCTCGTTGCAACACACGGCACAGGTAATATGCTTCACCATCAGGGCAACGAAGTAAGCGACTTTGCTGAAAAGCAGGACCCCGCATACACACGTTTTGTTGAACGAACAGGTCTTATGGACCCCAACGGTGTATCATTTGAGGTTGCTAACCGTCCCGGTTATTTCTTAACAATTGTTCCCGGTACAGATAACCAGCTTCAGGTACAGCCGTTTTCCAACACTGTACGTTTCAAGGCTAATGCAACCTTTATCAAGCGCGACGGTATGATTGATACCAAGAGTTACGGTAAATCCACCGTTTCCTATGCAGCATACCGTGACCGCGACAGATATCTTTATAACGATAGTGGCAATACAGTAGTATGGAAACGCCATTCCCGTGAACGTACAATCTTCTATCAGCGTAACGAAGCTACAGCATCGAGAGTATCCGACAGCTTCAAGGGCACAAGCTTAGACACAAGCAAGTGGCTTGCACAGTACCCCTGGGGTGACAGCCATAACCACTACGGTTTGTGCAGCTCAAGTGCAATCAAAGTAAGCGGAGGCAACATTTATCTTAACGCAAATAAGATTGACTCCAATTCCTGGCCCACAAGTAAGTCCGGTAAAAACAGCGGAGCAACAGGTATCGACCTTTCAAGCTACGGTTTCGGTGGCTGGAAAAAATGGCAGGCTTATGTAGGCGTAATAAGTCCTCATAAGAACTACAACGGCTATGACAACAGTGTTAAATACTGGCGCCAGAGCTATATGGAGGGTACTTTCAAGCAGCCTAACGCAGGCTATGGCTACTGGACAGCTTTCTGGCTTTCGGGTGCTGATTCCTGGCCTCCCGAAACAGATATCTTTGAATATTTGTCCTCCTCGGGTAGTGCAGGTGCTCACGGCTGGTACACAAACATGCACAAGTCTTCCTCCTCTTCTGAGGGTAACTGGTATTATGGTTCCAACCTTCGCACGCAGTATCACCGTTATGCTCTTGACTGGGGCTATGACTACATGGATATGTACTATGACGGTAAGCTTTATAAGCGTTACACAGGTGATATAGTTAACGTTCAGAACTCCTCCGGCGGCTGTGTACTTGTTATCAACACAGGTATCGGCGGTTGGGAATCGAGCCTTCCTTCCGAGTACGGAATAGGTATGAGTATGGAATGGTTCAAATCCTGGCAGTATTAATTTGCGGTTAAATTTCCGCGCAAAAACTTTGTTTAAGTTATAAAAACGGGCGGTGGGCTTCTGCCCACCGCTCTGTATATTTATAAAAAAGGTGAAGATATGAAAAAAGTTTTGGCTTTTACACTCAGTTTTATATTATTAATAAGTCTTATTTCAATTCCCGTTTCTGCAAACAGTGTCGAAATCAAGATTTTCGGTATAAAGACGGCAGACGGCATAACCTTTACAGTTACAGCGGAAAATTTGGAAGATAGCAACAAATCATTCAAAGTGTACGTTGCGTCTTTCAACTCTGACGGCACACTTCAGGGGGCAAAATCCTATAAGGAAACCCTTGCGCCCGGCGAAAAAGCAGCCTTTTACTATGAAGGAGCCCTCAAATCCGAAATATATGTATGGGAAGATTTTCTCCGCCCACTTTCGCCTTCGATGACAAGCGAAGAGTGCGAAGAAGCATCATTAGGCGAGGAAATCAAAGTCCCGTACAGCGCGTCTGATGCCTTTGCATCCTATGTGCCCGAAGAAAATAACGGTGCGGGTAACGTTTCCGACGGTGATTTAAATACCGTATGGACAGTTAGCGGTGCAAGTGAAGAAAATCCCGAAAACGTGACCGTTTATCTTGGAGATGACTACATTCTCTCACGTGTTGGTATCGCCTTTAATTTAGGAAATGAGAGAGAATATATCTATTCCGTAGCCGCAAGTGAAGACGGCGAAAATTTCACAACCCTGGCACAAAAGAGTACCAGCAAAAAAACAAACGATGTGCAGTATGTAAGTCTGCCTCCCGTTCGGGCAAGGTATATCCGCCTTAATCTCTTCGGCAGAACAGATAACGGTGCCTGGTGCCGTATTGGTGAAATCGAAACCTACGGATACAAAGACACCTTAGGTGCAGTTTTGATGGAAAATGCGACCGATTGGTCTGTTTCGGCAATGGACGAAATGACCTACACAGACTATAAGCCTACTCTCGGACAACTTTTGT
Organism: uncultured Oscillospiraceae bacterium; assembly: GCA_964572985.1. Taxonomy (GTDB): domain Bacteria; phylum Bacillota; class Clostridia; order UMGS1883; family UMGS1883; genus RGIG1927. The sequence goes on from CAZNIC010000014.1 coordinate 24,979, forward strand.
ATGCCGAAACCACTAAAAACGGTGTTTATCTTTACGATAACGTAGGTCGTGACGGTAAAGCGGCAGGTGAAAAACTGGAAATTTATTCCATTAGCGCATCGCAAACACCCGAAGCAAACAACCATCATACAAATGTAACAGACGGCAATGTGGCAACAATTTGGACAGCGAAAGACGTTACAGACGAAGCACCGGCATATCTTGTTGCCGATTTAGGGGAGAATTACTATCTTACAGGCGTAGGGATAGGCTTTAATTTGGGCAATGAGAGAACATATTCTTTCGATGTCTCCGTGAGCGAGGATAATAAGAATTACACAACCGTTATAAAGAAGAGAACCTCCAATTCTACACAGGATATTCAGTATTTTGACTTTGCGCAGACAGAGGCAAGATATATTAAATACACTTTTTACCAAAGAACAGACAGCAAAAATAACGGCTGGGTGCGTATCAGCGAAGTTGAGGCTATAGGAAGCAGTTCTCCTGTTGAAGGTGCGGGCGGTGTGCTTGCGCAGCACGGTCTCACTCTGCCCTCTGACCGCGGTGACTATGAGCTTTCTTTTGACCTTAATTTAACAGGTAATGTGTACTTCAGCGGTTTGTCAATAACCGATGGCATCATAACAGGCGGTGCAGACTTGGATAATTATGCTGCGCTCCAGTTAAGATTTGACAACGACGGCGACAGATTCAAAATCAACAGAATGACAAGTAATTATTTCAATGAGGGTACACCGACATATCTTTTTGAAAACTCCTTTAACAAGGGAGAAAATGTTCACTTTGAAATAACTGTCTCGCCTATGAATCGCTCGTTTTTTATTACTGTACAAGATAGCCATACAAAAGAAACGCAACAGCTTTATTTCTCAAACGATGATGAAGAGTTAACCCGCAATACAACCTGGACCTATCTTGAAGCTAATACAATAGTCCTCAATACAGGTGCAGGAGCAGAAGCTGAAATGACACTTTCGGACTTCTCTCTCCGTCATGTTGAAAGAGGAAACGGCACAAGCGAAAGCAGTGCACCCGCAAACGGAAATATCCGTCTTGAAGCTGTGCGACTTTCTGATTATCCTACATCATCCGGCGACTATTACGGCAGATACATTTACCATAACGGTGCAGACGGTATTTTGTCTGTTGCATCAGATAAAAACCCGGCTATTACACGCTTTGTGGAACGTAAGGGGCTTATAGGTTGCGGTGTAAGCTTAGAGGCCGAGACGCTACCCGGATATTTTATAGTTGCCGAGAGCGACGCTTTCTATCTCAAAAAAATAGAAAATACAGGCGATTTTTATTCACGTGCAACGTTTATAAAGCAGGAAGTTGAAAACGTGGGCTACTATACAGGTAAAACATATTCCTACAAAACATATCTCCAGCGTGACAACGAGGACAAATTCCTCTACGATACCACGACCGACAAAAAGACAGGTAACTTAAAGCCTTGGAAAAAATGGAGCGAGGCGCAAGGCTCTTTCTACTTAAAGAGTGAGGCAAGTGAATATGTTGCTGATAATTTCTACGGCAATTCGATTTCCTCACAGTGGTGGACAAATTACCCCTGGAAGAGCAACAACCCGACCAATGATTCCTACAACCATTCAGGTCTTATCACAAAAAACAATGTTATTGTTGAAAACGGTGAGCTGTTCTTGAAAGCGACCAAAGTAAACCTTAGCAGCTGGGTACAGGACAAGAATGGTGAAACCGGTATAACCTATAATAAATGGGGAAAAACATGGGAACAGTGGAAAGGCTATGTAGGCGTTGTAAGCATACAAAATAAGGTTTACAACAAAAACTGCTATATTGAAGGCTCTTTCAAACAGCCCGAAAGTCCTATCGGCTACTGGAACGCCTTTTGGCTTACAGGTCGTGACTCATGGCCTCCCGAGATTGATATTTTTGAAACACTTTCGTCGTCTTACGGGGCAAAGGCATGGCACACGGCAATCCACGGAGAAAACGATACAAATAACCTCTTTGGCAAACAAACAAGCAGTACCAACATAACTACTGATTACCATACGTTTGCCATGGATTGGGGCTATGATTACATCAAGTTCTATATTGACGGAAAATGCTTCCAGAGAACTCACAACAATGCTACATTGAACTTCCAGAAAAACCTCCGCCTTATCTTAAACACAGGTATTGGTGGCTGGGAAGCTGAACCCGACAATACCATGGTATGGGACGACGGTATGCGTTGCAGATACGTAAGAAGTTTTCAGTACTAAAAACTTCTTGCATATCCTGTAGGGGGCGACCAATGGACGCCCGTTGTAATCTTTAGTAAGCAAGGAGGAAAAACTATGCCATTTAAAAAAGATTTTGTCTGGGGCAGTGCTACTGCAAGCTACCAGGTTGAAGGTGCTGCATTTGAAGACGGCAAAGGTCTAAACATATGGGACACAACAAGTCGAAAACCCAACTATACCTTTGAATTTAACAACGGTGACACTGCCTGTGACAGCTACCACAGATATAAAGAAGACGTAGCCATAATGAAAGAAATCGGCTTAAAGGCTTACCGCTACAGCGTTTCCTGGGCACGTGTTATGCCCGAAGGTGTGGGAAAGGTCAACGAAAAAGGGCTTGATTATTATGACAGACTTACTGACGAGCTTCTTAAGGCTGGCATTGAGCCTTATGTGACGCTTTTTCACTGGGATTTGCCCTATGAACTCTACAAAAAGGGTGGCTGGCTAAATTCCGATATTGGAAAATGGTTTGGCGAATATGCGCACGTTGTGTCGGACAAGCTAAAAGACAGGGTAACAAACTTTTTTACAATAAATGAACCGCAGTGTGTTATAGGCGCAGGCTACGTTAACGGTGATCACGCGCCCGGGCTTAATGTGTCACCTCGGGAGGGGGTTTTGGGTATTCATAATACCCTTCTTGCCCACGGCAACGGTTATAGTGCCATCAAGTCAAATATTCCCAATGCGAGAGTTGGCTACGCACCCGCAACAGCAGTCAGGATTCCTGCAAAGAATACTCCCGAAAGCATTGAAGCTGCAAGGTGTGAAACCATGCGCGTATATGATGACCCTTGGTGGAGTAACACCGCTTGGTCTGATACTATCATGTACGGTAAATATCCCGACGAAATGATGGAAAAATTCGGTGATATAATGCCTTTTGTAAATGACAGTGATATGAAAACAATTCACACAGGGCTTGACTTTTTTGCATTTAATACATATCACGGCGAAATAGTGGATATGAATGAAAAGGGCGAGGTTTGTTATGTAAAACGTCCCGACGGATACCCACGCACAACCATGGGCTGGCCCGTGGATGAAAGCTGCCTTTACTGGGGTGCAAAATTCTTTTATGAACGCTACAAAAAGCCTATTATTATCTCCGAAAACGGCATGGCGACAACTGACTGGGTGTGTCGCGACGGTAAGGTGCACGATGCTATGCGTACAGATTATATCGAACGTCATATTGCATATCTCAAAAAAGCGGCAGATGAGGGCGTTGATGTGGACGGCTATTTCCTTTGGTCACTTATGGATAATTTTGAATGGAAATTTGGTTATAGCCAGCGGTTCGGAATAGTGCACGTGGACTTTGAAACAAAGCAGAGGACTTTAAAAGACAGTGCATATGCCTATAAAAATATTATTTTGACAAATGGCGAAAATCTTTGAGTTAAGAGGTTGACAAGCCTTTTTAAAAGTGATACGATGTCCTTTGAGGTATACGACAGAAAGGAATGGTTCGATATGAGTAATACTAGAAAAGAAGCATTTTTGTTTGTGCATTTTACAGATACACATCCCAATACACCCATGAGCGAGCAGATTTACTTTTCAGTAAGTCTTGATGGTTTAACATGGACAACACTTAACAATAAAAAGCCTATCATCGTTTCTGAAATCGGCGAAAAGGGTATCCGTGACCCCTTTATCATCCGTTCTCATGATGGCAAAAAGTTCTATATGATAGGTACAGACCTTAACGTATTTCTCCGTCCCGACCATTGGGGCAGTGCTACAAAGAACGGCAGCCACGATATATTAGTGTGGGAATCTGACGACTTGGTAACATGGAGCGAAACACGTGCCGTTACAGTATCCCGCCCCGATGCAGGATGCACATGGGCGCCAGAGGTTATTTACGATAAAGAGCAGGACAACTATATGGTTTTCTGGGCATCCAGAGTTGATAACGGCAATGGTCACCACAAGATTTTCCAGTCAAGAACAACTGATTTCAAAACTTTTACACCCGCTGAAGTTTACATAGAACGTGACTGCGACGTTATCGATACAGATATTGTTGAACATGACGGCGTTTACTACCGCTTTTCTAAGGACGAAACAAGCAAGTGCATTTTAATGGCAAAGAGCACTTCTCTTTCGGGTAAGTTTGAAATGGTTGACTCCAACCTCAGTCAGGTTCACGGTGTTGAAGGTCCTCAGTGCTGTCAGCTTCCTGACGGCAGATGGTGTCTCTTCCTTGACCAGTATGGCGCAAACCTCGGTTATGCACCCTTTGTGACAGATGATTTGGATAAGGGTCAGTTCACAAAGATTGACGCTGATTTCCATACTGAAATCCAGTTCCGTCACGGCGGCGTGCTTACAATCACAATGGAAGAATACGACAGACTTATTAAAGCATTTGGTTGATTTAAAAGGGACGAAATTTCGTCCCTTTAATTTTTTTAAAATATTGCTTGACAAAAGGCATCTTGATGGGTATAATAATATGTGCGTGACAGCTTATGGAGAGGTGTCCGAGTGGTTTAAGGAGCTGGTCTTGAAAACCAGTGACACGAAAGTGCCGTGGGTTCGAATCCCACCTTCTCCGCCACGGATAGCCCACAGCAACAGCTGTCGGGCATCCGTATAATTAAATAGTTGCGTGAGCTTATTCACGATTGGTAGCTTTGCCGCTATTATTTCTAAATGGAGAAATACTCAAGTTGGCCGAAGAGGCGCCCCTGCTAAGGGCGTAGGTCGGGTAACCGGCGCGAGAGTTCGAATCTCTCTTTCTCCGCCACGAAAAGGACACATCATATGATGTGTCCTTTTTCGTAGCGCAAAACTGACGTTTTGAACGAGCGCCGGTTCCTGATTGCAAAACTTCTTTAAGTTTTGCAGGCTTTTATAAACAACTTTTTAACTAACCATTTTAAAGCTACTGACACTATATAGGTGAGAGAACTCTCCAGTGAGGTGAGATATTTGGATATAAAGACAGCCGAAAAACTCCTAAAAGAAAATCTGCACAATATTTTTGTATGGTCGATGTCAAGGTTGTATGACAAGCAAGAGGCGGAAGATTTATCGCAGGATATAATTTATGCAGTGCTAAAATCTGTTCACAATTTAAAAAATGAGGATGCTTTCTATGGGTATATGTGGCGTATTGCTGAAAACGTATTATGTGCAAGGCTTCGAAAAAAGCGACCGAAAAGCGTAAGCTTTGATGAAAATTTCTGCGGAGTTTATTGGAACACACCGGAGTCCGAGTTTATAAAATCCGAGAGCATAAATCTTCTCCGCCGTGAGTTGTCGTTGTTATCTGAGCACTACCGAGAAGTTACAGTCAAATATTATATTTACGGAAAAAGCTGTTTTGAAATTTCCTCCGAGCTGAATATAAGTCAGGAGATGGTAAAATATTATCTCTTTAAAGCCCGAAAAATTTTGAAAGAAGGTATAAGTATGGTACGAGAATACGGAACAAAAAGCTACAATCCACAAATTTTTAAAATTGATTTTTGGGGCGGAGACAGTAATATATACTGGGATTTATTTAACCGTAAATTGCCGGGGAATATTGTTCTTTCTGCCTATGAAAAGCCGGTTACGGTTAAAGACCTTTCATTAGAGCTTGGTGTATCCGCTCCTTTTCTTGAGGATGAACTGAACATACTTGAAAAGCATAGTATAGTCAAAAAAGTTAAAGATAAGTATCAAACAAACATCATTATTTTTACCGATGAGTACGAAAAAAGCGTGTTGCAAAAATTTAAACCCGTATATGAAAAGGCGGCTGTTAAAGTTAGTGAAGTCCTTGATACACTTCTACCTAAGCTTAAAGGATTTAAATTTTATAACAACAAATTTAACGATAACGAGCTTAAATGGGTCTTTACAAATTTAATTATGTATCACGCTTTGAGAAAAACAGATAATTGCGGAAGAAAAGAGTATGGAGATTATCCCGTGCTTACAAATGGCTCTTACGGATTTATTTTTGGTTATGATAATGATTATGCGAATCATCATTTTAACGGAATTTACGGAAAGGCAGATAATAGGGAGAGCACAGCGTGGATATCTGTTACAAACTACCGCATTATTGAAAAAATACAGCATTGGAAATCGGGAAACTGGGAAAACTCGATAGAAGCCATGTGTGATGCGGTACTTTGCAAAAATGCTGATGAGTATAATGGGGAATTAGTACGATTAATTGATGACGGGTTTATAAAATCCGATAACGGCAAGCTGTCTGCAAATTTTGTTGTATTCAAGCAAAGTGATTTTGATAAAATCCAAAAACTTCTCACGCCTTGTGTTGACGAAGTTAGTGATTGCATGATTAAAATAATAGATATCGCCGAGAAAAACCTGAAAAAGTGTGTTCCTGATGCCTTAAAGACAAAATGCGGTCAGCTTGCCCACATTCATCATCAAATGGATGGTATGGCTTTTATTGTTGAAACAATGGTTGATAACAAATACCTTGTTTTGCCGACGGATAAGGCAAATATCTGTATGTTTGGAGTAACGACGTAATTGTTTATAAAAATAAATTTAGTGTTAATATATTGCCGATAAATTATAATGATTTCCGGATTAAGAAGGATATATTGAGATAAAAATGTAGCCCTGCGCCGTAAAGGTGCAGGGCTGTTATGTTATATTTTTTGAATTGCGAATAAAACCATGCCGCTATCGGCACGGGTGCAAAAAAATGGTTGCTAAAATTATTGATTTTGTTCCGATAAGGTG
>CAZNIC010000015.1:0-30660 GCA_964572985.1 uncultured Oscillospiraceae bacterium
TAATTTCATTGTAATATCATTCACGGTTTTTTCTCTCCTTTTCAATTTCATCCAAAACAAGTTTCTTGTACTTTTCTTTCAAGGCTTCAAGGTCTGTATACTTTTCTTTTTCGGTTTCTTTTTCAAAGTCTACATCCATGCCCTTTTCTTCGGCATTTTTTACATAATAGTCATACTTTTCCGTGATTTCCTTTGCAGCACGCTTTGCAAAAACGATTGCCTCAAGGAGCGAATTTGATGCCAAGCGGTTTGCACCGTGTACACCGTTGCAGGCGGTTTCGCCTACAGCGTAGAGGTTGTCCATCGTGGTTTTGGAGTTTTTATCAACCTTAATGCCACCCATAAAGTAATGCTGAGCCGGCGTAATCGGTATAGGTTCCTTTGTTATATCGTACCCGTGCTTTAAACACTTTTCGTAAATATTGGGAAAATGACTCTTGATTTCCTCTTCTCCGATAGGCGTAAGGTCAAGCCAAACGTGCTCACTGCCTTCTTTTTCCATTTCGGCAAAGATTGCGTTTGCAACCACATCACGTGGGAGCAACTCTTCAACAAATCTCTCCATCTTAGAGTTTTTGAGAAGTCCGCCCTCACCACGGCAGGATTCACTGATTAAAAATCTTCTGCCGTACTGTTTTGAGTAGAAAGCCGTAGGATGAATCTGCACATAGTCCATATCCAAAAGTTCAATGCCATGTTCTATACAGATTGCCTGCGCATCGCCTGTTAAATGACGGTAGTTTGTGGAATCTTTGTACAAGCCCCCGATACCACCTGTTGCAAAAACAGTGCAGTCAGCCTTTACGCTTTCAAGCCTGCCATCCTTGTCAACACCAACAATACCAAGGCACACATTATCACGGGCAATAATATCAATCATGGTAAAGTACTCAATAATTTTCACATTATCAAGCTCTTTGACCCTTTCCAACAACGTTGATGTAATTTCCTTACCGGTAATATCAGCATGGAACAAAATTCTCTCCGTAGAGTGAGCACCTTCACGTGTATATTTGAGTTCACCATTTTCATTACGCTCAAAATCCACGCCCCAAGCTATAAGGTCGTTTATAACATCGCGTGAGTGCGTAATCATAATATCCACGCTCTCGGGATTGTTTTCATAGTGACCTGCTCTCATTGTGTCCTCATAAAAGCTGTCGTAGTCGTTATCGTTTTTTAAAACACAGATACCACCCTGCGCAAGAAACGAGTCATTTCTCTCGGCAGCATCCTTTGTAACAATAAGAATGTCCATATCGCGTGGCAGATTAAGTGCACAGTTAAGAGCGGATGCACCGCTGCCGACAATTACAACATCAGCCTTAAGCATATATGTTTCCTCCCATTACGTTCATAGATACCTTTATTTTACATCATTCTAAAATAAGTGTCAAGAAAAAAGACCTGAGAGCAGTACAACTGCTCCCAGGTCATCTTAAATCATCTTATTACTTTTCAATAAAATTGCTAAGGCTCTTCATTCCTGTCATGCTGTCCCATACAAATGCCTTAAGAGTAGCACCCTCTATACCTTCCAGCATACCACCAAAAGATACCGTTTGTCCTTTATCAAAATTAGCTTTCATATAAACCATATCAATCATAGTGCTATTTTTGTATACAGCTATTACAATCATATCTTTTTCAGCTCTGTCTGTATTCTTTGTAACCTGGGCGTCTGCATAGAATTTTCCATCTATAACTTCTCCCGTAAGAGAATTAACAGTATAATCCATTACTTTTTCAGCTATGACAGAACCATCATTGAGTGTAACTGCAAGGTCATTGTAGTCTTGGTCACAAATATCTCCTTCAACATAGCTAAGAGTTACGGGAACATTTTCAGATATGCCATCCTTAACCTTAAATCTCACTGTAAAAGCTACACCTGTATTTGTTACATTAGAAGAGCTTGACCAAAATGCAGACACATATTCAAGGGCAGATAAATCTTCACTTTGTTGAATGTTACTTGTAAGTGTTCCAACTATGAGTGCATCCCCTACTGTTATTGATACAGGAGTAAGAATAGTATTGTCATAATTAAGTCTGATTTTGAATCCTGCTACGCCATCATTTTCAGTTATCATAACAGGTATATCAACATAGCCGTCAACTACGTCCTTACTACCTGCTTCAAATGTTATTTTCCTTTCACTAACTTCCAAAAGGCTCGCTAATTCAACATCCCAGTCTGCAAGATACTGATTGAGTTTTACGCTATCTTTTGTATTAATCTTTCCATCTTCATGAATATCTGCAGCAGCTTGTTCATAATTGGTAAACTCTATTTCCCAATCGGCAAGGTATTGATTAAGTCTTACACTGTCCTTTGTGTTAACCTTTCCGTCCTGTAGTACATCACCAATCATTACACTTGCAACTTCAACAGTACCATTTGTTATTTTAAGTTCTATATCTTCATAATTCTGATTAGTAACATCTCCATCTTCGCACGTTACAGTAACAGGATATGTACCGTCTTCAGTTGTATCTTTAATCTTAAATGTAACAAGCAATATTTCTCCGTTATTTGTTACATTTGCAGTATTAGACCACAATGCTGATACATATTCAAGGCTTGACAAATCTCCGCTCTGCTGAATGTTGCTTGTGAGTGTACCGATTGTTAATGCACTACCCTTTTCAATAGAAACGGGCATTAAAACTGTATTGTCAAAATTAATCTTAAGTTTAAATCCTGCAATACCCGGGTTTTCACTTATTACAATCGGCATAGTCACATTTTCACCAATGGCTCCAGTTGTATTGCCTACTGTCAGCTTTGCCATTGCAATTGCTGTTACAGGTTCTTTCACGGTTACCACACAGTTTGCGCTCTTTCCACCTGCATTTGCCGTAATTGTTGCTTCACCTGCACCAACCGCTGTGACAATACCGTTTCCAACAGTTGCAATATTTGCGTCGGATGTGCTCCACACAACTGTTTTGTCTGTTGCATTGTCGGGAGTTACTGTTACAGTAAGGGTTGTGGTTTCGCCTTCCGTTAATGTAACTGCAGATTTACCAAGCGTTACCTTTTCTACAGAGATAACTATACATTCCCACTGCGCATACAAAACAACTTCTCCATTTGCAACACTTGTAAGATTCATAACCGACTCACAATCTACATAACTTGTACCAGTACCATCAGCTTTTGTGTTCCATCCTGTAAACTTAAATCCTGCTCGACTAAAGCTGTTTGGGGTTAATTCCTTTTCAATACAATACGTATGATTTGAGTCTACAGCTGTACCTGTACCACCGTTTGCGTTATACTTAACTACGTATTTATTAGCTTCAAAACATAAACAAACAATACCATCCGTATTTATTGTACCGGAAAGTGGTTTTTGAGTTTCGTCAATGCCAATATACGTAAATCCGGGTTTTGCTTTAATATCCTTTATTTCGTATGTTGTTCCATATGCGTATTCTTTACAAAAATCATCACAGTCATCCGATATTAAAACTCCATCAATATAGACGTCTGCACTTCCCCATCCGTTTAAAGATTCTTTATATGCCCCATTACAAATACTATTTAAATCAAGCCTGTACTCATTAGTATCGAATTTTAATCTAACAGCTACAGAACTTGTGCCGATTGTTCCTGAAATTGTACCTTCTGCAACACCGTTATATATATGACCCTCTTCTGCTTTTATATCTTTAATTTCCCATTTTGTTCCATATGGATGCTTTGTACAATAGTCTGAAATATCATCTTTAACAAGCTTACCATCAATATATATGTCTACAGTACCATAGCCTACAATATCATTTACATTTGTGCCATCTAACAAGCCATTCAAATCAAGATTATATGTATTTGCCTGCCATACTGCATAAAGTGTAAGAGTATCTCCATTTTTTGTTGCCATATTTTTAACACTCAACTCATCTGGAGTACTGCTGGTTGTGGATGTGGGACTTAATGACCAACCGATAAAAGTGTAACCTGTCCGGGTATATCCGTTCTTCGTAAGATTCTTTGCAACATCATATGTATGTGTTGATGTTGCTGTTGAACCTCCGGTCGCCCCATTGCCATCATATTTTATGTAATACGTGATTGGCGTAAAATAAGCAGTATATGTTGTCGCGCCGTTTACAGTTACTGTTCTGGATGCACTTGTATTTCCGTCACTCCATTTGCTAAATAAATAACCTTTTTGGGGAGTTGCCGTAATCTTTACAGATGAACCATATGTGTACGCACCTCCGCCTGTTACCGTTCCCTTTGACGTATCTTCACTCTTTACCGCAATCGCATACGACTCGTTTGTCACAGTAAAAGTTTTTTGTGTCCCAAATGTATAAACCTCATAAAAATTACCGTTTACCGATGCCAAAGTCACAGTATATGTACCCGCCGGCAAACTAAGTTGGCATGATGTTGCTGTAGTTCCCATAACAGAAGCATACAAATCATCTTCTGCCGTAGAATTACCACTAAATACCCTCACATCATAATGAGTTGCATTGCTAGATGCATTCCAAGAGATTGTTGTTTTTTCTGGGTATTTACCTGCCGATACCGAAATAGTTGGTGTTGATGGCCATACAGCACCAACATTAAAAGGTTGCTTCAATAGAACAACAATATTCCCATTCTTATCGCATGCTTCAATCTGGTAGTAATATCTGCCTTGCGGAAGCTGTGTCATATGAATATCACTATCCATTTGCGTTGCAATATCCACAGTTGTTCCCGATGGCGCAATACTTGAATAAAGTGAATACCCATTACTCCAGTCATATCTGTTGCTGTTCTTATCCATAATTCCGGCATATGCATACTTAAATCCATATCTCGAATAAATAGTTCCTTTAAAATAGAATGCTTCGCCTACACTTAAGTTTGTAGGGTAAGTATAGTCCGTCAATGTTATGTCTGCACTTGATGATACTCCTGTACTGACAACTTCACCTACTAATCCATATGCTAAAATTCCTGTGTAATTTATAGAATATGTATTTTTCTTAACCTCATTACCGGAATTTCCTTCTATCGTATACACATTTGTTCCATCTGAATAATTAACAATTCCCACATGATTCGGCACATCATTTGGTTCATAGTCAAAATAAATTATATCACCTGTTTTAGGTACATATCCACTGTCTCTATATTTTAACCGCCCATTGTTGGCAAACCAACTCATTCCATCTGGGCAACCAGCAGTTCTCGGTACTTTTGTTCCTAAAATTCCTGCTTGATTTGCGCACCATGAAACAAAAGCATGGCACCAGTTATACGAGTATCCCTCAATGGAACCAAACCATTCGGTATATTTATTTGGACGTCCGGAAACCCCAACCTCTGCCAAAGCTATATTCCTCAGGTTTTCTCCATCTGTTGCCATCAATTCTGAATAAGATTCATCAGCTATTTCTGCTAACGCTGATGCACTGGTGGCAACCAACATAACCAAAACCAATAAAATCGATACAATTCGCTTCACATTTAAAACCCCTTTCAAAATATCCGTATTCAAATATTATCACACTTCTTTTATTTTGTCAATGTTTCGCATAGAGTTGTCTATGCGATAAATAGTTTATTTTCAAGGCATAATAGGGCAAACTATAGGTAACAGATAGAATTTAAAGGTGTGATTAACATGAAAAACGGTTCATACAATTTTGTTCTTACAGGGGAACGTATACGACAAGCACGAAAGGCTCACCGCTTTACGCAAGCCGAAGTTGCCGAAATGATAAACATGAGTTCAAAAAATTTCAGTCAGCTTGAACGTGGCATGACGGGCATATCAATTTCTTCACTTATTGCTCTTTGTAAATGCCTTGAAGTGTCTGCTGACTATATTCTTTTTGGTGCAGAAAGTAATTCTCAAAACAATTCCGTAAACATATTACTTTCACAGCTTACCGAAAAAGAACAAATATACGCCGAAAAGCTTTTGCAAGTATATGTTGACTCATGCAAAACAAATAAATGAACAGAAAAAGCGAGGGGAACCCCTCGCTTTTTCCGTTCAAAACCTTTTATTTAATTATAACTCTGTAATTATCAAGACTGAAAATATCAGAATATTCACCGTCACCTGAGAAGTTAAAATCCTTGGGTACACAGTAGAATACACATTCTTTAACCTTTTCGGTTTCGCTGTTGTATCTTAAATACAAATAGTTATGGTATTTTGCTGTATTTTCAAAGATAGACGGATAAGTTGAAATTTTGCTGCCTGTGGCAGTAACAACAGCTGTATCGCCGTCCATTGCAATACCTACTCTGTAGCACATGGCACTGCCGGACTCAAACGCATAAACTGTCTTTGTTGTGTCGGGCAAATTCTGACATGTAAGCTTACTGCCGCTCTTTGAGTACATTTCTGTTACAACATTTTTATATTTAGTGCTGCCGTCTGAAGCATCATAAACACCAAAATCGGCTTCAAATTCATCAGGATTAACAGGCAGACCAAGGCTTGCAAGAAGTTCAATCGCCCTTACCTTTCCTTCTGCATTATAGCCCTCAAGAATTACGCAACCGGGAACGATGTCGTCCATGCTTGTTGAAAGTCCCAACACCTTCACCTTGTCAGCAAGATTATACGTTACTTCACTTCCTGCCTTAAAGCCCTTGATGTAGCCGTCGCCTACTTCGCTTACAACTGTCACGTTGTCGTCCTGATTAAAGGTATAGTCCACAACATCAAATTTAAAGCTCAACACACCGTTTTCAATTTTTTCATCCGAAATATAATTAACCGCAACAGAATTATTGTTGTTTATTCTTACATAATCCTTCCACCAGGAAGCAATTGTAACCGAATTAAAGAATCCGTCACTCTCACCTAACGGTGTAACCGTTACCGCTGTGCTTCCGTCTTCGTTTACACTGCTGGTTACATTAAAGAACAAGTCGCCGGTGTAAGCACCGTTACCCGTAACTCTTGCGCTCATTGTTCCGTCTGTTGTATATGTAAGACGTATACCCGTCTGGTTTACGTATGCGCCGAGAATTTCTTTTACCGCATCATCAACTGTGTACGGCAAATTCTCATCATAATCAGCTGAGCTGTTTTTCAATATACCTACGCTGACCTGATAAATACTTCTTGTGACAGAACCAACCGTAATTTCCTGTTCTGTGCCGTCGTGCATAGGCACAAGAGCATAAGCACAAGCGGTATATTTACGGTTGTAGTTTGACTCGTTAAGCTTTGTTATCGCCGCCGTAAAAACACTGTTATCCGCATTTTGGAACTTTTCTGCTTTTACGTAGGTAGGATTGCTGTTTGCCTCAGCCATCACCTTTATACCAAACTCTACATTTTCATCTGCAATGATTGTATCTGCATAATCTGCAGTGGCAATAAATCTCAGTCCGCTGTCTGATAAAGCATCAAGTTTTCCGCCTTCTTCAAGCTGTACCTGACCCACTCTTACTTGTGCACCGTCAACCATTTCCAAACCTATACCAAGAAGTACCGCGTTTGAGAAATCAGCATCACCCGTTACACTAAATTCTTCATTTAAAGGATAATAAACGCCGTCAACACCTGCGACAACAGCAGTTTCATCCGAAACAACAAGCTTTATCGTATCAGCATCAGATACTGTTGTGCTCTCGTTGATTTCCACACCGTTGACCATAACCGTAACATTGTCCGCGGGTGTAACGGTGTAGCCATCTTCCGCATTGGCGATTACAGCCACCGATAACACAAGTGCAAATATAAGTATGGTTGATATTAATTTTTTCATAAAAGTTACCTCTTTCTGACACTATCTCAAAGGTTTCAGGCTTTCTATGCTCTCAAACCAATAAGTTGTAATCTTTACTCCTGTTTTGACAATTTCTTCAGTAACTTCTTTACTCTCCATGAAATTGATTGTTTTCTTTTCGGCACCAATCATAATGCCTTCTTTGTCATATTGTGCAAATACCACATCAAACTCTTCTACGTCCTCACCGTCCTGAACAAATGTAACAAAGTACATATCCTCAGTTTCGGTTACGTTGCAGGCAATGGTCAATTCCTTATTGAAAAGCTCACTTACCTCTTCTTCGCTGATTGCTCTGTCATAAATATAAAACTCATCAATGGTGCCGTCAAAAAATCTGTCTCCCGACCACATTGATTTACCTATGTAGCAATACGGAATCGTGTACGCAATCTCATACGGATCAAGCTTTATGTTTTCAGTTTCTCCTGCAAGAGTGCCGTCAATATAAATACGCATCACGTCCCCATCCTGCATCATAACAAGATGAGTCCATCTGCCCGTTTCAATATCAACATCTATCGAAACGCCTTTTTCATAGTCATAGCTTCCTGCAGTAATTGCACCTCTCAAATGATTACTTCCGTAGTAAGGGGTTAAGAACATATATCTGCCTGTGCCTGTACCAAAGTCAAAAACACGCTGTGTTGTGTCCTTTGTGTCAGGCTTTATCCATGCCGATATTGTGTAATCCTCTAAGCCGGCAAGTGCCTCTGAGGGTATTGTCACATAACTTTCACTTGTGCCGTCTAAGCTCAGCCCCTGTCCGCCACTGATTCCTTGCGCAATCGTTGCGGACGATGCCAACTGCGCATCATTAAAATTTCCTGACTTATCTAATTCATCCTCGAAGTCATAGTAGATAATCGGATTTTTCTTTGCCTCAATTCTCTCGGCAACGCTCTTTCCGTAAGCCTCTTCAAGCTTGTCAACCTCATCTTTTGAGATTGTTATAACATAGCCATGACGGGGTGTAAAGTCAAAGGAATAATCACTTCTGCTAAGCTGAGTGAAGTTTACAAGGTCGGTAGTTTCCGTCATAATGAAGAAACCGTCATTATAAGCATCATAAATAAGATTGTACTTGTCTTCGTTCATCAGCTTAAAAATACCGCTACCCTCTATTGCTACGTCGCCACCCCAGGCATTTTTTCTGGGAAGTGCATTTACTCTGTCAGAGTAAGGACCGCCTGCATGTTCACTGGTTACAACGTAAATACCGCCTGCGCTCTCGTCCTTAACGTACATGTAGTAAATACCGTCTTTGTAGATAATATCCGAGTCGATATCGTCCTTGAACTCGTCATGACGGTACAAAAGCTCAGGTTCTGTAATAAGGGTCTTCATATCCTTTGTGTAAACCTTGAACATCTGCGTGTTGCCGCCACTTGAAAGTGCAAGATAAATCATGTATGCGCCCCATTCGCCACTTTCTTCATCGTAGAATTCGGGGTCCCATATAGCCTGCGGTGCCCACGCACGGTTATACCATCCAAAATCGTTGAAGTCAATAATTGTACCCTCGTCCCAGTTAACCAAATCTTCGCTTTCAAAAATTATGATAGAGCTCTGACTTGCCCAGCCGTCCCAGGAGCGCATGTCAGTAAAGATTGCATAATAAAGTCCGTTTTGTCCCTGCATGATAAAGGGGTCTCGCATACATTCGTGTCCCTTTGTGCTCTCTAACACAGGGTTGCCGCCGTTAATTGCATTGAAATGATATCCGTCACGGCTTAAACCGTAAAACATTCTTTCCTGCTCGGGGCGGTTGCCCGTAAAGTATGCAAACAAATATGCAAAATCCTCTTCCTCAACGGTAATGTCGTATTTTTTACTTACGGTTTTTCCGTTATATGTACTGAACAGGTACAGCTCAGTTGACTTATCTCCGCCACCCGAGGGGGCACGTGTAATTTCGCCGGTATCGGTTATAACAGATTCGTCCATCGACTCCCAACGGAGCGTACTGCCGTACTTGCTTTCGGTTGTCAGATACAAGTCCTCCTTCAAATGCTTAAGGTTACCCACAAGGAAAACAGCATCCAAATCCAGCTGTGCAACCTCTTCATCCTTGTACTCATGAATAACGTTGAAGCCGTACACCCTTTCGGCACTGTTTCCGTCCGAATCTGTAAAGGTTGCCGTAAGGTTTGCCCACGCGTCTATTTCAAGTCTTTTAACGGTGCCGTCGTTTTTAAGCACATTTTCGTTGTCTGATTCCCACACAATATTAAAGCCGTTATATTCATCAGGCAGTGTAATGTTGCCTGTCAAATCATAGCTTTCAAACTCAAAACTCTCTGCCGCTATCCATACATCTGCTTTTTTTGCATCAAGCTCATGTACGGATGCAATAGCTGCAATTTCGTCACTTGTCAGCGCCTTTGAATATATTCTGAAATCCTCAATATATCCCTTGAAATAGCTGTCACCCGAATACTGGCTCTTTGCAAGATAGTTTTGGTTTGTATCTCCAAGGCTTGATGCCAGAAGGTTGCTCGTGGTTTCGCTAACAATATTACCGTTAACATACATTTTTTTAGTTGTGCCGTCCATAACGATTGCAACCGATGCCCAGTTACCTCTCTGTATGCTCTCGCCCTTAAGCTCACCTTCTTCCTGCCACCAACCTACATTGGTCATTGCAAAGCGCAAGTTTGAACCATTATTTGTATTTAAAAACAAATAATTATTTTCACTGCTGCCAACTGTAAAGGTAAACTGATTGGCTCCGTCCATCTCAGGGCGCACATTTATAACAAATGTAACGTCCTCTTCGCCCGAAACAATGTTGTCGGGCATATGTACGTAATCGTCCACACCGTCAAAATACGCATAGCCGTTTTTTACCCTTGCTCCGTAGTTTGTGCCTACCGTAACATCATTTTCAAAATCGTAATGCAAAATCATATCTCCTGCATTTTCTTCTGCAAATACGGCAGGTGCCATTCCCAGCATCATTACTCCCGCCAGGATTGCCGAAAAAACTTTTTTCATTCTTTTTTTCATTTATCTTCCTCCCAAAAAGGTTTTTACACAAATATACATAGTAATTATATCATCTCCACATATTTCCTGTCAACACAAAAGAGCGGTAAAAACCGCTCTTTTCAGCTTACAAAACCACAGTAAATTTACTGCCTTTGCCCTCTTCGCTTTCAAGCTTTATTGTGCCCTTGTGCAAAATAACCGCATGCTTCACTATCGAAAGCCCCAATCCTGTGCCGCTTACTTTTCCGCTATGGCTCTTATCTGTACGGTAAAAACGTTCGAAAACACGCGATTGCTCGCTTACGCTTATTCCTATGCCCGTGTCTTCTACAACAAGCATTGCGCCATCCCGAGCGGGTTTAAGGCTTATCAAAACCTTACCGCCCTCGGGAGTGTATTTAATGGCATTATCCATAAGATTGTACACAATCTCCTCAAAAAGAGGCTTAATACATTTTATTTCAAAGTCTTCAATTTCACTATGTATTTTTATGTTCTTTTTCTCCGCAAGAGGATACAGCCCTTTAATTGCATTATCTGTCAGCTTTTTAGCGTTGCAATTTTCAAACTCAATGGCACTGCCGCCCTCATCAAGCTTGGACAGTTTGATGATATCATTCACCAGACTGATAAGCCTCTGCGCCTCATAAAAAATCTTTTCCGAGAAGTCTTTTATATCCTCATCTCTTACCATACCGCCAAGTATCATTTCAGCCGCCGCAGAAATTGACGTAAGCGGAGTTTTAAGCTCATGTGACACATTTGCCGTAAACTCGCGTCTGAGCACCTCTCTTCCTTCCCTTTCCGTAACGTCCATCAGTATAAGAAGTGCACCTATAACGTGTCCTGTGTCATACACAGGGCTGGCAAGCACACGTACAAATCTTCCGTCCTGCCCCAAAACAACATTCTCGTGTTTTCCCGACAAGCTCGCATCCACGCATTTTATAAAAGCTTCTGCACGGTTGAGGTTGTACACACTTCCTTCGCAACTGATTTTTTTGCCCGAGAGAAGCTCCGCTGCCGCAGTGTTTGACGACAAGACATTGGTTCCCATATCAATTACAACAAAACCTTCGCTCATGTTTGACGTAATCGACGAGAACTCCTCTCTTTCTTTTACAAGAAGCTCCATCTGTTCGCTTATAAGTCTGTTCTGCTTTGTTATTTTTTCCAAAAGCGGCGTCAATTCTTCATAAACCTCCGCCTTTTCGGGTTCGGACAGGTTTATGTCGTTAATAGGTTTTACGACCATCTTTGCCAGTCTGCGAGAAAAAACGATACACAATATTACACTAAGCAACACCGCAATGACAATATTCATCACAAGTTTTGATATTAACGCAAGTTCACTTTGTCTTGTATCCGACACTCGTATTACATCGCCCGACGGCAATCTGCGTGCTATATAATATGTTTTTTCGGACAAAGTCTTTGAAAGTCTCGCACTGTCGCCGTAGCCTGTTTTTACCGCTTCGTCAAACTCTTCACGGTCGCGGTGGTTTTCCATCTCACTCACATCTGCTCGGTTATCAAACAACACTGTTCCGTCTTTTTTGATATAGCTTACACGCATATCTCCAAAATCCACGTTTTCAATATACTCTGCACCGTAAGTTTCAATGGATGATGCAATATACTGCACTTCGTCTTTGAGCTCTATAGTATAATTGTTCTCAAAAAAGTTATACACCAACGTAATTACAAAGCTCATACACACCAAAAGTGTAATCATTGTAACCGAGAGGGTAGTTCTGAAAATCTTACCTTTCATTTCAATCCTCCCTTATTTTGTAGCCTACACCGCGCACGGTTTCGATATATTTTTCGGCTTCGCCAAGCTTTTGACGGAGTGTTCTTATATGCACATCAACGGTTCTGCTCTCGCCGTCAAACTCATATCCCCAAATCCTTGTCAGCAGTGCATCTCGTGAAAATACCAATCCCCTCTTCTCCATCAGGCATTCCAGCAGTTCGTATTCTTTAAGCGTAAGGGACACATAATCACCGTTTACCTTTACCGTGTGTTTTTTCACGTTAAGTACAATACTGCCTGCGCGGTATTCTTCTGTCTTTTCTTCAGGTTTTCTGCTGCGGCGCAAAAGAGCCTTTACCCTGCTTACAAGCTCCATAACGCTGAAAGGTTTTGTAATATAGTCATCCGCACCCGAATCAAGACCTATTATTTTGTCAAATTCCGTACTTTTTGCAGTAAGCATTATAATGGGAAGTTCCTGCGTTTTCTCGTCTGCCCTCAGTCTTTTAAGTATACTTATGCCGTCCTCCTCCGGAAGCATTATATCAAGAATAAGAAGTTCGGGAGAATCCTCCTTCATTTTTTCATCCATTTCCGACGGCTTTTCAAATCCCATCGCCTCAAGCGATGCAGAGTTCAGCGCATACACTAAAAGCTCACGGATATTCTGTTCATCCTCCAAAATATATATCATCAAACCACTCCCTTGCCGTTATTATAATACCATTTAATTTTCAGTGCAATAATTATTCATCTTTTTGCCTTCAATTGCATAAACAACCCATTCGGAAATATTAACCGCGTGGTCGCCGATTCTTTCCAGATACTTTGCAACCATAAGTATATCAAGGCAGGTTACGTTATCTGAATTTTCTTTTTTCAAAAGTTCAATCAACTCACCTTTTACATTGTCAAAGCATTTGTCAACCTCGTCATCCTTATGTTCAATGCTTTCTGCAAGTTCAATATTTTTTGTTACAAAAGCATCAATACTGTCACGAAGCATAGCAGCTGCAAGTTCATACATTTTTCGTATATGAACTTCGCTTACAATATCTTTTTTGCATATGATTTCACCAAGCTCCGCAATATCTTTTGCCTGATCTCCGATTCTCTCCATGTCTGCAATCATTTTCATCGCAGACGATACCACTCTCAAGTCCTTTGCCACAGGCTGCTGATGCAACAGTATTTTTACGCACAAATCTTCTATGCTTCTTTCTTTTATGTCAATTTCTCTCTCCAGCTCTTCGGTTTTTATCAAAGAGTCTGTATCTGCGTCAAAAAGAACTTTTGCACTACACTTTAAAGCCTCCTCGCAAAGCGAACCCATTTTTATAAGCTCTATGTTTACCTCTTCAAGCTGTGCATCAAAAACACTTCTCATATCAACCAAACCTTCCTGTTATATAATCTTCTGTCCTTTTATCTTTGGGCATACTGAACATTTTGTCAGTATCATCATATTCCACAACCTCACCCAAGAGGAAAAACGCTGTTTTATCCGATATTCTCACTGCCTGCTGCATATTATGCGTTACGGTTACTATGGTGTATTTTTCCTTAAGCTCCAACGCAAGCTCTTCAATTTTCGACGTGGAAATCGGGTCGAGTGCACTTGTGGGTTCATCCATAAGAAGTATTTCGGGGCTTACTGCCAACGCACGCGCAATGCACAATCTTTGCTGCTGTCCTCCCGAAAGTCCGAGTGCGCTCTTTTTCAATCTGTCCTTTACCTCATCCCATATTGCAGCACCGCGAAGCGATGTTTCCACAATTTCGTCAAGCTGTACTCTTGACTTTATTCCGTGGATTCTGGGGCCGTAAGCAATATTGTCATATATGCTCATGGGAAACGGATTAGGTTTCTGAAAAACCATGCCTACTCTTCTTCTCAGCATATTGACATCCATGTTTTTGTAGATATCTGTTCCGTCCAGTATAATATCGCCTTCGATTTTGCAATTTTCAACAAGGTCATTCATCCTGTTAAGAGTTTTTAAAAAAGTTGATTTGCCGCAACCGGAAGGCCCTATAAGTGCCGTTATCTGATTTTTTTGTATTCCGAGATTTATGTCTTTAAGAGCATGATTTGCTCCGTACCACAAATTAAGATTTTTTACATTGATAATATCCATAACTATTTATTTCCTTTCTTCAGCCGTGACGATACAAAAAGTGCCGACATGTTTATAACAAAGGTTAAAACAAGCAATATTACCGCAATTGCAAAAGCAATTTCAAATTCGCCTCTTTCCTTTGCGTACATATACATGGCAACAGTCAATGTTGAGCCTGCGCTGCCCGGGCTTACAGCCTCACCAATGCTGAGAACCTCATTTGCCATGCCTGCAGTGAAGAGAAGCGCCGCACTTTCCCCCACTATTCTGCCAACCGAAAGTATACAGCCTGTTACAATGCCGTCAATTGCACAGGGCAACACAACATGTGAAATCGTATACCATTTTCCCGCTCCCAACGCAAGCGATCCTTCGCGATAGCCCCAAGGCACTGTTTTCAGACTTTCCTGCGTGGTTCTTATAATCGTCGGCAGTGTCATTATAACCAGCGTCATACTTCCCGCTAAAAGACTTGTTCCCAAAGAAGCAAACTGTACAAACACCAGCATACCTACCAAACCGTAAATAATTGACGGAATTCCCGAGAGAGTTTCGGTTGCAAGTTCAATTAGTCTTACCACCTTTTTGTTTTCGGCATATTCGTTCAGATAAATTGCCGCACCAACCCCCAAAGGCAGTACAATAATTAGGGTCATAAAAATAATATATACAGTATTGAGAATGTTCGGCAATATTCCTGTTGTTCCTTTCAATAAACTGGGTTTTGTGCTGAGAAGCTCCCAAGTGATATTACCGCATCCGCGATAAAATATGTAACCTATTATACCTATTAGTATGATACATATAATTGCCGTTGCAGCATACATGAGTGCATTAAGAATCACGCACTTAATCTTTCGCTTTATTGACATTTTTTCACCCATCTGCTACACCTCTTTCTTTTTCGCAATAATATTAAGAATTATATTTATAATGAGAATAAACACAAAGAGTACCAACGCAATTGAGAAAAGCGCCTGACGCTGAAGCCCCGACGAGTATGACATTTCACTTGCAACTGCAGTAGTTAAAAATCTTACACTTGAAAACAGGCTCGGCATATTGCTTACATTACCTGCAACCATCATAACAGCCATTGCTTCGCCGATTGCCCTTCCTATTCCGAGCACTATGCTTGTAAGAATACCGCTTTTTGCCGCAGGCGTAATCACCTTGAAAACTGTTTCGGTCTTTGTTGCACCCAAGGCAAGTGATGCCTCTTCGTATTCGCGGGGCACGCTCCGTATTGCTGTTTCGGACACCGATATAACGCTGGGCAAAATCATAACAGAAAGCACAATAATTGCCGAAAACAGATTTGCTCCGTCAGGCAGGTTGAAAACTTCTCTTACAGTCGGAACAACTATTATCATACCCACAAGACCGTATACAACGCTGGGTATTCCCGACAATAAGTTAACCGCTGCACTCAATATCTTTGCGGTCTTTTTTCCTGCCATTTTTGCAAGAAAAATCGCGCACAAGACACCTATCGGAACACCTATGATAACAGCTCCTACAGTACCGTAAACAGACGAAAGTATAAAAGGCAGTATTCCAAACTGTGCATTTTTTGCCGTAGATGCCCACACTGTTCCGAAAAGGAAATCAGTAACACCTATCTCTCCGATTGCAGGCACACCCGAAATAAGCAAAAAAACCGTTATAAGAAGTACAAAAGCAATTGTCAGAAAACCGCATACCGTAAAAACCACATTCATGATTTTTTCAAAAGTATTTTTTGATTTAACCATAATCCTATCCTTTCACAACACTTCAAGGGAACACCCAAAGGCGTTCCCTTATATTTTTTATCTTTTAACAGGTACTGCCCCTGCCTGTATAATCAGTGCATCAGCTTTTTCGCTTGTTGCAAAGTCATAAAATGCCTGTGCTGTTTCAGAAAGCGGTACATCTTTCTTTGTTACCATTATAAAGTTACGCCGAATTTTATACTCACCGCTTTGAATTGTCTCGGTTGTGGGCGCTACACCTTCAACCTTAATCGCCTTTACTGTATCCTTCACACTTGCAACCGATGCGTAACCGATTGCATTGGGGTTTGAGCTTACAGTCTGCACCACATCACCCGTGCTTGTAAGCTCCTGATTGTATTTGCACATATCCTCAACGCCTGTGATGGATTCAAAGCCGTCTCTTGTACCGGATGCCGCTTCTCTGCCGATAAGTACGATAGGTGCTTCACCTCCGCCAACTTCGCTCCAGGATGTTATTTCCCCTTTGTAGATAGCTGCAATCTGTTCGATTGTAAGGTTCTTAACGGGGTTTTCTTTGTTTACAATCATTGCAATACCGTCGATTGCTATAACTGTTCCATTTAATGTTTCTGCTTCTTCTGCCTTGAGATCACGGCTCGCAAGACCAATGTCACATCTGCCTTCTGCTACCGCCTGGATGCCTGCGCCGCTGCCTGTGGGGTTGTATGTAACTTTTACGTTACTGTTTTCTTCCATGTATGCTTCCATAAGAAAACCGATGACCTTTTCCATGCTTGTTGAACCGTCCGTCGAAACCGTACCTTCAGCACTCTGGGAACATCCGCACGCTGCAAGAGACAAGCACAATACCGCACAAATGATTAAGCTCAATAATTTTTTCATGTTTATTTCTCCTTCATTTATATGTTGGGGCTTTTGCCCTACATCTGTAAGTATACTTATTCAAAGTTAAATCCGAAATCACCCCGAAGTTAAATCTACGTAAAAAAGAGCAAGCACATTTTTGTGCTTGCTCTTTTCAGCATGTAAGTTTTTTTGCAAGATCTGTCATTTTGAGATATCTCACGTTTTTTATCACCTTGATACCCATCTCCGCCGCACGTTCCATAAAACTCATGTCGGGTTCAAACTTTGATATCACAAGTATCTTTTTTGCATATTTTCCTCCAAAGCGTTTTGCTACTGTAGAAAGCTTATATAACTCGTCTGAATCCACCATTCCGTTTTTGCAGGATACAAAATACCCTTCGGCACCGTGCGTTAAAAGTACGTCAATCTCATTTTCGACTTCCCTTTTTCCCTTCCAGTCAATTATAATACCGCTCTGTCCGTCATCAAAAAACCCTGCCGTTTTGGCTGATATATACGTGTACATTTCAAGAGCAGTACCCTGTTTCCCCAAAAGATATTTTACCACTTCGTTTTTATACCGCACGCCCGCTTGATCTTTTCGTACAAGACCGTCTTTTTTCAGCTTCGCCCAAATCATTGTGAGCACGCTCTTTTTATCGGTACGGTATCCGGACAAGGTCCCGATTGCCGCATTCCACGCCCCGGGGTCCTGCCTGCATATGTTCCATACGGTTTCGATGTCTTTTTCGCTTTCGGCATTTCTTTCCCATGTGTATGTTTCCCGAATGGTATTTTCCTTGCCTGTACTGCCGCCATGCAGGCTTATCAGTTCGTCAACCGTAAGAAAAGTGCGGTGCACCTCATATGTTTTTTGTCCGTTTACGGACAAAACCGTTTGTTTGCGTACGTTAACAGAGTGCAAAGGCAGTGAATGTTCTTTTGCACTAAGACCTATCGCAACAAGCATTTCATCACTTCCGCCTGCAATATCAAAATCACATTCGGGATATTTTTTAATTATTTCTTCGATTTTAGCTTTTGCGCTTTCTATCGACGAAAGGTCAATTTTCTCACCCACAAGTTCGCACTCAATGTTGCGTCTTTTGAGGATTTTCCCCAAGGCGTTATAAAACGCAATGTTTTTTTCGCCTGTATACAGAAAAACCGTTCTTTCGGGTCTCAAAAGTATGGTACCCATCGCGTTATCAATAGCTTCATTGTCAAAAAATTCTACTATAGTCATATGTGTTCACCATTTTCAAAAAGGAGCTATATTGCTCATTATCGTAACAACCCAAGACCCATCAACAGCCTCTGCCACAGTGGGATTTGACGCGGCAACAACACCCGCCGCACACACTGCAAGCCATACAAGTCCCAAGCTTATCACAACACCGCCAATTAGTCCCACAAGCGAATTAAGCTGATGTATAACAGGCAGTTTTGTTGTAATGTCCAACGCCCCGATAAGAAAAGCCAAAACAATTTTTGTGATAATAACCACCAAAATAAAGTTTATCACATTGATTACAAGCCTTGCGATGTCCTTTGTTGCTTTATCAAGCATTTTATCAAGGACCTCTTCTTCGTCAATTTCGATAGAGTTGCGCACAAAATCGGGCATGGCATCAATAGCCTCTATTCCTACCTCTTCGCCTTTTTCATGCAACACATCTCCTATCGCATTTTCAACCGATGCGGGAAGGTCGGTTGCATATACAGCCTCTGTAAGCACAGGATAACAAAATGTTGCAATTATGATTGCCAGGACAAAGCTGACAAGGCTGAGGATGGCTTTTACGCCGCCCTTTTTCATCATGTACATCGAAAATAAAACCACAAATACAATTGCCGCAATATCAAAAATCATACTTCCCACTCCTACTTAAGAATTACCGTATTACCGCCGGAGAAAACAACAACTGCTTTGCCCGATTCAAAGGGTACACCGTATTTTACGGGCGCAGTAGATTCAAACGTAATCTTTATTTTGCCGTCTCCCTTTACAACGTCAACTACATCTCCGTGAGAAACCGCCGCATAATTTCCGTTTACGCTTATATGCTCAAGCGTATCCTCAAAGCTGATTTCTCCCCTCATTTTACCGGTCTTGTCATATATCTCCATTCTTGAAGTGCCTGCATTGTCATCAGGACCGGCTTCAAACCCAAGGCAAATCATATCATCGGTTGTGATATCGGATGCAATCAGATTTTTCGAGTTATAGGATATTTCTCCCAATTTACTGCCGTCTGCACGGTAAAGGTCTGTTCTTTCATTGCCGAGGCACACAAATGAGCCGTTTTTATTGAAATGAACCGCTACATACATGTTTCCCTTGGTATAAAAAACAGATTCCGAATCCTCACGGTTAAACTCTACCAGCACAATATTGCTTCCGACCGTACCGCCTTTAAGGTTTGCTTCCACAATTACAAGCTTACGGTTGTTTGCACTTATGTCCATATCTATAAATGTATTATCCGTTATACGGTAACGGTAAATAGCCTCACCGTTTTTGCGATACACGGTAATAACTGCGTCATATCCCGTCTCCTCGCTTGCAATTGCAAAAAACCCGTTTGCATTTGTAACTACGGATATAATCTTGCCTTCGCTGCTAACAGTAGTTTTCACGTCTCCCTTTTCGTAAAGCTTTGCCGTGTTGCTTTTAAAGTCAGCTGCGACAGTGTAGTTACCCTTTGAGTGTAAAATCGGGTCTGTAAGCACAAAGTTTTCAGTTGTTTTTACATCGCCCTTATCGTCTACAATGATAAAATTACCGCCCGTTACAACGCCTATAAGATTACCAATCGGCACGGGACACCCCTTTAAAGTTGAGCCAAAATTATCGTCACCCGTATTAACACCAAGTACAATACGTTCTCCCGTAGGCTTTGCGGGGAGCAGTCCTATCACAATTGCAATCACAACAATAACTGCAATTGCTGCTATAGTTATAAGAAGACCTTTTTTATTAAGCTTTATCTGTTTTCTTTTTTCATCCATAGTGAATTCTCCTCAATACACAACCTCTTCCAACCTGAGCCCCTCCGGAGGCGCAGTAACACCGCCCAGTCTGCGGTCCTTTTCCATAAGGATTGTTTTGACCTCTTCTGCCGAGAGCTTGCCGTTGCCCACATAAACAAGAGTGCCTACAATAATCCTGACCATATTATACAAAAACCCGTTAGCCGTAGCTGTAATCGTGATAAGGTCACCTGTTTTTTCAACATCTACCCGTTTGAGGTTTCTCACAGTGGTTTTTGCACTCGACCCCGATGCCATAAAAGCCGTAAAATCTCTTTCGCCCACCATATGCTCTGCCGCTTGTTTCATTTTTTCAACATCCAGCTTTATGGGATAATGCCAGGCGTATCGCCCTAAAAACGGGTCGTTATGCTCGCTGTTCAATATTCTGTATCGATACGTTTTCTCCACGGTATGATATCTGGCGTTGAAATCATCTTCCTCCACCACACATTCTGCCGCGCGGATATCAGAAGGCAAATACTGGTTCAACACCAAGGGAATTTTATGTACGGGAATAGATGTATCGCACTTAAAGTTTGATACGTGCATTGCCGCATGTACACCCGCATCTGTTCTCGAACAGCCTGTCACAACTATTTTCTTTTTAAAAACCTTTTCCAAGGTGTCCTCCAGTACTTCCTGTACGGTTATACCGTTGGGCTGACGCTGCCAACCGTGATAAGCGGTTCCGTCATATTTTATCGTAAGTTTAAGATTCATATCCATGCTCCGAAAACGCGACACGCAAAAATTGCACCAACTACCAGCACAACCAGGATGTATGCCGCCGCATCATTTTTTTTATACTTCAGCTGTTTAAAGCTTGTTCTGTTTTTTCCGCCGTTGTAGCATCGGCATTCCATTGCCATGGCAAGCTCATCTGCCCGACGGAACGCACTTACAAACAAAGGTACAAAAAGAGGTATCATTCCCTTTGCTTTTTTGATAATACCGCCTGATTCAAAATCGTTACCTCTTGACGCCTGCGCTTTCATGATTTTTTCTGCTTCGTCGGCAAGCGTGGGGATAAACCTCAGCGCAATACTCATCATCATCGCTACCTCATGTGACGGAAACTTTATCTTCTCCAGCGGTTTGAGAAGTTTTTCAATTCCCGTGGCTATAATCATGGGCGACGTTGTAAGCGTCAACAGATTACTCATAGTCACAAGCAGAACCACCCTTACCATCATGCTCACTGCAAGATTTGCCGCCTCTTTTGTAATTTTTATCACACCGTACTGCAGTAAAACCGTCTCGCCACCGCCCAAAAACAAGTTGATTAGCGCGGTAAAAACAACAAGCAGCCACACAGGTTTCATTCCGCGCAGTATAAATCCGAGCGGTACCCGTGACAAAAATATCAGTGCAAGTGTAAATATGGTTATTAAAGCATATTCAAAAGCCGATTTGACCATGAATATAACAACCATCATTACAATAAGAGAAATAATCTTTGTTCTCGGATCAAGGGAATGTATGGGAGATTTTGTATTATAATACTGTCCTATTGTAATATCCCTCAGCACTTTCCCATCTCCTTAAGTTTTTTATATATAGCCTCTGCCGCCTCATCTACGGTGAGCACGCTTTCGTCAATTCCGTATCCGTTGTCGTTAAGCCTCTTTACGAGCCTCGTTATCTGCGGTACGTCAAGTCCAATGTCGGCAAGCTCTTCCGCATTTGCAAAGACTTCACGCGGAGAACCTGACATAACAATCTCGCCGCGATTGAGCACCAGCACCTTGTCGCAGCACGCTGCGACATCGTCCATACTGTGACTTACCATTACAATACTCTCACAAAGTGTGCCTTTAATCTTCATAAGTGTATCTAAAAGCGCATCTCTTCCCACAGGGTCAAGCCCTGCCGCAGGTTCGTCAAGGATAAGCACCTTAGGTGTCATCGCAATAACTCCCGCAATGGCAACTCTGCGCTTTTCACCGCCCGAAAGTTCAAACGGCGAAAGCTCCTCGTACTCCTCACCAAGCCCCACAAGTCTGAGAGCTTCTTTTCCGCGTTTTAGGCACTCCTCTTCGGTGTATCCAAGGTTTTTAGGACCGAAGCACACATCACGCAAAACGGTTTCTTCAAAAAGCTGGTGTTCGGGATACTGAAAAACCATCCCTACTTTGCCCCTGAGCTCACGCACGGCGTTTTTTGTTTTTCCCGTGTTAA
Source organism: uncultured Oscillospiraceae bacterium (assembly GCA_964572985.1). GTDB lineage: Bacteria > Bacillota > Clostridia > UMGS1883 > UMGS1883 > RGIG1927. Next base: position 22,434 of record CAZNIC010000015.1, read on the forward strand.
TTCCGTCAACTAAAACTTCACCATCTGTAGCTTTCAAAAGTCCGCTCATAAGCTCCGTAAGCGTAGATTTGCCCGAGCCTGTATGCCCGATTATGCCCCAAAACTCGCCTTTATTGACGCTAAAGCTCACGTTTTTGAGTGCATATACGCTTGTATTATTATTTTCGTATCTGTAACTAACGTTTTTTAACTCAATCAATATTATTCTGCCTCTCGCCTAAAAATTCACCGATAACCTGTGCACATTCTTTTGTTCTGAGAATATCAGGGTCAATATCCACACCTTTTTCACGCAGTTTGTGCACCAAAAGAGTAACAGGCGGCACATCAAGTCCAAATGATTTGATTTTTTCAACCTGCGAAAAAACATCTCCCGGAGTTCCGTCAAGCATGATTTTGCCCTTGTCCATCACAACAACTCTGTCAGCCTTTGCCGCTTCCTCCATATAGTGAGTAATAAGCACAACCGTCATGCCCAGCTTATTTTTAAGCTCCTTTATAGTGGCAAGAACCTCTTTCCTGCCTTTGGGGTCAAGCATCGCCGTAGGCTCGTCAAACACAATGCACTCAGGCTCCATTGCAACAACACCTGCAATTGCAACCCTCTGCTTTTGTCCGCCGCTCAAAAGATGGGGTTGTGCTTTTCGGTACTCATACATATCAACGTCTTTAAGCGCTTTTTCAACCTTTTTTGTCATTTCCTCATAGGGAACAGAGATATTTTCAAGCCCGAAAGCAACATCCTCTTCAACACTGGTTGCAACAATCTGGTTGTCCGGATTTTGAAACACCATGCCAACACTACGCCTTATGTCGAAAAGCTTTTTTTCGTCGCTTGTGTCAATGCCTGCTACGTAAACCTTGCCCTCACGAGGCACAAGCACACCGTTAAAGTGCTTTGCCAGAGTGGATTTACCGGAGCCGTTTCTTCCAAGTATTGCCACAAAGCTACCCTTTTCAATATTAAGATTTATATTATCAAGAATTTTTTTACCTTCGCCATCTTCATTTTCGTACACAAAGGTAACATTTTCGCATTTAAGCATTTAAATTCCTCTTATCCTAATTTTTCCCAACGAGCGGTTGCTCCGCAGGGAAGATATATTCCGCTTGATACGGGAAGTCCGATTTCGTCTGCCGTAACAGTGCCCTTAGGCAACGCAAGCTCAAGTATGTTTTTCATAACGGCAGGCTGAAGACCTGTTGTATACGAATTTATCAAAAAGAATATCGGGTCATCCGACAAAAGACACGCACATCTTTCCACAAAATCCCACAAACATTCCTCCAGCTTCCATACCTCGCCACCGGGACCGCGACCGTAAGAAGGCGGGTCCATGATAATTGCATCATACTTTTTGCCGCGTCTGATTTCTCTTTCGACAAATTTCATACAGTCATCAACAATATATCTGATGTAATTTTGGCTGAGATTGCACGATTCGGCATTTTCCTTTGCCCATTGAACCATACCCTTAGAGGCATCAACATGACACACGTTTGCCCCTGCCGCACTGCATGCCATGGTTGCAGCACCGGTGTAGCCAAAAAGGTTTAATACATTTGCACCTTTTCTTTCCTTTAGCTTTTCAGCCATCCAGTCCCAGTTAACTGCCTGCTCGGGAAAAAGCCCCGTATGCTTAAAGCCCATGGTTTTAATATTAAAAGTAAGATGCTTGTAGCTTATGGTCCATCTGTCGGGTACGTTTTTTCTTACATCCCAGCTACCGCCGCCCGAGGATGAACGGTTGTATACAGCATGTGCTTTATTCCACGCATTTATATTGGTTTTCTTTTTCCAAATAACCTGAGGGTCGGGGCGAGACAGGATAACATCTCCCCATCTTTCAAGCTTCATTCCGTCACATGTATCTATACATTCATAGTCTTTCCAATCTTTTGTTGCCCACATAGCATTTCCTCCCGAATGTGAAGTCACATTTTATCTATTTTATTGTATCACGAAAACACCTTTCTCGTCAACATTATATCTCTTTACAAATTACCTTCGTTGATATATAATTATCTTGTAGATTTTTCACGGAGTGTAAACATTATGAACAACAAATCCAATACCGAAAATTTACTCACTGTTATAATGAATCTTGGCAAAGAAATGCTAATGTGTGGCGCGGAGGTCAACCGTGTTGAAGACACTATTTCCCGTCTGTGCACCTCCTACGGTCTTAACGACGCGGAGATTTTTTCAATCACAAGTCTTATTCTTGTTACCGTGCGTGACCCCGACGGAGCGTCCTTTGCCCAGTCAAGGCGTATTACAAGTTATGTTTTCAACTTTTACCGACTCGAAGAGCTTAATGCTCTTTCCCGTACGGTTTGCTCCACTACGCCCTCTGCCGAAGATTTTCAGGTAATGCTGGACGAAATCATAAAGCACAGCCATTTTTCAAAGCTTTTGCGTCTAATCGGCTTTATTTTAACTTCGGGCGGTTTCTGTATGCTGTTCAAAGGGTCATTTACAGATGCTCTTTGTGCGGCAAGCATCTCCGTTATTATATTTTTGATTGAGCGTCTTTTTACAACGCTCAATATGAACGGTATGCTGTACAACTTTATATCATCATTTATAGCCGGTGTTTTGGCATTCCAGCTTTCCAAGCTGGGTATTGGTGCACACCTTGACAAAATCATGATAGGTGACATCATGCTTCTCATTCCGGGTCTTATGCTGACCAACGCCATCAAGGACATGATGAACGGCGATACCATGGCAGGCTTCCTCCGTTTTTGTGAAGCGTTGCTTACGGCTCTTGCCATTGCGTTGGGCTTTTGGTTCGCAATGATTGCTACGGGGGTGTTGACATGGTAGAAAATATTGTTGCCGTTATCTCTGCGGTTGTTGGCACGGTAGGTTTTTCCTTTATGCTCAGGCTTCGCAAACACCGCCTTCCCATAGTTGCTGTATCTACGGCACTTTGCTACAGTGTATATCTTTTAGGGGGCTACCTTTCTTTAGCCGATTTTATCTCAAATTTTCTTGCATCGTTGTTTGCTGCTTTCGCGTCAGAATTCCTCGCAAGGAAATTTAAAGCCCCGGTTACGGTTTTTCTTATCCCCACAATATTGCCTCTTGTGCCGGGCTCCAACCTGTATTATACAATTGAGGCAGTGTTCAAAAGCGACTTTGTCACTGCACTTACGCATTTTTCCGCTCTCTGCATGACAATTGGTGCAATCCTTTTAGGTATTATAACAGTTAACACAATAATGAAATGTATCCGAAATTATCAGATACAAAAAAATCACCGTTGATTAAAAATCAACGGTGATTTTTTTGCCACAGTTTACGATACCATTTCCAATCTTAACTTATCTGCAATCATTGCAATAAATTCACTGTTTGTGGGTTTGCCTTTTGCATTATTTACGGTATAGCCAAAGAGTGAATACAGCTCTTCCTCGTTACCTCTCACGCATGCCACTTCGATTGCATGTCTTATAGCTCTTTCAACTCTTGAGGGCGAGGTTTTGTGTTTTTCGGCAACAAGCGGATAAAGCTGTTTTGTAACAGCATTTATAAGCTCGGTGTCCTTTATGCTCATTATAATCGCATCACGAAGATACTGATACCCTTTTATGTTTGCAGGCACACCCACGGAATGAATTGTATTTGTAACCGAAATTTCTAAACTTCTTTCAGACGGACGCATTGCGGAATACATTGCGCTTTCTCTGATTTTTACGGGGCTTCGGCGACAAAGCATTTTTATACGTTCATACAAAAGCTCGTTGTCAAAGGGTTTTATTATAATATAATCCGCACCCAGGTTGATGCACTCCTCATATACTGCATCGCTGACGTTTTCCAGCATCATAATAACCGTAGGGCGTTTGATATCTTTTTCCTTGAGTTTTTCAAGCACGCTTATTCCGTCCATGTTTGGCATTATGACATCAAGCAAAAGTATATCTGCATTATACTCTTTCACTGCATCATTTACTCCCACACCGTCGCAAAGCTCACATACAACTCTTACATCGTCTTTTTTCCCAAGACAGTTTACAATACCTTCTCGCGTTTCCTTGCTGTCATCACAAACAATCACTTTAATAACATTTTCCATATTGCTACATTCCTCCTGTAAAAAATTGGTAAAATTTATTCCGTGGGTTTATATTACCATTTATTTACAGATTTATCAAGCATTTATTTTAAAATAATGGAAAATTTTTCCATTATTTTTCTACAAAATCTTTTCAAAACACAAAAAAAGCTCGCTAAATGCGAGCTTTTTTATCAAGTTATCTTAAAAAATGCCTAAAGCCTTAAGAAGAAGAATCGTCATAACAACAGGTGCAACAAACTTGATGATTACAACATACAAGCCTTTTCTTCCAAACTTTTCGCCGTTACGCTGCACCTCATCAATAACCCACTTGGGTTTTGCAATCCAACCGATAAGGATACACGTGAGGATTGTAATAAGAGGCATAATTACGCTGTTACTTACATAGTCAAATACATCCAAAAGCTGTCCGGGATTTTCGCTGGTGGGAAGCATAACTTCAAAATAGAACACATTATATCCCATACAGATTAACACAGCACCTATAGCTGAAATTACAGCTACCAAAATGCTCATCTGCTTACGCGATTTCTTGAAGTATTCCATACAGCTTGCCACAACAGTTTCCATAATTGAAACCGAGCTTGTAAGTGCTGCAAATGCAACCATTATAAAGAACAAAACAGCAACAACCGTACCTGCAACACCCATGTTTTCAAAAACCTTGGGCAGTGTTACAAACATCAAGCCTGCGCCGGCTTCGTTCACCATTTGTTCGGGTCCGAAAAATACGCACACTGCAGGAACAATCATCATACCCGAAAGGATTGCAACAAGTGTATCAAAAATCTGTATCTGTGTAACTGATTTATTGATATTTACATCCTTTTTAACGTACGAACCGTAAGTAATCATAATACCCATTGCAACAGATAATGAATAGAACATCTGGTTCATAGCATCAAGTACAACGTTAAAGAACTTGCCTACCGTCAGCCCCTCAAAATTGGGTACAAAATATATTGCCGCACCATCGAGACCTGTTCTCTTTGTAACAGGGTCAACAAGGAAAAGTGAATATACCGCAATACCTGCAATAAGAAGCAAAAGCGCGGGCATAACAATCTTTGAAAACTTTTCAATACCCTTTTCAACACCTGCATATACAATTACGGCTGTTATTGCAAGGTAAATAAGCATGAACACAACAGGCGAAACGGGAGATGTTATAAAGGATGTAAAATAGCCATCATCCGCTAACTTTGCACCATTAAAGGTCACATATTCTGTAAAGTATTTCAATATCCAGCCGCCGATAACTGTGTAATATGTCATGATAATAGCAGGCACGATAAACGTAAGGTGTCCTACCCATTTCCATTTTTTATGAATTGCGCCATACGCATTACCTGCATTCATACCTGTTTTGCGACCTATTGCAATATCAGTAAGCAATAATGCAAATCCGAAAAGCAAAACAAGCGCAATATATACAATAATAAACAAACCGCCGCCATGCTTTGCCACAAGGTTGGGGAATCTCCATATATTACCCAATCCCACAGCGCTGCCTGCCGCTGCAAGCACAAAGCCTAACGAACCCGAAAAGCTGCTTTTTTTCTGCTGTTCCATTTCCTCTCTCCTATCATTTATAAAACTACAGTTTGATATTATATCATGCTCTTTTCCAAAAAGCAACAAAAAACATACTATTTATTGACTTATTTTCCAATCTGCCATATAATTAATGTATTCGATTTTTAAGGGATTAAAGGGCAATTACTCCCCACAGAAGAAAAAAACCTTTACCGTCCGTTAACCGTTATTTCAACAAAAACAAGGAGAAAACAATGTCAAATATAATTCACATAACAAATTTCGAAGACCCACGCCTTGACGTCTACGCACGTCTTACCGAAGCTCAGCTTTTAAACCGCGAGTTTCCTTCCGAGGGGCTTTTTATAGCTGAAAGCCCCAAGGTTATAGAAAGGGCGTTAGATGCAGGATATGAGCCCGTCTCAGTCTTGGTTGAAACAAGCTGTATAAAAGGCGAAAGCGAGGCTGTAATAAATCGTGTTGGTGACATTCCCATATTTACAGCACCTATGGAGGTTTTAAAAAACCTCACCGGCTACCTTTTAACCCGCGGACTTCTCTGTGCAATGCGCCGTCCCCCGCTTAAGGCGGTATCGGAAGTTATAAAGGATGCGAGCCGCATTGTCATACTTGAAGATGTTATGAACCCTACAAACGTAGGCGCAATCTTCCGTTCTGCGGCAGCACTGGGCATGGATGCGGTGCTTTTGACCCCCGGGTCTTCCAATCCGTTATACCGCCGCAGTGCACGTGTAAGTATGGGCACGGTTTTCCAAATTGACTGGACGTTTTTACCCGCTTGGGACCACTCCACTGTCGAATCGTTACGTAAAGAAGGCTTTAAAACAGTAGCAATGGCACTCTGCGACGATTCTGTGCCTATTGATGACAAAAAGCTCAAAGAAGAAGAAAAGCTTGCCATAATCTTGGGCACCGAGGGTGACGGGCTTAAGAACGAAACAATATCAGACTGTGACTATACGGTTAAAATCCCGATGTATCACGGTGTCGATTCACTTAATGTAGCTGCAGCAAGTGCTGTAGCATTCTACGAACTAAAAAAACGCTGACTAATATTTTAACTTTAATTGTGTAAATTCAGCTACCATTAGGAGGAAAAAATGTTTAATTCTGATTTTGGAAATTTTCATGAATGGGATTATTTTGAACAAAAAGGATTTTGTATCAATGATTTTATCATTGATAGGGCTAATATAGAAATATATGAATATAGCTTTCTCAGCTCGGATGGAATCCAATTATCTGCAAATAGTTTCAACTCGTTAACCGATAGTGACAAATATTTGTTAATGCTACAAATTGGTTCTTGTACAATAGCCCGCAAAACAAATTTTAGTCAAAAAACCGAATGCATAGAGTTTTCTCCCCTTGCAAACAACCTCCCATGTTGTATGTTGTATTATCTTTTAAACTGGTTGGAAAAAACTGTATTCCGCAACAATTGGAAATATTCTATAGATGTTTTCTTTCCTTTCGAGAAATCCATTTCCAAATGCTTGCATCAGATTAAGGAATTATATCCACTCATTAAAATGAAAAAACATATTTTATCACCCACCCCGTCTTTTGAATACGATTTGGCTCTTAATTCTTTGATTATGTACGATGACCTAAAAACTATTCCATGGCAACTAAAAAAACGAATTAGCTGTTTAACAATCGAAAAAACTGTAACCACTATAAAGTCCCGAACATTTCAAAATGCTACAAACCTTCAACTAGTAAATATGAAACATGGGGTAAAAGACGTGGAAACTCAAGCTTTTTCTAATTGTAGCCAACTGAAATCTATTGTCTTACCTGATTCATTGTCAACTATTGGTATATGCTCATTTTTCGGTTGTACTAAATTGAAAAATATAACTGTTTCCCCACATATTTCTTTTACTGTAGATGCATCAGCATTTTTGGGTTGCCCTCACCTCAATAGCGGAAACGAGAGTATTGATACAGTATTAAAAAAGAATATTCCTTTAGATGCTCGTAGCCTTCCGGATTGGAATAATATGGGAAGTGATCCATTCTTTAATGAGGACGAACAAATTCTTGTGAATTCAACTGGTTCATGGGAACAAGATTTAGCTGAAGCACAACATCGTATGGATGAAGTGATTAAATTTAAAGGTGGAATCACCGGAGAATGGTCAACATGGCGTTCCTATGAGTGCGTATTACACTCTGAGACATATTATCATTATCATGACGGGGAAGATACAAGAGGAGAGGGTATATCTATTAGAAGAATTAGTATGGAAGAGTTTTTCTTAGACATGCAAAAATCAATTTCTTGTGATATTCCTCCATCATTCGGATATTTTCACCAAATTAAGATGACTCCTGCTATGTACTGGGATTATCCTATTGACCTGCGACAAGATGAGGGTGAAAGGTATTATTTGGACATTCATTGCCTTCGGATTCATAACTTTTTAGGAATGCTTGGATACTTTGAAATTAAACAATATTCATTTTAATAAACACGGAGAGAAATTTTTTCTCTCCGTGTTTATCTTATTGGCTCGCTTCTATCATATTTTCAATAAAAATGCCGTATCCCTTTGTGGGGTCGTTTACCAAAACAT
>CAZNIC010000016.1:0-30141 GCA_964572985.1 uncultured Oscillospiraceae bacterium
CTCCAAAAAAAGAGACTTACTTTCGTAAGTCTCTTTTTTATTATGTAGGAAATTGCGCGCAGAATGTGCGCACATTTGCTTATAAAATAAAAGTGTACCTTTTCATCCCCCAAGACTGGGGAATCGAGCATGAGCGCATCCTGAGGATGATGGAGCGAATGCGCAGAGCTGTGCCGCGGTCTGTCATCAACGAGCGGATTAGCGAAGTTGATACAGGGCACCGCAAACGGAAGAGGGGGTTGAAGTGTTGAAAACACTTTTTTACTTATCCCTATTCCTTATCACGTGTCGAAGGCACATATCACACCCGAAGGGTATATCGCATCGAAGATATATCACAAAAGAGCACTTGCATATGCAAGTGCTCTTTTATCTTACAGTCCTGTATCGCTGTAATGTGTGTCCGGATCAAGCTTTGGCTTTTCTGTAGGCTTCTCTGTAGGTGCTTGGGTTTCCTTTTCCTCGGGTTCTTTTTCTTCTGCCTTCTTTTCGGTTGCCTTTTCAGTCGCTTTCTCGGTTACCTTTTCCGTCACTTTTTCAGTGGCTTTCTCCGTAGATTTTTCGGTTGCCTTTTCTGTTACTTTCTCCGTAGTTTTTTCGGTAGCTTTTTCCGTAGCTTTCTCGGTGGATTTTTGTGTTGCCTTTTCCGTAGCCTTTTCAGTCGCTTTCTCGGTGGCTTTTTCAGTGGCCTTTTCTTCGGTTTTCTTGGGTTCGGCTTCTTCGCTTTCGGCATTTGTCAAATCCGACGCTTCTGCCACTTTATGCTCCTCGTCACCGTGAGTTACGATAGCATCGGCAGTGTTGATACCCGGTGTAACCTTTGTTACCCCACCATCGGGAAGCACAGGACCGTCATCAGCCTCATTCACAGGCACATTGGGCATTTCAGTTACATCTGTTGCGTTTTCATCACCGCTTATTGCCTCAAATGCAATAACGCCCGAAATCGTAAACACCAAAATAAACCCTATTATAAACAATAAAATAACCGTTGATTTTCTCATAATTATGACCATTCCTTTCGTTGCGCTTTAAGGCACAAAACTCAAGTCTGAACTTCTTTTTTGATTATACACCAAACCAAAAGCAATTTCAAGCTATATTACCTCAACGCAATCTCCCTTATGGAACAAATACAGACATTTTTCGTCGCAGCCCTTTAAAAACCGCTTAAAAACGGCTACCTCGTACAATTCAAGTTGTTTTTTATACCTGTTGGCAATTGTTTGGGGTTCATCGTAAAAATCCGTCTTATAGTCAAGCAACACAAGCCTGCCCGTGCTGTCTTCAAAAAGGCAGTCAATTGTTCCCTGCACGCAGATTTTTTCGTTTTCGCCGTTGTCAAACACATCGCGCGCATCTATCGTAATGGTAAACGACGCTTCGCGCCATACTTTTTTTGCATTACGCAACCTTTCGGCAACAGGAGACGCCAAAAACTTTTCTATCCTTTTTGCTTCGATACACTCTGCCTGCTGTTTTGTCATAAAGCCTTCGTTAACAAAACGTTCTATTGCACCCCCAACATCCGTCTCATTAAAATCAATAAGCTCCATAACCCTATGGTAAGCCGTGCCTCGCAAAGCACCTGTGAGCTTGTCATTTTCGCGCATAAATGCGGGAACGCGCTTTCCTTTTTCATTGGGCAAAAACTCCACGCAGTCATCGTTTTCCATGCTCATTTTCTTAATCTGACTGACGCTCATTTTTGAGGGAATATTCCTTATACCGTCAAAAGGATACAAATACGAAAGATACCGTATAACGCGAGTATCTTTTTCAAATACTGCCTCCGCTTTTTCGGTTTCTTCCTTTTTGGGCACAATATCGGGCAAGTCTTCAACAATGTTAACATCCCAATAATTATGGTCAATACTGCTCATAACATAGTCAAGGTAATTCGTTATTCCTCTTATATGGTAGTCGCTCATGCTCTTGCCATTAGCATACATATCCCATGTTACGCTCTTTTTGTAATAGTCCGCCACCGACCCTACCATAATAAGCTTTTCCTTTGCTCTTGTCATTGCAACGTACAAAAGCCTCATTCGCTCGGCATGGCTCTCTCTCAAAATCTGCATCGATATAGCCTTGTATTCAGCCGTTTTATATTTAATACGCCTGTCCGCTTCTCGCTCAACAAGTCCGATCCCCCCTTTGGGGTTCACAATCATTGTGCCCGACGTATCGCGGTCATTGAATTTGGCTCCGCAGCCTATAACAAAAACAACCGGAAACTCCAACCCCTTTGAACGGTGAATTGTCGTAAGCAGCACAGCCTCACCACTGCCGTCCTCACTGACATCAACCCGTCCTCCGGTTTCGATTGTTTTGTCAATATACCTCAAAAAGTTATAAAGTCCCTTATATTGGGTTTTTTCATACCTGTTTGCAAGGGATAAAAAGCTTCTTATATTCTCCTGTCTTACTTTACCGCCGGGGAGTGCCCCCACAAAAGAATAATATCCGCTGTCGTCTACAACCGCTGTCACAAACTGCTCAACGCTCTTGACATATGCCTCTTCACGCCACAGAGCAAGTTTTTTGACAAAACTCAAACACTTTTCTCCCAAAGGCGTTTCTTTTTCGCTCTCATAGGTCACGTTTTCATAAAAAGGCTTGTCCCTGCCGTTGAGCCTTATTTCCATCAGCTCGTTTTCCGTAAAAGAAAAAATCGGAGAACGCATAACGCTTGCCAAGGGTATATCACACAAAGGGTTGTCCACAGTCTTCAAGAGCGCAATAACAGTACGGATTTCCAGCGTGTCAAAAAAGCTCTTTGACTCTCCCGAGCGCACGGGTATATCCATAAGCGAAAAAACGCCCGTTACCATTTCGGATTTATTTTTAAGTGCGGGAGACAAAACAGCAATGTCGGAATATTTAATACGCCTCATATTGCCCTCGTCGCACACCAAAAATCCCTCGTCAACCATTTCGCGTATTTTTTGCGCCACAACAAGGCTTTCTCTCTGCTCGCGTTCAAGCTCGCTTTTTTCCTCGTCTTCGGCAGAATAATCACCGCTCAAGATATAAATTTCGCTCTTGTTTTTATTATACTCTACAAACTTTGCACCGCACTTAAGCCTGTGTTCCTCGTTATAGTCAACCTGTGCCGTACCCTCGCGCATAATGCGTTCAAACACGTTGTTGACGCTGTCAAGAACCTCACTTCTCGACCTGAAATTTTTAGTAAGGAGCATCTTACGGCTTTTGTCATCCTTGCCGAAGCTCTTTGTCTTTTCACTAAAAAGCATGGGGTCGGAGTGACGGAAACGGTAAATGCTTTGCTTGATATCGCCCACAATAAACGTATTAGGTTCGCCTCTGTCTTTTCTTGACACAAGACTAAACAGCGCGTCCTGCAACGGGTTTGTGTCCTGATATTCATCTATATAAATCTCGTCATATTTGTCTCTTAACTCGTCACAAGCTTCCTTTGACAGTGTCAAAGCCTTTAGTGCAAGGTATTCACAGTCAGAAAACTCAAGCTCTTTGCGGTTAAGCTTTTCTTCCATATATTTTTCGCCGAAAAGCTTGACACATCTTACAAGCGCTTCAATTTTAGGATAGCTTGTCCCTCTCGGGCTTTTGTAAAGCTCATAAAGCTCATATATTTTTTCAAAAAACGCCTTGGCATCGTTATGTATTCCCTGAAGATACACTTTTTCATCCAAAAGCGATTCGTCCACCTTTTTGCCCGCAAAACTACCAAAAGAAAAATTATCAAATCCTTCCTCGAGCATATCAATATCCCTGTCAAGGTACGCTTCAAAGCTTTCATATTCGCTTTCAAAAACCGACGCATAGGAAAACATGCCCACTTCTTCGGCAAAACTTTTTCCGCTTTGAATAAGGCTCTTCAAATCGCCAAGCTGTTCTTTAATTTCGTTGCCTATAATTTCAAAAAGCGCGTCACTTTCCTCTGTGCCTGCACTATGTGCGTTCAATGCACCGTCAAGCCATCCGTCGGGGTCTGCAAAAGCACGTGTAAAAGCATACACCTTCAAAATCATTTCTTTAAGAGGGTTGTCGTTTTTACCGTTGCCCGCGTTACTCGCCAGTTTCAGAAAATTTTCGTCACCTTGCTCGTACATTTCCTCCAAGACATCAAGGATAATCTCTTCTCTGAGAATTGCCATCTCATTTTCCTCGGCAACCGTAAAATCAGGCGGAACATCCAAAAGAAAGAAATTGCGCTTAACCAAATCAATACAAAAAGAGTCAATAGTGCAAATGTCTGCACCGGGCACAAGCGACAACTGACGTTTGAGTTTTTCGCTCTTATTATTCCCATACTCTTTACGCAGTGCTTTCGAAATCCTCTCTCTCATCTGCTGTGCCGCCGCACGTGTAAAAGTCACAATAAGTAAGCGGTCGATAGAGGTATCGCCGCTTTTAAGTCTTTCTACTATTCTTTCACTTAAAACCTTTGTTTTACCGCTTCCTGCCGCAGCCGAAACAAGGTTTTCACCAACCGGGGCAAAAACCGCATCGTACTGCTCCTGTGTCAGCTGTACTTCCATATTTTCCCCTCAAATCAGCCTGTTTTCTTTTGTTTTGTCTCCTTTGCCATTTTAAGCAGCTCTCTGTACTGTCCCTCTGCCGCCTTAAGACGGTAAAGATACATTTCCATAACGCTCTCATCACGGGCAGAATCAATCCCTGCTCTTATTTCCCTGATTTCATTTTTCGCATTTTCAAGAAGCACTGCAACAGAGTCCTTCTCACGGTTATCAGCAGACAACAACTCCGAAAACATCTCAAAAATTTTTCTTACAGAACCTTTCATAATATCACAGCCTCTTTCTATTGGTATATGACATTATATACAGTTCCTGATAAAAATAGACCTATATTTCCCGTCTTCCTTCGATTGCACGAGCCAAAGTAACTTCATCCGCAAACTCGATATCTCCGCCTACGGGTATACCGTGTGCAATACGGGTTGTCTTAATGCCCATGGGCTTGACAAGACGCGCAATATACATAGCTGTTGCCTCACCCTCAACGGTAAGATTGGTTGCCAATATCAGCTCTTCTGCCTCGCCTGTAAGACGGCTCATGAGCTCACGGAGCTTGATATCCTCAGGGCCAATATTATCCATGGGCGAAATCACCCCGTGCAGGCAGTGATACAGCCCGTTATATTCATGGGTTTTTTCCATGGCAATAATATCCTTGGGTGTTTCCACCACACAAATAATCTTTTTATCCCTCTTGGGTGATTTGCAAATAGGACAAAGCTCGTCATCGGTAAGATTTTGGCACACAGGGCAAAGGTGCACCTTGTCCTTTGCATCAAGTATCGCCTTTGAAAACCTCTCCGCCTTGCTCTTATCCATATTCATTACATGAAAAGCAAGCCTGACCGCGCTTTTTTTACCAATGCCGGGCAGACGTTCAAACTCTTCTATCAATAATTTTAAAGCCTCCGGGTACATTCTCTAACCTCCCTAAAGCCCACACACGGGACATTCCCTACCCAAAGCAAACCCACAAGCTCGCCTTTTTACAAGTTAAATTAAAATGAATGAATGGGTGTGTCCCGTTACCTTAAAAAACTGTTGCAAACACCTAATCAAAGCAGCTTAAAACAATCCCGGTATATTCATTCCGCCTGTAATCTTACTCATACTGCTTGCCGCCATGTCGTCAGCCTTACGCATTGCTTCGTTAACAGCCGACACAATAAGGTCCTGGAGCATTTCTACATCATCGGGGTCAACTGCTTCGGGCTTGATTTTAACTTCAACAATTTCCTTTTTACCGTTGGCAACAACAGTTACAACACCGCCGCCTACGCTTGCTTCAACAGTCTTTTCACCAAGCTCCTCCTGAGCCTTCATCATTTCTTCCTGCATTTTCTGTGCCTGACGAATCATGTTGTTCATATTTCCGCCCATGCCCATACCTCTGGGAAATCCGCCTCTTGCCATAATTTATACATCCTTTCTTTATGTGTTAATATCCTAGGGACCGACGTCTTCGACGGTCCGATTTTAATTTTCAACCCACGGAAGTGAGGCTATTTCATCAAAAGGGTCCGCCTCTGCCGCTTTACTATCGTTTGTTTCAAAATCACTTTCCAGCTTAACCGTAAGCTGAACATCGAGTCCTGTCTCTGTATGAATAATCTCGGTTATTTCATCAAGACCGGATTCAATCATATCTCTGAGTGTTGCACCGCCATTATCGGCAAACACAATCGCAACCTTATCTCCAAAAGTTCTCAGGCTACAGTTTTCAACCGCCATATACAAATTAAGACTGCCGCCCGATGCAATGCGCGACAAAATCTCGGGCCATTTGTCCTTGATTTTCTGTATATCCTCGCTTTCAGCCGGCTTTGCCTGTTTTTGTGCCGTCTTGCGGGGTGCAGGCTTTACAGCCTCGTCCTTTTTAGGAGCATTTTCCACTTTTTCGGACACAGCAATGCTCACGCCTCTTGCAATTTTGTTTTCTATTTCGCCAATCCTTGCAGCAAGTGATGCCACATCGGTCTCATCACGAAGAGCGCAAAGCTTCAAAAGTGCTGCTTCAATCAAAAACCTCGGAAGCGTCATGTATTTGCTTTTAGCATACGCATCAGAAAGCACCTCGACAGCTAAAATGGCTTTATCTACGCCCATATTGTCAGCCGCAGGAAGCATTGCCTCCCAGTCCTCGTCACTTTCCTCTACAGGTTTTTTGCGTGTAATTGTATAAATCATTATATTACGGAAGCCCTTTATAACAGCCTCCACAAAAGGTGCCAGATTTCTGCCCGAGCTTGACACTGAGTCAATAATCTCCACAACCTTTTCGCCGTCATTTTCACTCACGGCAAGGCACAAATCACTCACTGTCTTTTTTTCGCCAAAGCCCAAGAGGTTTTTCACATATTCCGTGTCAACGCTCTTTCCGCCCGAAATACAAGGCTCAAGAATACTCAGCGCATCACGGAGTGCGCCGTCTGCCGCCTCGGCAATCATTCTGAGTGCAATGCTTTCAATTTCAATCATTTCAGCATCGCAAATCTCCTCAAGCCGCATGTATATATCTTCTTTTGTAATCTTGTTAAAATCAAACCTCTGGCATCTGGAGGAAATAGTGTCCAACACCTTATTTGCCTCAGTTGTCGCAAGCACAAACTTAACATGTGCGGGCGGTTCTTCCAAAAGTTTCAAAAGTGCATTGAAAGCATCTTTGCTGAGTGCGTGTACTTCGTCGATTATGTACACCTTATATTTTACGCTTGCAGCCGCGTAATTTGCTTCATCACGAAGAGAACGGATATTGTCAACGCCGGAATTGCTCGCCGCGTCGATTTCAACAACGTCCATAACACCGCCGGACAAAATACCCTTGCAGCTTTCGCATTCGTTACAAGGATTACCGTCTTGGTTGTTTGTACAGTTAATTGCCCTTGACAAAATACGTGCAGTAGAGGTTTTACCCGTACCACGGCTTCCGCAAAAGAGGAAAGCATGACCTACATTGCCCGAGGCCACTTCGTTTTTAATTGTCTGTGTGACATGCTTCTGACCTACCACATCATCAAAGGTCAAAGGACGCCATCTTCGGTACAATGCCTGATACTCCATAGTTTCCCTCCTCAAGTGATATATTTTTGTAATACAAAAATGCGATATGACATAAATCCTCACGTGTCCCGCAGGACATATCGCGCTTTCTAAGCATATCGCGTGAATTACACATATCGCAAATCCTGCCGAGGATTTATATCGCTTTTAAATTTTCCGAGAAAATTTAAAAAGCCGTACACCCCAAAATCGATACTCCATCATATGCGGCACCCCTGCAGTTAGCTCGGACCGGGCTACCTTGCGGCACACAACCGTGACCGCTTATTGCTGCTCGGTTCCCCGCCTGACAAGGTTCACGGGCGACTGTTGCGCAAGACCCGATCGTCAACACCACTTACAGTTTCCTGCCATACGATAAAAGTACCTCAATTGGGGAATTAGCCCCCGCTATAGCGGATTGCGGATACAGGGCACCGCTGCCTCCCCGGTTAGTACGACTTCATTATTATACACTATATTTTCTCAATTATCAAGACTTTTTTTAACGTTCTTCAAAGTAGTAGGAATCGTCCTCAACGTCCCAGATATATTTTTGACTTTCTTCTTTTTCTTTTTTCCTCTCCATAACCAGAAGGTATCCCTCAGTAATTGTAAAGATGTCTTTCATTGTTTTCATAACAACCGCCCCTTTCTGTGTTTGTTTCAACTAAATCCTACCATTTTAGGTGTACCATAAAAAGGACAATGCTATCGTTTGACAAATAATTTTATTCCTGTTATAATAACCTCACGAAACAAGACGAAATCAAAGATTTCTGTGTTTCGGAGCACATTTTATCATAATACTTCAGCGACGTTTCACCGCCTACGTTGTTATGGTATAATAACATCCGGTTAGTTTTAAAAGAGGTGACATTATGCAAAACTCAAGAGAAAACAAAATGGGCACCATGCCCATTAATAAGCTTTTATTGTCAGTCAGTCTGCCAATGATAGCATCCATGCTTGTGCAGGCACTTTACAACATCGTTGACAGCGTTTTCGTATCCATGTATAACGCGGACGCTTTTACTGCGGTGTCGCTTGCTTTCCCGCTGCAAAATCTTATGATAGCTTTTGCAACAGGTACAGGTGTAGGTATCAACGCACTTTTGTCAAAATGTCTTGGTGAAAAAAACTTTGAAAGAGCAAACAAAGCGGCAAACAACGGTATTTTTATATCTCTCGTACACTACGTTTTGTTTCTTTTGATAGGTATATTCGGCGTATCAGCATTTTTTAAGGCACAGTCAAGTGATGCCGACGTTATAGCATACGGTATTGAATACGCTTCCATATGCCTCATTGCTTCAATCGGTGTTTTCACACAAATCACCACCGAAAGACTGCTCCTTGCCACAGGTAAGTCTGTGTTTTCTATGCTCACACAGCTCTCGGGTGCAATCATCAACCTTATTTTGGACCCCCTCTTAATTTTTGGTTTTGGAATCGGCGGTTTCTATTTTAAGGGCATGGGTGTTGCAGGCGCAGCACTTGCAACGGTAATCGGTCAGTGTGTTGCCGCAATCATGGGCATTTATTTCAACCGCAAATATAACAAAGAAATCCACGTTACGTTCAGAAACTTTAAGCCCGACGGCAAGGTTATCAAGCGCATTTACGCAGTTGGTCTTCCGTCCACAATTATGGCATCAATAACAAGCGTAATGACCTTTGGCATAAACAAGGTGCTCACCTCCTTCCCTGCAATTGTCAACGATGCACAGTCCGTTTTCGGCGCATATTACAAGCTCCAAAGCTTTATCTTTATGCCTGTGTTCGGTCTCAATAACGGTATGGTACCCATTATCGCCTACAACTACGGCGCAAAGCGTCCCGACCGTATGAAACAAACAATCAAGCTGTCAATTTTGTATGCAGTGCTGATTATGATTATCGGTTTTGGTGCATTTACGTTTATTCCCGAAATTCTCCTCGGTTTCTTCAACGCAAATGCCAACATGATTACTCTTGGCGTGCCTGCATTCCGTACAATCAGCCTCAGCTTTATTTTTGCTGGTTTCTGTATTATCACGGGCAGTGTGCTTCAGGCAGTTGGCAATGGATTTTTAAGCATGTGCACATCTATCGTACGTCAGCTTGTGGTACTTTTGCCCGCCGCATATCTTTTGTCGCTTTCGGGCGATATAAACCTTGTATGGTACTCGTTCCCCATTGCGGAAATCGCATCGCTTATCATGAGTGCGTTTTTCCTCCGTCATGTATACAAAACAATCATCAATCCCCTTTACACAAAGCAATAACATTACGAAAAGGCGTGTCTTAAAAAGACACGCCTTTTTTTAGAATCTAAAGTATATAAACGGATTATAGCTTGAACTTATTGTATAGATTACACTTACAGCCAAAAGTGCAATATGTAACACCATAACAACAGCCTGCGTTGGTGCATTGTCCGGCAATTTGACCTTGTTTTTCCACGGAAGCATACATATCACGCCCAAAGGCACATAAATAAGCGCCCGGAGGATATCGGTATCAGCGGTAATAACACCCGCCAAATCAGTAGGCATAAAGCTAAACATTACCTGCATTGCTTTTCCTATTGCGGCAACATCGGTCATATTAAATATAACCCAGCCTATCAGCACAAAAAACATGCTGTACACCCACCTGATAACTTTGGGAAGATTTTCCAGATATTTACCCCACAAAAGCTTTTCGCAAAGAAGCAGCAGCCCATAATACAAGCCCCATATGATAAAATTCCACTCTGCACCGTGCCAAAAACCCGTCAGGCACCATACAACCAGAATATTAAACACAAACCTTGCTTTTTTCACCCTGTTTCCGCCCAAGGGAATATAGATATAATCACGGAACCAACTTGACAGCGAAATATGCCATCTCCTCCAAAAATCCGTTACACTTGTGGCAATATACGGATAGTTAAAGTTTTCGAGGAAATGAAAACCGAACATCCTGCCCAAGCCTATAGCCATATCGCTGTAGCCCGAAAAGTCAAAATAAATCTGCAGTGCATACCCCAAAGCCGCCAGCCAGTACATTGCACTGCCGTAGGTTTGTGCATTCCCGGCATAAACAATCGTGGGAATAATCGCAACATTGTTTGCAATTATCACCTTTTTTGCAAGCCCGCGGATAAAGCGCTGTAAACCTAAGCTGAACTCCTCAGTGCTTTCTTTTCTCTCGCGGATTTCCTCTTCAACAGTTTCGTAACGCACAATGGGTCCTGCAATCAGCTGCGGGAAAAACGTCACATACAAGGTAAGATAAAACCAGTTTTTCTGCACCTTTACCTTGCCGAGGAACAAATCAATAACATACGAAAGTATCTGGAAAGTATAAAAGCTTATGCCGATAGGCAACGCAATCGTTTTGAGATTGAAATCCACCCCAAAAAGTGCGCCTATATTATCAGCTGCAAAGTTGAGATACTTAAACACAAAAAGATTTGCCGTAAGAAGAACAACCGAAACGATAAAAACCAACTTTTTGAGTTTAGGCTTGCTGTCTTTTTCGTATTTATCCATTAAAAGTCCCGCAATATACGCCACAAGTGAAGCCAGCAGCATCAAGCCTATAAGCTTTGGCTCGCCCCACGAATAAAACAAAATCGACCCCACAAGCAAAACACTGTTACGGTAAACCCTGTTTTTGCAAATAAAATACGAAATTACAACAAGCGGAAGAAACCCATACAAAAATGTAAGACTTGAAAATACCATTATTTAATCCTCCACTATGAAAGTATCAAGGATTATATAATCCAGATTACCCATAAAAAGCACCTTGTCTATGTCGTTCTTTTCCATATATTCCGAAAGTGAAAAGCTTCCGAAATTATATATATAACCACGCAAATCCACACAGTGAGTGCGGTTAAAATGCGAAGCGATAAGCTTTAAAACAGCATTGTCATAGCTTTCGCCGATAATAAGCAAGTTGTCACGCTCGGTATTTTGTGTATCAAGCACAATATCCGCCTCGTCATATCCGTAATAGTCTGTATAACTCAGATTTTCCGTGCCTTTTTCGCCCGAGTTATACTCATCACGGCATCCGTAATCGGGATACTGAGCCCCTGTAAGCGTAACCTTCATTTTCGGGAAATCGTATTTATATGCCCAGAACTCCTCCGAGTAACCTGCCGCTTCGCCCGTAGCCTTGCTGCCTGCAAAATCATCTGCAATTTTCACCTTGCCCGTGGCTTTAATCGGCTCGTCCTCGATTTTAAAGAGCCTCAGTAAATCGTTGTATGCCACATATGCACCATCATGGTTCCAGTGATGGTCTGTCTTGAAAAAGTTGGTTTTGTAGTCCTCAAAGCTTTTTACCTCAAAGCGTCCAATCTTATCCTCGTCAAAGATAAGATTGTCTCTGAGGCACTCAAACGCACCCAGTTTTTCGCCTGTTTCAAAATTGATATCGGTATCTTTTTCTATGTAGTACATATAAAACTCTTTATCCGGGTGTTTTTTCATCAGTTCATTGTAAAGAGTTGCTCTTTTCACAATCAAAGCCTCGTGCCATTCAAAAACACTCGGGTCCCACACAATATTGTCACCGATAAGATTTCTGTCTCCAAGCTTGATGTATTTGACCTGTTCTTTTGTAACAGTTGTTTTAATCATGTTTTTAAGAAAAGCTGAATTAACATTGTTGTACACCTTTTTCATATCTTCTGCAAGATACACTCTGTCACCCAATGCCACGTCCACACTGTCTTGAAATTCGCCCGACAAAAAGCTCTCTGCCGTAAGCGCCCCAAACTTTTCTGCTGTTCTGTTTTCGTATACGTTTATGTCCTTTTTCACAAACAGCGCTGTCGCAAGTCCTGCCGTAAGTGCCCCGATGACAACCACCGAGAAAATTATGTCCAATGCTTTTCTCATTATAATCCCTCATAAAAAACAATTTTCCTTATTCTATCACAAAGGAGCCTTACAGTCAAATAAAAAGCACCCTTAAAGGATGCTTTTTATCACATATGTATTTTATTTTGCCGATTCTTTACCGCGCACAAAAATAAGCTTGAAAAGAGTTCTTATCAAAGGCTGGATAAAGAACAGCTGACTGAAAAACGCAAAGGGGAAATTAAAGCACACAAGCTTTACAAAGTTTGCAAGGAAAGTAAACACATCAAAACCTGCATAGTAAGGGTAATAAATAATTGCCGCCAAAAAGCTCATTGCAGGGCACATAAGTCCTACAGTTGCACAAATAATGGCTGTTTCAAAAAGCACGGGATGTGTTTCGCGAGGGTTAAAAACCTTGCACGCAAGCTTGAAGGACAAGGGACTGCCCATAAACATTTCCAAAGAGTAAGCAAGCACAAATTCCAAAAGCACCACCGCCCAGATAGGACAAGGTGTGCCAAACATCTGTATGCCGCCCATTGCATCAACCGCTTTAAGCACACTTGCTTCACCTGTCAATGTCATAAACAAATTACCGTTTACAACATAAATCGAATAAAAAACATAGGCATGAACAGTTACAATAACTGTCATAAGTGCAAACATTGCACGCTGAAATAAATTCTGAGGCATAACAATTCTCCTTTTTTGCACATAAAAAGACACATGTGTCCTGCGTAAATTAATCACAATTTCCCGTAATCAGATTTACGTGCTTAGGCACTACATGTGTCGTTATGTGTCGTATTTTATTTTTTACTGTCAGATTATAACATTTAACTCATTATAAAGTCAAGGAGAAAAATTTTTTAAAAAAGTGCTTGACATTTAGTCCTCACTTGGTTATAATAACGGAGTGACCCGGAGAGATGGCTGAGTTGGTCTAAGGCGCACGACTGGAAATCGTGTAACGGTTAACCCCGTTCAAGAGTTCGAATCTCTTTCTCTCCGCCATAAAAAGCATCGACGTTTTGTCGGTGCTTTTTTTGTTTTTTCACTATTTTCTAAAAATAACGGGTTAACCGTTTCACGTTTTCATAGGAACCCCGTTTGCGGTTCCCTCATTGCCTGCATTAATCATTTGGCAATTTCGACCGCGGCACAACCCTGCGTGCTCCCTTTATCCGCCACAGGCGGCGGTCGCTACTCGGTTCCCCGTTCAAAGTTCATCTCTTTCTCTCCGCCATAAAAAGCATCGACGTTTTGTCGGTGCTTTTTTGTTTTATACAAAATCTCTTATTTTTTGCATGTGTCTATACTCCTCACGTTTGAGTGTATCTGTCAATGTCTTCTCTGTCCAGTGCGCTCTGCAGTGCTATATTCACCCCGTTTGCAATTATCCTTGCACATCTTTCGCTCAAGGAATCCACATCCTTAGGTGTCACCACCATGTCGGCGTTTCCCGGTTCCATGCTTTTGTATGTTTCAACAAGCTCCTTTGCCCCATTGCCGTTTTTTGTTGCGATTTCCATACAGTCAATTGCAATAGTCTCGGCGTCAACAACCATGGGCACACCTATGGCAATTACAGGCACACCCAAAGTTTTTTGGCTTAATTCTTTTCGGTTGTTTCCAACTCCGCTCCCCGGATTAATACCGGTATCTGCAATTTGTATTGTTCTGCCAAGTCTTGACATGCTCCTTGCCGCCAAAGCATCAATCACAATCACCGCGGCAGGGTTGATTTTTTCTGCAACACCTTGCACGATATTGCTTGTCTCAATACCCGTCATAGCCATTACACTCGGCGCAAGTGCGCTCACACTTCTTACGCTTTCGTCCACCTCCTCGGGCATCATTTCTTTGATATGCCTTGTAACCAAAAGCTTTTTAACGCTTTTGGGGCCTATAGAATCCGCAGTTATATCCTCGTTGCCCAGTCCTACGGCAAGAACAGGTGCTTTTTCTTCTATATTAAGTATGCTTTTAAGCTCTCTCGCCACACACATACATGCCTCTTCATATTCGTCGCGGTCGTTTTCGGACAAATCACGTGCAGTTATCGTCACATAATTGCCCACAGGTTTTCCGATAGCTTCTGCCGCCTCGTTTGTCTTAATCCGTACCCTTTCTATTTTTATTCCGTTTATCGTTTCACTTTCGGTTTCAATGCCGCTTTCCAAATCGGGGTGCATGCTTGTGGCTTCCACAGCCAGGTCGGTTCTTATATCCATATCAAAACTCCTTTCTTTAAATATGTTATCCAAAATTCATTGACTAAACCAATTTTATCATGTAGAATATAATTGTATAAAAATTTCTATTTAGGGGGAAAACATATGGAAAAACGTATTGCAGTAATAGATTTAGGCTCCAACTCCGTCAGGATGACCATAAACCTCCTCCATGACAACGGACAGTGGGATGTACTTATGAAAAAGCGCTCAACTGTTCGCCTTTCCGAAGGCATGGGTGTTGACAAAATACTGAAAGAAGAAGCCATGACAAGAGTTATTGACGCACTCAGGGAGTTTTGCATTTTAGCAAAGCTTGACTCCTGTCAGACTATTGTCGCAATAGCAACTGCAGCTGTACGTACAGCTGTAAACCGCGATATTTTCATCGACCGTGTATACCGCGAAACAGGTATTCATTTTGATATTATTTCCGGTGATGATGAGGCATACTACAGTTATCTTGCAGTATGCAACTCACTTAGTGTAAAGAACGGACTCATTTTTGATACAGGCGGCGGCAGTACAGAGCTTATCATGGTCAAAAACGGTCAT
Source organism: uncultured Oscillospiraceae bacterium (assembly GCA_964572985.1). Taxonomy (GTDB): domain Bacteria; phylum Bacillota; class Clostridia; order UMGS1883; family UMGS1883; genus RGIG1927. The sequence continues at coordinate 15,199 of CAZNIC010000016.1, forward strand.
ATGGTAAAGAGCACCAGTGTTCCTTTAGGTGCTGTTATGCTGACCGAAATGATGCGCGGCAGAAGTCAGGCTGAAATGTATCGTTATGTTGTAATGATGCTTGGTACAATCGACTGGATTGACGAGGCTGTAGGACTTGACCTTTACGGGGTAGGCGGCAGTGCAAAAACTCTTGCGACCCTCGCTCTTAAGGAATTAAAACCCATTGACGAGCTTCACGGTACAACACTTGCCTACAACAAAGCGGCGGCAATTTATCAAAAGATTTATCAGACGCCCTTATCTCTCAGACAAAATCTTCCCGGCATGGAAAAAAGCCGTGCTGACGTTATCTTGGCAGGGCTCACACCTATGAAAGCACTTATGGACATGCTTGGCAGCAAGAAATGTGTCATTTGTTCTCACGGTGTTAAGGAAGGCGTGTTTTTCCGTGTTCGTGACGAAATCATGAAAAATGAATGGGGCAAAACACAATGAGCATCAACATAGTACTTCATGAGCCCGAAATCCCGCAAAACACAGGCAATATTGCACGTACATGTGCGGCAACAGGCTCCCGACTTCACATCATCAAACCCATGGGGTTTGAAATTGATGATAAAAAGCTCAAGCGTGCAGGTCTTGACTACTGGCACATGCTTTCTATCACTTATTACGAAAATTTAGAGGATTTTTTCTCAAAAAATCCAGGCAACTATCACTTTTGTTCAACAAAAGCACCTCATTCCTACACCGAGGTGCAGTTTAAGGATAACGACTATCTTTTCTTTGGCAAGGAGACAAAAGGTCTGCCCGAAACACTTCTTTCGGCAAACCTTGACAAATGTGTCCGTATTCCCATGGCAAAGGATGCACGCAGTCTCAATCTTTCAAACTCGGTTGCCATAGTTGTTTACGAAGCTTTACGGCAAACAGGTTTTCTCAACTTAATGGAAACCTCTGATTATTTAACGCTAATAAACTAAAAAAGAAAGGACGTATTATTATGGTAATTGTTAATTCCGAAAATTTTGCTTCCGAAGTTCTCGATTCTCCCATCCCTGTTGTTGTTGACTTTTTTGCAACATGGTGCGGTCCGTGCAGAATGCTCTCTCCCGTACTTGAATCTGTCAGCGAAGATTACGAGGACAAGGTTAAGTTCGTAAAGCTTGACGTTGACGAAGCTTCTGACATTGCAAAGGATTACTCTGTAATGAGTATCCCCACACTCATTATTATCAAAAACGGCGAAGAGGTTGCCAAAACAGTAGGTGCGCTCGGTGCCGAAGCTTTGGAAGAATGGATCGACGCAAACATCTGATTATTGCATCTGTACAAAAGCAAAATAAAGCCCACGTTGGGGACATTGCCTACCCACATTCTTGTTTTCACAAGTTGAACGTCACATGAATGAATGGCTGCGTCCCCATACCTTGTAAATTTGTTGCAATTACCCAATCAAAGGTGACTGCAACCACATAAGGAGCAAACAAATGAAAAAATTTTTATCTATTATTCTTTGTGTTAGTCTTATCTTTATGCTCGCCTCCTGCGGGTGCGACAACGGCGCCAAGTATACCGTAGGTATATGTGAATTCACATCACACTCTGCAACAAGCGAAGTTGTACGCGGTTTCCGTGATTATCTCACCGAAAAGCTCGGAAACGATATCGCATTCGACGAGCAGAATGCCGCTAACGACCTTGGCACAGCATCGCTTATTGTCAATGATTTTGTTACAAAAAATGTTGACCTTATTTTGGCGGATAACACACAGTCTCTCCAGATTGCCTCCGCAATCACCACAACAATCCCGATTTTGGGTGCAGCAGTCACTGATTATTCCGTAGCACTTGATTCGTCTCCCGACGGCATCAATGTGTCCGGCACAAGTGACCTTCCCTCTCTTGACCTTCAGGCTGAAATGATTACAGAGCTTTTCCCTGATGCAAAAACAGTAGGTCTCCTCTATTGTTCTTCCGAGGCGAACTCTCTTTATCAGGTAAATATTGTTGAAAAATGTCTTGCCGTAAAAGGCATCGAAACCAAAAAGTTTTCATTTGTCGAGGCAAATGACCTTATTCCCGCAGTGACAACCGCTTGTGACTATGCTGACGTTATCTATCTTCCTACAGACAACACAATCGCAAGCTGTGCCGAAGCTATTGACGCAGTGTGCCGCGATGCACGTGTGCCCGTTATCGCAGGCGAAAAGGGCATCTGCTCTGCCTGTGGTGTTGCAACACTTTCTATCGACTATTATGAACTGGGCAGAAAGGTGGGCGAAATGGCATACAAGGTACTTGTTGAAGGTGCGTCTGTCACAAATATGCCCATCCAGTACGAGGACTGCACAAAAATGTACAATCCCGAAATCTGCGCTGATTTAGGCATTACTCCTCCCGAGGGCTATATTCCAATAGAATGAGGTAATCATCATGAAAAAAACATTAAAATCAATTTTGTCACTTATTTTGGCGCTTACGCTTGTATTTTCTCTTGTTGCTTGCTCGGAAAAATCCTCCGATGATGACGATGACGAGGATGAGGATGAGGAAACAATGGCACTTGTTGAAGATACATACACAGTAGGTATTGTACAGCTTGTACAGCACGATGCTCTTGACAAAGCTACACAAGGTTTCATGGATGCTCTTACAGCTAAGACGACAGAAGCAGGCAAGACAGTTACATTTGACCTTCAGACCGCTTCTGGTGATACAAACATATGTATGACAATTGCCAACAAGTTTCTTGCAGAAGAAGTTGATCTTATCATGGCAAACGCTACACCTGCTCTTCAGGCAGCATATGCATCAATAGTAAGCATTCCGATTCTTGGAACAAGTGTTACAGACTATGGCACGGCTCTTGACTTTAATAACTTTAATGGTGTTACAGGCACAAACGTTTCCGGTACAAGCGACCTTGCTCCTCTCGACATGCAAGCTCAGATGATTATTGACCTGTTTCCCACAGCAAAGACAGTTGGTCTTTTATACTGCTCTGCAGAAGCTAACTCTCTCTACCAGATAGAGGTTGTTCAGGCTTATCTTGAAGGCAAGGGTATCACATGCAACTCTTATCCCTTCGAAAGCTCTAATGAGCTTTCTCAGATTGCAACGGTTGCAGTAGCTGAATGCGATGTGCTTTATCTCCCTGTAGATAATACAGTAGCATCCAATGCAGCTATAATCGACGCAATTGCTCGTCCTGCCAAAATCCCCGTAATTACAGGTGAAAAGAGCATGTGCCTTGACTGCGGTGTTGCAACACTTTCCATTGATTATTATAATCTCGGTTATGAGACAGGTCTCATGGCGGCTGAAATTCTCCTTGAAGATGCCGACATTGCACAAATGCCCATCCGTTACGACACAAATCCTGTTTATATGTACAATCCCGAAATCTGCGCTGAATTGGGCATCACAATTCCCGATGATTACGTAGCAATCAACTAAATTTCACATTAAAAACTTCTGCAAATTTGAAATTTGCAGAAGTTTTTTCTTTTTAATGCAATTTCAACAATAAATTTTTCTTTTTTTGCCGAATTTTTGTGGATATTTTAATTCTATGGTTGACTTTTTATAAATAAAGTATTATACTAAGTACAATATTTTATCTAAAGGAGTAGATATAAAATGAAAAAGATTTTAGCAATCGCGCTTAGCGTAGTTATGTGCTTTGCACTTGCTTCCTGCGGATGCGACACAAACAAGGCAGACTACACAGTAGGTATTGTACAGCTCGTACAGCACGATGCTCTCGACCAGGCTACTAAGGGCTTCCAGGACGCTCTTACAGCTAAGATGGCAGAAGCAGGCAAGACAGTTGCATTTGACGTTCAGAACGCTTCCGGTGATACAAACCAGTGTTCTACAATTTCCAACAAGTTTGTTGCAGACAACGTTGACCTTATCATGGCAAACGCTACACCTGCTCTTCAGGCAGCATATGCAGCAACACCTAATATTCCGATTCTTGGCACAAGCGTTACAGAATACGGCGTAGCTCTTGATATTGACAACTTCAAGGGTGTTACAGGCACAAACGTTTCCGGTACAAGCGACCTTGCTCCTCTCGACATGCAGGCGCAGATGGTTCTTGACCTTGTTCCCACAGCTAAAACAGTTGGTCTTCTCTACTGCTCTGCAGAAGCTAACTCTCTCTACCAGGTAAAGGTTGTTCAGGAATATCTCGAAGCAAAGGGTATCACATGCAACTCCTACCCCTTCGAAAACTCTAACGAACTTTCTCAGATTGCTCTCAACGCAGCAGCACAGTGTGATGCAATCTATGTTCCCACAGATAACACAGTAGCATCCAACGCTTCTCTTATTGCAGCAGCTTGCTATCCCGAAGGCGGCAAGCAGGTTCCCGTTATAGCAGGCGAAGCAGGTATTTGTTCTGAATGCGGCATCGCAACACTTTCTATCGACTACTACAAGCTCGGCGTAAAGACAGGCGAAATGGCAGCTGAAATCCTCCTCAACGGCGGCGACATCACAAAGATGCCCATCCAGTATGACGAAGATGTTGTTTACAAGTACAACCCCGAGTTCTGCAAGAAGGCAGGCATCGTTGTTCCCGAAGGTTATGTAGCACTTGGCGAAGATGCTCCCGCTGAAGAAGCAGCTTCCGAACCCGTTTCTGAAACAGTTTCCGAATAAGTCTTAAAAGATTTAATTTTATGGATTAATATATAAAACCGTTGGGCAAATATGCCCAACGGTTTTATGAGTATTTAAGTATTCAAGGAGTTTCACTTATGTCAGTTCTTTCCAGTATTTTAAACAGTTTACCGGGTGCCGTATCCCTCGGTCTTATCTGGGGCATTATGGCTATCGGTGTATATATTACATACCGCATACTTGACATCGCTGACCTTACTGTTGACGGCAGTATATGTACAGGCGCGGCAGTTTGTGTTATGTGCACTATCAATGGCACTCCGCTCCCTCTTGCAATGGTTTATGCAGTCATTGCAGGTATGCTTACAGGTCTTATGACGGGTATTTTTCACACCTTTATGGGTATTCCCGCAATTTTGGCAGGTATTCTTACCCAGCTTTCACTTTATTCAATTAACTTGACAATTATGGGCAAAGCAAACCAGGTTTTAAATGCAAGAAAATACGATTTGCTTGTTTCTCTTCAGAATATACGCAATGTACCCTTCTTTGAGAATTCCATTGTCGTTGTATCGATTTTTGTTATTGTACTCATTGCTATCTTGTATTGGTTCTTTGGCACGGAATACGGCTGTTCTCTCCGTGCAACAGGTTCCAACCTTAACATGAGCCGTGCACAGGGTATCAACACAAACTTCAACACTGTTATTGCGCTTATGCTTTCAAACGGTATTGTAGCTCTTTCGGGCGCACTTTTGGCTCAGTACCAGGGCTTTGCCGACATCCAGATGGGTCGAGGCGCAATCGTTATCGGTCTTGCGGCAGTTATCATCGGCAATGCAGTATTCGGCAGGATTTTCAAGAACTTTGCTTTAAAGCTTCTCGCTGTAGCATTGGGTGGCGTTATCTACTACATTGTTTATCAGGTTGTTATTTGTCTTGGTATCAATACCGACCTTCTTAAGCTTCTTTCCGCTATGGTTGTTGCTGTTTTCCTTGCAGCTCCCTATTGGAAAGGCAAATACTTCTCAAAGCCTAAGAATGTTGCTGTTCAGACAAATCCCACCCCTCAGAACTCCTTAACTAAGAAAGGAGGCAACAACTAATGCTTGAAATCAAAAATATTTACAAAACTTTCAACCCCGGTACAATTAATCAGAAAATTGCATTAAATGACCTCAACTTAACACTTAACGAAGGTGACTTTGTTACAGTAATCGGTGGTAACGGTGCAGGTAAAAGTACAATGCTCAACGCAATTTCGGGCGTTTGGAAGCCCGATTCCGGCAAGATAATAATTGACGGTGTTGATGTCACCAATATGCCCGAGCACAAGCGTGCGAGCTTCCTCGGTCGTGTTTTCCAGGACCCTATGCTCGGCACAGCACCCGATATGAGCATTCAGGAAAATATGGCTCTTGCAATTCGTCGCGGTAAACGTCGTGGACTTGGCTGGGGTATCAGCGAAAAGGAAAAAGCATTATTCAAAGAAGAGCTTGCAACACTTGACCTTGGTCTTGAAGAGCGCGTTACAAGCAAAGTAGGTCTTCTTTCCGGCGGTCAGAGACAGGCTGTAACACTTCTTATGGCAACACTTAAAAAACCCAAGCTTCTCCTTTTGGACGAGCATACAGCGGCTCTTGACCCCAAAACAGCGGCAAAAGTATTGGAGCTCAGCGAAAAAATCGTAGCTAAAAACCAGCTCACCGCACTTATGGTAACACATAACATGAAGGACGCTATTCGTTACGGCAACCGCCTTATCATGATGAACGAAGGTCATATCATCTTTGATGTATCAGGCGAAGAAAAGAAAAACCTTACAGTTGAAGAGCTTATCGCAAAGTTCTCTACAGCATCGGGTGCAGAATTCGCAAACGACCGCGTACTCTTGGCAAAATAAAAAGCATAAATTTAAAAACGCATTGGCTAAGCCAATGCGTTTTTTGTATTCCTGTTTTTATACAAGACTAATTCCCTTAACGATTTCGTCAATGCCTGCCTTGTCCAAAGCAGTGAGCGCGATTGCGTAGAGATAATCTTCTGTGTCAATCATAATCACCTTCTGATACATTGTGAGACCGTAAATATTGCACTGAGCATCACATGTATAGAACTCTTTGCCGTCGATTTTTGTTACAGTAGCTTCAACCACAACATCAGTTGCGCCCATATCTTCATATACAGCAGGCAACTGTTCAGCCTGCAGCTGGGCACGTGTTTTTGCGTTGATATTAACAACGCTGGGTTCTACAGTTACGTTAATGTTGTGTGCTGTATTGGGGTCTTGAGCATACATTGCATACAAAACACCTGCGGCTTCAATAGCGTTTGCCAAATCATCACTAACCATATCCATTGCAACGCCATTGATTTTTTCAACTTGTTCTTCGCTGTAAAATTCCCAATCTTTGCCGATTTCAATGCTGAAGCCTGCATAGTCGTTATAGTATGTTTTACCTACAGTGTAACCGAGCAAGTCATTAACGTCCTTCTCTTCTTCCGCTATTATGTTCTGTGTTGTTTCTTCTTCAACTTCCGCCTTTGTTTCTTCTTCGTCCTTTTTGTCACTGCAAGCTGCAAGTGAAAAAACAAGCACAAATGCCAAAACAAGGGATAAAACAGATCTCAATGTCTTTTTCATAAAAATACCTTCCTCTTATATTAATTTATTTTCTTACCGCGTGTGTCAATGTAGTATGTTTCTGTGCCCTGTGTTACGCGAGCCATGCCGTTTTCAAAATTGTCTGCATCATCATAAACACAGTCAATTATTACCTTGCCGTCCTCGCTCACAAAGCCAATTTTGCCATACTTTTCGACCATAACATAGCCGTTTTTGAACTCGCCTACCCAATCATAGTTAACAGGAACAATAACCTTACCGTTCATGTCAACATATCCAAACTTGGAATAGCTTTCTACCTTTGCAACGCCGTTTCTGAACTCATCAATCTTATCGTAAAGTGTGGGCACAATCGACTTGCCGTCCTTGCCGATATATCCCCACTTGTCACCCTTTGCAACCTTTGCCATACCGTTTGCATCAAAAGGCTCTGCGTGAGAATAAAGCGAGGGTATTACGATTTCACCGTTAATATCAATATAACCCCATTTGTCATTTTTCATAACAGCCGCCAAGCCCTGGCTGAAAGCGCCCGCCTGTACATATGTGTATCCGATAACAAGTTCGCCTGATTTATCAATATAACCGAATTTGCCGCGCTTCTTAACTGCCGCAACGCCTTCGCTGAAATAACCTGCATCCTCATAAGAAAGAGGAATAATAACCTCTCTGGAAAGGTTGATAAAGCCTACTCTGCCTTCTTTCTGAACCTTTGCCAATCCGTCGCAGAACGCATCAATATAATCATACTCCATTGTGATTTCCACGCATCTCTTGTCGTTGTTCCAGTTAACCTCGGCATAAAAAGCTTCTGCAATGGCACGTGCAGGCAAAAGTGTGCTGTCGTTTACAATTACCGGAGGAACATCAAGCAAAATTTCGCTTATGTTGGTGGAGTTGCCCTTATCCATCTTACTGAGCTTGTAGTTGCCGATCTGCGCACTTACAACAGTAACTGGGCTCTCAATACGAACAGTCTGTGATGCACCGTTCCATGTTACCGTGCATCCGAGTGCTTCGCAGATAGCTCTTGCGGGCACCATTGTTCTGCCCCAAAGAATAACTGCAGGCTGAGGTGTGTCAAGCTTTTTGCCGTTAACATAAACATCAACCTCTGTATATTCCTCTGCGTTTACGCTCACTGCGCAAAAGGAAAACATCATAACAAAAACCAAAACTAAACTTAAAATTTTCCTCATTTGTATTACCTCCGTTATTATATACCCGGTGCGGGGTGTTCATATGTAGAATGGTCAGTATATTTCTGACATGTTGCACAGTATTCCTGTGATGTGTTGTGATACGATGCGGTATGATACTTGCTGCCGCATACAGAACACGACGGATGCTGGCTTGATGTATGACTTGCAGAACCACAGTACGTACACTCGGTGTTCTTCACAGTTGTCTGGGACTGAGACTTCTTTTCAACCTTTTTAGTGGCTTTTTCAGTGGGTTTTTCAGTAATTTCTTCCGTTACCTCTTCTGTCGCAGGCTCTGCAGGCAATTCTTCTGCAATTGTCTCTTCTTCTGTTACATCATCAGCTTTAAAAACCTCTTGTGTTGTTGCATCTTCATCCGGCATGTCAAACGAACCGTTCAATACCAAAACAGCACCTGCAGCAACAGCCGCTATAAGCGCAAGCACAACAAGGATGATAACAAACACCTTACCCTTGCCGCCTTTTTTCTCTTTTTTGGGTTTTTCCTTTTTTACTTTTTCTGCTTTAGGCGGTTTTTCCTTTTTTGCCTTGGCAGGCTTTGCCGCCTCGGGCGTTGTATTAGCTGCGCTCATCGGATTTCTCGACGACTGAGTTGTTTTCTTTTCCTCCGCCTTTACATTGCTTTTACTTACCGACTGCGGCTTAACTACCATAGCCTCGGGTTCTTTAACGGGCTCTTTTGCCTCCTCAGGCATGGGTTCGCCGCATATAATACATTTTTCCTTATCGTTCAAGGTTTCACATCTGGGACATTTCCACACTGTTTTCCCCTCCCCGTTTTATCTGTTAAAACTGTTTTTGCCCATCAATCCGATAAACCTCGGCTTGGGCGGTTCTTTAATTTCCTCTTGTTTAGGCTCGCCGCCGTTTTCAAGAAGCACCCTAAGCACCTCTTCAAGCTCGGGACGATTTTCGGGTTCTTTATCAATCATACGCATTAAAACTGCCTTCAAAAACTCGGGCATCGCATCATCCATTTTTATTTCAGCACCGTCAAGCACCGCTTCGTATGCGTATTCATATTCACTTTCGTTAAAGTAGGGTATCCTGCCTGCAAAATACTGATGAAAAAGTATCCCCAGCGCAAACACGTCAATCTTATGTGTAAGAGTAATATCTTGCCCTGCCACCAAAAAGAACGACTCAGGCGCAAAATACACCATGTCTCCCTGCAGCTCTTCGTCTTTTGGGGGCTTACTTTCCAAAAAGCTGGAGTCAAAGTCAATAATCTTTGCAGTCAGCACGCCTTTTTCTGTTCTCTTGAACAAAATATTTTCAGGCTTTATATCTCCGTGTACAATACCGTTCTTGTGCAGTGTTGTCATCGCATGAAGAATAATCTTCATAATAAGAAGTTTCTGCTCAAAATCCGATTTTGATATATCAACGGGGTCAAAAGGTGCCGCGTCAATTTTTTCTGTCACGATATAGTATTTGCTGTCATTACGAAAAAAATCACTCACGGTAACAACGTTACCGTCCATGGCACATTTATCAAGCACGGCATAAAAAGCCCTTTTTTCCTCTTCAAACTGCAAACACATTTTACGCTCACTGATAATCCTTTCGGCACTCAATGCTGTGCCGTCCAAAGGATATGTCGGAGTCAAAAACTCCTTTATAAAGTAACTTTTATTATTTTTAAGCGCAAAGCCCCATTTGGCAAAGCCGCTTTTATCGCTTTTAAGGTCATTTTCAATCCAATAACCGTGTATATTTTTCACCCCAGTGACACCACCTGAAAAAATTGTAACAACACAGACTATTATACCAAAATAAACCAAAAAAGTCAATATTTTAAGAGTTTTTTAGCCAAAGGCTCCACGCGCCCCCTCAAGCAGTTTTTCATCCTGCCGGGATACTCATTTTCCAAAACCATTCCGGTCTGTTTTACCTTATCAAAAGATAAATTCCGCCCAATATAGCAAGATGCACGGGATAAAAAACATAAAAAAAGTATTTCATGTTCCACTTGCCCTTTTCGCCCGAATACAAAAGTATCAGCACTACAGACAAAAGCGAATATATCTGCACGTTCATTACGCCCTTTGAAAAGCTCAAAAGCAAAAGCCCCAAAGCCATCATTCCGGAGTGCACAAAAATATGGTCGGTTTTATTCAAAATGCTCTTATCATCTCTTCCCGCAGGTTGAAAAACGCTCACAAATACAGGCAGCATACTGCCCCAAAATCCGTAATCAATCTGCAGAATGGTATTAAGCTCCCATGTTCCCCACACAAGGAGAGCAAAGAGCACGCCTCCCAAAAGTATTTTTAAAACTGATTTTTTATCGGCAAAAACGGCTTTTTTAAAATACCCCAACGCATAAATCATCAGTATTGACAGCGAAAACGTTATCAACACGCACATATACGTGCTTTTATTGTCCACAAGATAATATGCCCCCTGGCATATTGCCGCAGGGAAAAATATCAACCCAAAATACCTCAGTTTGTTTTTTGTATACCTGCACCCCTCTGCTATCATATACGCAAAAATCGGAAACGCCAATCTGCCTATAATCCTAAAAACAGCAACCTTTGGAAAAAACAGCATCCCTATATGGTCAATAGCCATACATACAGCCGCAATAACCTTGAGCATATTGCCACTCAAAATATTAATCTTCATCCTCGTTACCCCCTAATTTTATCTTTACAGGCGTTTTCAGCGTTTGCGTTTCGGCGTTTTTGCTCATAATCTCACGCTTTAAATCACATATATCAAGAATACCACGCCTCATTATTTTTTTCAATAGAAACAACAAAGCGCATCGCAATGCAATACGCTTTGTTGTTGTTTTTATTTAGAAAGCATTATTTTATCATCCGAGAACTGACTTCCGCTTGCCTTTTCAAACAAATTAAGCAAATGTTCGATAGTAAGCTTTTTCTTTTCTTCGCCTGATACATCTACCACAACTCTGCCCTCATTCATCATAATAAGACGGTTGCCGTATGCAATCGCATCGTGCATGTTGTGTGTAATCATCAAAGTTGTCAGTTTGTTCTGCTTAACCAGCTTATTGGTAATTTCCAACACCTTTGCAGCAGTCTTAGGGTCAAGCGCCGCCGTATGTTCATCAAGCAAAAGAATTTTCGGTTTTTTTATTGTTGCCATCAAAAGCGTAACCGCCTGTCTCTGACCGCCTGACAGAAGTCCTACCTTAGTTGAAAGTCTGTCTTCAAGACCAAGATCAAGCTGTGCGAGCAGCTCTTTGTACATTTCTCGGTCTTTTTTGGTGCATCCGCGAATAAGCTTTCGATTTGTACCGCGTCTTGCCGCAATTGAAAGATTTTCCGCAATTTCCATATCGGGTGCAGTACCCTTCATCGGGTCCTGAAAAACTCTGCCGAGAAACTTTGCCCTTTTATGTTCGGGCATGTTGGTAACATCTATACCGTCGATTTCAATCTTACCGTAATCGGGCTTCCATACGCCCGAAATTGCATTGAGCATTGTACTTTTACCGGCACCGTTGCCACCGATAACTGTTACAAAATCGCCGTCCTCAAGGGTCAGATTAAAATTATTAAGTGCTGTTTTTGCGTTTATTGTACCGGGATTAAATGTTTTCTGCAATTTTGTTATTTTAAGCATTCAGACCACCTCCCGCATTATTCTGTGCAGTGTCTTCCATGCTTATATATTTATGCTTTGTAAAATACGATGACTTAATATACGGCACCGCAAGGAATATCGCAACAATTATAGCAGACAGCATCTTAAGATATTCTGTATTCAGCCCCATAAGTATTACAAGATTATAGATAACATAATACACAATACCGCCTGAAATAACGCCAATCAGGCTTACAACAAAATTAGGTTTAATCTTCATGGATACCGAAAGGCCGATAAATATTGCCGCCAAGCCTATAACAATAGCACCTCTGCCGTCGTTTATATTTGCCGACCCCTTGTACTGCGCCAAAAGTCCGCCCGCGAACGCAACAATACCGTTTGAAATCGCAAGACCTATAACCTTATTGAGTTTTACGTTAATACCCTGTGCACGGCTCATATCGGGGTTGTCACCTGTTGACTTGAGCGTCAGACCCACCTCTGTATAAAAGAAAAGCCAAAGCACAATAATCACTGCAACTATAATAGCACCTGCAACCATGATAGCATTTATATTATTACTCATGCGAAGCATCAAATCATAGGCACGCGGGTCTATGTAAATCATGGAACCGCCGCCCAGGATAGTCAGGTTTACAGAATACAATATAAGCTGCGTCAAAATACCTGCCAAAATAGAGGGAATCCCCAAAGCGGTATGTAACAAGCCTGTAAGCACCCCTGTCAGAGCACCGGCTATAAACGCTATTATAAGGCTCAGCCATGCAGGCACGCCACTAACTATCAGCACTGCGCAAACGCAAGCACCCGTACAGATACTGCCGTCAACAGTAAGATCGGCAATATCCAAAATCTTGTAGGATATGTAGACACCAATTGCCATCAATCCCCAAATCAGCCCCTCCGCTATTGCTCCGGGCAATATATTAAAAAAAGCCATTAATTGTTACCTCAAAATTTTATTAGTTTTCAGCTATTTCGATGCCGAGCTTTGCACAAAGTTCCTTGTTGTATTCAACAGTGGGAGTAAGTGTCTTAATTTCAATATCGGACACATTCTTTTTGCCGAGGAGAATTTCTGCTGCCATTCTGCCTGTTTCTCTGCCGAGTTCATAATAGTCGATAGCAAGGCTTGCGTAGCACACATTACCGCCGTAGCTTGTGAACACAGGAACATTCTTTTCGGTACAGATAGTGCCTACAACGCTGTCGTTCTGAGCAACAGTGTTATCAGAGGGTACATACAAAGCCTTACATTCGCCCGCTGCCTTAGTAACCAATGCCTGAAGCTCTGTTGTTTCGGAAAAAGTATATGCCATAACAACAATGCCTTCTTTTTCAAACAATTCCTTAACAGCCTTGTACTGGATAAGAGAGTTAGATTCGTTTGTGCAGTAAAGAACACCCACCTTATCACCTGCTACGAGGTTAAGTGTTTCAATCATCATGGTTGCCTGTTCGTCAAAAGGAACAGCATCACTTGTACCGGATACGTTTGCGGGAATATTTCCGTTAAAAGTATCGGAATAGTCTGTTACGGAAGTACCAAGCACGGGGATAGTTTCTGTTGCATTTGCTGCAGCCAAAAGTGCGGGAGTAGCATTACCCATGATGAGGTCAACGCCCTTTGCAGTAAATGTATTGATTACTGTATTGCAAAGGTTTGCTTCGCCTGCAACCTGTGTATCAAATGTAACAGTCTTGCCTTCTTTTGCAAGTTCTTCCGTGAGTGCATCAATAAAGCCCTGAGTAGCCTTGTCAAGAGACTCATGCTCCATAAGCTGACAAATACCAACAGTATAGTCTGTTGATTTGCCGCAACCACAGCCTGTCATAGAAAGACATGCGCTCGCACAAAGGACAAATGCCAAAACGATAGATAAAATTTTTTTCATTTTTCAAAACCTCTTTCTGTTATTTATAAATTAGATATATACTATCAATTTTTCCAATCGTTGTCAAGGGGTTTCATACAATGCTCCTTATTTTAAGGCATTTTTCGTCATTGAAAATACGCTTGCAATATGATAAAATTAACTTAACCAAAACATTTGGAAAATGAAAGGAGTTTTTACTTATGGCAAACAGATTTGTATTGAACGAAACAAGCTATCACGGCAAGGGTGCAATAGCCGAGATTGCAACAGAGGTCAACGCACGGGGATTTAAAAAGTGCTTTGTATGCTCTGACCCCGACCTTATCAAATTCGGCATCACAAAAAAGGTTACAGATATATTGGATGCCGCTTCCATTAGCTACGAAATCTATTCCGAAATCAAGCCCAACCCCACAATCGAAAACGTACAGACAGGCGTTGCAGCTTACAAAGCATCAGGTGCTGACTGTATTGTTGCCATCGGTGGCGGTTCGTCCATGGACACAGCAAAGGCTATCGGCATTATCATCACAAACCCCGAGTTTGGTGACGTTGTGTCCCTTGAAGGCGTAGCACCCACAAAGAACAAATGCGTGCCCATTATCGCTGTTCCCACAACAGCAGGCACAGCAGCTGAGGTTACAATCAACTATGTTATCACAGACGCTGCTAAAAACCGTAAAATGGTATGCGTTGACGTGCACGACATTCCCGTTGTGGCAATAGTTGATCCCGACATGATGTCATCAATGCCCAAGGGGCTCACTGCTGCTACAGGTATGGACGCACTCACTCATGCTATCGAAGGCTATATCACAGCAGGCGCATGGGAAATGAGTGATATGTTCCACTTAAAAGCTATCGAAATCATTGCCAAAAACCTCCGCGGTGCAGTTGACAACACTCCCGAAGGCAGAGAAGGTATGGCTCTCGGTCAGTAAATTCCAGGCATGGGCTTCTAAAACGTAGGATTGGGTAATGTTCACTCCATGGCTCATCCCTTGGGCGCTCTTTACGA
>CAZNIC010000017.1:0-8596 GCA_964572985.1 uncultured Oscillospiraceae bacterium
TTGCGAGCCTTTGTTGGGACAGTCCCCTCCGGTCGATTTCTTGCACGAGAAATCGGCACTTTGTTCTTTAGAAAAACATTGACAAAAAGAGCCGAAAGGCTCTTTTTTGTTATGATAATAAATTAAGTTTTGAAAGAAATTTGCCCGTACCTTTTGCAACTGTTGAAATCGGGTCTTCGGGGATGTTGACCTTGATACCCGTAGCTGATGTGATGAGCTTGTCAAAACCGTAAAGCAGACTTCCGCCGCCTGTAAGTGTGATGCCTCGGTCTGATATATCTCCTGCAAGCTCGGGGGGAGTTTCCTCAAGTACATTTGTGATTTTTTCGATAATTGAGTTAACGGGTTCACTGAGAGCTTCCATAATTTCACTCGATGAAATAAGCATGGATTGGGGAAGACCTGACACCAAGCTCCTGCCTTTAATCTCGCACGTGAGTATTTCAGGACGCTCTTGCACACAGCCAATTTCTTTCTTTACGTATTCAGCAGTTTTTTCGCCGATAATCAAAGCAAATTTCTTGCGGGCAAAACGCACAATTGCTTCGTCAAATTGGTCTCCGGCAATCTTAATGGAGCTTGAAGCTACAATACCGTTCATAGAGATGACAGCAATATCCGTAACGCCGCCTCCGATATCGATAACCATACTGCCCGACGGGCGGGAAATGTCAATTCCTGCGCCGATAGCTGCGGCAATGGGAGAGGAAACAATATGAACTCGTCTTGCACCGCTCTTAAGAAGCACGTCCATAACGGCTCTTTTTTCGACCTCTGTTGCGCCACCGGGGACAGAAACTACAACACGCGGTTTTATAATATTGTGCGAACAAACTTTTTTGATAAAAACGGTCAACATTTCTTCGGTAGCTTTGTAGTCGGAAATAACGCCGTCCTTCATCGGATGAACCGCAACTATGCCGACGGGAGTTCTGCCGAGCATAACCTCCGACGCTTGACCTACAGCATGGATAGATTTGCCGGAACGGTATTTTGTTACAATAGCGGGTTCGCGCAATACAACGCCTTTGTTTTTGGTGCATATAAGTACACTTGATGTGCCTAAATCTATGCCGATTTCGTGTATATAATTAAACATGCTCAGTCACCGTCTTTTCTTTACAAGGAATAGAAATTTGTTATTAATAGACTAATAATATCAAATAAACCGAAATAAATCAATGATTTTTTGATTTATTTTACACTGCTTGACAAAAAAGAATATTTGATATAATATATACTCGAAAATTTATGAAAAAGGATTTGATATTTTTTATGGACAGTAGTCTATGGGTAATCTTGATTATACTATTGGGTTTATCGGCTTACTTTTCAGCAAGTGAAACAGCATTTACATCCTACAATCGCGCAAAAATGAAAAATCAAGCGCAGAGCGGTAACAAGAAGGCATCTGTATCGTTAAAGTTATCAGAAAACTTTGACAAGATTTTGTCTACACTTCTTATCGGTAACAATATTGTTAATATTTCTGCATCAACTATTTCAACACTTATTTTTGCGGAAATTATTGATGATCCGGGACTTTCAGCGACGGTATCTACAGTGTTTATGACACTTACGGTGCTTGTGTTTGGTGAAATTACACCTAAATCAATGGCAAAACAGGCTCCCGAGGCTTTTGCAATGTTTTCCGCTCCGGTCCTTAATATATTAAGTATTATTCTGACACCACTCAACTTTATTTTCCTTCAGTGGCAAAAGTTTGTATCAAAGGTGTTCAATCTTGGCGGTGATGATGTTATCACAGAAGACGAACTTTTGACAATTGTTGATGAAGCTCAGCAGGACGGTGGTATCAACAGCCAGGAGAGCGAGCTTATCAAAAATGCAATCGAGTTCAACGATATTGCAGTTAATGAAGTTTTGACACCGCGTGTTGATGTAATTGCAGTTGATATTGAATGGGAAAAGGAAAAAATTGCCGAAGTTTTTGAAGAATCAGGTTTTTCCAGACTTCCTGTATATAAGGACACTATTGACAATATTATCGGCGTGATTACTCACAGAGACTTTGTAACCGAAGATAAAAATGAAATTTTCAGACTTGAAAATGCAATGAAGCCTGTTAAGTTTATATTCTCGACAATGAAGATTTCCAAACTGTTGAGAATGCTTCAACAGACAAAATCACACCTTGTTGTTGTAAGCGACGAGTATGGTGGCACAGAGGGTATTGTAACGCTGGAGGATATTATCGAAGCACTTGTCGGCGAAATTTGGGATGAATACGACGAGGTTGGTAACAGTGATTATGAAAAAATATCCGATGACGCTTACAAGGTAAATGCGTCTACATCACTTGAGGATATGTTTGAATTTTTTGAGCTTCACTTTGACGAGGAGGAACATGGCGACATCAATACGGTCGGAGGTTTCGTTACAGCTCAGCTTGAAAAAATACCCGATGTGGGTGACAGCTTTGAATATGAGCATCTTAAGTTTACTGTCACAAGCATAGATTCGGCTCGTGTTCTCAGTGTGGTTGTTAAAGTAGGCGAAAAAAAGCAAACCGAAGAAAACTAAAACTTATAAACTGACCCTTAATGGGTCAGTTTTTGTGTGTTAAAGCTGAATTTTACCCAATTAACAATAAAAATTTTTCGTGAACATGAAAAAAACTATTGTAAAATAAAAATACTAATGTTATAATAATTGATGGTGTTTTAACAGAATAAAATTCTGTTGAAAATTTAACATGATAGAGGGGATTACAATGGCAAACAAGGAAAGAAGAGTCGGTACAGTATCAAGAGGTATTCGTTGTCCCATTATCCGAGAAGGCGATGATCTTGCTGCTATCGTAGCAACAAGCGTATTGGAAGCTGCTGAGTACGAAGGCTTCGAAATTCGTGACAGAGACGTTATTTCTATTACAGAATCTATTGTTGCAAGAGCACAGGGCAATTACGCTTCTGTTGATGATATTGCATCCGATGTTAAGGTAAAGTTGGGCAGTGATACTGTAGGTGTTATTTTCCCGATACTTTCCCGTAACCGTTTTGCTATTTGCTTAAGAGGTATTGCAAAGGCAGTTAAGAAGGTTGTTCTTATGCTCAGCTATCCCTCCGACGAAGTTGGTAATGAGCTTATTAGCATTGATAAAATTGACGAAGCAGGTATCAATCCTTACAGTGATGTTCTTTCACTTGAAAAATACCGTGAGCTTTTTGGCGAAAACAAGCATGAATTCACAGGCGTTGACTATGTTCAGTATTATGGCGACGTAATACGTGAATGCGGTGCTGATGTTGAAATTATATTTGCTAACCAGCCTAAGGCTATTCTTGACTACACAGATTGTATCATAAACTGTGATATTCACACACGTGCACGCACAAAGCGTATTCTTGTTGGAGCAGGTGCAAAGGTTGTATGTTCTCTTGATGATATTTTGACTTCTCCCGTTAACGGCTCCGGCTGCAACGAAAAGTATGGTCTTCTCGGCTCTAACAAGTCCACAGAAGACAAGGTTAAGCTTTTCCCCAGAGAATGTAAGGGTCTTGTGCTTGATATTCAGAAGAAGATTATGGACGCTACAGGCAAGCATGTTGAAGTTATGGTATACGGTGACGGTGCATTCAAGGATCCTCAGGGTAAAATCTGGGAGCTTGCAGACCCGGTTGTATCACCTGCGTTCACAGACGGTCTTATCGGTACTCCCAACGAATTAAAGCTTAAGTATCTTGCTGACAATGATTTTGCTGATCTTTCCGGCGAAGCGTTGAAGGAAGCTATCAGCAAGAGTATTAAGGAAAAAGACGGCAATCTGGTAGGCAATATGGCATCTCAGGGTACAACACCCCGTCAGATTACAGACCTTATCGGTTCGCTTTGTGACCTTACTTCGGGTTCGGGTGACAAGGGTACTCCTGTTGTATTGGTTCAGGGTTACTTTGACAACTATACAAATTAATCATAAAAAAAGCGGCTTTCGAGTCGCTTTTTTGTATTATTGCACGAGAAAAATATGGTTGCTTTTTTTAGCGCTTTATATTATAATATTTAGGATAGGTTATGCAAATTGAAAGGAATGGTTATAAATGTATTTATCCAAGAAATTTTCCTCAATAAGCCCTTCTGCAACATTGGCTATTGACTCTAAGTTCAAGGCGATGAAGGCAGACGGTATGGATGTTGTGGGCTTTGGTGCAGGCGAACCTGATTTCCCGACACCTCGTCACATAAAAGATGCGGCAATATTTGCTATTGAAAACAATATAACAAAGTACACGCCCGCATCCGGTACTGTTGATATCAAAAAGGCTGTATGCGAAAAGTTTTTAAATGAAAACGGTTTGGAATACAAGCCTGAAAACATTGTTGTTTCTAACGGTGCAAAGCATTCTTTGAACAATGCACTCGGCGCAATTCTGAACCCCGGGGATGAAGTTATTATTCCTGCACCCTGTTGGGTAAGCTATCCTGAAATGGTTCTTCTTGCTGACGGTGTTCCCGTAATTGTTGAGTCTACCGAAGAAGAAGGCTTTTTGCCCACAATTGAAAAAATTGAAGCAGCTGTTACAGACAAGACAAGAGCAATTATCATCAACAATCCTTCTAACCCCACAGGCATGTGCTATACAGAAGAGGTTCTTCGTAAGATTGCAGCTCTTTGTGTGGAAAAGAATATTTACATCATAGCAGACGAAATCTATGAAAGTCTTGTATATGACGGCAAGAAGAATTTCTCTGTTGCTACAATAAGCGAAGAAGTTAAGGATATTACAATCGTTGTAAACGGTGTGTCCAAGACATACGCAATGACAGGTTGGAGAATTGGTTATACGGCTTCAAATGCTCGTCTTGCTAAAATCATGGGCAATGTTCAGTCTCATGCAACTTCCAACCCTAACTCTATCGCACAGCATGCCGCTATTGCTGCTCTTACAGGTCCTCAGGAACCCGTTGCAGAAATGAAGAAGGCGTTTGAAGAGAGAAGAAACCACATGGTTGAAAGAATGAACAAGATTGAAGGCGTTAGTTGCATTATGCCCGACGGTGCATTCTATATCATGATGAATATTTCCCGTCTTATCGGCAAGGAAATTGACGGAACAGTTATCACAGGCAGTGATGTGTTTGCAGAAAAGTTCCTTGAAATTGAAAAGGTTGCAGTTGTACCCGGCAAGAGCTTCGGTACAGATATTCATGTAAGATGGAGCTATGCTACAAGCATGGAAAACATCGACAAGGGTCTTGACAGACTTGAGGCATTTGTTTCTAAGTTGAAGTAATCATACACTTATTAAAAACGTAAGAGGAGATGCGGATATGAAATTAGGAATTATCGGTGCAGGTAATATGTCGTCTGCTATTTTGCAGGGCGTAATCAAAGCAGGCGCTTTCAAAGTTGAGGATATTTACGTAAGTGAAATCCTCGAAGATAAACTCAATAAAGCTGCCTCGCTCGGAGTTCACACAACAACAGATGCAAGAGTAGTTGTAGAAAACAGCGACTATATCATGTTTGGCGTAAAGCCCAACGTAATCCTCAAGGTTATGGACGGCGTTAAGAATTTTATCGGTGACAAGGTTGTTGTTTCCATCGCGGCAGGTATCAGTGTTGACAGCATGAAAGCCGTTCTCGGAAAAAAAGCAAAGGTTGTCCGCACAATGCCCAACATGCCGGCTCTCGTTGGTGAAGGTATGACAGCTGTCTGCAAAACAGATGATGTTAACGAAGAGGAAATGCAGGTAGTCCTTAACATATTCAATTCTATCGGTAAAACAGCGCTTTTGCCCGAATCTCTTATTAATACAGCAACAGCTACAAACGGTAGCGGTCCTGCATATGTTTTCATGATGATTGAGGCTATGGCTGATGCTGCAGTACTTCACGGTATTCCTCGTGATACTGCATATCTGCTTGTTGCGCAGACGATTCTTGGCGCAGCAAAGCTTACCCTGGAAACAAATAGTCATCCCGGTCAGCTTAAGGACATGGTTTGTTCGCCCGGCGGCACTGCTATTGAAGCCGTGTATCAGCTCGAACTGGACGGTTTCCGTGCATCGCTCATCAATGCGATTGACCGTTGCGTGAAGAAAGCCAACAGCATGGGTCAGGACTAATAATCGGACAAACATTCATAAATTCCCTCGATTTGTCATAGTTATAAACATGACAGAACGGGGGAATTTTTTTGCAGACAAGAAAACTAAGAGGCGAGTATTTCATGATGAGCGGAATTGTGTTGTTCCTTTTTACAATTGGCGTTATTTTGGGAGCAATTTTGGTGTTTTATACTCCGAACAACTTAATAAGCGAAACACGTTTAAGCTTTGGAGTGGCAGAAAACGGAGCATTAAATTTCATGAGAATGTTTAAAAATAGCTTCATAATAGAGTTTTTGTGGATTTTTGCGGTGTGGTTGTTGGCGCTTGGGAATATTACAGCGCCTTTAGCACCTTCGATTTCGGCAGTGCGAGGATTGTTGATGGGTTTTTGCATGGAGTTTATAATCAGCGGAACCGAAAATATAAAAGCGGCGATTTTAACGGGGATTTTGCCGCAGTGTCTGATTGGATTGCCGGTCATGTGTGTGTTTACGGTTTTGTGCCTCAAATTTGCCAACGAAAGAAGACACGGTGGCGGGGCGGAAGGAAAATATTTTGTTCTGGGAGGAACTTTCACACTTATAAGTCTGATTGCGTCATTGATTGAAAGCGTTATGATAATGTTGTTTATAAATATCGTATAAAAAACCGTAAAGAAATTTTGTAATTTTGCTATGTATACAAATGATTGGTTTTGTTATAAAATCTTATGGTGAAAGGGGTGAAGCAATTGGAAAAACTGTTAAAAGCATACGGTGAATACCTTAAGGGCGAGTCGTCTGATAATACTGTAAGTTCTTATATGAGTGATCTTGATAAATTTATCAAAGAAAACGATATAAAAACAAAGAGCGATCTGAAAAAAATACATAAAACCACAATAGAAGAATATATTAACACTCTAAAAATGAGAGGCATGGCATATTCATCAATATCAAGAACAATTGCTTCATTGCGAAAATTCTTTTTGTATTGTATTGATGAAAGCATCATATCAGAAGATTTTACGCGCGGTGTTGAAACCCCGAAAGTTAAACGCAAACTGCCCAATACGATGAGTGCCGAAGAGGTTGTGAAACTTATTGAATCTCCCGATATATCGACCGTTAAAGGGATTCGTGATAAAGCAATGCTTGAAATGATGTATGCAACCGGTGCAAAAGTCAGCGAGATAATTAATCTCAGGCTCAGCGATGTCAGTTTGAAGAATGAAATTGTTGTAATCAACAGTGGTGATAAACACAGATTTATACCTTTGGGAAAAGCCTGTATTGAAGCAATGCTGATGTATCTTCAGGATGCAAGGGGCGAATTGTTGTCCGAAAAATCAGGTGATGCCTTGTTTTTGAATTTTTACGGGCAGCCCATGACCAGACAGGGATTCTGGAAAATAATTAAACATTATATTACAAAACTCGGTATTGGAGCCAATGTCACGCCCCAGACCATCAGACATTCATTTGCATTACATCTTTTAAAAAACGGTGCTGATGCAGGTTCGGTATCGGAAATGCTTGGATACAGCGATGTGTCTTCAACAAAAATATACATCGAAGTAATGAACAACAAGATTAAAGAGGTATATCGTACTGCACACCCAAGAGCATAGAAGGAACCGTCAAGGTTCCTTTTTGTGTGGACAGTAAATCTTTTTTGTGGTAAAATAACGATATGTGAGGTGAGATATTTGCGAACTATTTTACACTGTGACTGTAACTCGTTTTATGCTTCGGTTGAAGCTCTTGACAATCCGGAGCTTAAGAATGTTCCCATGGCGGTGGGAGGAAGCGAAGAGAGCCGAAAAGGCATTATTCTTGCTAAAAATGAGGCTGCAAAAAAATACGGTATAGTTACTGCGGAAACTATATGGTCCGCAAAGAAAAAATGTCCGTCACTTATTGTTGTTCCGCCCAGACATGACAGGTATGCGGAAATTTCGCACCTGGTTAACGAAATCTACAAAGAATACACAGAGTTTGTTGAACCTTTCGGTATAGACGAATCGTGGCTTGATGTAACTAACGTCCGCGAACTTTTCGGGGATGGTGAAAAAATCGCAAATGAACTCAGAAGAAGAATATCCGAAGAGATAGGCATAACAATTTCCGTAGGCGTCAGCTTTACCAAGTCCTTTGCAAAGCTTGGAAGTGACTACAAAAAACCTGACGCCACAACGGTTATTATGCCTGAGGATGTTGGCGCAATAGTATACCCGCAAAAGCTTAACAATCTGCTCTTTGCAGGCGAAAAAACCTGTAACGAGTTTCGGAAATACGGAATTGTTACAATTGGTGACCTTGCAAAATGTGATGGGGATTTTATAACAAAAAACTTTGGTAAAAACGGTGTTCTGCTTTATAATTATGCCAAAGGCAACGATAAAGAAATTGTGCGAAGCATCTACGATAAAGAAGAAGTAAAATCGGTAGGCAACTCATATACATTTCCTCATGACCTTACAGGCGAGGAGGAAATAGGCCATGCGCTTGTATGGCTTAGCGATGTGGTGTCGTCAAGAATG
>CAZNIC010000017.1:8696-29239 GCA_964572985.1 uncultured Oscillospiraceae bacterium
GTTTGGACAAAGTGCCATAAAATTTGCATCAACGGAGGACTATCATACAAAATATGCCGAAGATAGCAAGGAAGGCAACTAAACTTTGTGATTTGTATTGACAATAAATATACATTTTTGGTAAAATATAATGGAGATTTTATTTGAAGAAAAGAGGATTTAGAGTATGAAAACACCTAAGGTAGCACTCATAATGGGTAGTGATTCAGATTTTGAAGCAGTAAAGCCCTGTATTAAGAGACTTAAAGGCTTTGGAATCGAAACTGTTGTAAGAGTATTATCAGCTCACAGAACCCCTGATGAATCTAAGGATTTTGCAACAAATGCAGAAAAGAACGGTTTTGACTGTATAATTGCAGCAGCAGGCAAAGCAGCACATCTTCCCGGAGTGCTGGCAGCATTTACAACACTTCCTGTGATTGGTATTCCGATTAAATCATCCACAATGGATGGCATGGATTCCCTTTTCTCAATCGTTCAGATGCCTCCGGGCATCCCTGTTGCGACCGTTGCGATTAACGGCAGCGACAATGCAGCAATTCTTGCTTGTCAGATTCTTTCGCTTCGTTATCCCGAACTGGGTGAAAAGATGAAAGCATTAAAAGTAGAAATGCGTGAAAAAGTTTTGGAAAAAGATGCAAAAATTCAGGCTTTGGCCGATGAAATATAAGCGAGAAAGGAAAGATTATAATGAGCGAAAGTTATAAGAATGCCGGCGTTGACGTAGAAGCCGGTTACGAAGCTGTCAGATTGATGAAAGCTGATGTAAAGAAAACATTTGTTGAAGGCGTTATGAGTGACATAGGCGGTTTTGGCGGTTTGTTCTCAATCAATAAGGACCTTTATGAAGAACCTGTTTTGGTATCAGGTACTGACGGTGTCGGAACAAAACTTAAAATGGCTTTTCTTGCAGACAAACATGACACTGTAGGTATAGATGCCGTTGCAATGTGCGTTAACGACGTAGTTTGTAGTGGTGCAAAGCCTCTTTTCTTCCTTGACTATGTTGCCGTAGGCAAGAATGTCCCCGAAAAGGTTGCGACTATCGTACGCGGTGTTGCTGACGGTTGTGTGCAGGCAGGCTGTGCACTTATCGGCGGCGAAACAGCAGAAATGCCCGGTTTTTATCCTGTTGATGAATACGATATCGCAGGTTTTACTGTAGGTATTGTTGATAAAAAGAATATTATTGACGGCAGCAAGTTAGCTTCCGGTGATGTACTTATCGGTATCGCATCCAGCGGTGTTCATTCAAACGGTTTTTCCCTTGTAAGAAAAGTTTTTGGTGTCAATGACGATGCCGAAAAGCTTAACGTATATATTGATTCTTTGGGCGACACACTTCTTAATACACTTCTTACACCTACAAAGATTTATGTTAAGAGTGCACTCAAACTTATCGAAGAATGTGACGTAAGAGCTGTCAGCCATATCACAGGTGGCGGTTTCTACGAGAATATCCCCAGAATGTTGCCCGAAAACCTCAAGGCGGTTGTTAAGAAGGATTCTTTCGAAATCCTTCCCATTTTCAAGCTTATCCAGGAAACAGGCAATATTCCCGAGCGCGACATGTTCAACACCTTCAATATGGGTATCGGTATGATTGCGGCAGTGCCTGCCGAAGAGGCTGAAAAAGCTGTCAAGATTCTTTCAGAAATGGGCGAAAAGGCATACATAATCGGTAGCGTTGAAAGTGGCGAAAACGGGGTAGAGCTTGTATGAAAAGAATAGGCGTGCTTGTATCAGGCGGCGGTACAAACCTGCAGGCAATTATTGACGCTGTTGATAACGGCATTATCAAGTCAGGCAAGGTTGTTACCGTTGTGTCCAATAAAAAGGACGTATACGCCCTGGAACGGGCGAAAAACGCAGGTATTGAAGGCGTAGTTATCGAAAAAAAAGCATTTAATAGCGTTGAAGCTTTTGATGAAGCCATTTGTGAGCATATGAAGAGCCGTGAGGTTGACCTTATTGTTATGGCAGGTTTCTTGTGCATAGTAGGGGACAAGCTTATAAAAGAGTTCGAAAACAGGATAATCAATATTCATCCGTCTTTGATTCCGTCGTTTTGCGGTGCAGGGTTTTACGGTCTTAAGGTTCACGAAGCCGCTCTCAGCTATGGCGTAAAGGTTTCAGGTGCAACAGTGCACTATGTAAACGGTGTGGTTGATGGTGGTAAGATTATCAAACAAAAGGCTGTTTATATACAGGATGGTGACACTCCCGAAACACTTCAAAAGCGCATAATGGAAGAGGCTGAATGGAAGATACTTCCCGAAGCTATTGAAGAAATTTGCAGAACACTTTAATGAAAGAGGTAATGAGCATGATACTTTCAGAAGAACTTAAAAATAACTCATACCCAGGTCGTGGTATTGTAATAGGCAAGAGCAAATGCGGAAAATATGCAGTTACTGCATACTTTATCATGGGCAGAAGCGAAAACAGCCGTAACCGAGTTTTCGTAGAGGATGGTGAAGGTATTCGTACAGAAGCTTTCGACCCTACTAAGCTTACTGACCCTCATCTTATTATTTACGCACCCGTAAGAGTGCTTGGTAACAAAACCATCGTAACGAACGGTGACCAGACAGATACAATCTATGAGCTCATGAATCAGCAGCTCACTTTTGAACAGAGTCTTCGCACGCGTGAGTTTGAAGACGATGCTCCCAACTATACACCCCGTATTTCGGGCATTATGAAGGTTGAAAGCGGCAACTATAGCTATGCTATGAGCATTCTCAAGTCAAACAACGGCAATCCCGATTCTTGTCTGAGATTTACCTATTCGTATAAAAATCCCATTGCAGGCGAGGGCCATTTCATCCACACCTACATGGGCGACGGTAATCCGCTTCCTTCTTTCAAGGGCGAACCCAAGGAAGTAATAATTGATGGAGATATCGATACATTTACAAACACAATTTGGAATTCTCTTAATGAGGACAACAAGGTTTCACTCTTTGTAAGATATATTGATATCGAAACAGGCAAATACGAAACACGCATCATTAACAAGAACAAGTAAGGAGCGATTACAATGAATTCAATGCAGTTAAAATACGGTTGTAACCCCAACCAAAAGCCCTCCCGTATTTATATTGAAAACGGTGATTTGCCCATTGAGGTTTTAAACGGTAACCCCGGTTATATAAACCTTCTTGACGCTTTCAACGGCTGGCAGTTGGTAAGAGAACTCAAAAAGGCAACAGGTCTTCCCGCAGCCACAAGCTTTAAGCATGTTTCTCCTGCAGGTGCGGCGGTGGGCGAACCTCTTTCCGATACATTAAAGAAGATTTACTTTGTTGAAGACAAGGAGCTTTCTCCCTTGGCTTGTGCATATGCAAGGGCGCGCGGTGCTGACAGAATGAGCTCTTTCGGCGACTTTGTTGCACTCAGCGATGTTTGTGACGTTCCCACTGCTATGCTTTTAAAGCCCGAAGTAAGTGACGGCATTATTGCGCCCGGTTACGAACCCGAAGCTCTTGAAATTTTGAAGAGCAAGAGAAGAGGTACATACAACATCATTAAGATTGACGAAAACTATGTGCCCGATCCTATCGAACGCAAGCAGGTGTTTGGTATCACATTTGAACAGGGAAGAAATGAGCTTGATATCAATTCAGAGATGCTTAATGAGGTTGTTACAAAAAATACAGAAATCCCCGAAAGCGCAAAAAGAGACCTTCTTATTGCACTTATTACACTTAAATACACACAGTCCAACTCTGTTTGCTATGCAAAGGATGGTCAGGCTATCGGTATAGGTGCAGGTCAGCAGAGCAGAATTCACTGTACGAGACTAGCCGGCAGTAAGGCTGATAACTGGTGGTTGCGCCAGTCTCCTCAGGTGCTCGGCTTAAAGTTCCTTGATACAGTTGCAAAGCCTGACAGAGACAATGCAATTGATGTTTATATGTCCGACGATTATATGGACGTTTTGGCTGACGGTGTATGGGAAACAATTTTTGCAGAAAAGCCCGCGGTTTTCACTCGCGAAGAAAAAAGAGCTTGGCTTGATAAGAACACTGATGTGGCTCTTGGCTCTGACGCATTCTTCCCCTTTGGTGATAATATTGAAAGAGCGTTCAAGAGTGGCGTAAAGTATATTGCACAGCCCGGCGGCAGTAAGCGTGACGATATCGTTATCGAAACTTGTGACCGTTTTGGCATAGCAATGTGCATGACACACAATCGTCTTTTCCATCACTGATGCAGGAGGATTGAACATGAAAGTTTTAGTAGTAGGCGGTGGCGGAAGAGAACATACAATAGTATGGAAACTTTCCCAGAGCCCTAAAGTTGATAAGATTTACTGTGCACCCGGCAATGCCGGTATTGCTAAAATAGCTGAATGCGTTGCAATTAAAGCAACAGACGTTGAAGCTATGGTTGACTTTGCGGTTCAGGCAAAGGTTGATATGGTTATGGTTGCGCCTGACGATCCGCTCGTACTCGGCATGGTGGACGCCATGGAAGCTAAAGGCGTACGTGCATTCGGACCCAGAGCAAATGCAGCTATAATCGAAGGCAGTAAGGTTTTTTCTAAGGACCTTATGAAAAAATACAACATCCCAACAGCAAAGTACGAAGTGTTTGACAATGCTGATGACGCTATTAAATATCTTCAGACTGCACCCATCCCTACAGTTATCAAAGCTGAGGGGTTGGCACTTGGTAAGGGTGTTATTATTGCGCAGACGTTGGAAGAAGCTGAAAAAGCTGTTCACGAAATGATGGAAGACAAGGTTTTCGGCAATGCGGGTAGCCGTATTGTTATCGAAGAGTTCTTGTCCGGACCTGAGGTTAGTGTACTTGCTTTCACCGATGGTAAGACGCTCAAGCCTATGGTTTCAGCACAGGACCATAAACGTGCTTATGATAACGACGAAGGCTTGAACACCGGCGGTATGGGTACATTTTCTCCCTCGCGCATCTACGATGAGAAGATGGCAGAGGAATGTATGAACAACATTTTCCTCCCGACGATGGACGCCATGAATAAAGAAAGCAGAACCTTCAAGGGTGTATTGTACTTTGGTCTTATGGCGACAAAAGACGGCGTAAAGGTTATTGAATATAACTGCCGTTTTGGTGACCCCGAAACACAGGTTGTTCTTCCGAGACTTGAAAGTGACTTGTACGAAATTTTTGATGCAATTATTGATGAAAGACTTAGCGATGTTGACATAAAGTGGCGTGACGGTGGTGCCGTGTGCGTTGTTGCGGCAAGTGGCGGGTATCCCGTAAAGTACGAGTCCGGTTTTGAAATTACAGGTGTTGAAGATGCTGAAGCCCTCGGTGATATCACGGTATTCCACGCAGGTACTAAAAATGTTGACGGTAAGATTGTTACTGCGGGCGGCAGAGTGCTTGGTGTAACTGCGGTAGCTGAAAGTCTTGATGCGGCAATCAAAAAGGCTTATGAAGGCGTGGAAAAGGTGCACTTTGATAAGATGCACTATCGTCATGATATAGGAATTAAGAAGTATTGATATGAATAAAAACACACAAAACAAGACCAACTTTTTCCTTACCGTTCTGGATGAAAGACTCCGGAACGGAAAGGAATATTTTCTTAATATAGACATTAGTTTCAAATCCGGCACAAAAACTTTTCCTGCTGTAGTAAAAAAAGAAGGAGAAGAGCTTGTGTTTGTTCATAATGCGAAGAAGGAAAAATTTGAATGGAATCTCATAGTTGATGCCATGGCAAATTATGACGCTATGCGCCTTGTTTATAAGGAGCGCGGTACAAACGCAGTGATAGAGGCGAGTGACAGAAATGTTACTTTAAAATATGAGGATTCCGCAGAAAATGCCGAGGAAACTACGGCAACTGTAAAAAACAGCCGAGACTATCTTATAAAGCCGCCTAAAGCAAATACTCTTTTAAAAGAAATCGGTATTATGGGCGAAAACGGCAAGATAAAGAATGATATGGTTCGTAAGTACAACCAGATTGACCATTTTGTTGAGCTTATTGCAGACCATTTAAGGCGTCTTGACGGCAAGGTCGAAGTATTAGACTGCGCTTGCGGAAAAAGCTATCTTTCGTTTGCACTTAATTACTACCTTCGTGATGTACTAAAAAAGGACTGTCACGTAACAGGTGTTGACTATTCGGATATTGTTATAAAAGCATCTAAAAAAAGTGCAGAAAATATGGGATATTCAAACATGACCTTTGTCAAAGCAGATTTGACTGATTATAAGGTGACAACCCCTCCCGATGTGGTTATTAGCCTTCATGCTTGCGACATAGCAACTGATATGGCAATCGCAGCAGGTATAAATAACGGTGCAAAAGCAATTTTTGCCGTGCCTTGTTGCCACAAGGAGCTTTTGGGTCAGTATTCTTATGAAGAATTTGCACCGCTTTTAAAACACGGCATTTTTAAAGCAAGAATGGCTGATTTATTAACCGACAGCCTTCGTTGCCTTCTTTTGGAGGCAAGTGGTTATACGGTTACTGCACAGGAATATATTTCTCCCGTTGAAACGCCGAAAAATCTTCTTATAAAAGCATTCAAGGACGGTAAAAGGCAGAAGGAAGCATTGGATGAATACTTCCGATTAAAAGAGCTATTGGGTGTAACACCCAAGCTGGAAACACTTATAAAAATTTAACCTTTACAAGAAAGGAATGGACAAAATTATGACGAATACTCAAAATGTTGTTGGATTAAGTAGATATGATTCACTTGACGGTTTAAGAACATTTTCAGCAGTTGCTATTGTAGCTATGCATATATATGCTAATTTTGGTGTGAAGTTTGACAATTTTGTTTTTTCTAAAATTATCTCATCATTTGGGATGCTTACATTATTGTTTATGATGTTAAGCGGGTTTTCGATGTGTTGTGGCTACTATGACAAGATAATTAATGGTAAAATATCCATTACAAAGTTTTATGAAAAAAGATATACTAAAATTCTTCCTTTCTTTGCATTATTGACTTTAATTGATGTTTTAGCAAACAGAAGTATTAACTCTGTTTTTGAAGGGTTCGCAAATCTGACTCTGGGGTTTGGATTGTTGCCTAATGCAAACATTCAAGTTATAGGTATGGGATGGACTCTTGGAACAATTTTTACTTTCTATATGTTGTTTCCGTTTTTCTGTTTCCTTTTAAAGAATAAAAAAATGGCATGGTTTTCGTTGATAATAACAGGAGTTTATAATTATTTGTGTTTAAATTATTTTTTTAATGAAAACCATATGCTAGAAGGCTTTTGGTCAGCACAAAATATAGTTTATTGTTCTATGTTTTTTATTGCGGGCGGGTTGATATATTTGTATCGAAACGAAATAACAAAAGTTCTTTCTAAATTTCATTGGGCTGTTTTAATTATTGCTTTAGTTTTATCGATCATTTATTATGTCAGTGACGGTTTGTTAGCTAATAACTACTTCTATTTGATTGTATTTTCAATTTGGTTAATTTACGGATTACATAGCAAAAATATTGTATTAAACAACCCTGTAACTAAATTCATAAGTGGTGTTAGTATGGAAATATACTTAGCGCATATGTTTGCTTTCCGAATAATAGAAAAAGTAAACTTGAAATATTTGTTCGGAAAGAGCATTTTATCGTATGTTATAACACTTTGTATGACTCTACTGGCAACAATTATATTTGCTGTTGTTGTGAAGTGGCTGTTTGGAAAGATTGGAAAAATATACAAAAGAGAATGCGCGGCATAGGAAGGTATCATATGAAACTAATGTTTGCATCGGACATACACGGAAGTGAATATTATGCAAGAAAGCTCGCTATGAAATATAACGAGCTTTCTTGCAATAAATTAATACTTTTGGGGGATATCCTTTATCACGGACCGAGAAATGATTTGCCCGAAGGGTATAACCCAAAGGGTGTAATAACACTGCTTAATGAAATGAGCGACAACATACTTTGTGTGAGGGGCAACTGTGAGGCAGAGGTTGACCAAATGGTTTTGGATTTTTCCTGCATGAGCGACAGTATGGTTATGTACGAAAATGACAGGATGTTCTTTATTACTCACGGTCATTTGTTTAATACACAAAATCCGCCGAAATTGAAATGCGGAGATGTATTAATTCACGGACATACTCACGTACAGACTATTGAGCACTTTGGTGATAATATTTATATTAATCCCGGAAGTGTATCCATCCCGAAAGAAAATAATCCGCCATCCTTTATGATTTATGAGGACGGCAAGTTTACAATATATGATTTTGATATGAACATTTTAAACGAGGTGACCATATGAATAAGATTACTTTATATCCTGATAAAAAGCTTCATTCATTAGGCGATTTGTGGGGTATCTTTTTTGAAGATATCAATCATGCTGCAGACGGCGGTTTATATGCCGAGCTTGTGCAAAATCGTTCGTTTGAATTTTCTAAAATTGATAATTGGAAATACAACTCGCTCACCGCATGGGAGAGAATCGGAAACTGTGAAATCGAGGTTAAAAACGAATATCCTTTAAACCGTAACAACACTCACTATCTTGCTCTTAAGCTTGAAAACGGCGAAGGTGGCGTAAAAAACCTTGGTTTTAATGAAGGCATGAACATTATTAAGGGTGAAGAGTATGAATTTTCCTTCTATGGTCGCCGCAACACAGGTTTTAAAGAGAATGTCAACATCTTTCTTATAAACAAAGATACAGGTGCTGTAATCGCCTCTGAAAGCGTAAAAATAACAAGCTGTGATTGGGAAAAGTATGAAGGTATTCTTTTGGCAACAGAGGATGCAACATGTCACTTGTGTGTTACAACAAGCGGCAAGAGCACGGTTTATCTTGACGAAATATCGCTTTTTCCGCCTACATACAAAAACCGCGACAACGGTTTAAGACGCGATATTGCAACACTTCTTGCTGACTTAAAACCTAAGTTTATGCGTTTTCCCGGTGGGTGCTTGGTTCATGACGGCAATTTGGACCCGCACGCAAGAAATGCTTTGTACCGTTGGAAAAATACTATAGGTGATGTGAGTGAAAGACCTGCAAGACGCAGTAACTGGGGATACAACCAGACACTTGGCTTGGGCTATTACGAGTACTTTCTTTTTTGTGAGGATATAGGCGCAAAGCCTCTGCCTGTTCTTCCGGCAGCGTACAATCCTCACCACCATGATGCAGTACCCTTTGACGAATTGCAACCCTGGATTGACGATGCGTTGGACTTAATTGAATTTGCAAACGGGTCAGCTGATACAAAGTGGGGTAAAATCCGTGCAGAGCTTGGTCACAGCGAGCCCTTTAATCTTGAATATCTTGCAATAGGTAATGAAGAGGTAGGGGACGGATTTTTTGACAGATATCCCTATTTCCATAAGGCTATCAAAGAAAAATATCCCGAAATTAAGCTTATAGGCTCATCTGGCCCGTTCCCTTGCGGCGGTGAATTTGAAAAGGGCTGGAAATGCGCAAGGGATAATAAATCCGAGATGGTTGACGAGCACTACTACGTTTCTCCCGAATGGATGATAGCAAACAATAAGCGATACTTTGAATATAAAAAAGAAGACCCAAAGGTATTTTTGGGAGAATATGCGTCTTGGGGCAACACTTTTTATAATGCACTTTGCGAAGCCGGATATATGACAAGCATGGAAATGTGCGGTAATGTTGCTCTTGCATGCTACGCACCTCTCTTGTGTAACGTAGATTACGTTAACTGGAAACCGGACATGATATGGTTCAATGGAGAAAAAGCATACGGAACACCTAATTACTATGTGCAGAAAATGTTTATGAATAATCAGGGGACAGCTGCAATTGAACACAATGTTTTATCAGAAAAACCCTCTGTGCCTGTTGCTGATGAAAGTATCACGGGAGAGATTTTCTTTAAAACGGTTGATACTGCGGCATACTTTTATGACATTAAGCTTAACGGTGAGACTGTAAATGAAAAAGGCTTTACACTCAAGAACGAAGGCTCTCAAATGCAAAAACTTGATTATTGCGGAAATTTGGAGGATTTTGAACTTGAATGTAAAGCTAAAGAACTTGACGGAAAACGAGGATTCATTATCCGTTTTGGTGTTAAAGATTACGGCAATTTTTATCACTGGGAGTTTGGCGGCTGGCAAAACCAAGACAGTGCAGTTTGCTCTACAGTAAACTATCGTGAATCCGTTCTCGGACACGAGCTTAGAAGTGTTGAAAAAGGCAGAGAATATACTCTCAGAGTAGTAGTTAATAAAAACAGGATTTGTTGCTACATTGACGGGGAACTTGTTCATGATGTTGTATCCAAGCCTGTTGTTATTGAGCCGATATACACATCAGCATCAACAGATGAAGATGGTAGAATTATTCTTAAAGTAGTAAATATTAAAAATACACCGTACAAAGCAACAGTTGATGTGCAAAGAACAATCAACTCAGTGAAAGCACAGATGCTTACGGGTAATTTGGATGATGAAAACTCCTTTGATGAACCGTTGAAAATTGCACCTAGCGATATAGACGTTAAATTTAACGGGAACATTGTCGAGCATGAGTTTTCGCCTTGCAGTGTGACGGTTTTGGTTATAGGATAAAGTATGTTGAGTTATTTAAATTCTTTTGCTGATACGGTTTCAAAACCGTTGAAAACCAGGCCCTTGGCTGTTTTTTCGATAATAACATTTGTATTTATGATTATGAGGCTGTATCTGGATATACAGCCTCCGGTTTTATTGGCGACAGCACTTGCATTATTGATTGTTATTTTATATATCAATAAAAAAATTAATCTGTTTATCACGGTGTTCATCATATTATCAACTGTTTTGGGGATTATGGTATCATCATACCATATAGCGAACAACAGAAAAATACGCGAAGCACTTAACAATCAAGAGGCGCGTGTTTACGGTACGGTTGCATCTGTGCCCGAAAAATATGATGACGGTGCAAACTTTTTTGTTGATGCGGACGAAATATACTACAACGGTGGAGTTTTTAACAGTAACATAAAAATATATACTCGTTTATATGAAAATATTGATATAAAATTCGGCGACAGAATAGCGTTTAATGCTATATGTCACGAATCGTATTCCGATAACAAAAACACAAAATACACCTTTATATCAAAAGGTGCGCTGATAAAAGCGGATATTGAGGTTATGCTGGAAAAAGACGACGCGCGATTTCCGACAAGTATAGTTTCTACAATAAGAAACTATATACTTGATATAGGAAACCGATTTTTTGACGGCGAGACATCAATGATGTTTAAGGCACTTGTCGCGGGAGACAAATCTGAGTATTCTTCTGAGCTCAGCGAAAAAATGAGCATAGCAGGCATCAGTCATATTGCGGCAGTTTCGGGACTTCATGTTTCGATTTTGGGTCTTGCAATATATAATTTAATCAAGAAAAAGAGCCGTAAGACGGCGACGGTATTGTCTGTTGTTTTTGTGTTGCTTTTTGCACTGGTGACAGGTGCATCACCGTCAACAATACGCGCAACAATTATGTTTATAAGCTTTCTTTTGTCAAAGCTTTTTGTACGGGAAAACGATTCGTTTACGGCGTTGTGTTTTTCGGCGATGGTTCTCGGACTGATTAATCCTTATGTGATTTATGATTGGGGCTTTATTTTATCTTTTCTGAGTGTGCTTGGGATTATGATATTTTCCGACCCAATCGGCAAGCTTTTGAACTTTTTGCCAAAATTTTTGAGAGAAGCAATTGCAATGACGGTCTCAGCGCAGATTATGACTTTTCCTGCTCTGACAAATATGTTCGGTGCAATATCAGTGTATTCGGTGTTAGCAAATATAATTGTGTCAATGTTTTTCCTTGCAACATTATGCTTGTGCATAATGTTTGTGCCTCTATCATTTGTGCCGTATATCAATGTGGGCTTTGCCTCGGTAACGGGATTGTTTGTGGATGGTGTAATCAACACCGCAGGGCTTTTTGCATCGCTTCCGTTTAATGTCATATATGCTGACGCGTTCAGTGTATATGAGCACATAGTTTATTATGTGGTTGTGCTGATTTTTGTTATGCGAAAAAAGCTTAGTGAATATGCGGCAGCGATAATACTAGGCTTGTGTTCAGCAGTTTTGATTTTGGGAGCGTATAATGATAACGTCGCAGTGAAAGAGTATGAAATAGCGGATAGCTCGCTGATACTTGAAAGAGATAATACGGTTTTACTTGTAAGGGACGATTTGTATGATGTTTATCTCGGAATGAAAGAGACAGGTGGCAGGGATAAGATTGATGTGCTTATTATAAATTCTGACATCATTGTTGACGAAAAAATAATCAGTGATATAGATTATCTTGCAAAAATTAAAAGCATACATATTCCTGCAGAAGACAAAGAGGCGGAGTATGCTCTCATGGCTCAACGGCAGGGTATAAACATTGAATACTATACACACGAAAAAGAAGATTTATACGAATATGCAAAAGAACTTGCAAAATGAGACGTTTTTTGAGACGTCTTATTTTTTTGTGAAAAACATATTGACAAGACTACAATTGTAGGCTATAATAATCATGACTACAAAAGTAGTCTTAAAGAGGGGGATTAAAATGGCAAAAAGTAATATTACAGAATCTGAATATGAAATCATGAAAATTTTGTGGGACGAGGGGAGAGCTTTGTCCCTTGGCGAAATCATGGCTCAGCTTGACGTAGAATGGAGCCGTAATACTGTAGGCACACTTCTTGCAAGACTTAACGAAAAAGGCGTTGTAGGTTATGAAAAGGCCGGAAAATCAAATCTATATTTTTCGGTATTAGAGGAAAAGGATTACAGTATTAAAGAAACAAAATCCTTTTTGTCGAAGCTGTATAACGGTTCGATAGGCAATCTTGTTGCATCGCTTTATGAAAACAAGGAACTTTCCGAGAGCGAAATTGAAGAATTGAGAAAGATTATAAACGGGTAAAGACTATGACGGAGATATTAAAAACAATACTACTGCTTTCGGCTATGGGTTGTGTTATGGTTGTTTTAATGCTTGGGATAAAGCTGTTTTTGCATAAATACATTGCAGGCAGAGTACAGCTTATTTTGTGGCTTTTAGTGGCAGTGAGCTTTGTTGTGCCCATGTGGAAATTCATGCCTGCACCGGTACGCCGAGTGATTGAAGAACCTGTTATAATCCTGCCGCAGTATTTTGATAATACGGTTGTGACAGATGAATTTGCAACAGAAATATACGTTGAGGAAAACGTTGTTGATGTTAACACAACTGCTTTAACTCAAAACAATCAAACAGCAAAAGAAAAAGTAGATTTAAAAGGTTTAATTTTTGCAGTATGGGTTTTGGGTGCGGCAGCATTTGTGATTGTCACAGCAGTCAGTTATATAAATTTTCTTGCAAAAAAGCGCAAAAACAGCGTTTTGATTGAAGAAAGTGAGGTTTTCAAAGCCGTAAAAGCCGATTTGAATATAAAACGAAATGTTCGTGTTAGAAAATGTTTGGATGATGATTCGCCATTTTTGACGGGTGTGTTTTTCCCGATTGTTTATGTGCCTGAAAATTTTACGGATGAAGACGAAGAAAAACTCGTGTACTATCATGAGCTTACACACTATAGAAATAAAGATTTAATCATAAAATGGTGTGCAATGTTTGTCAACGCCATACATTGGTTTAATCCTTTGAGTTATGTTTTAACCAAAAATATCGGAGAAGCATGTGAGATTTGCTGCGATATTTCGGTTACAAAAAATATGAATCAGGACGAAAAGAAAAAATATATGAATACGATACTTAATCTTGTTTCAAAGAAGGGATAAATATGTTTAAAAATATTTATACAACCCATATGAGCGGAAAAGAAAGCTTTTTAAAAAAGCGCTTTGATAAAATCTTGTCAAAGAGGTTTTCGAAAACCGTTAATCTGATATGCACGGCAGTTGTTTTTGTAGCTATATTAGGGTGCAATTTTGTGCTGGCAGGCTTTAGCGGAGAAAAGACAATTGCAAAGACAACCGCAGGCTACGAAATCGTAATCACTTGTAACGGCAAAAAGGTAAACTTTTCAAAACAGCCCATTTATAATAACGGAGATGTATATGTGCCGCTTGAAGAGCTGTTTGAAAAAGCTAATGTGGATTATAAGATAGTGTATTCCGATGACGAAATACATCTTAGGTTTATTGACGGATATGATGTGTCAAAGGATTATGAAATGAAAATCGGAGAAAAGAAATTGACGGGGTTTGAACTCGGGTTTATCGGCGAGACTTTAAATGCTCCGATAAAAAATGATGACACTGTATACGTGCCAATGGAATTTGTTGAATATATGTGGTTTGATGATACTCGTATTGAATATTATATTGATTCAGATAGCCCATTTGCCGAAAAAATTAAAGATGCAATAAAATACGAACAGGATGCCCGCTCTTGGACAGAGGCGGGCTACACACAATACGACCTTAACATGAAAGCCTACGAAGCTATGCGCAACTGGGATGAGTTGTTGAATCTTTTCCTCGCTGAATTATCTCGGGAGGAATACGATTTTATCGGTCAGGATGACTGGATAAAAGCAAGAGAAAGCTACGCTGAAAGGCAAAGTGCGGTATATCAAGGCGGGTCAATGCAATCTATGGTGCATAGCTATGCCAAGGCACGAATGACAAGGAAACGTTGTGAACAGCTTTTGCTGGGATATATAGTAAGGGAAGAGTGGAAACTGCCCGACTATACTGAGCTATTACTGGAACATGTGGTCACAGGAGAGTTTGACATGTTCGATTCCACTGAGATTTTAGTGACAGAAAATCCCGAAGATATAAGCTTAACGATTTACTATTGGGAATACTTTGATGAGTTTATATTAAAAAGGTTTCCTTTTACTGCTGAATATCTCAGAGAAAATGCCGGCAACAAAATTGTTGTTGACGGAAATACTCTATTACAAAATCTGCAGCTGTTTGAAAATATCGACAATGCTAAGCTCATGTTGGTTGATGACGATTCCTATCTTGACTGTGAGCTGTATTATGTACTCGAAAGCAAAACGCGAGGTAAACTGCTTGAGGTATCGTTTTCTACCAGTAGCGGTTGTATTATTGTAAACGGCGAAAAAATTGAGAAAAACGATGTTTTTTATGAGCTTATACTGCCGTTTTTGCCCGAGGATGATGCCCAAAGGTGGATTGATTATGCACTAAAACCGGTTGATATGGATAAATTTTTAGAGGAGTTGATTTAATGTTAAAAAATATATACACTACTCGCATGACCGGGGCAGGAAAACTGCTTCAAACAAGGTTTGAAAAAATAAATACTATACCAAAAAGATTTTCAAGGATAATTGCTTTTATAAGCATTGTGGTTTTGGTTATGAGCTTGATGATAACAAGCTTTGTTATGGCAAATGTAATGAGCGAAACAGTAGCCGAAACGCATATGCCCGAAATATACATAATAAATAACGGGGAAGTAATAGAGCTTGAGAATAAGCCGTTTATCGAAAATGGTGAGGTTTATGTACCGCTGAGAGAATTTTTTGAAAAGATTGGTTTTATGGAAAATTCGGCATATATCAACTGGGATAACGGTGTAATTGTGATGATGCTGTACGACAAAAACACCATGCCTGACGCTTTTATGAGCCATACAGGATATATGTATAAAATTGAAATTGGGAAAAACGAGCTTGTGATTAACCCTACGGAGCTTGTTCCGAATTATAACGCAAAAGGCACAATGAGTGAGGAAAAAATGAATGCCGCACCAATACTTAGGCGTGATGTAACGTATGTGCCGTATGAGTATATTTACAGGATTGTAGAAAGAGCAGATAACGGTGTTTTGTCCTATAAAGATAAATATAATCTTGAAATATCTTTTGAGGGGAATATATTTACGATGGAATATCCGTTAGATAATTTTTACACCATTACACAGCCTTTTGGCAAAAGAGTGCACCCAATAACAGGAGAAGAACAATTCCATAACGGAATCGATTTCAAAGCAGAAGAGGGCACCCCCGTTAAAGCAGGTATTGACGGAAAAATAACAAAAACGGGCTTTGATGCAGAAAACGGTAACTATGTAATAGTTGAAAATAATATTGGTGTCGAGATTTTGTACGCACATTTATCAGGCTATGTAAAAAGAGAAACACCGGCTGTTTCCGCACAGGATATTGTAGGATATGTTGGCAGTACAGGCAAGTCAACGGGCGCACATCTGCACATGGAAGTGAAAATAAATGGTGAATACGTAAACCCGGAAGCATATTTTGCAGAAACCGATGAAAGTAAGCTCCTTAAAGCAGTTGAACGAAATATGCCTCGCATACTTGAGAGAAACAACATTGCCGAAAAATCGTATGAGGTAGCAGAAATTAATATAAACGAAAAAATTGCAGAAGCAACGGTTGTTATCAGTGTCGCAGATAAAACCATGACGATTTTATATACAAAGGTTGGAGACCTGTGGACATGGCGAGAAGCTGTTATCAATTAAACAAAAAAAATTGCAGGATGATTCCTGCAATTTTTTTAATTATTCTTTTTTCGTAACTTATTAACAATATTGAATATTGCAAATACAAGTGCTGCAATAATCAAAACCGCAAAGGATACGGACATAAATGTGTCTTCGCCGTCGTTAGAAAGACGGATTGTGTTCCAATAATCCTGCATCTGACCGCTTGCCTCATAAGAAAGAGAGAGGAAAGTTTCGGTTTTGTTTATGAGGAAATCATCGGAAGGATAACGTCTTTCGTCGTTTTTGACATCATCGGGAAGAAGCTCGTAAACCTCCTTGTGAGGGGTTGAATAGCCGATATATTCACAGTTTGCCTTTGCGATTTCAGTTTCGCAAAGAAAATTGATGTACATTTCAGCAGCTTCTTTATTACGAGCACCCTTGGGAATACATATTGCATCTACAAACTGGTTTGTACCTTCATCGGGGATTACATAGTCCAAATCGGAGTTTTGTTCTATCATGGTGATAGCATCGCCGACATAATAGGGGGCAAGTGCAGCACTGCCGCCTTCCATCTTGTCGAAAACTTCATCCATTACGTATGCTTGAACTATACCGCTGTCATACTGTTTCTTGAGCAAATCAAAAGCATCTTTGATTTCGTCTTCGTTTTCAGTGTTCAGTGAATATCCAAGCAAAATTTCGGCAATGCCGAAAGCGTCACGGGGATTGTTGAA
Organism: uncultured Oscillospiraceae bacterium; assembly: GCA_964572985.1. Classification (GTDB taxonomy): domain Bacteria; phylum Bacillota; class Clostridia; order UMGS1883; family UMGS1883; genus RGIG1927. The sequence goes on from CAZNIC010000017.1 coordinate 25,862, forward strand.
CATGAGGATACGGTCATCATACTGCTCGTCCCAAAGAACAGACCAACTGGTAGGAGTTTCCTTAACCATTGTTTTGTTATAGACCAGGCATACCATGCCCCAAGTGTAGGGAACAGAATACTCATTCGTCGGGTCGTACAAGGGGTTCTTGAAAGTGTCCATAATTTTTGTTTCATAATTAGGGATATTTTCAAAATTGAGCTTTTCGAGCATATCTTCTTTAATAAGCTTTGAAATCATATAGTCGGAGGGGATTACAATGTCGTAATCTGCGCCGCCGCTCTTCAATTTAGCGTACAAGCCTTCGTTGTTGGCATAGGTAACATAATTAACCTTTATGCCTGTAAGAGCTTCAAACTGTTTGTTCACATGAATCATATGCTCTTCTTCATCCTCGTCGCCCTCGACGACATCGCCAAGACTCATATATTCGCCCCAGTTTGCAACATTAATGGTAATATTGTCGTCCTTAAACTTGGAATAATCATAATCAGTAAGCATGTCGGGGTCAAGCTCAAGCTCGGGTCCTTTGTTGAGGCTTGTAACCAAGAAACCACCTGCAATTGTGACAACAAGAAACACGGCAACAATCGCTGCAATATGACCTTTTTTAATCCGTGTTACATGATTAACCCTGCGCAAACGATGGTTGTCGATAATGTTCTTAACAACAAGGATAATAATTATTGTTACAAATATAATTGTTGAAAGAGCATTGATACTGGGGTTCATGTTGCGCTTTGTCATAGATTCGATAGCGATAGGGAGTGTACTGACACTTGAACCGGAGTTGAAGTAGCTGACAACAAAGTCATCGATTGAATATGTTACCGCCATTATAAAGCCCGAAAGCACACCGGGGAATATCTCCGGTATAACAACCTTGAAAAACGCCTGACGGGAATTACAGCCCAAGTCATATGCGGCTTCAACAAGGTTGGGGTTCATTTGTCTGAGTTTTGGCAAAACGTTGTAAATAACGTAGGGCACGCAGAACGCAATATGCGAGAAAATAAGTGTCACATAGCCAAACTGAAAGGGGATAAAACGCATAAACACTTTGAAAAGAAGCATCAGCGAAACACCCATGATGATTTCGGGGTTAATGATGGGAATATAAGTTACCGTCATAACCGCGTTGCGTGTATTCTTTTTAAGATTGTTTATGCCGATTGCAGCCAATGTGCCCAAAATTGTTGAAATAATAGATGCAACAACAGCGATAATAATCGTGTTCAAAAGCGCAATCATTATTGAAGAATCTGAAAGAAGACTCTGATACCATCTGAGTGAAAAACCACCCCAGGCAACACGGGAATCATTTGCATTAAATGAAAAAACAACCAGTGAAAGAATAGGAATGTAAAGGAAGAATATGAGTGCAATCATGAAAATTTTTGATGAAAGCTTTTTCATATGACAGCATCCTCCCCTCCGAACTGGTTAAATACGCCTATAATAATAAGCACGATAACCATCAGAACAAGGCTGAGTGCCGAACCGACATACGGTTCATATACCTGACCTACAAACTGCTGTTCGATTAAATCGCCGATAAGGATAATATTTGAGCCCGAAAGCATACGGGAAATAATAAACGTTGATACAGAGGGTACAAAAACCATTGTAATGCCCGAGGAAATACCTGGAATTGCAAGAGGGATAATAACCTTTCTGATAACACCTGATTGAGAACAGCCCAAATCCTGTGCAGCCTCGATAACGCTTTTGTCAATTTTGGTCATGACAGAATAAAGCGGAAGTATCATAAAGGGCAGGTTGTTGTAAATCATGCCAAGGATAACCGCACCGGATGTGTTAAGCATCTTAACGGGACCAATACCGAAAAATCCGAGAATTTGGTTAATAAAACCATTTGTATCAAGGATGTTCATCCAGGCATATGTTCTCAAAATAAAGTTAATCCACATGGGAAGCATCAAAAGCATAACAAAAGTGGACTGCTTTTCCTCAGGCAGGCGCGAAATAATATATGCGGCAGGGAAGCCCACTACAAGGCAAACCACCGTTGTAATAACCGCATAAACTATTGAACGCCAAAGCGCGGGAATATATATTGTCATTTCCATAAGATTGGAAAGCGTAAAACCGCCTGTTTCCTCGCTTGTAAAGGCAAACACACCAATAATGATAAGAGGAACAACGGTAAAAACTATCATCCATACATAGTAGGGGATAGCAATTGTTTTTGATTTCATCTCAAAACCTCTTTTCCGTAAAATATTAGTTAAACGGAAAAAACTACTCTCTTAACTTGTGCATGATGTGAATGTCGTTGGGATGAAGCGTCATACCAATACGAGAACCAATCTGCTGGCTCTTTGTAGAGTGAATCTTCCAAAGGAAGTTAGCTGTTTCTACGACGATTTCAAAATGAACGCCCTTGAAGATAACATCTTTTACAACGCCGACGATAACGTCATCTGAGGGGGCAACAACCTTGATATCCTCAGGACGAATAACAACGTCAACCAAAGTGTCGGTACCAAAGCCTGCGTCCTCGCATTCAAATACAACACCGTCTATTTCAACATAATAGTCGGTGCGCATCATGCCGTCAATAATGTTGCTTTCGCCAATGAAATCAGCAACAAAAGCATTGATGGGCTCGTTGTAAATATCCTCAGGAGTGCCTATCTGCTGAATTTCACCATTGTTCATAACAACCACGGTATCACTCATTGTAAGAGCTTCTTCCTGGTCATGTGTAACGTATATAAATGTAATACCGAGACTTTTGTGGATTTTCTTGAGCTCGATCTGCATTTCCTTACGAAGCTTTAAGTCAAGAGCACCCAAAGGTTCGTCAAGGAGAAGAACACGAGGCTTGTTGACAAGCGCGCGTGCAATACCAACTCTCTGCTGCTGACCGCCGGAAAGAGAGTTGACAGAACGATTTTCGTAGCCTGAAAGGTTCACAAGTCTGAGCATTTCAGTGACATTCTTTTTAATTTCGGATTCGTTCATTTTCTTTAATCTCAGACCAAAGGCTACGTTTTCATACACATTAAGGTGGGGGAAAAGGGCATATTTCTGGAATACTGTGTTAATATTCCTCTTATATGCGGGAAGATCATTAATCTTTTTCCCATCAAAATAAAGCTCTCCGCTGTTCATTTGCAGAAAGCCTCCGATAATCCTTAATGTAGTTGTTTTTCCACAACCCGAAGGTCCAAGTAAAGTAACAAACTGCTTGTCGATAATATCGAGGTTGATTCCTTTCAAAATGGTTTCACCGTCATAATCGACAACCGCATTTCTTAAGCTAATAATATTTTCCAACCGTTTGCTCCTTCATATTGAAATTTCAAGTAATTTTCGTATGGGAATATCCCCCCATACAGCAGAAACACATGC
>CAZNIC010000018.1:0-28630 GCA_964572985.1 uncultured Oscillospiraceae bacterium
ACGACCTTCGGGTTATGAGCCCGACGAGCTACCAAGCTGCTCCACCCCGCGATATTTAACTGTTTTGCTATCAGCTCTATTAATATAACACGAAAAACATGTTTTGTCAACCCTTTTTTTATTTTCATTTTAATTATATGCTCTTTTGCCTATTTTATACATCTATTTTAAATTATGGACAACTATAGTTTTTTATAGTATTATATTCTCAAAGGAGGCGTTTGTATGAATCATTGTATCAAAAATTCGATTTCTGATTTTGAATTTCACGACAGCGAGGTTTTCAACTACATATCCGATAAAAACAACCTTACCCTTTTAATAAAGCACCTAAACGTTAAAAAGAATACAAACGAAAACTCCTCGGATTATGATATGGAGATTGATGTTGCAAAACTTACTTTTTTCAATCTATCCTTTGTCAGCTTCAAACCCGGAGATACGTGGACTAGGGATGACAACGGAGTTATGCAGTGTGTAAAAAAGGCGAAAAAGTACTCCGGTAAACGTGGCGCAAAAAAATTCATTAAAGAAATGGCAAGCAAATTTTGCATCAATTGTTTTTCAACTAAGCCTATTCCCGATTTATCAAAAGGTGTTGAAGTTTTTTCTCACAAAATCTCCTGTTTAGGTCACAATGAGCCTTATTTTGATGTTATATTGCTCTCTGATTCTTTTTCGATTGAGTGGGGCGATTACCTGAAAAAAGCATGGTACGAATACACAAAGCAGTCTTATGAGCCCATAGATATACAGTCAGGCAACACCGATATCAATGCAGAGGCACACACGATATCAAATTTTGATGACAACGGCGATGTTACAAGTGTATCTGTCAGTGTTGTTATTGATAACGACAGATTGATAGGCACAGGATGCAATAAAGAATATGCCATACTCAACCTTTTGGATAAGCTTCCCGACAAAATAAAGCTTAAAGCCTGCATAACCTGTCGCCACGGCAATTTTTGTCCAACAGGTGACAACGAGGACGAAATTTTGTGTATGAAAGATATTGTACCAAAGCAAAAATCCGACTTGTTTTATTATACAGAAAACGATGAAGAACGTGCAGACAGGACGCGGAAGCTTTTATGTGTATGTGATGATTACAAACCACCGAAAAAAGATTTTTACACCTACAACGACTATTATGCAAAATTATTTAAATAATTTACAAAAAGCTGACCTACATTGGTCAGCTTTTGCTTTTTCATTCTATAATCTGCCTTGTTATATTATCAACCTCGTACATTTTATATGCTAAAGGTGTACCGTCGGTTTTATCTTCCACCCTTACAAGAAGATATGTTTTTCCCGCAGAAGGTTTCGTCCATGGTGCATCTAAGCCGAACATATCACCGTTATTTGTGCCTACGTCAAAATTTTCGACACTGTCAGCTTCGGACAGATTAATAACACATCTCCACCCGTACCATGTTTTCTCAGGAAGATACACATTTAAGTTTACATTACCCTCTGCCACGATTTCCTTAACATTTTCATCCAAGGCTACAGTTGCGCTATCAGTAACAAAAACAGTATCACTTTTGCTTTCTGCTGCACTTTGACCCACAGCAGTCCAACTATCTGCCCATGTATTTGAGCTCATCCAGCCACGACGCATATATATCTTTGAGTTCACCACATCAAATGCAATCTGAACACGATGATTTCGGTTAAGGCTATCGGCATCAGTTGCCATGCCGTTAAAAACCATAATAACCCAAGAAGTATGGTTTTCATTTATAACAGGAGGATGCCCGCCACAGTCCTTTTTGATTCCTCCAAGATAAATCCCTGTATCAAACAGCCAGTTTGTCTGCCAACCGTTATAGGGGTCGGGTGTATTGTATACGTTGAGCTTGTCCTTTGTCCAGTATTCGTTAATCAAATCTGACAGATACGCCTTGTCAGTGCTGCTCATAAGCCCGTCAACGCCGCTCTTTGGGCTGTATTTTCCGTCTGTATTTTTCAGTGTGGATGCCTTTGCTTCAAATGCGGGGATATGTACAAGGTGAACGCCTGTCCATACAACGTAGTCACGAAGGCTCAAGAAACCGTTTGCGCCGTCAATGGTATATTTGCTGTCATATGCACTGCTGCCCGCTTCGCTTGTACTTGTTCTCACAAAAAACCACGCACCTACAAAGTCATCTGTCATGCAGTCCGAAAGCTTGCCGCACAAGGTTCCTTCTTTGTCAAAAACCTTATCTGTGTCTACATGCCATACGTAGCCACAAAGCCTGTTTGCAAAGCTGTCCATTACTATTTTCAAGTCATCTTCGCTCACACTGCCTATTTCTTTTATCCATTCTGCCTCTGTTCCCACATAACCGTGCCTTACGGCTATTTCGTAGGCACTTTCACCGTGAAAAGGCATGTTTATATATCCTTTTATTTCACCCAAAATCATGTACCGCCTTTCTTAATACAAATTTCCCCTCTACAGCCGTGTACCTTTCACCTGTATTTCTGCATACGGCAATATCATACACATACTCCCCCGAGGGGATTTTTTCGGTATCCTCTTTTTCAAAAAAGATTTTCTCGCCACTTTTTTGGAGCACAACCGTACAAAAGCTTTCCTTTTTCTTTTTCACCGTAAAGATAATTTCATCTCCGCTTTCGGGCACATATTCCGTGCCGTCTCCGTTTTCAAACCTGACCGTGAAAAATCCGCTGTCTCCCTTTGTCATGGTTATATCGTTATTTTCAACCAAAAACACTTTACCACCTCCAACAAAACCATATCATACTACAGCGTACCATTTCGTCCCAAAGAAAAAAGCGTGCCCTTTTGGCACGCCAATTTTTTATGTGTAATGATATTTTTTGTAATGTAAAATGGTCCGATAACTTAACAGCCATAGATTTCACTTATAGCCTTTCCTATGTTTTTTACGGTATCACCGGATGTCATGCTCACGGCATTTGTGTCCTCCTGTGCCAATTCGCCGGCTCTTCCTGCAACAAAGGCACCAAGGCTTACGCTCATGATATCAAGTGCCATATATCCCCCAATACCGCAAAGTATGCCTGATAATACGTCTCCGCTTCCCGCTGTTGCCATACCCGGAGCACCGCTTGTGACAAAATAAACGTCCTCGCCGTCGGTAACAGCCGTTGCCGTACCCTTCAAAAGCACAATAACGTCGTATTTTTTTGCCACCTCTCGTGCCTTTAAAAAGTCTACCTCGCTCATGTCGCACTTTGCAAGGCGTGAAAATTCCTTCACGTGAGGCGTTAAGCACACAGTGCATTTTGTCCTCTTTAATATATCCAAATCCATATTACAAAGGGTATTAAGACCGTCAGCATCTATGATAACATTAATGCTGTAATTATCCAGAATATATGAGAGTATATCTTCATATGCTTTACCCTTGCCCCAGCCCATGCCGATTGCAAGGCATTTTATGCCCTTTAATGCCTCGTCAATTTTTACTTTATCAAAGCCTTGGGGCATTTTAAAAAGCGTGCTTTCCAACAAATACGGTGCAACGGACGATGCAATGCGCTCGTTTACAATAAGCTTGTTTACACCTGAGCCCGATTTTAATGCCGATAAGCTTAAATTGGCAAGCTTAACTGCACCCGAATACTCCTCGCAACCTCCCCAGAGGGCAGTATAGCCGTACGTACCTTTATGTGAATAGTTTTTCCGCTCGGGTATCAAACCGCAAAAATCTTCTTTTTGTAAAAGATAATACTTTTCACCTGTTATATCAATGCCTATGGGGCAGTTTGTGAGTTTTTTTATTTTGTCCTTAGCCTCGTTCAGTATAAGTCCTGTTTTTATTGTGCCGATTGATACTGTTAAATCACTTATAACGCTATAACCTGTTCCCGTATCACCATTTAAACCCGAGGGGATATCTACACTTATAACATATTTTTCGCTCTCATTTATTTTATCAACAACCATTTTTGCCGTGCCTGTAACATCACCACGGAACCCTGTACCGAAAATGCAGTCAACAATAGTGTCATATTCACCAAAATCAGTGCTTTCGTCAATAAAGGAATACTCTATGCCTTTTTTTATGCACTCGTCAAAATAGTAACGTCCGTCGGGAGAGAATTTATCGCATAACAAGAAGAGGTGGCATTTGTCACCCAATAAAGAGGCAAGCACATATCCGTCACCTGCGTTATTGCCCGTTCCGCACACAATGGCAGTTTTACCTTGCCAATCATATGCGTTATATACCGCCTCGCCTGCTCTTTTCATGAGTTCAATCGAGCTTATTTTGGTTTTTATTGTATTTTCATCACTTTCGCGCATAACACGCACACTTACAACTTCCTGCATATAAATCACCTACAGCTATTGTAGCATCACGCACATAAAAAAACAAGAGGCTTACGCCTCTTGTTTCAAGTTAACCTACATATACCATCCAACGACCATCTCTTTTTACAACAGGCACCTCGCCTGTTGTTTCTGTCATTTCGAGCTCGTCAAATTTTTTTGTAAGAACTTCTTCTATGATGTCAATAATTTCAAACCACTGCTCATCCGTAAGGCTTTCACCCGCTTCCAGATTGGCACGCAATGCAATTTCTTCCTGCATCACACGTATCGCCTCTTGGGTCAACGCGCTTGTATCGGGTGTTGACATGACTGCTTCAATCTTTACTTCTTCATCGGAAAAATATTCGTACTCACCAAATTCAAAGGTGCTTTTTGCCAATGTATTTTCTGTAATTCTTGTCATCATATCAAGATATTTTTCATAAACAGCGTCACTTAAAAGGTCCTTTAACCCTATTTGTTCACATGTCGCATCAGCCATACTTCTTATATCAACTATACCTTGGTCAACATACAGTTCAAAGCTTGACGGCAATGTTACCATTTCCATTATTGCGTATACATCCAGCTCTGAACAGGCTTTAAGATAAGCTTTAGCAACACCCTCGGGGGTATTTTCGTAACTGAGCTGATTTATGTAAACGGTTTTCGTCTCATCTTCCCATTCTACATAACAACCAAACGCTTCGGCAACGGCACGAACGGGCACCATTGTTCGGTCATTTATAATGCAGGCAGACACGTCAAGGGTCTTGATTTCGCCGTCAACGTACATCTCCTTTTCGCCTATAGTAATCGATACTTTAGTACCATCCTTTTCGGAAACTACAGTGCGAGTATCATCATCCCATTCGACTGTAGCGCCAAGAGCTTCAAATATACCTCTGAGAGGCACAAGTGTTCTGCCCTCTTTTATAACAGGCATTTCGTCAAAAAACAGGATATTGCTGTTAAGAACCAAACGTATTCGTCTGTTAGTTATGGGGCATTCAACCACCACAGGGCCTGTAGCACCCGGAGCAAGTTCGTATACAGGATAACAGATATAAACATTTGTGTCATCAAGATAAAACTCATAATCCTCTATCTCATATTCTGCTGCAATGGTCTTTGCATCTTCAAAAAACTCACTCGCATTTAATTCAATAAACTCATATGTTTTATTTTTTACATATGCAAGTGTTTCTGTTTCCGTCATATTGAACGCTTCAGCCAAAGTAAGAGGATTGCCGGTGTTAATATCAAAATTTAGTCCGTAATACCCCTTAATATGTGCACCTCCCGCATACCACTCGGTAGCAACCTGCATACTCAGTATACCGTCGGAATTTTTTGTAACCCATGTGTCTGCCACACTGATATACGGATTTTCCCCGCTTGCACTATTACCACCGGGTTCCGTAACTAAAAGCTTTGCAGCTTCAAAAAATCTTTCTCTGTCAGCATATATTGCCGCATTTATCTTGTCAGCGTGAGTGTTGTCCGCATTCATAACAGGATAGTCATAATATACTTTGTAGATTGTTTCGCCTTCGCTGTTTTTTACAGAACGGTCATCACGAAGAAAATCGTTATAGCTTGCGCCATAATCTAATGCAGCAAAGCATGTTGTCGAAAGCATTGTACACAACATGGCTATCACCAATATAAACGAAATCGTTTTTTTCATCATATCCACTTCCTACTTGTAATGGTTTGTCAATACTCATATCAGTTTTCCGTATAAGTTATAATTGTCTCGTATGAGTATTCTGTCACGGTTTTTTCTCCGTCTGCACCACTGGTTGTCGCCGTTTTAACCTTTCCGTCTGCATAATATGTGAAAACGGTAGTCTCTACATAATCACCTTCAGTGAGAATGTTTTGAGATATATTTTGGTTATCATCATATATGTTTTCGCTTACCCACGAAGAACCCGATGAGTCAGACCAAGTAGTTTTCACTTTTTTACCGTCAGCATTGTAAAAATCCTCAATCACATAATAAATACCGAAAGGAGCGTTATACTCTTCTTTTATAAGATTATTATTTTCATCATAGGTAAATGTTTTCACAACTTCTCCGAAAGCGTCCGAATATGTCTCTTTAATACAATTATTGTTTTCGTCATATTCGTATACATATGCACCCTTATTGCCGTCTGTATCTATTCCGTCTTCTTTAACGCAATTACCGTTTTCATCGTAGGAATATTCCCAGTTTGAAATATAACCGTCATTATCAATCTTTGATGCAATCACAACACCGTCGGAACCAATTTCATACTCACATAATGTGTGCGAACCGTCAAAATCAAACATTTCTTCTTTTACAACAGTACCGTCTGAATTTGTGGTTGTCTCCAAAGTGTATGTGCTGCCCAAGGAGGTTGTCATACATTCCTTTTCTGTTACAAGAAAGTTTTTAAGAAGCTCTGACGCTTTATCAAAATCTTCAATATCTTTTAAAAGATAGTATGCTTCTTCATATTGTTCGTTTGAAATAAGAGTAACCGCCTCATCATAAGTTTGCAAGTCTGTTTTTTCTGTGGCAGGCTGGGTTGGTGAACCACTACCACAACCGCACGCTGAAAGCATAAAAACTACACAAAGCATCAAAGCAATTATACAAACCTTGTTTTTCATAAAATTACTCCTTTATAAAACTGTTGAAACTTTCCTTATTATTCAACAATAAGCCACTTGCCGTCAACCTTTTCGAGCTTTTCTACCTCTTCAACTGTAATGTAGCCAACTTCTTCTGTTTCGGCTTCAATAGCAGCTACAACGTAATTAAGTGTGCCTTCAATCAAAACGTTTGATATTTCTGCGATTTCGGCTTCGTCTGTGATTGATGCCAAATCTTCAAGTGAGTAGCCCATCTCTGCAAGAAGCAAAGCGTAAAGGAACACTATATCTTCTTCTGAAAAATAAGCTTCGAAATCCATTGCTTCCATGTTGGGCATTGTCATCTTTACGCTAACTTCTGCTGTATTGCCATTTACTGTGGAACCTGTAACTTCATAAGTAAGAAGCTGCATTATATCCTTTGTAAACTTTTCAACCAATACAACCTGGTCTGCCGTGAGATTTTCTCCGCCTGCAACCATGTTAACTATGTCTGCTACATTTGTTGCACCTGCAAAGTCGCCCATTGCAGCATTGGGGTCCTTGTAGTAGCTTGCAGCCTTTTCAAAGTCAAGTGCGAAAACTGCATCCATAGCCTGCTTAACTACAACATCGGGTGCTGTTTCGTCCATAGCTGTTGTAATAACAACTGTACGTGTTTCGTTATCCCAGGAAACCTCACAACCAAACGCTTCTGCAACGGCACGTACAGGCACCATTGTTCTGTCGTTCATAATGCAGGCGGGCACATCAAGAGTTTTAACAGTGCCGTTAACTGTCATTTCCTTAGAGTCAACAGCTAAGGTAATTGTTGTATCACCCTTAACACTTGTTACGCTTCTTGTCTCGTTATCCCATTCAACAGTCGCGCCGAGTGCTTCAAATACGCTGCGTAAAGGCACGAGTGTTCTGCCTTCAACGATAACAGGCATCTGACCATAAGCAGCACAGTCAACATAAGCCCCGTCAACCATAATTGTGATGATGTCCTTTGTCTGCATCTGACTGATTGCAACAGCTTCTTCAGCAAGTGCAGGCATAGCACAAAGTGAAACAAGCATACAAAGCGCCAATACAATACTTACAATTTTCTTCATGATAAAATTCCTCCTAAAATTAAAAAAGTGTGCAGATAGCTGCACACCGAAAAATGTACAGCTCTCATTGCGCCACACAATCATTCATTCCTGACAAAAGGTATATGAAAACAGAGCGTACATTTTTACCGAAGTAAAAAAATACACCTATTTGTCAGCGAAATATGGATTTGTGTGGCAACAAATAGTATACCACAGCATTTTTCCTTTTGCAATATTAATTTTAAACATCTGCATCACGCTTTGCAGGATTATCTATCAATTCGCCGTTTTCTTCAAACCTTGAGCCATGGCACGGGCAGTCCCATGTGTGCTCGCTCTTGTTCCATTTGAGTGCACACCCAAGATGCGGGCATCGTCTCACCGTAGGGGTAATTAGATTAACCGTAGCTTCCACTCCGTTTACAAAAAGCTGAGGGTGTATGATTTTTCTTTGCGGGCTGAAAAGCTCGCTGTATTCATTCCGTTTGCCCAAAACCATATCCGAAAGCACTTTTGCCGAGACCATCGATGTGCTCATGCCCCATTTATTAAACCCGCTTGCCACGTACAAATCAGGCGTGTTTTTTGAATACAGCCCTATATACGGTAATCCGTCAAGGCTCATCGTATCCTGCGTTGCCCAGCTGTATTTTATTTTTGCCAAAGGGTAGTACTCTCTTATAAAATTTTCAATCTCCGTAAAGTTTCCGCCGTGTTTTCCTGTTCTGTGACCGCCACCGCCAATGAGCATCATGTTTTTATAGCTGCGAAAGCTCATGCCCTTTATGTCCTCGTCCACATACATTGCATCCATAAGCGGCAGATTATCCACCGCACAAACATAGCTTCGGTGCTGATAAAGCTTGAGAAAATAGCTTCCGTGCTTATTGAGAAACGGAAAATGTGTACATACGATTATTTTTTCCGGCAGTATTTTGCCTTTATTGGTAATAACAACGCCGTTTTCGATTTTTTTGGCAAAGGTGTTTTCGTATATATTTAAATCCTTGCATATTCCCAAAATAAATTTTAAAGGATTAAACTGCGCCTGTCGGGGAAATTTTATTGCACCCTTTATATCAAAGGGTAGCTGTGTTTTAGCAGTAAACTCAGCGTCATACCCTATTGAATTGAGCAGTCTTACCTCGTTTTCAATGCTACGCCCGTCCGATAATGAATACGTATACGCATCCCGTATTTCAAAATCGCAGTCAATGTTTTCCGCAATTGACGCATATTCTTTTATTGCTTGTTCGTTTGCATCAAGGTATTTTCGGGCGTTTTCCTTTCCGTACAAGCTTGCAATGCGAGAATATATAATCCCGTGCTGACTTGTTATTTTTGCGGTGGTGTTTTTTGTTATGCCCTGTGCGATAGCGTCTTTTTCAATAAGCATATAATCAATGCCTCTGTTTTTGAGCTCATATGCGCACAAAAGCCCCGCCATGCCTCCGCCTATAATTAGTATCCCAGTTTTAACATCACCCTCCATTGTTTTAAATGTAGGCAATTTAACCTCATCTGTCCATACTGATTGCTTCACAATTCTCACCTCTCTTCTACTATGCCCCAAAACACAAAAAGAAACACGGCTTTGCCGCGTTTCTTCATCACTTATTCACTATTACTTTTCCCTTATATGTATCATCTCATAAAATGATACATATAAGTCCGCCAGAGCCTTCGTTAATTATCTTTTGCAGTGTTTCCTGTAGTTTGAAACGTGCCTCCTCGGGCATTTTATAAAGCTTTGTCTGCAAGCCTTCGTTAACAAGGCTGTAGAGGCTCTTGCCGAAAATATTGCTTTCCCATATCTTGCCCGGCTCGCTTTCAAATTCACTGAGTAAATATTTGATAAGCTCCTCCGATTGCTTTTCACTGCCTACAATGGGGCTTACCTCTGTTTGTATGTTCGCTTTTATGATATGCAAACTCGGTGCACTCGCCTTTAACCTTACACCGTAACGTCCGCCCTGTTTTATTATTTTGGGTTCTTCAAGGCTCATTTCGGTAACCTCGGGTGCAACTATGCCGTAGCCCGTGTTTTCTGCCGCCTCAATGGCATATTTTACTCTTTCGTACTCTTTTTTCATTTTTGACAGTTCGCCAAGAAGTTTTACCATTTTTACTTCGTCCGTAATTTCGAACCCTGTCATCTCGCCCAAAATCTTGTAGAAAAGCCCCTTATCAACATTTGTTTTTATATATATTTTTCCGTCTCCGAGATTGATTTTTTCACAAAGCGCACTTTCAATGTATTCATTTCCGCAAAGCTTTGATGCTATTATTTCCGCACACTTTACCCTGTCAGCATCCTTTACGCAGTCTCTTACCGTTTTAAAAATGCTTTCCTTAAGATAATGAGTGTCACTAAGTGCATCAATCCATTCGGGCAGGTCGATTGAAATCTCCGTTATCGGAAACTCAAACAGCACCGCACGGATAACTTCTTTTATGTCTTCTTCCTCCATGTCCGCACAGGAGGCAACCACAACTGGGGCTTCATATTTTTCGCGCAGTGTGTCGCAAAGCTTCAAAGCCTCGTCACTTTGTGGGTATCTTGTGTTAAGCAGTATCACAAAAGGCTTGCCTATTTCCTTCAGCTCGCGTACAACTCTTTCCTCTGCTTCCACGTATTCATAACGTTCAATATCGGTAACTGAACCGTCCGTTGTCACAACAACCCCAATGGTGCTGTGCTCGTCAATCACCTTTTTTGTGCCTATCTCTGCAGCTTTATCAAACGGAATATCCTCCTCAAACCACGGTGTTGATACCATTCGTGCCTCCCCGTCCTCGGTGTGCCCCAGTGCTGACGCAACCACATACCCCACACAGTCAATAAGCCGAACATTAAACGAGGCATTGTTACCCAAGTCTATCTCCACAGCCTCATTGGGCACAAATTTGGGCTCGGTTGTCATAATGGTTCTTCCGCCGGCACTCTGCGGAAGCTCGTCAATTGCCCTTTCTCTTTTATAAGCTTCTTTTATGTTCGGCAGGACGCTTTTATCCATAAACTTTTTTATAAACGTGGATTTCCCCGTTCTGACGGGGCCCACAACGCCTATGTAAATATCTCCGCCTCCGCGCTTTGCGATATCCGTATATATATTTTCCATCAAAAAATCCTCCCGTACATATATCTTGTTCCTTACTCAATATATATGTGCGGGAGGGGGTATTATTCCAAAAATTTATGTATTGTATTGTTAAATTCAGCTTTTACGTTTTCCGGAGCAGATATTTTGATTTTTCCGCCAAAGGTAAACACCCATGCAAAAAATGTTGGGCTTATATCAACATTTGCAAACACCTTAAAATGCTCCTCGTTTATCTTTTGTACGGCGACTTCTTCTCCAAAACGGTCAATAACCGCATTCATCATGCTGTTTTCGCACACAAGCTCCACGCGGGAGTCTTCGCCCGAATACATCGAAAAAATCTTTTTGGAGTATTCTCCAATACGGAACTTTTCGCCCATTATGCTCTCTATGTTTTCGCACGGCTCATCCGTTACGCGGATGTCACTCATTCTGTCAACACGAAAATGCGTCAACTGCTCGTATTTGGGATAATGTGAAATCAGATAATAGTTTTCGTCCGACACCGTAAGGCTATAGGGGCTTACAACGTAATCGCTTCCTTCGTTGCGGTATTTTTTCTTTTTTTCGGTATCGTATTCAAAGTATTTAAAGCTTACCTTCTTTTTTTCGTTTATGGCATCAGAGAGAGTGTCAACGCTTCGGTAAATATCTTCATTTGCCATTTTGATTCTGTCGGCAATATAAACCTGTCTTTGCAGTTTATACCCCTCGTGCCTGGATGCCAAGGATTCAATTTTTTTAATAAGCTTTTCGCTTTTCTTTTCGGTAATGAATTTTGATGCCGACACACAGTCAACCAGCATTTTTACCTCAGGCAGCTCAAACTCGCGGGATACAACATAATACCCCTTTGCGTTTGACAAAATATCAACGCCGAAAAGCTTTAAGCCCTCAATATCAGAGTATATGCTTTTTCTCTCGGCACTTATGCCACAGCTTTCAAGATACTCTATTATATCTCTCATTGCCATGGGATGCTCTTCATCGGTATTTGTCAAAAGTAAATCCATCAGATACAAAATCTTAAGCTTCTGGTTTCCTGTCTTTGCCATTTTCATCCTCCTACGCCACTTTGTTCATTTTTTCAAATGCCTTAATCTCTCTTAACATCATCTGTTCAACCGCTCTCATATCACGGTATTCCACATCGGGCACGCTTGCCAGATGCGGCGTTTTGGGAAAAGATATTGGGATAGTGTGTATCATCTTGAACTCATACCACAACACTGCCTCGTCCACCTTTTTTACAAGGTATTTTTCTTCGTCCGTTAAAGGGTAGAGCCCGTATTTTTTCCACACAGCGTCCTCAAATTTTTTCTCAATTTTTTTGTAGTCATCAAGCTCACACTTTAACGGGCTGGGCACATCACACAGATAAGCCTCACTTGCATCGTGAAGTAGTGCGGCAAGGCACACTCTTTTTGAAAAGCCTCGTGCATATGCCTCACGCATACAGTTCATGCTGTGCTGCGCAACCGAGTAAAAATGCTTAAAATGTCCTGCCGCACGGCAAATGAGGCTTAACGCGTGGGCAATGTCCTCACTTGCTATTGCGTCTTTATCGGGGTTTGTAATTTCAATCATTTTGCCTGTGTATGTATAAAATTTCATGCAGCATCACCCTCCTTTGCAAAGTGCATACCGCACAAAACCATTAGGGACGATATGAGTGCCTGAAGTAAAATCTGCGTCATTGTCAAATTGCCTGCATCTGCTCCGCCTGCTGTCATCATCGCAAGCACTACTCCTAAAACTGTCATAACAGAAAAAAACTTTTTCATAATATGTACCTCCCGATTGATTATTATTTTCTTCATCTGAGATAATAATAACCCAAAGGGTGTACCATAAACAGGACACTCTCAGTGTATCATCAAAATTTTTTTGTGTCAATGTGTTTTATTTAATTGAGCGTTTCTCCCTGTAACACTTCTATCTATTTTGCGTACAATATTAGTGATGGGAGGTTTGCCCATGTATAAAAACCGTAAACAGCCGGGGCTGGGCAGTCTTTTCTTTGTGACCGGAATTTTCACAGCGCTTGTCTGCCCGCTTTGGTTCATAGCCGCCCTGGAAGGTGTTATCATAATTGTTTTTGTATTATCATGCCGTAAACACTGACAGAAAGGAAAGATTATATGAAAATACTGGTTTTTAAAATGCCCAAGTTTTTATCGGGAATAACAAAAGCAATACTTAAAATAAAATAAGCTAAAAAAGCGTGCCTTTCGGC
This sequence comes from uncultured Oscillospiraceae bacterium, assembly GCA_964572985.1. Classification (GTDB taxonomy): domain Bacteria; phylum Bacillota; class Clostridia; order UMGS1883; family UMGS1883; genus RGIG1927. Next base: position 13,345 of record CAZNIC010000018.1, read on the forward strand.
ACGCTTTTTTTAGCTCATTTGGTTTTATTCTGTTTCAAGAATTTTAATAATGTTTTCTTTTAGATTTGTAAAGTCTGTTGTTACAGTATAGTATACGTCCTGCATATGCAACGTTTGATACTTGTGTGCAGCAATATCGCGAAATCCTGCTATGCTTTTCCACGGTATTTGATTGTTTGTTGTTCTGAACTCATCAAAGGTCACACCGTCTACCATGTCAATGGCTACATTAATCTCGCTTTTTTTATTAAAATAGTTTTGTCTCTATGCTGCATAAATCTCGACCACCTTTTCAGGAGTTATCAACATCGCTTTCTTCGGTGTTTCTATTTTCGGCATAAGAGCCAAAGAGACAAACGCGTTTTATATTAAATTCATCTGCTACGGTCTGTACTGCGTTAGCATTTTGTGTTATGGTCAACATTTAAGTCAACTCCTTTTTAATCTCTTGATTTGATAACAATCAAGCTACCCTCTTCGATTCCGATAACAGCATCAGTATCTGTAAAGTCGTTACTTACAGCCAAGGATTCGGAAAATACCAAATCATAATTATTAAGCGGATACTTAAGGTTTTTAAGTGTAATCCCCTTGACGCTTCCAATCGGTATAAGTGACAAATGCCAGCCTTCCTCACGTTTTATAACAGTGGTTTCACGTATGACTGTTATTTTGTTATGCTCGTTTATAATCTCGCCTTTTCCGCCGTTTAGTGAAATATACTCCAAAAGACCTATATTTGCCATTGTATGGTCAAGCCTTGTACCTGTTGCACCCAAGAGTACGATTTCTCTGTACCCTTTTTCCATTGCCGCCTTTACGGCAATATCGGTGTCGGTATAGTCCTTTTCGGGATTAAATCGTCTTATGTCGCCTTCGGTCTCGCCTTTGTAAGAGTCAAAATCACCGACAGTGAGACTTGGCACAATGCCCATTTTTTTTGCATGTAAAAGCCCGCCGTCAGCACAGATTACAAAATCGTCCTTATCAATAAAGGTTTTTGTATATTCGTAATCCTTTATACTGCCTGCACTGATGATTACAGCCTTACTCATTTGTTGCCGCCTTTATAAGCTTTTCTGCAGCAGCACTTATATCCTCTTTTCCAAACACGGCACTACCCGCAACAATCACGTTTGCGCCTGCGTCAACAACGGTTTTGATATTTTCTTCATAAACACCGCCGTCAACCTCGATATCGATGTCATAGCCTTGGGTCATGCTCTTAACCTTTGCAATACGCTCCAAGCTTTCGGGGATAAACTTTTGTCCGCCAAAGCCCGGATAAACCGACATAATAAGTATCATGTCAACATTATCAAGATAAGGCGCTATAACGTCTACGGGAGTGTCGGGGCTTATACTAAGTCCTGCCTTTATGCCAAGTGAGCGGATATACTCCAGTGCCTTGCCTGTCTCGTCACCTAAAGCTTCATAATGCACTGTAATATTATCTGCGCCTGCTTTATAAAAAGCATCGATAAAATCATAGGGACGCTCCACCATTAAGTGGCAGTCATAAAACATACCACTGCACTTTCTGATGCACTTAACCAAAAGTGCGCCAAAAGTAAAATTGGGCACAAACCTTGAGTCCATAACATCAATATGTAATACTTTTGCACCGCCCTTTTCAGCCTCTTTAATCTGCTGACCGAGCATGGAAAAATCCGCCGCAAGAATACTCGGTGCCAGCTTGAATTCACGTTTATCTGCCATTTATGCCGCCTCTTTCCCAATCTTTAATAAGCTTAAGCTTTTCGTACATTTTTACATAGCTGTCATATCGGCTCTCGGCTATGTCGCCTTTTTCGAGAGCCGCCTTTACTGCACAATCGGGCTCAGATACATGACTGCACCCGCGGAATCGGCACATCCCCTCGCACCTTTCAATCTCGGGGAAAAACTCTCCAAGCTCACTTGCCTTGATGTCGTCCACCTCAAGCTGTGAAAAGCCCGGTGTGTCAAACACGTACCCCTCCGATATTTTTATCAGCTCAACGTGCCTTGTTGTGTGCCTGCCTCTCTCAATACGGCTGGTGTCGCCTGTTTCAAGCTCTCTGCCCGTAATAATGGTCAAAATACTCGATTTTCCGACTCCCGAAAGCCCCGCAAAAGCTGTTGTTTTGTCTTTGAGCTCTTTTCGTAAATCGTCAACACCTTCGCCCTTTTCGGCACTTGTAACAAAAACCCTGTAGCCTGCCTTTTCGTAGCAATCCTTAATCTTTTCGAGATTGCCGTCTGCGTCAAGGTCACTCTTATTAATACAAAGTGCACCCTTGATGCCTTTTTTTGCCGCAATAACAAGCATCTTATCAATAAGCGATGTATCGGGCGCAGGGTTTGAAATTGCCGCCACTATCATAAGAGTGTCAATATTACTTACCGCAGGGCGCACAAGGAAATTGTGTCTTTCGTCAATTTCCTTGACGCTGCCTGTTTTATTATCCTCTGTTTCGACAACAACTCTGTCGCCGACTGTGGGCAAAATTTCGGTTTTACGGAATTTGCCTCTTGCGCGGCATTCAATAATGCCTTCGTTGGTATCAACATAGTAAAACCCGCCGATACCTTTAACTATAGTTCCTTTCAAAAGCAAGGTTTTGCCCCCTGTTTCTAAAATTACAAACCTGTATCGGATGTACCCGTATCACTTGCTACGGATATATCAATAACAGTGTTCTTTTCAACCTTTGTGTCTTTTGCAACGCTTTGTTTTACAACAGTACCCGGTGCCGCACCGGATGTAATTTCTCTTACATTACCAAGCTTGAGATTGTTATTTTTCAGTGTGTTTTCAGCCTGTTCGAGTGTCTGTCCCAACAGGTCGGGCACAATCATCATTGCAGGGCCGTCACTTACGTAAAGAGTAATAGCCGCACCCTTTTTCATTTCAGTGCCTGCCTCCGGAATCTGTCTTGTAACAAGTCCCGACTTTACGCTTTCGCTCGCCTCGGTCACAACTGTTACCACTATACCCATTCTCTCGAGTTCTTCCTTTGCCTCGGTTGCATTCATGCCGTTATAGTCGGCGAGGGCAAATTTATTAGGACCTGATGATACGAAAAGTCGCACCTTTGCGCCTGTTTCAACAATTTGTCCTGCTGAGGGAAGATGACGGATAACGTAACCCTCTTCGATTTCGTCACTCATTTCTTCGCTTGTATTGACGATAATGCCCTGTGCTTCCATAAGCTCTATAGCTTCCTCCGCAAACTTATTTGTATAATCGTCCAAATTAATCTGTTCTTTGCCTTTACTTATTGTAATAATAATCTTTGTGCCTTCTGCAATGGGACCCATTTTAGGCTCTTGTTCTATAACCTCACCCTGTTCCTGAGTGCTGTATTCTTCAACAAATTCAATATTATATCCGGCTTCGCGAAGCTTAGCGGTTGCTGTTTTTGCTTCGGCTTTTGTCAGCCCCCGCACATTGGGCATTGTGAGCTGTTCTGTTACGACGTCGTCGGGATTGTTGGCATTGTTTTTGGCACAGCTTGCCGCCATTATGCCCATGACGCACGCAAGGGCAAAACACGTAATAATCGCCGCAACTATTGCAAAAACTTCCTTACCGCTTGTTTTTTTAGCAGGTTTCTGTTTTTTGATTCGCTCTTCTTCGCTGCGTCTTACAACGGGTTTTTCGTTATCTGTGGGCATGGTGATGTTTACAATGGGCGTAAGCTTTTTTGTGCCGAACTTATCCGCATCGTCCTCGTCCTTTGAAAGAGTTGTCTCAGGGTCAGTATAAGCTTTTTTAATATCGGCAAGCATCAGACTTGCGTTATCATAGCGCAGTCTCTGCTCCTTGCTCATAGCCTTGAGAATAATATTTTCCACGCTCTTGGGTATATCGGAATTAATCACCCTGGGTTTTATAGCCTCAGACTGCATATGCTGCATTGCAACCGCAACAGGTGTCTCACCGTCAAAGGGAAGCTTGCCTGTATAAAGCTCATACAGCACAATACCCAAAGAGTAGATATCGCTCTTTTGGTCGGTGTATCCGCCTCGCGCCTGCTCGGGTGAGAGATAATGAGCGCTGCCCATTGCCTCCATGGTGGTTGTGCCTCCCGATGCCGCCCTTGCAATGCCAAAGTCAGTTACCTTTATAATGCCTTCGGCATTAATCATAATATTCTGCGGTTTTATATCCCTATGTATGATATGCTTGGAATGAGCGTGCTCCAATGCTGAGCATATCTGCATAGCAATATTTGTTGCCTCTTTCCAGTATATACCGCCTTTCTTTTCGGCAATATAATCCTTAAGAGTAACGCCTTCGATAAACTCCATAACAATATACTGGAGTGCCCCCGACTGACCCACATCGTAAATAGATACAATGTTTGCGTGGGAAAGGCTTGCCGCCGCCTGACTTTCTATATTAAATCTTCTGATAAATTCTTCGTTATCCTGAAATTCACTTCTTAAAAGTTTTACTGCAACATAGCGATTGAGAAGACGGTCCATAGCTTTATACACAATAGCCATACCGCCGATACCGACTTTTTCCAAAAGTTCATATCTGTTACCTAATACAGTGCCTATCATAATTACTTATTCCTCCCTTTTCTCGCGGGCCAATTAAGGAGTACAACGGTAATATTGTCGTCGCCTCCGTTTTGTTTTGCTTTCTCCAAAAGCCCGTTAACCGCTTCGTTTACGTCCGAAGCAGTGGTAATAATACGGTGGATTTCGTCTTTCGGTACCATATTCGTCAATCCATCTGTGCACATGAGCACCCATTCTCCGTTATGTATTGTCTCGTGGACAATATCAACATCAATAGTCATAGCCGTACCCACAGCTCGCGTAATAAAATTACGTTGAGGATGGTTTCGTGCCTCTTCCTCGGTAATCGAGCCTGAGTCAAGCATCATACCCACAATGCTGTGGTCCTGTGTGATTTTGCGTATAGAATCTCGGGAGATGACATACACTCTGCTGTCACCCACATGTGCAACGTGAATTTTGTTTTTCTCAACAAAGCAAACATCAATCGTTGTACCCATACCGCTCATCGAACTGTTTTCGGACGCACGGATAAAAAGCTGCCGATTAGCTCCGCAAACAGCCTCGGTTAATACATCGTCAATACTGCCGTCGTGAGAAAAAACGTATTCGGAAATCATTCTGCAAGCCTCGCTTGACGCAATTTCGCCCGCATTATGACCACCCATACCGTCAGCAACAATAAAAAGTTTTTTCTTTTTGTTGTCTTTTATTATATATGAGTCTTCGTTATTTGTTCTTTTGAGACCAACGTCTGTCAAAGCTGCGTATATCACTCTGACCACCCCTCTCATCATTTAAAACTTTTACTGAACTATTTTGTACCCTTAAAACCAAGTACTCAATCAGCATTTGTAATTACACTGTTGCGAAGCTGTCCGCAGGATGCGGATATATCGCTTCCCAACTCACGGCGTACCGTTGCCGCAATGTGTCCTTTTTCGAGAAGCTTTTTAAACTCCTCAACTCTTTTTTTACTAACTCTCACGTTGCCTCTTTCCTTGACGTCATTTACAGGAATAAGGTTGATGTGACAGTTATCGCCTTTTAACAGCTCAACGAGCTTATGGGCACACTCATCCGAGCTGTTTTTGCCTTCGATAAGTGCATATTCGTATGTAATGCGCCTGCCTGTTTTTTCAAAATAATACCTGCATGCGTCTATCAGCTCATTGATGGAATACTTTTTTGCAACAGGCATAATAGCCTTGCGGTATTCATCAGTCGGAGCATGAAGCGACACCGCCAGATTCACCTGCAAGCCTTCAGACGCAAAATCTATTATCTTTGGCACTAAACCGCAGGTGGAAACCGTTATATGACGGTAGCCCAGGTTTACCCCATCGGGATTATTGATATTTTTTAGAAAAACCATCAGATTGTCGTAATTGTCAAAGGGCTCACCTATGCCCATCACTACAATATTCGACACTCTTTCTCCCAAGTCCTTCATAACTCTTATAATCTGCCCTGTGATTTCGTGCGGGGCTAAATTACGCACCCTACCGCCCAATGTAGATGCGCAAAAAGTGCATCCCATGGCACAACCAACCTGGCTTGACACACATACCGAAATCCCGTGATGATACCTCATTGCAACGGTTTCGATAATATTGCCGTCAGATAATCTTAAAAGATACTTTACCGTACCGTCAAGTCGGCTTGTAAGCTTTTGTTCAATCTCGGGAAGATAAACAAAGGCGTTTTCCTTGAGCTTTTCGCGCAAGTTTTTTGACAAAACGGTCAGCTCGTCAATATTTTCCGCCCCTTTGTTTATAAGCGAAAACACCTGCTTTCCGCGAAACTTTGCCTCGCCCAGGTTTACAAAATATTCAGTTAATTGTTCAAGTGTAAAATCACCAAGATTAATCACGGCGTATAAACCTCGCAATAAAGAATCCGTCTGTATTATGTTTATTGGGCAAAAGCTGACAGTAACCCTTGTCGGTCATATAATCTGTGGGCAATGCCTCAAAATTCTTGTTTTCTCTCAAAAACATCTGTACCATCTGTTCGTTTTCCATACGGCTGATGGTACAAGTGGAATACACCAGTATTCCGCCTTTTTTAACATAGCGCATTGCATTAGAGAGCATTTTGTACTGTGTTTTTGCCAGGGACGAGCAGTCGCGTGCATCCTTTGTCCACTTTATGTCGGGTTTTCGGCGTATAATGCCAAGTCCCGAGCAGGGAGCGTCCAAAAGCACTCTGTCAAATCTGTCCTCAAATGCACTCACAAACTTTTCCGCATCGTTAACCATTGTTTCGATTATTTTAATACCCAGTCTTTCTGCGCTTTTGTCGATAAGCTCAGTTTTGTGTGGATACAAATCGCAGGCAATTACTCTGCCCGAGTTACCCATCAGCTCTGCAATATATTCGCTTTTGCCGCCGGGCGCGGCACAAAGGTCCAATACCTCCATCCCGCTCTTAGGGTCAAGTGCCTCAACTGCCATTTGGCTCGCTGCATCCTGTATGGAAAAATAGCCCTCACGCTGGAGTTTGGAGCCGTGAAAAGCACCGCCCCGAGTGTAGATATACGCATTATTCCCAACAGGTGCTTTTTCTATGCCTTCGGGGATTTCAAAATCACCCTTAAGTGCGTTTTTTCTGAGGTATGTAGGCGGTGTTGCATTGCCCGCCTTCATCAATTCTTCAATATTTTTAACGCCTTCGCTTTTCCATTTTTGCACCATCCAGCTCGGGTACGAATACACTACCGACAAGTAGTCGTCGCTATCACAAGGTGGCAAAAAGTCGCCCGAAACAGCCGCTTTTCGCAAAACAGCATTAACAAAACCCGAGCTTTTTTGATGTCCGTAACGCTTACTGAGCTTTACACATTCGTTAATGGTTGCACTTTGGGGGATTTTTTCCAAAAACTTTAACGAATAAATGCCTATTCTTAAGATATTCAAAATCCATACCGATATTTTTTTGAGCTTTACGGTGGAAAGATTTGAAATAATATTATCAATATAAAGCCTGTTGCGCTGTACGCCAAGTACAAGCTCGGTACAAAGACCCGCATCGAGCGTACTAAGCTTAAAATCAGCTATAATATCGTTTAGTGCTATATTCAGATATGCGCCGTCATTTTCCACGGCATATAGAGTTTTAAGTGCCGCTTCTCTCGCCGGTGATAAATTGTTTGCCATCAATCTCTGTCCCTTGCAATAAAAATCAATCTCAAAAGCTGAGCAATACTTGTAGCAGCTGCCGCAACGTAAGTAAGAGCCGCCGCACTAAGCACTTTTTTAACATGCTTTGTTTCCTCGCCGTAGATATAGCCTTCCTCGCTAAGCACCTTGATAGCACGGTTGGAAGCATCAAACTCAACAGGCAACGTCACAACCTGGAAAAGTACTGCTGCCGAGAAAAGTATAATACCTGCCCATACGCAAGTGTCGCCAAAAAGGCTCTCGCCACCCATAAGCAAAAATCCGATGATGATAAGCGGCATTGCAAGCTTTGAGCCGATGTTTGCAACAGGTACCAAAGAGTTGCGGATTTTTATGGGAGCATAACCTTCGGCATGCTGTACCGCATGACCTGCCTCGTGTGCCGCAACACCTACTGCCGCAACGCTTGTTGAGTTGCGCACAGAGTCGGAAAGCCTGATCACATTTGCTTTGGGGTCATAGTGGTCTGTCAGATTGCCGCTGATTGCTTCGATTTTCACCTGATGCAAGCCGTGGCTGTCAAGAATTTGTCTTGCAGCATCGGTTGCTGTCAGGTTGCGCATTGTATAGACCTTTGAATACTTTTTGAAATTTGAATTAACCTTTGATTGTGCCCACAAGGATAAAATAACTGCAGGCAATACCAGTACAAGATAATAAATATCAAACATTATAAATCACCTTTCTTATTTACCTAAAATGATGCCTTTTTCTATCTTGTTACCAACAAGATAGTCCTTTACGCTCATTTTCTTTTTACCGTCAAACTTAACCGAACCGATTTTGATAGCACCGTCTGCCGCAGCAACCGTAATACCGTCCTTTGAAACGTCAATCACTTCGCCGGGTGCACCTTTGCCCTCTGTTTTCACACAGTCGTAGGGCACAAAGCGTTTGCCCATATAATAGGTATACGCCATTGGCCACGAATCCATACCGCGGATAAGATTGTAAACATCAAAAGAAGATTTGTTCCAGTCAATCTCGCCCTCTGCTTTTGTAAGCATTGCGGCATAGGTTGCTTTTGCGTCATCCTGCTTTATTGATGAAAAATCGCCTGTTTTAAAGCGTTCAATAGTTTTGATAAGCACGTTTGCGCCAACTACGGCAAGCTTATCATGAAGAGTTTCCGCTGTGTCGTTATCTTCTATCTTTATTTTGTCTACAAGGATAATATTACCCGTATCAAGACCTTTTTCCATGTACATTGCAGTTACGCCCGTTTCGGTTTTGCCGTCGATAATAACCCTTTGAATAGGCGCGGCACCGCGGTACTCGGGCAGTATTGATGCGTGTCCGTTCACGCAACCGTATTTGGGATAGTTTAAAACATACTCGGGCAAAATTTTGCCGTATGCCACAACTATTATGATATCCGGGTCAACCTCCTCCAAAAAGGGCATCAGTTCACCGTTTTTGAGGCTATCAGGCTGAAAAGTCGGGATATCAAATTCCATTGCTACCTTTTTTACGGGTGTGGGCTCAACATTCATGCCTCTGCCCTTGGGTTTGTCGGGCTGACTTACAACGCCTTTTACGTCGTAGCCTGCCTCTATAAGTTTTCTAAGGCTTACTGCCGCAAAGTCCGGCGTGCCCATAAACATTATTTTCATTTGAAAGTTTCTCCTATTGGTGGGTTTTAGTTTACTTTGATTAGGTAACTGCAACATTTTTTAAAGGTATGGGGACACAGCCATTCATTCATTTTCACTTTTATTGCTAAAATCCTAAAATATGGGTTGGCTGTGGGTAGGCAATGTCCCCCAACGTGGGTTTTAGTTTACTTTGTTGCAGTATACAGCAATGCACAAAGTGCATATCATTCTTCATCAGGGTCCAGCCACTCTATAACCTTTGACGCATACAAAATACCGTCAAGGTGGTCATTCTCGTGGCAGATACATTTTGAATATAACTCTTCGCCGGTGTATTCAAATTCGTTACCGTCGCGGTCAAAGGCTTTGACGGTGGTTTTCATGGGTCTTTCAACGCTTCCTATCTTGCCGGGAAGACTGAGACAGCCTTCTGCATCAATATAACTGCCCTCTGTTGTTACAATAACAGGGTTTACAAACTCAATCATGCCTCTGTCGGGAGTATCGATTACAAACACCCTCTTAAGTATGCCCACCTGAGGAGCTGCAAGACCAACCCCCTGTGAAAGAGTGAGTGTGTCTTTCATATCGTCTAAAAGTATATGCAATCTTTCATCAAATTTTTCAACTTTTCTGCAAACCTTTGTAAGACAAGGGTCGCCTTCTTTTCGTATTTCTCTTATAGCCATAATAATCTCCTTATATATTTCTCATTTGTCGATATACATCTCGTAAGAGATGTATATCGATGAGTTAAAAGCAAAGCTTTTAATTCATACTATACGGGTCAACATCGATGCTTATCTGCACACCGTCAGGGCGTTTTGCTGCAAGCATTTTTCTGAAAACTGCACTAAAATCCGTTACTGATTTTGTTTTGAACCATATCCTTTTGCGGTAGCGGCCCTGCAGTTTTTTAATCGGTGCATCATGAGGACCGAAAATTATAATATCACTACTTCGCATAGGTGCCGATACTTTCAGCTCGCCAAGGCACATCTGCGCACTTTTGTCGCATTTTCCTTCGTCCTCACCGCTTATGATAATATTGACAATATGCTCAAAGGGCGGATACCCGAAAACACGTCTGAATTCAATTTCCTCTTCAAAAAAGGCTTTGTAATCCTGCTTTGCTGCAAGATTAAGCACCCTTGATTCGGGCGAATACGTCTGTATTATTGCTCTGCCCGATCGGTCGCCTCTGCCTGCTCTGCCCGACACCTGGGTTATAAGCGCAAAGGTTCGCTCCTGTGCACGGAAATCGTCAGAAAAAAGCGACGAATCGGCAGCTAATGCACCAACTAACGTAACACGGGGAAAGTCCAGCCCTTTTGACACCATCTGTGTACCCAAAAGAATATCCGAATCTTCTTTTTCAAATTCATTCAAAACCTTTTCGTGTCCGTTTTTTCCGCCTGTTGTGTCTGCATCCATTCTTACGATTTTTGCAGTGGGAAAAATCTCTGCAATCTGCTTTTCGGCTTTTTGTGTGCCTGTACCAAAATCACGGATTTTTTTACTGCCGCATACCGGGCACAAAGCATCACGGTTTTGGCGGTGTCCGCACATATGACAGTTTAAAGTGTCGTTTGACGCGTGATATGTAAGCGACACACTGCACTTTGGACACATGTACACAAACCCGCAGTCACGGCATGACACAAATGTGGAAAACCCGCGTCTGTTGAGAAAAAGTATGGTTTGCTCATTATTTTTTAAGTTTTCGTACATGTTTTTTGCAAGACTGCGGCTTAAAACCATACGGTTGCCCTCGCTGAGCTCTTTTCTCATGTCAACGATTTCAACCTCAGGCAGGGGATTGTTGTTAAATCTTTTTGTCAGCTCAATGAGCTTGTAGCTGCCGCATTTTGCTTTGTAATAGCTTTCTGCAGACGGCGTGGCAGACGCCAAAAGCACAGGGCAATTATAGCTTTCTGCACGCATCTTTGCAATTTCTATAGCGTGATACTTGGGTGTTGTTTCGGATTTGTAGGAATACTCGTGTTCCTCGTCCACTATTATAATCCCAAGATTTTTACAAGGGGCAAAAACGGCACTTCTTGCACCGACAACAACCTTTGCATCACCCGATAATATTCTTTTGTATTCATCGTACCTTTCGCCTAAAGAAAGTGCCGAATGTATAACCGCAACAAGCCCGCCGAATCTTTTGTAAAACCTGTCGGTAATCTGCGGTGTGAGGGAAATTTCGGGCACCAAAACAATTGCCTGCTTGCCCATTTTGATAACAGAATCAACAAGCTGCATGTAAACCTCGGTTTTACCGCTGCCTGTTACGCCGTGTATGAGATAAACCCCATAAGGGTCATCCAAAATGGTGTTTATTGCTTGTCTTTGTTCGTCCGTTGCGTCAAAAGCTTCGGTGCGCTCACCGTTATGATTAACGGGGCATCGCAAAACCTGTGCGTCTTCGATTTTTATAATGCCTTTTATCTCCAATGCTTCAATGCTGTTACGGGAGCATGAGCAGGATGATATAATATCTGAGATTGTGTACTTTCCGCCGTCAGCAAGAAAACGTACAATTTTCGCCTGCATGGGACTTTTCTTTTCAATGGCTGCACTTAAAGTGTTTGCATCTTCCTCGCTAACATAATATGCAACCTTTACCTTTTTTTCGCCCACACGGCGTATGCTTTTTATCTCTACGGTAACAATGCCCTTTTTAACAAGAGCGTTTACCTGAGCGCGGGCATTTTTGCCCATCTCGGCACGTATTGCGGTCATCTCCATACTGCCCGACGCATTTGTAAGAAGCATCACAAGCCTTTCCTGCAATGCGCTTTTCTTCACCATGTCACTGACCTCTTGGGGTGAATACTTGCCGCTCAGATTTACCCATTCTTCCTTTTTTTGTTCACTGCCCACCGGAAGAAGCAGCTTTGCCGCAGAGTAAAAAGTGCAGTAATAGTCATCACGCATTCTGAAAACAAGCTCAATATCCTTATCGTTCAGAAGAGGCATGCTGTCTGTAACGCTTTTTATTTCTTTAACATCCTCGTATTCAGCCTTGTTGCAAACATTTGTTATAATACCTTCTGTCAACCTGTCGTTAAACCCAAAAGGCACCTTTACCCTTACGCCTTTTACCGCGTCGCCCTCGAGCTTTTTGGGTATAAGATACGTATACGGCTTGTCAAGACCAAGTAGAGGTGTATTGATATATACCTCTGCGTACATAAAATCCTCCGATGAAAATTTTATTTTGTGATTACAACTGTTCTGGTATCATTATCCCAGTCTGCCTTCATGCCGAGAGCTTCAACAATAGCTCTTACGGGCACATATACCGTACCGTCAATGTTCTTTGGCTCAACATAGTTTCCGTTAACATCGCCGGGGACGATGAGATTTCCGTCAACAAATACTCTGATGCTCTTGAAAATAACAGTGCTGTCAACTTCAATCTGTGCACTCTTTTCTTCAAAATCCTCGGGGATTTCGCCCATATAAAGCTTTGTAAAGAACACCGAATAATAGCCTATAAGCTCTGCAAAAAACTTGTCCTTTTCCACGTCGCCCGAGCTTTCAGCCTCAGCGAGATATTCTTCCATGTTAACTGCTATTTCTGCTTTATCGTCCTCTGTAAGAATGTTTTCCGAATCAAAAAGCTTCTTTATCATTACAAGATTTTCCAAAAGCTCATATGTCTGATTGTAGGGTGTGCCTGTTCCGCCGAAAACCGTAAGGTCATCTGTTGTAACAGTAAAGCCCTCAAGCACTGCGTAGTCACCCTCGCACTTGATTTCAACAGCCTTTTTAACATCAACAGTTTCCATCATTTTTTCAATAACAGCAAGCTTGTAGCTTTCAACATTTATGCTGTCTTTGTCAAGAGGCAGTCTTGTAATAATGTGGTAGCCGTAGACTGTTTTTACAGCTTCTTTTGTGTACTGACCCTCTTCAAGCTCAAATGCTGCCTTTTCAAACTCTTCTACCATTTCACCGTATGTGAATGTATAGCTTGAATTCTTTGTCTGACCGGGGTCTTGGTTATATTCTTCAATAAGAGACGAAAAATCCTCACCGTTTTCGATTTTTACGAGCACTTCTTTTGCAGATGTTTCGTCTTCCACAAGAATATGCTTAACTGTTGCATAGTTGTTGTAGAAAGAATCGTCAACTTCAACCTTGGAGGAAATAAGTCCTGTATATGCCAAAACCTCAATGTATTCATTGAGCGAATATTCATCATCACCAAAGGCTTCGAGCTGCTGTGGTGTCATGAAAGCATATACCATGCTCATTCTGCTGTCAATTTCTTGTTGTGTGAACATGCTTTCGGCAAGAGCTTTAAGCTTTACCGCAACAATCATGTTTTCCATATTACCGTAAAAGGCAAGGTCCTCTTCGTAGAAAACTCTGTCGTCCACCATTGCAACAGGCATCCTCTGCACATCCTGTGCCATGGGCTTAATGCCGATATAAACTGCATAGTTTTCGGCATCAAAGCTTACTTCCTTGCCTACAGCTTCGCCCATTGCTCTCACAGGCAAATATGTAGACCCGTTTTCGATAAAGGGATAAACCTCTTCGCCCAAAGCATTCTTGGGGATAAATTTTTCGTTATCGATTGTTATGTTTATATCATTTGCCATTGCAGGTACTGCAGAAAGCATCATTACGCCTGCAAGAATGGCACTTATTGTCTTTTTCATAAGAATGATTCCTTTCACATTTCACTTATTTTATCAAGTATAATTGCCGCAAGGTTTTCCTTAGTGTCTATGGGAAGCTCTGTCACTTTGCCGTCCTTTTCGATAAGAGTGAGCACGTTTGTGTCAAAAGCAAACCCCGCACCCGGTACGTTTAAGGAATTTGCACAAATCATATCAAGATTTTTACTCTGAAGCTTCTTTTGTGCGTTTTCAATCAGATTTTCGGTTTCCATACAAAAGCCTACAAGTATCTGCTTGTCCTTTTTTTGCCCGAGGTGTTTTAAGATATCATCGGTTTTTTCAAGCTCAATGCAAAGATTTGCGTTGTCTTTTTTTGTTTTGCTGTCGCTTACGTTCTTGGGTTTAAAATCAGCTACCGCCGCCGCCTTGATGACGATATCGGTATCCTGATACCTTTCGGTTACTTCGCGGAACATATCCTTTGCGCTGACAATTTCAATCACGTCAACACCGAGAGGCTTTTTGAGATTTGTTTTGCCTGTAACAAGGGTGACTGATGCACCCTTTGCCTTTGCAACACGGGCAAGTGCATAACCCATCTTGCCTGTAGAATGATTTGTAATATACCTTACGGGGTCGATTTTTTCCCTTGTGGGACCTGCTGTGATAAGCACTCTTTTGCCCATAAGATTTTTTTCAAAGCACAACTCGTTTACAACTCTTTCAACAATGTCACACGGTTCAGGCAATTTGCCCACACCTTCTGCCCCGCAGGCAAGGCGACCCGAATCGGGCTTAATTACGACAAAACCCCTGCCCATGAGCGTTTTAAGGTTGTCCTGTACGGCTTTGTTTTCGTACATATGACTGTTCATAGCGGGGGAAATAATTGTTTTCTTATTACTTGCCGCCAAGACAGTTGTAGAGAGCATATCGTCTGCAATACCGTTTGCGGCTTTAGCTATAAAATTTGCCGTTGCCGGTGCAACAAGGAGCAAATCCGCTCCCTGTGCAAGGTCTATGTGAGGCACACCCGTATCATTTTCGTCAAAAAGCGAGGTGTGTACCTTGTTGCCGGTCAGTGTCTTAAAGGTCAAAGGCGCAACAAATTCACAGGCAGCTTTTGTCATGATTACATGCACATCTGCGCCCAGCTTGACAAGCCTTGAGGCTATATCACATGCTTTATATGCGGCTATTCCGCCGGTTACACCAAGTACAATATTTTTACCCTTAAGCATAGTACTGACTCCTTTTTTGATTGAGTGTAATAGATTGGTTTTCAAAATTTACGGTTTGGATATACAATTTTGAAAATAATCGTTTAGATTGCTGTTTTGTACGTTGGGTGCTG
>CAZNIC010000019.1:0-27919 GCA_964572985.1 uncultured Oscillospiraceae bacterium
CCTCGCCATCACCCGATACACTCCATGAAGACTGTATTCCTACAAAATCGCCGTCTGTTATTTTTGCACTTGTTGCGCCCGCAGAGGAATTGTACCACTGAGCAATATTTAAAATATTATTTCCGTACGTATCTAAAAATTCCAGACCGAAGCCGTATTCGTGTCCGTCCCAGTTCCAGTTTGTGCCGTCAATCTTTTTACCGCCTGTATTAAACCAAAACGAGATTGTCGCCTTGTTTTCATAATAGGGAGTAAACTCACGGGCAAAATATGCACCCGTGGTGCTGTCCACAAGATTAAGGGATGCTGAGTTCACATCGCCGATAAAGGAAGCATCGGTTGATTCAAAGCTGTTATCACCCAAAACATCCAGTGTTTCAACACCTACAACGGTTACAGCGCAGGTGTCAACAAAGCCTCCGTCACGTGTTGTTGCAGTAATTGTACAACTGCCTTCTCCCACAGCTTTAATATTACCGCCCGAGACAATTGCAACAGCTTCGTCATCACTTTCCCATATGATGCCTTTTTTTGTGGCATTTTCGGGTTCAAGGCGAGCGTTTATTTTATAGGATTGTCCCTGCTTTAAGGTGATGTTATCAGCTGAAAGGCTGACACCTTCAACCGCTGTGCCCGTTACATAATAGGGCACCGTATAGGGCGTTTGGGGTGCAAGATAGTTTTGATAAACGCCTGAGGAATTAACTGCCAAAGCCGCAGAGCCGATGTAATAGCTTGTGTGCGGAGGCTGGTTGTATGCAACGTTCTGCCATGCAATGCCCATGCGGTACTGGCAGTCGTGCATTAAAGTTGTAAGGCGGTATGTTGTGGGTATTACACTTGTCATGATACGAAGATAGGGTGTTTCTCCTTCGCCTTTGCCGATGGGCATAATAATTTCCTCACGCCAGTCACCCCAAAGGTCGGCAACAAGAGAGGGGGTTTGCTTTGAATAGTTATTACTTGTTGCGGGGAGATATCCATTTCCGTCGTTATAAAAACGAATTGTCCAGCCGTTTGCAGCATCAAAGGTGGCAAGCTGGTTGTCATCGAGTATTTCACGGGATAAATCGCCGTCCCAGTAAACCAAAAAGTTTGTCATTGAACGGGAGTTTGTTTTAGGTCTCACGCTAACTACGTTACCCTTTAAGTCGTGGGTTTCGTCAAAGGCAATACTCCAGCCTAAAGAGAGAGCATCCGGATGGGTTTTTGCGTATTCGTCGTCAATATTTGCCATTACACCACGACCGTTGTCTGTGCCGGAGCCTGCGGCAATATTATAAAGAATTTCACCTGTTGATGCTACTCTTACATTTTCCGCATAGGCAGGCTTATCCTCCTGCACACTGAAAACCTCCTGCACTCCGTCGTTATTGAAGTCACTCATGTGCATAGCGTCGCCGTGACCGTAGCGTGTGTTGCCCAAAACGGTTTTGCCGTCATCGTCCAATGTGGCAGAACCGTAAACGATTTCGTCACGACCGTCGTTATCCACATCGCCCACAGAAAGATTGTGGTTGCCCTGTCCGTACATATTGGCAGAACTACTGCTCTCTGCTTTGTGCTCCCAAACCAACTCAAGGGTACTTCCGTCCCACTTATATGCACGGATTACAGCCGCATTATAATAACCGCGGCATTCTATAAAATGAGGTGTTTTGCCGTCGATATACGCAACAGCTGCAAGGTAACGTTCACTGCGGTTCCACTTAGAGTCACCCCAGGAGGCTACCGCATCACGGGTAATACCTTCTGTTGTATAAAGAGCCTGACCTGTTTCGCCGTCGAAAATTGTAACATACTCACCACCCGATGTGGGGATACCCTTACCCGAAAGATGAATAGCCGTATTATCCGCATTGCGGATTTCCTCGGTATCGCCTACTTCTGTAACATACCTGCCCGTGCCATCGATTGTGCCGGGAGCTGTTTTCATGGCAATTTCGCTCTTGCCGTCACCGTCAAAGTCATAAACCATAAACTGGGTATAATGTGCACCTGCACGGATATTCTTACCCATGTCAATACGCCACATGTAGCTTGTGTTATCGGGGCTTATCTCATAGCCGTCAATATAAACGTTGCCTGTATAACCGCTCGATGCACTATCCTTAGAATCTGAAGGGTCCCACTTTAAAACGATTTCATAATCGCCGTCACCGTCAAGGTCACCTACTGACGCATCATTTGCACCGGCTTCAACATCTCCTACGGTATAGTACTTGCTGGTGCCGCCACCATGATTTGTTGTGTTGGCAGGTGTAAAGATGGGAATATCCACATAACTAAAAGCATTGGGGCGACTTGTGCCGTTGTTAACAAGGCTTCCGCGAGCATATTTTGCATGCTCACTCCACACCGTTGTAGCCGTTTCCCCTGCTGCGCTTTCGCCTTTTTTGACAACCTTATATGTGTCGTTTACGGTACCTGCACTATCAAGATAATACGTTGCATCGTGCCCGCCTGTTGTATAAATCTTTACGTTGTTACGGTAGATGTCAAAGGCTTGGTTGGTGAGTGATTCATCGCCTAACAACCTCCACGAAAGGGCTACACCCTCACCCACACCGTTACTGGGTGCGGAACTTGTTTTAACCGCGATAAGACCGCGGTTTAATTTTTCCATTTGTCTGGGTACACTTTGGTAGCGGGGCATGTTTTCCACAGTCTCTGCCGCCACAGTAATATTAGGCACCATAGAAAAAGCCATTGCGGCTATAATGATTAATGATACAACTTTTTTCATATTATTTTCTCCTTTCTGCCTCCACTTGAGGAATTTCGGCGGGTATGGAATCCGCCCCTAAGTTTATTTTCTGTATTTTGTTGGTGCTACTCCATAATAGTTCCTGAACGCTGTTGAAAAATACAGCTGGTCATCAAAGCCTGTGGATAATGCCACCTGTCCCACCGACAAGCTTGTTTCTAGCAGCAATTTTGCCGCAGTTTTAAGCTTGTATTCCATAATATATTTTTTAGGCGAGACGCCCATTTTTTCCTTAAAAAGCCTATAAAGATAGCTGCGGTCAATACCCACATAGTTACTTATCTGGTCTACGTTTATGCTTGTATCATAATAGAACGTATGTATATAGCTTATTGCCGCCTTTACATATTCATCCGCCATGGAGCCTTGCTTTGGTTTGTCCGTAACAAGCGCACCCAAAAAGCGGTACAACAGTCCTGTTATTTCATAGGGATTTGTAGCCTCTGTTCTCGAAAGAGTTTGTATTGCCTCTTCCGCTTGGGGCACCGAGTATACAACAGGCTCATCCGGGCTGAAAAGAGTTGCCGAAAAATATTTTGAAATCCCCGTGCCGTTGAATTCCACCCAACTGTATTCCCACGGGTCGGTTTCGGATGCAACGTAGTACGTTATTTCATCGGGATATATAAGAAAAGCGTCGTTTGCTTTCAAGGTGTACTCCTTGCCTCTTGCCGAATATGTTCCACTGCCTTTATGTATATAATGTATAAGATAATTACTCCTGACAAAATTACCTATCGAATAGCCGGGCGTGCAATCCTCATGTCCGTATTGAATTATGTTGAAATCTGCAAATTCTCTAAATCTGTTTACAATAGTTTTTCGCATAGATTCACTTCCTTTATCCATGTTTTAAGAATATCGCAAAATCCAATGTTTTGTCAACGAATATGTCACAATTACAAATATATTTGCAACAAAATCATATACAAATGCTTTTTTTGATGCTGTATTATAAAGTTAAAGGATGTGAAAGCATGGATTTATTTAAAATTGCAGAAAAAATTGCATACAGATACATGGCACTCAACCCAAAAACGCCTCTTTCATACAAGGCTTTTTATTCGGGCGGTATCCGTCGCATATCAGACTACCGTTATGAGGCGGATATGAACAAAATCTTCCCTGAGGCGAAAATCGGCGATTGTGCGGACTTAAAATGCGTTTACATCTCTGATTGCGACGGCTCAATAGGTATGGACATTACACTTTTTGGTACAACGGTGCTTTTTGTAAACGGCGAAAAGCTTTTCGGGTCTGATATTTTTACCGAGCGCAACAATCACCTAAACAACCGATTGAACATTCCCATAAAAAAAGGTGTTAACGAGATTGAGCTTCATTTCAAAAAAACCGCTCTCGGCTTCGGGTGCATTTTCGGAACACACCTCGCCAAATGGGATTATATTTTCATGCGTCCCGACGATTACAATCAGGAGGGATGTATTTACCGATTAAATGACGGTCAGTGGCTTCCTGTAAAATATTCATGGGATTCGTCAGATTTATCGGAGGACAAAAAAAGAGCTATTCTCAATCCCGAAAATGTCTCTTTAAGGCGCTTAGACCAAGAGGACATGTGGATACGCCCCTATTACGGCAAGGGCAACTTTGGTCACTGGAATTATCCGTTGGGGGTTGTAATGTACGGTTTGATGCGTACGGCTTCCTTGCTCAGTGATAAAAAAATCGAAGATTATACAAAATCGCACATACAAATGACGCTCGACACCTTTGACTATGCAATGTGGGACAAGGCGGTTCACGGCGGTGCAACAAGCCTGCACAATCTTTTGACAAGCATTGACTCTCTCGACGATTGCGGTGCTTTTTGTGCAGCGGTTGAAGAGGCAACACTTTTGTATGGACTTGACAGCGAAAAAATATGCGACTTTGTGGCAGATTACATAGAAAATCATCAGCCGAGAAATCCCGACGGTTCGTTTTGCCGTCAGAATCAGCTACATTCTTTCCACAACGAAACAATGTGGCTTGATGATATGTATATGAGCGTGCCTTTTTTGGTTCGTCGCTACAAAATAACAAATGAGGAAAAATATTTAAACGATGCGGTGAACCAGTTTGTTCAGTATAAAAAATGGCTTTACATGGAAGATCGGAACCTAATGAGCCACGTTTACGATTTAAGGCACGATATTCCCACTCTTGTGCCCTGGGGCAGAGGTAACGGTTGGTTTATATTCTCGCTTTCTGAGCTGTTGGCAGTACTTCCGCCCAACCATCCGCAAAGAGCATTTTTGGAGGATTTCTTCACAACTCTTGCAAAAGGCTACCTTGTTCATCAATCCGAGGACGGCAGATGGCGTCAGGTTATAGATGACACGGAGGCTTACCTTGAAACAAGCTGTACAGCAATGTTTGCGTGTAGCTTTATGCGTGGTTATAGGTGGAAACTTTTAGGTGAGGAGTATAAAGAAGCTGCCATAAAGGGAGTTGAAAGCATTATAACAAACTGCGTTGACGCTGACGGCAACGTATACGGCGTATGCCGCGGAAGCGAATTCAGCTTTTCAAACGATTATTATAAGTATGACCTACTCCCCCGTGACAATGACACTCACGGCATTGGTATAGTTCTTTTGTCAATATATGAAGTCCTTACCTGAAACCCACAACAGGGACATCGCCTACCCACAGCCAACGCACCACCTCGTTTTTCCGCAATCTAAACGGAAAATGAATGAATGGCTGTGTCCCGGCACCTTATAAAATTGTTGCAATTACCTAATCAAACTATAGGAGGAAGAAAAAATGACTCTTAACGAAATAACGCGAATCGATTTAACCCCCGCAGGCAAGTTTTGCCGTATGTGGCTGGGTGATATCAACAATGACGGCAGAATGGAAATAGTTATGGTACAGCCCGACTCACACTTCGATGACCGCTACTGGCCACACAGCGTACAGGCGGTAACAGCTTTTGACTTGGAGGGTAACGTGCTTTGGCAGATAGGCACGGTTGATCCCGATGCCGAGCCTAGCGGTGCAGACATTCCCTGTCAGGTATACGATATCAACCGTGACGGACAGCTGGAAATTATATGTGCAATGGATGACCATATCTGCATTTATAACGGCAAGGACGGCTCTTTCATTTCAAAGCACGCCCTGCCCGACGAACATGCTCACGACTGCATTATGATATGTGACTTGGAGGGTACGGGCTATGCGCAGAACATTATCGTCAAAAACCGTTACCACAAGGCGTGGGCACTTGACAAGGATTTTAATGTAATGTGGGAGCACGAAGGCAACACCGGTCACTACCCCTGGTGCTATGACTTAAACGGTGACGGACGCGACGAGGTAATCTTAGGTTATGACATTTTAAACCACAAGGGCGAAACCCTCTGGACGATTGACATGAAGGACCACGCCGACTGCATTTGGGTTGGCGATATAAATTCCGACGGCAATATGGAGGTTGTTGTAGGCGGCGATGATTTCACGGCTTACACAAATAGCGGCAAGCTCCTTTGGCGTTTTACAGATACGGTAGAAAGTCAGAACGTTGCAATCGGCAATCTCCGACCCGATCTTCCCGGGCTTGAAATTTGCGGGCTTGACCGTATCGACCGTTCAAATCCGGGTTTAGACGGAATATTCATTGTATCAAGCACGGGCGAATGTCTTTACAAGGAAAAACGTACAATCCCCGGTTGGAGCAGTGTGTGCACCGTTATCAATAACCTTGACGGCAACCATACCGACCATATCCTGGCTTACCGCAGGGGTGGCGGCATGCCCAACGCAGTATATGACGGCAATCTTAACACTATCTTTAATTTCCCCTTTGACGGCTACGTTGCATGGGGTGATTTGGTTGATTCAGGTACAGATCAGCTTATCGTATATTCAAATGACGAAGCGGTAATATACTCCTCAAAGGAGATTGACATAACAAAAACACAAAATAAAACACTTCCCCAACCTAAACGCCTTTACAACAACACACGTTATTGGGGCGGGGAAGCATACAAAGCGTAACTTTGTATGCTCGTAGGGGCGACCATTGGTCGCCCGTGCGGCAATTACCCAATCAAACTATGGGAGAACACTACCGGGACATTGCCTACCCACAGCCAATCCACCAATTCGTTTTTCACAGGCTGAACGAAAAATGAATGAATGGCTGTGTCCCGGTACCGCTAAAATTGTTGCAACTACCCAATCAAACTATAGGAGGAACGAAAATGAAAAAACTACTAATCTCACTAATCATCATAATATTGTCTTTTACGGCAATAACGGCACTTGCCGCCCCGGACGGAGGCTTGGTTGCCGTAAAGGTAGAAGACGGTGTTTATCTTTCATGGCAGATGACAGACGAAAGCTACAACCTTTACCGTGACGGCGAGCTTATCTTGTCAACATCTGCCACAAACTATACCGACACAGAGGGCAGTATCAACTCGGTATACAATTTAGAAGGCAAAGAGCCTGTTTCGGTATGGGCACAGCAGTATCTTGAAATACCCGTGGTACAGCCCTCTCCTACAGTTGAAGGAGTCACATACTCCCCCAACGATGCCGCAATTGATGATTTAGACGGCGACGGCGAGTACGAAATCGTATTAAAGTGGGACCCCTCTGACTCAAAGGACGCCGCAACGGGCGGAAACAGCGATAGAGTATATATCGACGCATACGAGTTTGACGGTACATTTATGTGGCGTATAAACATGGGTATAAACATCCGTGCGGGTGCTCATGATACACAGATGGTGGTTTACGACCTTGACGGTGACGGCAAAGCCGAAGTAACCCTTCGCACCTGCGACGGCACGATTGACGGCACAGGCGCAGTTATAGGCGACCCCGACGCAGTTTATACAAACGTATGGTGTGGCAAAAACATTGACGGCCCCTTATTCTTAAGCGTTTTTGAAGGTGCCACGGGCAAGGAGCTTACACGCGTACCCTACGACCCTCAGAACAACGAGCCCGACACGCTCGTTTTCGGTGACAATGCCGGCAACCGCAGTGAGCGTTACAACGCCTGCGTGGCATATCTTGACGGCGTAACTCCCCATATTATAACACAGCGTGGCTACTACCACGGCAGAACTCATATAGGTCCCGGCAGAATGGTGGTTGCGGCATATACGTTCAAAAACAACACCTTAACAAAGGTATGGCGTTTTGACACAATGGACGAAGGCAACGAAATCTATATAGGTCAGGGCAACCACAATCTCTCTGTAGGCGATGCCGATAATGACGGCAAGGACGAAATTTTCTTTGGTTCTATCGCACTTGACAATGACGGCAGCGTTCTCTGGTGCTCTTTTAAGGGTCACGGCGACGCTCAGCATCTTGGCGATTTTGACCCTGATAACGATGGAATGGAATATTTCTCAGTGCATGAATCGGCTCCCTACGGCTACACAATTTACGATGCGGCAACAGGCGACATCATCTTCCACGAAAACGCAGGCAAGGATACAGGTCGCGGTATGATTTCAAATCCCGGTCCTTTCCGCGGCAACTTTGTTGTAAATGTAGGCAGTGGCGCAAGACGCATTAACTCTTTCGGCGAAACAGTAACCGATGTTGATGACTGCGGTCAAAATTTCCGCATCTATTGGGACGGCGACTTGTATGACGAATATCTGGGCGGTACAGGAATTACCGACGTAAACGAAGAAGGTCACGGCGAGTTGCTTATCGACACATGGAACGACGGCTGTGCTTCCAATAACGGTAGCAAGTCAACGCCCTGTCTCCAGGCAGATATTTTGGGGGACTGGCGTGAAGAGGTTATCTGGCGCACACAGGATAATAACGCAATACGAATTTACACAACAACTATTCCCACAGAATTTTCTGTTCCTCCGCTTATGACAGACCACGTTTACCGTATGGGTATAGTATGGCAGAATTCAAGCTACAACCAGCCTCCGCATCTTAGCTACTATCTCGAACACGGCGTGACACTTACTATTGACTCGACAGAGGCTGACCTTAACGGCGTTAAAAAGGCACTTGATGCTCCTGCATATATTGCAAACAACAGAACAATGGTTCCTCTCCGTTTTATTGCCGAGGCTTTTGATGCTACAGTCGGCTACTCGGACGGTGTTGTAACCATCGAAAAAGACAAATCCGTATTCAAAACAACTATAGGCACAAACGAATATACGTTAAACGGTATTTCCAAATCAATGGATGCACCGAGCGTTATTGTAAACGACCGCACAATGGTTCCCGTAAGAGTTATTGCCGAAGCTTTCGGCATGAATGTTGACTGGAACGGCGAAACGCGTGAGGTAACAATCACAAGAGGCAAAGCGAGGCGTGACAGTGTGAAAATTTTTATAGCAGGCGATTCTACAGCCCAGTCCTATCGCGACAATATGGCACCTCAGGCAGGTTGGGGTCAGATGCTTCATATGTTTTTCGACGACTCCGTAACAATTGAAAATCGTGCAATGGCAGGCAGAAGCTTAAAAAGCTTCTTTAATGAGGGCAGATGGACTTCTATTCTTAATGATGCTCAAGAAGGTGACTATGTAATAATCCAGTTTGGCCACAACGAGGGCGCATGGAACAAGCCCGAAAGATACATCAGTCACGAGGATTTCACCGTGATGCTCGAAGACGAATACATAAAGCCTGCTCTTGAAAAGGGCTTGAACGTTATAATTGCAACACAAACTCAATCAAGATGGTTCAACGAGGAAACAGGTACCATCTGGGAGCCGGGCGATGAGGTCAGCTATGCCACTCTCCTCCGCGATGCGGCTGCAAAATACAATCTTCCGTTAATTGATATTAATGCCTCCTCCCGTGCATTGGCAAACAGTTACGGCATGGACGGTTCTACTGCACTTTATCTCCACTCTGCCCCCGGCGAATACCCTAAGTATCCCGACGGCGTGGCAGACAACACACACTTTAGCTATCACGGCGCATTTAAAATTGCAGAACTCATGGCTGAGGGCTTGCATCAAATCCCCGACATGGCTGCAAGACAAGACAATGGCTACCGTCAGATTGCCACATTCACGGGCGATTACACCTTTGATGTGCGTGGCTGGGGTTTTAGCGATAAGTTCCGCGTTGTAATAAAGGGCGGCACAAACGTTACAATCAACGGCGAAACATATCTTACATGGGAAACAGGCGATTCTCTTATTACCGAAGCTCTTCCCGTTGACGGAAGGATAAACATCAACGCATCAAGCGAAGCAACAGTTGAAGTAACGCCTATTTTCACCGTTGCGCCCACAGGCGGTATCAACACCGCACAAGGTGAATATGTTATGAATATTCCCGACGGTACATACGACTTTGCTTTTACCAAAAACGACCGTGAACGCGCTCATATTTGGCTCAACGGCGTGGTTGTGGGCAGTAACGTTGACATGTACGGCACAGTAGGTGTACCCGATAATACACGCTACACATTCAATAATTTTGAAATAACAGACGGCGCAAGGATAAAGCTTACAGAAAAAACTACAAGCCTCAAATCAATCGAGGTTGCACTTTCTCCCACAATTATAGACCGTAAAACAAAGGTATTTGTGGCAGGCGACTCCACACTTTGCAACTACTACCCCATCCTTCCCGACTCTGTCGATGACGAAATTTTACCCGGCACAGTAAGAACAGGCTGGGCACAGGTTTTGGACCGCTACCTTTCTGACGAATACGATGTTGTAAACCTTGCCGCTTCCGGCGACTGGGCACGCAACTGGCGCGATGTTATTTTCCCCACAGTGCTCGAAACAGGCAAAGAGGGGGACATATTCATTATTCAGTTCGGCATCAATGACCGCAACCGTGACGACAAAACACACGACACCATGAAAAATGCTCTCAAGGATATGATAGACAAGGCTTCGGCAAAGGGTATTAAGGTTATTTTGGTCAAGCCTCAGCCCTCTGTCGGTTATTCGTGGGGCAACGCAGGCGATAACGATAAGCCTAACGGTAACAACGGCGGTTTCTTTAACGCTGTTGAGGATGTTGTAAACGAAACAGGCGTAAGCTTTGTTAACCTTTACGACTTGGCAGGCAATTACTTTGCTCAAGTGGGCAGACCCTTTGTTTCTCAAAATTACCAGCTTTGGGATTACAATGCCAACGCAATGGCTGACAAATTACATATCTCTTTTGCAGGTGCAAACAAGTGTGCGGAACTTTTCAGTCAGAACGCAAGCGAACAGGGATTGTTAAAGACAAAGGAATACATGAAGGTTGTCAGCATTGTATCGGATGTTTACGTTTTTGAAAACAGCACTCACACAAAGATTTTTAACAACTCTGACGAATACAAGAGCGTTAAAGTAGGCTCGTCCGTTATAACAATGGCACCCTACAGCACAATTACAAAAGAAGGTACGGCTCAATGAGAATAGTATTTCACGACCTGTCTGAAGGCGAATATTTGCTTAAATTAACTATCGAGGCAAAGAGTGATACATATCTTACTCTTTTCGGCAACCACCGTCATTTTCTTTTCCATTCCATGAAGATGACAGCAGGTGAAAAAAAAGAGGCAGAATTTGCTGTTTGTCTGCGTGATGCGGATTTTCAAAAGCAGGATAACTACCGCGATAACTCATATGAAATTGTCATTGATGGTGACGTAAATGTTGGGGCATCGATTGAAAAATCCGAAAAGAGAGTAGTTTATACCCTTGGCGATTCCACAGTGTGCAACCAGCACCATTACGGCGACGGGCCAATGTTTCGTTGCGGCGGCTGGGGGCAGGCGCTGGGAATGTTTCTCGGGTCAAAATACGCGATAAGCAATCACGCAGAACAAGGCACACATACATCGGACTGTCTGTCCTGTCATATTCACCCTGTCATCGAAAAATTGAAAAAAGGTGATTTGGTGCTTTGTCAGTTCGGACACAATGACCAGAAAAACTCATGGCTCTCAGCTTTCGGAGGCTATTTTGAAAACCTTGTTACCATAGGCAAAAAGGTAGAGGAAAAGGGTGCAGACTTTATCATCTGCACTCCGATAAACCGACTCATATATATAGACGGCAAAATAAACACCTATCTTGACCCTTGGCGTGATGCAGCAAAAAAAGCTGCCGAAGTTTTGGGCGTTAAGTGTATAGACCTGCACACCTTTACTACAGATATATATGTTTCCATGGGTGAAGATGCAGAAAATCTTTTCTATCACTCTCCCCAATTAGACCGCACACATCCAAACGATTTCGGTGCAATCAGAATAGCCGAGTTCGTAGCTTCACATTTATAATAAAGGAGGCAAATCATGAAAAAGTTTATTTCAGTTCTTCTTTGTGTTTTTCTTTTATTAAGCATAAGCGTACACGCAGTAAATTTGGAAGTAGAAGGCGTCACGGTAGATTCAGATATGATTTTTTCTGATTCTACCGCATATGTACCGCTTTCTTCCGTTGCCGAGGCACTCGGCGTGCGTTATTCCTTTGACGAAAAAACACAATCTGCTTTCGTAAACGGTATCAATCTTTTCCCCCAAGAGGGCGAAGAAATAAAGGTTTACATTGATGGCGAAAAATACACGCCTGCAGGCAATATGGCTGATTCCGTTTTGGTTCGTAACGGCATGGTATATCTTCCCGCGCATATGGCAGCAGAAGCAGTAGGCATGGAGGCAAAATGGTACGCTGACACTGCAACACTTGTTTTCACAAAAAAGCTGCTTCCCGTTGCCGACACTGTTGTCGAAGAGAACAAAACCTATGCAATCGTAAATCTTGACACACACCAAGCTCTCACAGCAGGTGACAATTCGCTTTCTGTTCAGGATTATACCAAAAACGCAAACCAGGAATTCAAGTTTATAAAAACAGAATTTGACGGATATTATCATATTCAATCCGTTTTAACAGGCAAAAACATTGACGTTAACAACCACGGCACAACGCCCGGCGTTTCTATTATTACATGGGATATGGGCACAGGCGATAACCAAAAATTTACCCTTGAAAATGTTTCGGGCGGCACGCTTATTTCAGCACGC
Source organism: uncultured Oscillospiraceae bacterium (assembly GCA_964572985.1). Taxonomy (GTDB): domain Bacteria; phylum Bacillota; class Clostridia; order UMGS1883; family UMGS1883; genus RGIG1927. Next base: position 12,765 of record CAZNIC010000019.1, read on the forward strand.
AGCTGTCATTTGCCCATCGAACCCAAAGGCGACGGCGTTATACAAAACACAAAAACCGTCTCCGATAAACAAAAATGGGTTATCATCCCCTTTGGCAACGACTTCAATCAGACATCTTCTTCGGCAGTAAAGTTAGAAATAAACTATACTCCCCCCAAGACAGAAGAAAAGAGCGAAGCTCCTTACCGCACGTTCAGCATTGGCGACATTTACCTTTCTGATATTGACGGATTGAAAGCTCTTGCCAACGACAACTCAGACAGCTTCAAGTGGACGCTTATTGAGTATTCCGAGGGGGTATATGTTATCGAAAACATTACCACACAAAAGAGCGTTGACGTTAGTGCCCGCTCACTTGTTGCAGGCGACCCGATTATCACCTGGCAGACAAGCCGTGACACTAACCAAAGATGGATTTTTGAAAAGAACGGTGACGGTACATACTACATAAAGAGCGTACATTCAGCACTTTATCTTACACTGACAGACGATAACAGGCTTGTTCAGGAGGCTAAAAACAACAGCCTCAAGCAACGCTGGACGGTCTCTGATGCTTATTGATTAAAACACAACACGAAAAAAGCCTCCGCTATGCGGAGGCTTTTTGTTTTCCCTTATTTTTAGTGACCGAATTATGTCTACTCTTTATTTTCGCCCTTTTATGAGGGCTTTTTCTAATTATTACATTAGTTATGATACCATAATTCTCAAAAAAGTCAAACACAATCCGCGCCATTTTAGTAATTTTGACCTATTGTCCAATTCCAACGACGCCATTTTAGTCATTATGCACAAATTATCCGCTGACAACATAGCTTTTTCCTTGGGACGAAATGCGCCATGCGTTCCTTATTCGCGGGATATTATTGATACATTCGAAAATATATATTTTTTCAATATCGGCAATATGTGCGCCCTCGGGCAGACTGTTTCTGATATCAAGCACTGCAGTGATAACACTGACCTTTTCCGCTGTCCCATCGAGGGTGATTTTGGGCCATATGCCCTCAGCAGAGACTATTTTGCCATCCTTTGACAGTGTAACATCAAGATAGACTCCTTCTACCTCTACACCATCAAATTCCAGCTTCACAATTTTCTCGTCTTCATCATACACAGCACCTTCTGTACTGATGCCGATATTTTTCATTGCTTTTAATATATCCGTGCCGTTTTTTTCATCCGGTGTGCCTTTGCCAGCAAAGGTAATATAATTACCGTCTACGGTGATTTCGCCCGTATCGGTTGTTGCAACTACTTTGTCGCCTGATGATGTGTATCCCACCTTTTTGCCCAAAAACATCTGCGACAGCTGATCAAGAGAATATAACTCAACACTAACAGTGGTCCTTTTTTCATAGTATTTAGGGATAAGCTCTTCCTCTATTGTAATATTCTTCTGCTTAAGCACGTTTACAAAATCCTCTCCCGTACCCTTGGGAAGTGCAGAAGACATATACTTTGTCAATGCAATATCAACAAGGAGAAATGCGTTTATGAGCACAAGTATGCCTATCATTATGCTTTTGATTTTTGACCACGACATAAACCTTCTCCTCCTTTGTGATTTTATTTATGGTATCTGTTTTTTGGGGTATCTTTCGTCACTTGTATCAACTCTGGAAAGCCAGGTTGTTTTGAGTGTTACGCTGTTTTCGCCGGTATCAAAATATCCGGGATACAGGTCTGTAATAGTGTGATTTCCGTTTTTAAAAAGACTGATAAAATAGTCCAGCGCAGCAACAAAGTTTTCCTGCTCTGTGACGGTATCTGCCTGCTCATAACGCCTGAGATACTGACGGTAGGAAACAATCTTGTTGCCGTTTGTAACTATTTCTATGGCGTGATACAAAGGCTGTACGCCGTTTTTTTCAAGGCTGACGGCGATTTCACGACCGCCGTAATAATAGTCAAATGTAAACCTGTGACCCGTCTCGGTTGTCTCGATGCCCGAAACAAGTACTGTTAACGGCTCGTTTGAAACACCGTTCCAGAGCTTTTCGGCAAAGTCAATTGCTGCGTTCAAAATCTCATACTGGTTGTCCTTTGATTTGCCTAAATCGATGCCCTTTTCGGGGTCAACCGCACTGTATTCAATATATCCGTCGGGGAAAATCCTGACGGTTGCATAGTTTTCGACATATGATTCCGCCCCGAACTGGTCAGGATAATGCCTCAAGGGATTGGGGTCAAAGGAAAACCCCTTCAACACATCAGCATGCTTTTTGCCTTCCAAGGGATTGGAGGCTTTTATATCGCGGTAAACAGAGTCGTTATCGGAAAAAAGCACAAGGTCATCAATACCTACAGACCCGTCACCGAGGGTATCACCCAAAAGGGTTGTATATGCAAATTCATAATATCCGTCACGAGGATACTTGGCAGCAAACATTGACAATACCTCTTCCGGGAAAGAAAGGTTTTCGTCCTCGATATAAAACTCCATCGCCTCGTCCGTGTTTGCGTCACGGATTGCCACGCGCACTGCACTGTCTCCCTCGGGGATAATAATTGCATCCTTTATGTTTGCAATATCGGAGGGAAATTTTTCAAAGCCTGTATTGAGCACCATGGAAAGCATCTTAGGGCTGACGCTTATGGGATATTCCACGTACACACTGGGTCCGCTGAGATAATTGAGCCATTTGTCATAGCTTATTGCACCGCTTCTTTTTGCATCGCCTTTTAAAAGACTTTTCAATATATCAGAGGTTTTTTCATCAAGATTGTCAAAAGCTTCGTCGGTGTTATAATAGGGAATCCACAATCCGCCGTCGTTAATTACTATTTTACGGGGTTTTGAGAGGTTTTCCTTAGGTACGCTGACAGTTGTCTGTTCACCCATAAAAAGGCGCACAAACGGAATGTCCGCAAAAGAAAAATGCGGCCAGTCAGCACCAAGCATGCCACTTTTGAACCACATCTGATATGTTAAAAACACACAGTTTAAAAGCAGCATTACAATTATTGAAGTTTTGACCCGTTCTTTGAACATATCAGACCTCTTCTATCGTAATCCAAAAGAAATCCGCAAATATTATGCGGATTTCCTCTGTGTTGTTATACTGAATTTTAATTAAGCCAACCGTTTAACTTGGACTGTACGTTAAGCGAAAATGCTTGAATATCCGCCACTACGTCTGATTTTACAACATTAATTGTAAGATAACTGAGCTGATAGTTTCCGTCCGGGGCTTCAGCTCTTACACAAATGCGGTTGTTGCCCTCCTTGAGGGAAATCTGGCGATAAAACACGCCTGATGAGCCGATTGTGTATGTTGCCACAGTACCGTCCGCATTTTTCTGGGGGACGAACTGTGTACCGTCAAATACGTAAAAACATACAGACACACCTTCTGAGCCAACACCCGTGATTGAGTATGTAGACTTCAACGTGGATGTAGAGGCTGTGTCGGGTTTTTTAATCGTTATTAAGTTGGAAACCGTACTCTGGCTTCCTTCCTGAACAGATTCCGGATGTGCATATGCTGCAAGCTGTGCCGTAAATAAGATCAACAAAGCCAAAAGCACGGAAATAATCTTCTTTTTCATAGTGATTACCTCCATACGAGGGCACTTTCAGTATTCCTCAATAGCATTATACACTATTTATGTTACAATTCAATGACAGACAGTTTAATCCTATATTACAATTCATCTTTCTTTTGAAAAGGAATTAACCAAGTTTACCCAAAGGGCATTTTTACACGTTAATCATAGGCAGCATAATCGTTACGGTTGTACCCTTGCCCTCACGGCTGTCAAGCTTTATCCTGCCGCCATGAAGCTCTACAAGCTCTTTTGCTATGGCAAGACCCAAGCCTGTACCGCCGCTTTCACGGCTTCGCGCCTTGTCTACACGGTAAAAGCGTTCAAAAATGCGAGGCAAATCCTTTTCGGGAATACCGATACCGTTGTCCTTCACCTTGATGCAGGCTTCCGTATAGCCGGCTTTACAGGACACGTCAATACTGCCGCCCGAGGGGGTATATTTGACAGCATTGGAAATAATGTTTGTGATAACCTGCTCCATACGGTCTCGGTCGCCGAAAAAGCTCTTTGTATCACCCTCGGCACTGAAATTTATCGTTAACCCTTGATTATTTGCATTGATTTTAAGCTTTTGGACAACGTTTTCCACCAATCCGGCAAGGTCAAACACTTTTTTATCCATAACCTTTGCAGAGTTATCCAGTTTTGAAAGAGTGAGAAGGTCGGTTACAATTCTTGTCATTCGGTCCGCTTCCTGCTCGATTACCTTGATAAATCCGGTTTCCGGTGTTTCCTCCTCTGCCATATCAAGAATGGTTTCGGCATAGCTTTTTATGGTTGTGATGGGAGTTCTCAGCTCGTGTGATACGTTTGCAACAAACTCTCTTCTTGCGCTCTCAAGCTTTGTCTGCTCGGTGATATCGGCAATAACTACTACCGTACCGCCGTTTTTGTCGGATTCGTCAGCATAGGGAGCAAAAAGCGTGCGTATAATCTTTGTGCCGATATTTGCCTGACGTTCAACAACGCGGTTGCGGTCAAGATAGTTGAGCTGTTCGAGCGTAAGGTCTAGGTCAAGATATTCCACAAAATCGTTGAAAGTAGTTTCTTCTTTCTTGGGCAAATATTCGTTTGCGGCATTATTTGAGTGAATAAGTACACCTGTCTGGTCAAAGGCAACAATTCCGTCAGTCATTTGGCTGAGAATTGCTTCAACTTTGTTTTTTTCTGCCTCAATGTCGGACAAGTTTTCGTCAATGCGCGCCGCCATGTCGTTAAAAGCCATGGTAAGCCTGCCGATTTCGTCACGGCTTTTTACTTCAATACGGTGCCCGAACTCACCTTCGGAGAGCTGTTCGGCTCTTACCTGCAGGTTTGATATGGGCATAATAATTGTACGTGATAGTATAAGACCTATAAACGCACTGATTAAAAGACCAAAAACAAGTGCCCACAAAATATTGATAAAGATATTGCGAATAATATCATACAGTTCTTCTTTGCTGTCAATGATATAGATAATATATTCAGTCTTGTCACCGTTTTTAACAGGCAAGGCGTAGTCCATATATTCTGCCGAGCGGTCAATCTCGCTTCCGATATTGCCGTCCATAGCCTTAAGAAGATTTGGCGTAACCTCAATTTTTGACCTGCCGGATTCGCTTGAAGAAAGTATTTCGCCGCTTTCGGCATCAAGGATGTAATAATTACGGTACGAGTCAATCATCATTCTTACCGAATATATGTTCATAATCTCGGTAAGCTCGCCTACGGGGTTTTCCGCTTTTGCAGCACCTTCAAGCTCGGCTTGTACAGATGGTGTAAACGCCTGAGCCGAAAGGGTTGTTGCAAAGTCATCATGGTAATAGGCAGAAATATTCTGCAGCAAAAAAGTACCTACCACTATCATAACCGACAGCGTAAGCAGTAAGAAAATCGCTATTACTTTCCACTGAATACTTTTGAACATACTATTTTACCACCTATGTTACTAAAACCCACTTTGGGGACATTGCCTACCCAAAATCAACCCATAATCTCGCATTTCTGCAAGCAAAACTGCAAATGAATAAATGGCTGTGTCTCCATACATTATAAAACAGCTGCAATTACCTAATCAAAGTAGCCTAAAGTAGTTATTTATTCAGATAATACCCAATCCCGCGCTTTGTCATGATTATAAGAGGATGTGCAGGGTCGTCCTCGATTTTTTCGCGGAGACGGCGGATAGTTACGTCAACGGTTCTTACGTCGCCGAAATACTCATATCCCCACACCTTTTCAAGAAGCATTTCGCGGGAGAATACAAGCCCCGGCTGTGATGCCATAAACTTCAAAAGCTCAAATTCGCGGAGTGTGAGTTCAACCATTTCGCCGTTTTTAGAAACTTCATAACGCGAATAATTAATAGCAAGAGAGCCAAATACAGCCTCTTCCGACGCTGTCTGCTCCACATCTGCCACGCTGCGACGCAAATTCGCCTTGACACGCGCAAGAAGCTCACGCATGGAAAAGGGCTTTGTAATATAGTCATCTGCGCCCCATTCAAGACCGAGTATCTTATCCACCTCTTCTTCGCGGGCAGTAAGCATCAAAATCGGAACACTCTGTTTTTTCTCACGAACGCTCTTCAATACATCAAAGCCTTCCATTTTGGGAAGCATAACATCAAGCAGGATAAGGTCAACGTTTTCAGAAAGGGCAAGATTAAGCCCTTCTTCGCCGTCATAGGCACAGATAACCTCATAACCCGATTTCACGAGATTGAATTTTAATATATCAGAAATAGGCTTTTCATCTTCAACTACAAGTATTTTCTTTGTGTTCATTTTCCAATCTCCTTTTTACAATTTCTCTAACTATCATTTTATAATAATTTGCCCTTAATGTCAAGTTTGACAAGACTTCCTCTACATGATAGAATTATACTGATACCGCACGCGGAGGTGTTTTTATGTCATTAGTATACTCAGAAAACAAAGAATATCACATCGGATTAAAAAAAGGCGACGTAGGTCGCTATGTTATACTGCCGGGAGATCCGGGAAGATGCGAAAAAATTGCCGCATATTTTGACGATCCCCGCCTTGTGGGGCATAATCGCGAATACGTGACATACACGGGCACGCTTTTGGGCGAAAAGGTGTCTGTATGTTCAACAGGCATAGGCGGTCCGTCTGCCGCAATTGCACTTGAAGAATTGTGCCATATAGGCGCCGATACATTCATACGAGTTGGAACCAGCGGCGGCATGGCACCCTTGGTTAAAGCAGGCGAAGCTGTTATCGCAACAGGTGCAATAAGGCAAGAAGGTACCTCAAAGGAATATGCGCCCATAGAATACCCTGCCGTGAGCGATTTTTCGGTTACAACGGCACTCAAAGAGGCTGCTGACAGCCTTAATATAAAGCATCACCTTGGTGTTGTGCAGTGCAAGGACTCGTTTTACGGTCAGCATTCGCCCGACACAATGCCCGTGGGTGCAAAGCTCAGAGAGGACTGGGACGCATGGATAAAATGCGGTGCGCTTGCCAGCGAAATGGAATCTGCTGCTCTTTTTATAGTCGGCGGCGTAAGAGGCGTGAAGGTTGGGTCGGTACTGGCGGTTGTAGGTAATCAGACCAGACGCGAGATGAACCTTCCCGATGAAATCATACACGATACAGATTATGCAATCCGCATCGCCGTTGAAGCAATAAAAATTTTAATTTCCCAATCAAACCAAAGGAGACCTGTTTTATGAAAAACATTTTGTCAAAGGTTGACCATACATTGCTTTCTCCCTGCGCAACATGGGAAGAGATTAAAAATATTATTGATGACGGTATAAAATACGAGACGGCATCCGTCTGTATACCTGCGTCTTTTGTGAAAAAGGCTGCTGAATATGCACAAGGCAGGGTCAAAATATGCACGGTTATAGGCTTTCCAACAGGCTACAGTGTTTCCAAGGTAAAGTTTATCGAAACAAAGCTTGCCGTAGAAGACGGTGCAGACGAAATTGACATGGTGATTAATATAGGCAAGCTCAAAGAAAAAGACTACGACTATATTTTGAACGAAATCAATGCCGTGAAAAGTGCATGCAACGGAAAACTGCTTAAGGTTATTATCGAAACATGCCTTTTGACAGATGATGAAAAAATTAAAATGTGTGAGATAGTATCTCAATCTGATGCCGATTTTATCAAAACAAGCACGGGCTTTTCAAAAGGAGGCGCAACACGTGAGGACGTTGCACTTTTTAAAAAGCATATTACAAACGGCAAAAAAATAAAGGCGGCAGGCGGTATATCTTCAATTGAGGACGCAGAGGATTTTATTGCCCTTGGTGCAGACAGACTTGGCACCAGCAGAATAGTAAAAATAGTTAAATCCTCAAACTAAAACCCACTTCAGAAAGGATTGACCATTTATGACCCCACATAACAGCGCACAAAAAGGCGATTTTGCTAAAACGGTTTTGATGCCCGGAGACCCCCTGCGCGCAAAATATATTGCAGAGAATTTTCTTGAAAATCCTCGCCTTGTAAACAATGTCCGTGGAATTCAGGGCTATACCGGCACATATAAAAACACCCCTGTCAGCGTTATGGCATCGGGTATGGGTATGCCTTCTATAGGCATTTACTCCTATGAGCTTTTTTCTGAGTACGATGTTGAAAACATTATCCGTGTGGGCAGTGCAGGCGGATACAGCGAAAAAGTTAAGGTAAGAGACGTTATATTGGCGCAGAGCGCATGTTATGACACGAACTTTGCCTCTCAGTATCAGCTCCCCGGTACGTTTTCTGCGGCAGCTGATTACACTCTTTTGGAAAACGCCGTAACGGTTGCACGAGAAAAGAGTGACAGGGTACATATAGGTGCAATTTTATCAAGTGATGTTTTTTACAACGACAACCCCTCGGTGGTAGCGTCATGGCAAAAAATGGGCGTACTTGCCGTGGAAATGGAAGCTGCTGCACTTTATATGACAGCCGCAAGGCTGGGTAAAAGAGCACTTGCCATTTTGACGGTTTCTGACCATCTTGTTACCAAAGAAGAAACAACCTCGGAAGAAAGGCAAACGACTTTCAACGAAATGATAGAAATTGCCCTTGATACAGCGGTAAGGATGGATAAAATATGAAACGTTTTTTTTTGATTGTGCTTGACTCCTTCGGAGTAGGCGGTGCGTGCGACGCGCATGAGTTTGGCGACGCAGGTACAGATACTCTTAAAAGCATATGTAAAAGCAAATATATTAATATACCAAATCTTTTGAAAATGGGACTCGGCAACCTGACGGATTATCTGCCTCACGAGGAAAACCCCATCGCCTCATACGGCAGACTGGAAGAAATTTCACGAGGAAAAGACACCACCACCGGGCATTGGGAAATGGCAGGTGTAGTATCAAAGCATCCTTTCCCCACTTATCCCGACGGTTTTCCTGAGGATTTACTTTCTGAGTTTTCCAAAAGGTGCGGCAGGGGTTATTTGCTTAACGCACCTTCTTCGGGCATTACCGCTATTGAAGAGTACGGCGACGAGCACGTAAAAACAGGTGATTTAATTGTATACACCTCTGTTGACAGTGTGTTGCAGATTGCCGCACACGAAGAGGTTGTACCCCTTCACGAGCTTTACCGCATTTGTGAGATTGCACGCGAAATCTTTACGGGCGAGCACGGAGTGGGCAGGGTTATTGCACGCCCCTTTGCGGGCACAAGCGGAAGCTTCAAACGCACGGCAAACAGACGTGATTTTTCGCTTATGCCTCCCAAGGACACTATTCTTGATGCTGTAAGTCGCTCCATGGATGTAATTTCCGTAGGCAAAATTGCGGATATTTTTGCCCAGCGCGGTGTGACGGAAAGCTATCTTACCCATTCAAACCTTGAGGGCATCAAAAAAACGATTGAGCTCACAAAGCGTGATTTTACGGGGCTTTGTTTTGTTAACCTGGTGGACTTTGACATGCTTTACGGACACAGGCGCGATATTGACGGCTATGCAAAGGCGCTTAACGAATTTGATATGTATTTGTCCGAGATTTTATCAAATCTTACAGATGATGATATGCTCATAATAACGGCTGACCATGGCTGTGACCCGGCGTTTACAAAAACTACAGACCATACTCGCGAAAACGTGCCTGTTATTATTTATTCGCCTGGGTTGAAAGCGATTGATTTGGGCAAAACAAAGAACTTTGCCAACATTGCCGCTACAATAAGGGACGCACTCAATATTGAATACGCTGCAGGAGAGGAAGGTTTTTATGGAAAACTTGTATAAACAAGCTGAAAATGCTTTGAAATACGCCTATGCCCCCTACTCACGGTTCAAGGTTGGTGCGGCGCTTATGAGCAAGGACGGCAGGGTTTTCACAGGCTGTAATGTCGAGAACATTGCCTATGGTGCAACGATTTGTGCAGAGCGTGTTGCTTTTACAAAAGCAATAAGTGAAGGTGTGACGGATTTTAAAGCGATTGCAATCGCAAACAGTAATTCCACCAATTGTCCGCCTTGCGGATGTTGCCGTCAGGTTATGAGCGAATTCTGCGAGGAGGATTTTTTGATAATTTTGAAAAACAAAACATTCTCGCTTAAAGAGCTTTTGCCCGAACACTTTGACATCGAAGAAATGTATTGATTTTGACACATTTTATTGATATAATTACTGTAACTATATTAAGGAGGGTTTACAAATGGACAAGAATATGATTATAAAGGATATTGAAAGCGGCAAAACCGCCCTCGGTATCGAATTTGGTTCTACAAGAATCAAAGCAGTTTTAATTGGCAGCGACCATTCCCCCATTGCATCCGGCGGACACGACTGGGAAAACAAGTTAGAGAACGGCGTATGGACATACGCTCTTGAATCTGTTTGGGCAGGCGTGCAGGACGCTTATGCAAAAATGGTAGCAGACGTAAAGGAAACTTACGGCGTAGAACTTACAAAGGTTGGTGCACTTGGTTTTTCCGCTATGATGCACGGCTACATAGTATTTGACAAGGATAACAAGCAGCTTGTTCCTTTCCGTACATGGCGTAACGCTATCACAGAAGAAGCTGCTGACAGGCTCACTAAGCTCTTTAACTTCAACATTCCCCAGCGTTGGACTATTGCTCACCTTTACCAGGCAATCCTCAATAAGGAAGAACATATTAAGGACATCGCTTTTGTTACAACCTTGGCAGGCTACGTTCACTGGATGCTTACAGGCAAAAAGGTTTTAGGTGTTGGTGAAGCCAGCGGTGTGTTCCCCATTGACTCAAATAAGTGCGACTATGACCAGGATATGGTCGAAGCATTTGATGGCCTCTTAAAGGTTAATGACCTTCCCTTCTCTCTCCGTGACGTTATCCCTTCTGTACTCAATGCAGGTGACGATGCAGGCGTATTGACAGCAGAAGGTGCTAAGCTCCTTGACCCCACAGGCAAACTCGAAGCAGGCATCCCCATGGCTGCTCCCGAAGGCGACGCAGGTACAGGTATGGTTGCAACAAACTCTGTTGCTCCCAGAACAGGTAACGTTTCTGCAGGTACATCTATCTTTGCTATGGCAGTACTTGAAAGAGCACTTAAGGGCGTTTACACAGAAATCGACATGGTTACAACACCCACAGGTGCACCCGTTGCAATGGTACACTGCAACAACTGCTGTACAGACCTCGATAACTGGGTTAAACTCTTTGGTCAGGTACTTAAGGCAATGGGCGTTGAATACTCCACACCCAAGCTTTATGATACACTTTATTTTGAAGCTGAAAAGGGCGCAAAGGACTGCGGCGGCATCCTTTCCTACAACTACATCTCCGGCGAAACAATCACAGATGTAGCAGAAGGCAGACCCCTTGTTACAAGAAAGGCTGACGTTAAGCTTACACTTCCCGAATTTATGCGTGCACAGGTTTATGCAACTATGGCAACACTTAAAATCGGTATGGACATCCTCTTTGAAAAGGAAAATGTTCAGCTTGATATGCTCCTCGGTCACGGCGGTCTCTTTAAGACAGAGCGCGTTGGTCAGTCCCTTATGGCAGCTGCTATGAACACACCTGTTACTGTTATGAGTACAGCAGGCGAAGGCGGCGCTTGGGGCATGGCACTCCTTGCAGCATACGCTGTTGAAAAACAAGGACGCGAAACACTTGAAGACTTCCTTAATAACAAGGTGTTCGATAAGTATGAGGGCTCTACACTTGCTCCCAACCCCGACGATGTTAAGGGCTTCAACGACTATATGGTAACATACAGACAGGGCGTTGCAATCGAAAAGGCTGCAGTCAATAATTTTTAAAATCGGATCGCTTTGATAAAACAGCACCGACCGCACAAAGCAAATGTAAATTATAAATTTGCTTGTATCGGATCAATTATTTCTGAAGTAAAGAAGGGATTTCTTTGGAAATCCCTTCTTTTTTATTTATGCTTTGTGCTACAGAGCGAAGTGAGCTTAGGAGTACCCATGTACGCCGTCGCTCACTTCGCTCCGTTCTGTACTATTTTCTCAAACCTCCCTTTTCACACCAGGGAAGACTGTTGTAATACTTATTTTCAATATTTTTTTGAATAAATCCAATAGGACCGTTGGGGACTGTCCCAACAAAGGCTCGCAAGTCTTCTTTGGTAAATCGTCTCCCGATTTACCAAAGGGGGACTGTCCCCAACGGTAGATGACAATTAATCGGTCGCCCCCTAAAATCGGCACTTTCGGTGGGGTGAATGCGATTAACCCCACCTATTACACTCGGGAAACCTTCTTTCCCGAACCCTTCGCGATTATGGTAAAAAATAGGTTTATCGACAGTCACAATAGCTGCTTCTACAATCATATCAAAAAGCATCAAAACAAAGGCTGTCCGCACTGGGGACGGGTTAAAAATGCGGAGATTTCTCCACAAAATTAACCCGTCCCTAGTGCGGAGAAATGTTTTGTTGAAAAACTACATATGTTGTGTTATTATATTCACAGGTGATTTTATGAACGAAAGATTTTCACGCACAGAGCTACTCTTAGGTTCTGATGCAATGGAAAAACTTAAGAATGCTCACGTTTGCGTTTTTGGTGTTGGCGGAGTTGGGGGTTATGTTTGCGAGGCACTCGCTCGAAGCGGAGTCGGCGCACTTACACTTGTTGACAATGACACTGTAAGTGTAAGTAACATTAACCGCCAGATTTTTGCTCTCACATCTACTGTAGGCATGATGAAAACCGCCGCCGCAAAAAAAAGACTAACTGACATCAACCCCGATATCAAAATAACAGAATACAATATGTTTTACCTGCCCGAAACTGCAGATGCCATTGATTTTACACAGTTTGACTATGTTGTAGATGCAATCGACACGGTGACAGCGAAAATATACCTTGCTCAAAAATGCGACGAACTGAACGTGCCCCTCATAGCATCAATGGGCACGGGTAACAAATTAGACCCGACGCAGTTTGAGGTAACGGATATTTACAAGACAAGTGTATGCCCGTTGGCACGTGTTTTGCGCACAGAGTTAAAAAAGCGCGGTGTTAAAAAATTAAAGGTCGTGTATTCAAAAGAACAACCGCAAAACAAAGTTGCCGACAGTCAAAACGGTCGCCATGCTCCCGGAAGCTGTGCTTTTGTGCCCTCTGTTGCAGGGCTTATACTGGCAAGCGAGGTTATTAAAGATTTAACTACCTATCGCTAAAGACCGCGCATTGTAGGGACCGGCGTCCCCGACGGTCCGCCGACCTAATCAAATTAAAGGAGAATAATTATGGCAAAACAAGTTTGGAAACCCGGAACAATACTCGCGCCTGTGCCACCCGTGCTGGTAAGTTGTAGCTTAAATGGCGAGGATAATCTGATAACTGCCGCGTGGTGCGGAATTATAAACAGTGAGCCTGCCAAGACATATGTATCAATCCGCCCTGAGAGATATTCCCACCATATGATTAAGGAATCGGGCGAATTTGTGATAAATATGCCCTCAAGCCACATTATCCGCTCCATTGACTATTGCGGATGTAGAAGTGGCAAGAACACCGACAAGTTTGCAGATTGTAAGCTGACTAAGGAAAAAGCATCGATTGTAGGTTGCCCGATGGTTGCAGAAAGTCCGATTAGCCTTGAGTGCAAGGTGACAGACGTGGTGCACCTGGGTAGCCACGATATGTTTATGGCAGACATTGTTGCCGTTAATGTTGACAAAAGATATGTTGACGAAAAGGGCAAGTTCCATATTGAAAAATGTTCTCTTGCAGCTTATGCTCACGGTCAGTATTTTGCACTGGGCAAGAAGATCGGCTCATTTGGGTATTCGGTTAAGAAACCCACGACGAAAAAAAGAAAGTAAAAGAAAAGTCTCGGAAAATCCGAGACTTTTTTCATTCATTTTGCACTTTGCATTTTGCCTTCTGCATTTCAGATTTGTGAAACAAATCTGTCAAACGCTGCCTTGCCCGCATCGTCACGCTTATAAACGCCTGCGTGTTCAAGCACACCTACGAATACCTTACCAACTTCGTCGTGGAGGATATCCATTACGTTGTCAGAGTTGATATCAGCATAGTTTGCCTTAATCATTTCAGCCCACTGGGCGTGAGATTCTGTTTCGGGAGTATTCATGGGCTTGTTATTAACAAGGCAATCTGCAACTGCGTCAAGTTCTTCAACAAGACGTGCAGGAAGCACCGCAAGACCCATAACCTCGATAAGACCGATGTTTTCTTTCTTGATGTGGTGATATTCAGCATGAGGATGATATACACCCATGGGATGCTCGTCTGTTGTGATGTTGTTACGAAGAACAAGGTCCATAACGTACTTGCCGTCAGCCATAGAAGCGATGGGTGTGATTGTGTTATGAGGTGTACCCTCTGTTTCGGCAAAGATGAACGCATCTTCGTCTGTATAGCCTCTCCAGGAAGAGAGAATCTTAGCAGAAAGCTCACAAATCTTTGCTGTGTCGGAGCTCTTAAGGCGGATAACGCTCATGGGCCAGTTAAGACGAGATACTTCAACGTCTTCAAAACCTGCGATAGTATAGAACTTTTCGCTTTCAGCCTTGTGCATAGCAAACACGTGGTTGCCACCCTGGAAATGCTCATGTGTGAGGATAGAACCGCCAACGATGGGCAAATCTGCATTAGAACCAACTATGTAATGGTTAAAGCGTGTGATAAAGTCAAGTAACTTACCGAAAACCTTGTCATCGATAACCATGGGCACGTGCTTACTATTAAACACGATGCAATGCTCGTTGTAGTAAACGTAAGGAGAGTACTGGAAGCACCATTCCTGACCGATGATATCGATGGGAATAATTCTGTGGTTTGCTCTTGCGGGATGATTAACTCTACCCGCATAGCCTTCGTTTTCAACGCAAAGCTGGCAAGCAGGATAGCTCACGGATGCCTGCAATTTTGCTGCTGCGATAGCCTTGGGGTCTTTTTCGGGCTTGGAGCGGTTGATTGTAATTTCAATCTCACCGTAGGGGGAATCAACTTCCCATTTAACGTCTTTTTTGATTCTGCCGCGACGGATGTAGTTGTTGTCGCAGGAGAGCTTGTAGAAATAGTCTGTAGCGTCCTTACTGCTCTTTTCGTAAAGAGCGTTGAACTTGTCAATAACAGTGGAGGGATAAGGAGTTAAAATATCCATAACCTCTGTGTCAAAAAGGTCACGGT
>CAZNIC010000020.1:0-23388 GCA_964572985.1 uncultured Oscillospiraceae bacterium
TTCTATCTTTATGTGAAAAACCGCCAAGATTTCTTGGCGGTTTTTGTGCAGGTTGCACTATATCATTAATTAATCCTTATAAAGAGTTCCGATTGTTACGTCTACATCGCAATCTTCTGTTTCGGGGTTGTATTCTGCTGTGGCATCATATTTACCGGTATACGAGTCTCCGTATTTGTCCATTACCGTAACTTTGCCTGTTACAACATAGTTGTTTCCGCCCTGGTCTTCTACAAAAGTTGTAATAGTGGGCGAGCCTTTTGTGTCATATCTTAACATAACCTCTGTCATAACACGACTTCTCACCGCATCTGCAACTTTGCTTTCAACAGATTCTTCTGTGCTGCCTCCGCAACCGACCAACCCGACACACATAATTAATGTAAGTATTATTGCAATCAATTTTTTCATATTTTCAACACCTCTCTCGAATTATATCTTTATATAAGTATACTTAATCAAATAAATTGTCAAGTAAATATATCTTTATTAAAATAGATACAGGAGTTGATTTTATGCTTACAGTTCGATTAACCCTTGATAAATTATTGGCTAAACACAATATAAGCCGATATGAGCTTGCAAAGCAGACAGGCATACAGTATCAGATAATTGATAATTATTATAAGAACAAAGTCGTTCGTTACGACAGCTTTGTTCTTGCTCGTATTTGTGAAGCTTTGAATTGTGACATATCCGACCTTTTAGAGACGATAAAATAATTTTTGTTTTTTTGAAATTTACTATTGACAAATGTTGTTTTATCAATTATAATTCATAAGGTAGTCACGAGGTGACAACAACTTAATATCTGGGTGTAGCGCAGATTGGTAGCGTGCTTGAATGGGGTTCAAGAGGCCGGGAGTTCGAGTCTCCCCACTCAGACCAGCCGTAGGATTTATTCCTACGGCGTTTTTGTTTATTGGGAGAAACGCTAACAAGCTGCGCGTGGCGCTGATTGGAACCGAGCCCGACCGCCTCCTGCGGATGATTGAGCGAGGGCGCAGGGTTGTGCCGCGGTCTGCAAGTGGCAAGCGAAAGCGAAGCCAATGCAGGGCACCGCAAACGGAAGCGTGCTTGAATGGGGTTCAAAGGATAGGGAGTTCGAGTCTCCCCACTCAGACCACTAAAAAAAAGGAAGTCTAATCTACTTCCTTTTTTTGCGGTCTGAACTAAGTGTTTCGCAAGCGAAATGTTAAGTTGCCTTCGGCAATGAAGTATTCCTTACGGAACAATCAAGAAACACTTAACTTCATATCGGCAAAGCCGATACTTCATAACACCGTAGGAGAAATCCTGCGGTGTTTTTATTTTAGGTGCATTAAAATAAGGCTTCGGAAAATCTCCGAAGCCTTACTCATTCATTATTCTTTTTATCGCACCGATTTCATCTTCGATGTCGGTAAGCTTATCTATAATTTCTTTCTTTGTTTTTAAATTTGATTTTGAGTACCCTAACAAGTAATCTGTTGTCACGCCAAAAAACTCTGCCAGTTTTATTACCGAATAACTATCGGGATTTGTTTTTCCTGTTTCGTAATTAGACAATGTTTTTTGATCTATCCCTGTTGCCATGGCAACATCAATTTGTCTTAAGTCCATATCTTCTCTAAGATCTCGTATTCGATTTCGATATTCATTCATACTAAATCACTCCTTGCGCAATTTAATTATACTATTAATTTAGTATGTATATCTTGACAAACTAAATATTTGTCTATATAATTGTTTTATAGTAATATTTTAGTGCAAATAATTACTATAATTTGCAAAGGGCACCGCCAATCACTAAGAAATCACGTATACTATACATTTTGCTGTAGGAAATATAACTCGCATACAGGTTAACGAAACAAGTACCAAGTCGTTTAACTATAAATGGAGTATATTGGCACAAAAACTTTACAAAATCCCAAAACAGGATGCGGCTATGGATTTAGGCGAAGCATCAGAATAACCTAATTTAAAATCTTATTGACAAAATCAGTATCAAGCTGTATAATTATAAGCGAATCAGTCATTATTTGTTTCAAAAAGGAACATTTAACTCCTCCGCGCATATTTTGTTGCGTGAGATTTCAGAAAGGAGAAAGCAAAAAATGAAAAAGTTTTTTATATTTGCTGTGGCAACAGCTTTGGTCTTGTCGTTTTGTGCCTGTGAAAGTAAAGAAGAAAGAGCATTAAGAGAAGCCGAAGAAGCTGCCGAGCATGCAAACGAAGCTTATCAACGTGCCGTTGATAATTATAACCAAACGCAACGCGACATAGAGAACTATAAACGAGCTGTTGACAGAGTAAACACTGCCGATTAATACTACAAATTTATAAAAACATGAAAAGAGGTATAATATGTTAGTTACATTTAAAGCATTTGGCATGAAAAGTTGGACAATAGATGGCGACATCATAATTTACGGAAACAAAAGAATTCCGTTGTCTGCCGTACATAAAGTTACCGTCAGTGATGCGCCCGCATCGAGTATTCAAAATGGCGTTATTCAGCTTTCGGTAGGTTCTTGGTTTTATACATTAGCTTATCCTTTTAGCCAAAGAGAAGAAGCTGCAAAGGTAGCCAAATACATTCAGGAAAATGCCGGAAAAGAAACCGCAAATTGTGACAGCAACGGCATTGCTGATACAAATAGCGACAAGTTGGTAACAGATTCAAAAAAATCGTCAATTAAAACTTTGCGTATAGTAGCATTGCTGTCTTTGGTAATGAACATTATCACTATTTGTTTAGGTATCGGTAATTTCGCAATAGGATACACAACATTGTTAACAGCCGTTGTCTGCGCAGTAGCTGCTCTTTATGCAGTGATTTTGAGTTTGAGCGTAAACAAGCACAGCAAAGCTGATGACATCGACAGACTTTCAAATCAGGTTTTCAAGATTGTTGTGGGCGTTATTATTTTCTCTGCAATTGACTTTTTCGTTGCCATCAACCACACATTGTTTTGGGGTTAATAGGTTGCCACAATCAAAAAGGATTTTGCAAGGCAAAATCCCTACCTTACTTATTCCCAATTCGCTATTACTTATTACCTAAAAAAGCCACCCGTATGGGTGGCTTTTTCTTACTGTCCGAGATATGCTTTTTTAATATCGTCGTTTTCAAGCATGTCGCTTGCCTTACCGCTCATAGCGATACTGCCTGTTTCCAAAACGTATGCTCTATCCGCTACGCTAAGCGCCATTTTTGCATTTTGTTCAACAAGGAGGATTGTTGTGCCTGCCTTGTGGAGTTCTTCAATAATAGCAAAGATTTCCTTTACAAGAAGAGGAGAAAGACCCATAGAAGGTTCATCCATAAGAACGATCTCGGGCTTGCTCATAAGAGCACGACCCATAGCCAGCATCTGCTGTTCGCCACCGGAAAGTGTACCTGCTATCTGATTTTTTCTTTCTTCAAGACGCGGAAAATGCTTGTAAACCATTTGGATAGTTTCTTCGATTTCCTTTTTGTTGCTACGAGTATACGCACCAAGCTTAAGGTTTTCGTACACACTAAGCTGCTGGAATACGCGTCTTCCCTCGGGAACATGCGCCATACCCATGTAAACAATCTTATGCGCCGGAACCTTGGAAATATCCTGTCCTTTAAAAAGAATAGTACCATTTGTAGGTTTCAAAAGACCCGACACTGTATGAAGTGTTGTTGTCTTACCTGCACCGTTTGCACCGATAAGTGCAACGATTTCGCCTTCATTAATCTCAAAAGATATACCCTTGATCGCACGGATCATACCATAGCAAACTTCAAGATCATTAACGCTTAATAAAACATTGTTATTCTGTGCCATGAATGTCCCTCCTTAATCACCGATATATGCTTTGATAACTTCAGAATCGTTAAGAACGTCCTTTGTTTTGCCCTGTGCCAAAACCTTACCGAAGTTAAGCACGGTAAGTTCCTCACAAATACCCGAAACAAGCTTCATATCGTGCTCGATAAGAAGTATTGTCAAGCCAAACTCTTTGTTGATAAAACGGATAGTATCCATCAACTCCTGGGTTTCGTTGGGGTTCATGCCTGCGGCAGGCTCGTCAAGAAGCAACAGTTTTGGATTTGTAGCAAGTGCTCTTGCGATTTCAAGTTTTCTCTGTTTACCATAGGAAAGATTGCACGCAAGAAGGTTTCTTTCGTCTTCAAGGTCAAATATACGGAGTAATTCCTTTGCTCTTTCGCGCATTTTCTTTTCTGTTTTGAAATGTCTGGGGAGACGGAACATGCTCGTAAATGGCGAGCACTTAAACTCAGGATTATTATGCAAGCCCACCATAACGTTACGGATAACCGTCATGTTATTAAAAAGACGAATATTCTGGAAAGTTCTTGCAATACCCTTGCGGTTAATAGCCTCCTGACTTTTGCCGGTAAGCTCTTTGCCATCAAGGTAGAACTTGCCTGCAGTGGGTTTATAAACACCCGTAAGAAGGTTGAAAAGTGTTGTTTTGCCTGCACCGTTAGGGCCAATAAGACCGTAGAGCTGTTTTTCCTTGATTGTGATATTAACATCCTGTGCGGCTTTAAGTCCGCCGAATGTGATACCGAGATTTTCGGTTTTAAGCATTACTTTTTCGTTCTGTTCCATCTTATTTGCCCTCCTTTCCGCTCACTTTATCCTCAGGACGCGCGGGAGTGTAGTTTACGTTCAAATCTGTAGAAAGAAGTGCATCCATTTTTATCTTTGTAGGCACGCGATCCCAAGCTGCCTCGTCGTCTTTTCTCTTAGAGGGTTCAAAATTCTTTTTCTTTGCACGCTTAGCCAAAAATCCTCTGATAGAGTATTTTTCTCTGAAGCTCTTAAGCGCAGGAGCGTTACCGAAAATTACAACAACAATAAGGATTATTGCGTAAATAAGGTTACGAAGTGACGCCAAGTCACCGGAAAGCTGGCTCTGGAGTGTATAATTGATAAATGTAATAAATATTGCCGAAAGAATAGAACCTGAAATAGAACCCATACCACCTAATACAACCATTACCAAAATTTCGATAGAATAGTTATACGAGAAGAATGAGTAAAGCACAGGAGTTGTTGTGTGTGCGTAGATAACGCCGGCACAGCCTGCAAAGAACGCCGCAACAACAAATACAAAAAGCTTGTAGAAAGTTACGTTGATACCCATCGCCTTAGCCGCAATTTCGTTATCGCGGATAGCTGTGATTGCTCTGCCGTGCTTACTTCTTACGAGATTTTGAATAACAAAAAGCATCACAAGCGCAACAACCAACGCTACAAGAAAAAGACCGGGTTCACGTCTTGTGTCATAAATGATATCAGCAGTTCTCATACCCATAGCACCGCCGAACATTTCCTGATTCATGAAAATATTACGCACAATTTCGCCAAATGCAAGTGTAACAATTGCAAGATAGTCACCCTTAAGTCTAAGAGACGGAAGACCTATAATAAAGCCAAAGAGTGCTGCCGCAAGACCGCCAATAAGCATGCCGATAAGAAGCACAACAAGCTTGTCACCCATTGTTGCTTTGAGCGATACCGCGCAAAAACCGCCTATGTATGCACCAATGCACATAAATCCTGCGTGACCGAGGCTCAGCTCTCCCAAAAAGCCTACAACAAAGTTAAGTGATACAGCAAGAATAATACTATAACCCATCTGTGCCAAAAGTTGCGCAACGGAAAGGCGCAAACCGCCTGTCATAAGCATTACCAATCCGTACACCAAAAGTGCGATTACGAGAGAATAGTTAAGCATATGCTTAGGCTTGATATTAAGCTTTTTTCTTTCTTTTGTCTGATTAGCCTTTCCCATTATCACACCTTCTCTCTCGTTACCTTGCCCAACAAGCCCGTGGGCTTAAAGAGCAAAATTATAATAAGCAAGCTGAACTTGATTGCAACTGTATAAGATGCAAGTGCAGGTGTTGCAAGGCAGAACTTTTCAATAACACCCAAAAGCACGCCACCTACCATCGCGCCGGGGATAGAACCGATACCGCCGATAACCGCTGCGGTAAAAGCTGTAATACCGGGCATTGCACCCAATGTGGGGCTTGTTGCGGGAATCTGGAAAAGGTAGAACATACCCGCGCATGCCGCAAGCGCAGAACCTATAGCAAATGTAACTGATATAATTCTGTTAACGTTAACGCCCATAAGCACTGCCGCGCCTCTGTCTTCACTTACCGCAAGCATGGCATTACCGGTTTTTGTGAACTTAATGAACACAGTAAGACCTGCCATGATTATAACGCCGCATACAAGTGTAACTGCCGCAGCAGTTGTGATGCCGTTTTTCTGCAAAAATTCTATTGCAGGCAACTGCCACTGATCAGATACGGGCATTGTTTTTGAGCCAAACACAATCTGTGCTGCGCCCTGTAAAAAGTAACTCACACCGATTGCAGTAATAAGCACTGCAAGAGGCGACGCACCTCTAAGTGGCTTATACGCCAGCTTTTCGACCAAAATACCTAAAATCGTACAAATAATAATAGCCGCAACAACTGCCGCAACGGGAGAAGTTGTGGTTGCGAGTGTTACCGTAACAGCATAAGCACCAACCATGATGATATCACCGTGGGCAAAGTTAAGCATTTTAGCTATACCGTATACCATTGTGTAGCCCAACGCAATGAGCGCATATATACTGCCCAAACTGAGTCCGTTTATCAATGTTACCATAATATTGCTCCTATATCTTATTTTTGAGTGTTAAGCCTTGCCCAACCACTCTTTGCTTTATAAAAATGGCTTTTTATAAACCAAAGAATGGTTGGACACGTTGTCCATGTCCAACCAAACCAAGTTAAACAAACTAATAAATTAGTTGAGTTCCTTAATGATGGGTTCCTTTGTAGCCGCACCGGATGCGTCCCAAGTCATTGTGCCTGTAGCGCCTTCGTACTCAACTTCGAGGATAGACTTCTGAAGCCTGTCAGAAAGAGTAGCAGGATCAATTGTTACATCATCAACACCGGCTTTTTCCATAGCCTTGTAAATAGCCATTACAGCATCGTAACCGTCAGCTGCGAACTGGTCGGGTGTTTCACCGTATTCCTTTTCGTAAGCTGTTACAAACTTCTTAACAACTTCATTGTCGCTTGTTGCATCGAAGGGTGTGATGTACATAATCTTGTTGGATACACCTGCTACGAGCTCCTGAATACCGTCGAAACCATCGCAACCGAAGAGAACTGCATCGTTACCCTGTGCTACAGCTTCCTTAGCAATAAGGCTTGCTTCTGTGTAGTAGATGGGAAGGAAGATTACGTCACAATCTGCAAGTGCGCTAACCTGTGTGTTGAAGCTTGTTTTGCTTTCAGCTGTGAACTTCTGTTCAACAAAGCTCTTACCAAGCTTATCCATTTCAGCCTTGAACGCATCAAAGATACCCTTGGAGTAAGGATCGCTTTCATCATAGATAGCACCGATTGTTTCGTAGTTAACTGCAAGTTCTGCTGCAAGCTTACCCTGGTCGGGGTCACCGAAGCATACGCGGAAAGCGTTGGGAGCTTCGATACATACGTCTGCAGATGCAGAGGGTGTCATGAAGAATACGTTGTCAGCCTTTGCGCTTGTAGCGAAAGCTTCACAAGAACCGGATGTAACAGAACCAATAGCAACCTGCATACCTGCTTCATAAAGCTGGTTGTAACCTGTTGTTGCATCAGCAGGAGTTGCCTTATCGTCCTTGATTTCAAACTTGAACATCTTGCCGTTAAGACCGCCGTTTGCATTGATTTCAGCGATAGCGATGTTAGCACCGTTTCTTACGGAAATACCGTAGCTGGATGCGTCGCCTGTAAGGGGACCTGTACCGCCGATGAAGTATTCTGTGTTATCAGCCGCATAGTTCAAACTATTGCTGCAACCGCAACCTGCCATAGCCATGATAGCTACAACAAGCACAAGAATCAAACTTAATGTTTTTTTCATATTGTTTGCCTCCTAAAAATAAAAAAATTAACGCATAAAACGTTGCTTTCATTATAATACCTAATCCGTGGGATGTCAACCGCATTTCACCCCAAATTTTATTTTATTTTTCAAATTTTAACAAAATTTTTCGGTTTCAACGTCAATACGCCTTGAAATTTACACCCCTCTTCAAATTCAGTGCACAAATTACCGACACCGACCCATACAAATCACTTTTTCGGCAAATACAAAACCTCGCCGGGATAAATTGTTGTCTCGCTCATGTCATTAAGCTTCATTATTTCAGCATATCTAATCCCGCTTCCAAGTTTTTGTTTTGCTATACGCCACAAGCTATCCCCCTTCTTAACTTCATATGTTTCGTAACACTCCCTGTATGCAGGGGTTGCATAACCTATAATATACTTGCTTGCCACCGAATATGACCGTCGCGCCACTTTATCCGACGTATTTCCTTCTATGGTAGATACTGCATTACCCGAAAGACCCGTTACAATACCCACATGTGTCGAATCCTCCTGCGTATAACCCGAGCTGAAAAATATAATATCGCCTCTTTTTGGCTCGTAATCACCGCCGTATGCGCGGCTTTTTTTATAAAGACTACGCTTTTCAAACCATTGTTTTCCCACATCACATGATGCAAAGTCCGGGATTATTGTTTTATCAATTCCCGCACTATGTTTGCACCATGATACAAAAATTGCACACCAGGGCACCTGCATATTAAAATCTGCCCCTACGCTGTTGTAGTACTTTATGTACTTGTCGTCCCCTTGAGGTTCGCAAACGCCTATCTCTCCCTCGGCAATTTCAATCAATTTTTCAATCACTATTATCCTCCTCACCTTTTTTCAAAAGCTTTTCAAGGCTTTTGAATACACTACCGTACAGCTTTTCATAACCAAACATCGCACCGTATGCCACAAAAAAACCGCCCACAAAAGTCCCTGCCGCTACCATTGGCTCCATTACGGTCTGTTCAATCTCGCAGTACATCCACATTACCAAAAAGCACACGACTTCCGATACGATAAGCACAGCCAAGGGTCTCATGGCGTCCTCTTTTAGCCAAAAGCTTTTCAAAACCTCAACAATAATGTTCACCGCAACGATGCACACCCCCGCAACCGCCGCAAGATTAGTCAAAAATTCAACACTCATATTTTTCCTCCTATAACAAATTGCCTTTTTCCACACAACCACGGTAAATATTCAAAATATACTCATACTCAACGTTTATCCTTCCGTTAGTCATATCGTATTTATTGATCAGGTCTTCGTAATCATCATGAATATCAATAATATGCAAAAAAGCATCCTCCGTGTGTTTTACTCCCATTTTGCACGAATCTGCAAAACTAAAAATCTCTGCTCTTATCCTTTTGATTTCGTTCATATCAACCAGCATTTCAATTTCCTTTAAGTATTCGCTGTGTGCTTTAAGCATACCTTGGATATTGTTAAGCTCTTTTTTCACATCCCGATTAAGAGCCCGTCCGATAAAGTCAAAAAGCATACCCCATGGGTTAAACTTGATTTTTGAAACCTCAACAAAAATACTGACTATGCCTATAAACGAAACAAAAAACGCAAAATATTTTTCCATGCTTCACCTCCATTCCTCATTTGTCTGACGACAAATATATCGCAAGCATTTCCCTCCGCACTCTATTTTTACCATAATTGTTTTTCAAAATCAGTAGCACTAAGATGCAAAAAAAGACTAAGCTTCACGCAATCCGTGTAACTTAGTCTTTTCTTTATTAATCACTCAATTTGTTAAGCAGGCTTTCTATATTCTCTTCGCTGTACTCAACCTCGCTTGAATACATCCGGCAAACTTCAACCAGTTCTTCAACCGTTTCTTTCTCCTGAGAAAAAATCTTCCTTATTATATATAAGCTTAAAATCGCAAATAAAAGTCTCTCTTTTACTCGTCCGTCATAAAATCCTTCCGATAAATGCCTGTATACAAAATATACCAAAATCTGTTCAAACTCTGTTTCCCAATTGCTTGTAAGTTCTTTTTCATCACTTTTCAAAAGCTCAAGCTTCTCATTCCAGGAATCGTCAAGCCTTTCAAGCTCCGCATAAATCCTATACCAATCACGTTCGGGCAAACACAAACCGTACAACGCGCAAACATTTTCGATTCTTTCGTCAATGGTCCATTCTCTGTCCTGCAATATCCCAAAAACCTGTTTTCTAAAATTGAAAAACACTGCCTCTTCATCATCAGGACAATCATCTCCGACAATTTCTGTTTTGTCTTTATTTGTAAGTATAATCCGTGCCGCTTCTTCGCAGCACATGCCTATTCCCACCTCATCACGGTCCGAAAAGCAATTTACAAACCTGGGGTGGTCGCGGCATATCTGGCAAAGTGCCCCTTCGCCCATATTAATTATAATATCGCAAAGATTGTCACAATTGAGGAAAGGGCACCTATCGCCCTCTTTTAAAATAAAATGCCTCTCTTCACCCTCAGTTATGTTTTCTCGCAATCTGTCTCCGAAATCGCCGTCTTTTTTCATGTATTCTTCGTACTTGTCATCGTCAACATCAATTTCCCAGCCAATACAGCACGAATGCTTGCATCTTGACGCTATACACTTGAATTCGTCATAATAGCTTGGTTTAAATACGTTCATATCTTCATTCCTTTGAGTTTATCTTTTGTGCAGTTATCAATTCTGTAGCTCTCTACAGCCTTTTGTATAGTCTTGTTGTGCACCCACGTATCTAGTCTTTTTTCTTCAAGATACACAATTGCTCCGTCAAAATCTGCCGCGAGTGCTGTTGCAAAATACCATGAAATCATCATATTAACATAGTATTCCTCGCTTTTAACCTCCGCCACCATTTTCATATGCTCTTCTTTAAAGTCCATTCTCATAAGTAAGCCTATAGCATATCTCACGGTATATGTCCTGCCGCTTTTTATCCATTCGTCAATTTTCGGCATCAGTCTTTCGGGATGTTTTTTAAAAACCTTCGGATAAAACATATCACATGTCGCCCAATTGTCTATATAGGGCAAAAACCGCTCTGTTTCATAAAGCGCCTTGTCAAAATCCTTTATCTGCTCCGTTAAAAACGCATGCAGATTGTTTTCTTCATAATATTCGTGAGGCAGTTTTTGCAAAAACATTTCCGCCTCTGTGCTTCCCGCAATACTTTTTGCAAATTTCCGCATTTGAGGCACCCTGACACCTATTATCCTATCCTTGTCAACCGTAGGCATCAATCTTGCGTGAAAATCTCTGTATTTTAAATCCTGCATTTTCATAAGTTCATTCAATATCATGTTAATCACCAACTTTACGCTATCACAAATCTTTTTCTGTGTCAATATTACAAATGGCGTTGCACCACATTCAAAAGAGGGGCGACCGCATTTATACAGTCGTCCCTCTTTTTCCTCCTAATATAATTTTCGCCGTTCTCTCTAGCTCCCGTCTCTCTTCTGTGTCGTCATAGGATTTTTCTCTTCCGTCAATAGCTTTTATAACATCGACAGAAAACAATCCGTCCCTATTGCAATAGAAAAGAATTTTTCTTACCCCCTGTGGAGATTATAAATGAGTATGAGCATTTTTTCCACCTACTAAAAGCAGAGAGAATTGCCTGCTTTTATCGTTCCATTTTGACAAAATACTCCGCTGTATCGTCTTCCATTTTTTGTCTGTTGTTATACAAACCCCATGCCTCTCATAAAAACTGATTGCACGGTTATTCTTTTCCAAAGCACGGAGGGACCTTGCACTAAGCTTACTTATTGCAAAATTCAACAATTCAGAGCCTCGCCCTTTACTTTGCAAAACAGGCTCTGCAAAAAGCGTCTTAACCCGGCTTTTCTTGTACTTTTCATTTTCTCACCTTTAAATTAAAGCTTACAATTTCATTATACCAGTTCTTCATACCGTTTTTAATCATTCCCTGCAGCTTCTTTTACCTTTTTTGTTATATCTTCAAACAATGCAGGCATATATCCTACTCTTTCTGCCGAAACGCAAAAATGCTGACTACTGTAATCCTTTATTATTGGGCTATTATGCACGTGTCCGAACAAATTTGCATAAGGCATGTTGCTATTCACATATATCGGTTCATGAGAGAGTATCCAAAAGTTTTCAAACAATATTGGCATATCATACACTTCTCTAAAGCCGGCAGCTCTGTAATACTCGTTTGATTTTGTATCGTGATTACCCTTTACAAGATATTTAGTGCCGTTCAGTCGCTTTAAAATTTCTTGTTCATTGTTAAATGCGCCAAAATCACCCAATATATAAACTTCATCATCTTCAGAAACAACACTGTTCCAATTTTCGATTATTGTTTCATCCATTTCAACAACAGACTGAAATGGTCTGTTTTCGTATCTTCGAATATTATCCTCGCAAAAATGTGTATCAGCTATAAAATAAACGCTCATAAAATTCACCCTTCTTATACAAGTCGGTTAACCTATCCTCTTTGCACTTCAATTCTCCAATTCATTATACTACCCATTTCCACCATTTTCAACAAAAAACAAACCAAAACAGGGCAATGCGCTAATGACGCATTGCCCCTTTTGTTGTTCGTTTATTTAGAAAAGCTGTCCCGAAAGCTTCAACTTTTCCTTATAAGGGAATTTTTTGTCAAAATTCTCTGCCTCCACTTCATCCACAAGGTAAACATTTGGCGGTCCATACTCACCCTTAACACCATTTAAGTATCCGGGGATTAACTCCTTACAAAGGAAAAATGAGCTGTCTTCACCCTCAGGCAAGCCATGATAACGAATACCAAATTCACTTGCAAATACAAAACCGCTTTTACCGTAGAAACCGACATTTCCCTCAAAGCATACCGCGCCATATCCAAGCATCATTGCCTTTTCCAACGAATAATCAAGCAAGATTTTGCCGTAGCCCTGTCCTTTAAGCCTTGGAGTTATACAAATCGGTCCCATTGTCAGAATAGGAATATTTCTTCCATCATCCCCATTAATGTTTGCTTTTACAAATACATTCTGCCCGATAATTTCACCATTTCTTTCCATAACAAAATCAAGCTCCGACACAAAGTCAGGATTATCTCTCAACTTTGTTATGAGATAGTGTTCGAGGCATCCGGGACGATACACATTCCAAAACGATTCCCTTATTAAGTTTTCTACCACCGGGCAATCTTCTTTTCTTTCCAAACGAATAATGTAGTCATTTTTACTCATTGTTTTTCTCCTCCTGAAACTAACGACTTTAAGTGTTGGGAGGCTTGTGCGAGATTGTATTACACAGCCTCCCGGCTTATACAATCTCCAAGGTGTTGTTTTTCTTCAAACAGCAATACTCCTTAAAATAAAATATATAATCAAGCCCTTAGGCGTGATTTCATTTGTAAATCAGCATTTTCTATGCCTTTTTAATCGGATGTCTGATAACGGTTTTCCATTTTTCCGAGACAACCTTTCTTGCATCAGACATATAAATCTCATGGTGCAATCTGCTTTCGCTGAAGTCATTTACATATCCGTTTTGCTCCAAACAGACATCCATCAAAGCAACCGTCGCAGGCTCATCATCAAACGGACCCGTGTGCATAATTTGAACACACAGCCCCTCATCAATCGTAAGATATTCTGCTGATGAGCAATCAAGTTTTTTCTTTTTAGTCGCTGTTTCTACTGCCCAATCGAAATTTTCTTTAGTAACAAAGTCAGGCAACCGAATAACAGAAATCCAGTTAAAAGCAGATTTATTGGCATAATCAACACCGTCAACATTATCTTGCCACCAAAATCCCTCAAGCGGCGGAACAACATACTCAAAAAAACCCTCGATTTTGTAATCCGTCTTATAACTCATTTTCAATGTATATGCAACAGCATACAGTACACTAATTGCCTGCTGATATGCGCCACCTTCCTCGTTTGGATTGCCCTTACCTCTGACAGCAATATAGTTAGCCTTCGGAACATTTACAATCTCCGGTTTATTCTTCGGCATATAAAATTCTTTGTATTCTTTCTTAAAATCAAATGCCATAACTACCTCCGTCAAATTCTTATTTGTCAGTTGTCATTTTTTCATATACTTTATAAAAATAAATATTTTCAGCATTCATAACATAATGAAAATAGTTGTTGCTGATACTTAAATGCCGTGCAATTTCATTATACTATCTCTTCATGTTGTTTTCAACCAAAACCATTTGCTAAGTAACATTAATGCAAAATCTGTCATATCATGTAGCGAGTGGAACTACCACTCTGAAAGGATGAAAACATTGAACGAAAAATGCACAACTTGTCTCTCTTCTCTTCCTTTGGCGTACTCGTATACGCCGCTCCAGCAGATAGACACCGTATATGACAACGAAACCGCCCTCAGCCGTGGCACAATTTTCCCCGAGCTTTATAAGCCCAAGGGCGTATACGGCAAAGAATTTACAACCTATGCTACAGATTTGGGGTGTATGACAAATGAGTGAAAGAACAGATTTATTATACAAACTGCAGGCAGCAGACTTTGCTGCGTATGACCTCTTATTGTATCTTGACACCCATCCTTGTTGCCAGAGCACATTAACCCTCTATAACGAAAAGGTTAAAGAGGCCAAGGCTTTGCGCAAAGAATATGAATCAAAATACGGGCCCATCACTGCCGCCGCCTCCTCACAAACCACCCCGTGGCAGTGGATACAAAACCCTTGGGTCTGGGAAAAGAGTAGTAATTAATATGGCGCACCATATTAATTTTCCCCGTAAATTTAATGTCCGTGAGAAATTTTCTTCTCAAAGCTCCGAAAACGCACCTGGACACAATTCACATTATACACCTTGTCTGCCCGCTACAAAGTGTTTTTCAATTTCCCTGAAATCTGCGGGCAGAAAGGTTATGTGAATTTAAATGTGGGTTTATGAAAAAAAATTACAGTACCCCGTAAAAATCAAAAAACCTGATGCCCGTATGGCACAGGTTATCTTATCACAGTATGGCGGCCCCGATGGCGAACTCGGAGCCAGTCTCCGCTATTTAAGCCAGCGCTTCTCTATGCCCGATGCAATAACAAAAGGTCTCCTCAACGACATTGCGACAGAAGAAATCGGTCACCTCGAGATGATAGGCACCATCGTATACCAGCTTACTCGCGGCTTAACAGAAAAAGAAATCGAAGAAGCAGGCTTTGCGCCCTACTTCGTCGACCATTCCACCGCAATCTACCCTGCCTCTGCAGCAGGCGTACCCTTCACCGCAGCATATATCCAGTCTAAAGGTGATCCTATAACTGACTTAACGGAAGACTTGGCTGCCGAGCAAAAAGCCCGCTCCACTTATGACAACATCTTGGCGCTTGCCGACGACCCGGATGTTATCGACCCCATCCGCTTCCTCCGTGAACGTGAAGTGGTCCACTTCCAACGCTTCGGTGAAGCGCTTAGAAGAGTAACAGACCTTGGCAAACCCGTTAAAACAAGCGGCGTAACCTTCCGCTGATCATGACAGGCCGAGAAATCGGTCTGTTTTTGTGTTGTGGTTTCTTTTTCATTATGATACAATAATTATAAACGATACCACTTGTTGCTACTGTAATTTATTAATATTTTGATATATAAATTACATGAATACAATAAGGAGGTATTATTACGGAAAAGAAATTTTATAAAAGTTCAAAATGGAAAGATTGGAAAGCGATAATTGATAATAAAACCTGCATCATCTGTAAAAATAATCACGGAAAGGTATTTTCTTTAAGAGAAATAGTCTTTCCACACCCACCTGTTCACTTTTTCTGTCGTTGCCATATTGCCATGATGGATGCACTTATTGCAGGCACTGCAACTGATGACGGAACCAATGGCGCAGGTTGGTATTTAAAATTCAAGCATCGTTTACCCGAATACTACATTTCAAGACAAGACGCAAAGGCGTTAGGTTGGAATCCTAAATCCGGTAATTTGAGTGATGTTGCACCTGCCCAAATGCTTTTTGGTGGAGAATTTAAAAACAAAAAAGGTAAACTTCCTCAAGCAGAAGGGCGCCTTTGGTATGAAGCAGATATAAACTACATAGATGGTTGGAGAAATCGCGAAAGAATACTCTTTTCCAATGATGGCTTGATTTTTGTAACATATGATCATTACGAAACGTTTATAGAGATACTATAGGAGGACTATTATGAAAACCGTTACACTAGATTTTTCTAATTGCAAATATATTTATGATATTCATATGGTCATTCAAAATGCATTAGAATTCCCTGAATATTATGGAAAAAACTTGGATGCTTTGTGGGATTTCGGTCAAGATTATGCCTTAAGCTACGATAAAGTAATACTAATTATAAAAGGAGTAAATTCAGTGCCCGAAGAGTTAGAAGAAAGCATTATTGAAATTTTAGAGGTTTTTGGCGAAATTCATGATGACTACCCTAACTTTACATTTACAATCGCTTAATCGTCCCAAAACCCCAAAACTTACAATCTCAATTTTACCCCTTAATTACCGTTCAAAATCCAATTAATTTGAAAAAGTAATTTCGGCGAAGCGCTCCGAAGAGTAACAGATTTGGGTAAACCCGTTAAAACAAACGGCGTAACTTTCCGCTAAAAACCACGAGCCCAATTCACAATGTGAATTGGGCTCGTATTGCAATTTTTACTGCGTAAAAATTATATCGCATTCCGGTGAATATATCGCGCCCTTCAGGACATATCGCAAAAGAGGAAATGCATCGCATTTCCTCTTTTACGTTCTCTGTGTAGTCTACATAAATCGGCATTTTTATTTTCGTTTTTTTAAACTTACTTTACTTTCATATCCAACACTGGCTGCTGCTTCATTAGGACTAACGCCTTCTCTTATAAGTTCCTCCGCCTTGCTCAGCCTTTTTTCCGTTCTCATTTCCACAAATGTCTTTCCATAGGCTTTCTTCAAAAACCTTTGTGTCTGTCTTGGACTTAAATTTAGCCTGCTACTTAATTCAGTCAATGTAAGCGTGCGATAGTTATACAAAAAGCTTTCATCTGTAATAACCATCCTTTTATCATCGGGGGTAATTGCTGAATAATCGCCCACCTGTTCACTGCCCACGTAGTTTCTGGCAATACACACCAGTATCTGGAAGGAGATGTTAATCACGCTTTGGATATAGCCTATCTTTTTATTTTCCGATTCTTCGGTAAGCATTTCAAAAAGGCGTTTGATATTCTGCGTGTCTTCTCCAATCCAAAAGGCTGTTTCTTTCAATGCCTTTGCGGTTTTCCCCTGTTTTGTTTCTTTTGTTTCCGTTATTTCAAACTGAATACAATATTCGTCCATAGGGTCCTCAGGATTTGTAATCTGCTCATGCTCAATAAGCGGTCCCGTCATATAAAGCATACCGCCTTTTATCGGATATTCTTTTCCGTCAGCAATCAGAATACCGCTTCCGCCTGTTACAAGGTGCGCTTCGTAAAAACGATTACCGTGCCTGTGCTTGGGAAAAGGCTTGTAAAACACACCATAGTTTATATGTACAACTTTAATTTTTAGATTATCCAACTGGAATTTTATATTAGCTTCCGAAATATTGAGCATATTACCACCTCGGTTTAATTATACCAATCTTCTTTTATAAAAGCAATCCCCGCCATAAGACGGGGATTAAATTACCTTGTTACTTTATCTGCTACGGGGACCATGTTATCCCCCCACGTAAAAACCTTGACATTACCTTCCTTTGTTGTTGTAACCGTAACTTCTTTTGGTGTTTCCTCTTCAAGCTGAACAGGTGTTGTGATAACCTCCAAAAGCTTATCACCCTCATAAACTGCCGTAATAAGGCTGAATATTCCGCTCAAATTACTCTCAAGACTTACTGTCACGATTTTACCTTCCTGCTTTGCAATTTCGGTCTTTACATTTGCACCGATTGTGTAAAACTCAATATCTGCCAGTATAAGCTTATTACCGCCATTGGACGCCCAGCCTATGTAGCTGTTAGCCTCCTTTCGGATATAACGTACATACTTATAAGCTTTAGGCTCTTCAAGGTTTATAACAATTTCGCTCTGATTGTCCGTGCCGTCAGGGCGTTTTGTCATTGTATAAATCGTTTCCCAGCTTTCGCCGTCAAGGCTTCCTTCAAGCACACAGCCCGATGCATAAGCATGGTCACCCCAGTAGTTTGTTACACCACCTAATGCAATCATACCCTTTTTAACAACGATTTTATTGACATTCTCTTTGCCGCTCAGTTCAAACTGAATATATTCATTCTGATAATTTGTCTGAGTTTCAATAGCGAATACAGTATTCACATCGCCGTCAGTTGCATAAGAAGGATTAGCTCCGCCCGAAGCTGTAACTATAGGATTTAGCTTCTGAATATAGCTCTTACCTCCTGTATAAAATGCAATATCATCGATTGCCAGGCTGATGCTCGAGCCATTGTTTACACTATCAAAGTATATGGTGTAATACTTATATTTTTCGCCCTTTGTATTGATTGCAACCCTTGCAGGAATATATGCACTTGTAGCCGTAACGCCTTCAATTTCACCAACCAGCACTGCGCTTGTTACATTACCGTTTGTAGCTGTATTTGATGCATAAACTTTTGCCCCGTTGATACGCTTTGCATAAGCACCTTCACCGTCAACCCCTGTGAAACGACCTGTTACATAAATCAAATCAATAGCCTTTTCGCCCTCAAGCTCTACCTGAATATATTTTGCAACAGCATCATCCTTTGAAGCATATGCCTTGCCTGCCACACCGTCAAATGCGTTTTCGGGAACCCAGGTAGAATTATAGCCATCATCGGCACTTCTTATGTCCACAACCTCAGCCTTCACTGCATCCCTTGCATCGCCTGTAACGCGCACAGGCACTGTTGCGGTAAAGCCTGTATCGGTTGTAACAGATACATTAAACTTACCCGGTGCATAAGCGGTTAATATACCGTTTGAGAGTACAACACCACTACCTATACTGTCACTTGCCCATGTAAGGAGCGCGCTTGCACCTTCAGGCTCAATTTTTGTACCAAGTTGAACGCTCTCTCCGCTTTCGAGGTCAATAGCGTCAACCACTTCTCCGTCCACCGTGATTTCAATACTATCGGGTGCAATTACAACATCAACAAGCTTATTAAGTCTTGTCATTGCAAAATAATCTGTGCTCCACTTCTGGTTTTCTTCACCGGTGTAGCTTCTCTGTACAATTACGCCGTTTTCATTTGTAAGATACTTACCCGTTGTGCAGCTTTGGATTGTGATCAAACCTTCCGTTGTGTTTTCCACATTCCAATATGCGTTGTCGTTAAGACTGCCCCAGATTGCCTCTAAGCCATTTTCAATGCCTTCAACCTGTAAGTACTTGCCGTCCTCTTCGATTAAGTATGTACCATCGGGTGTTTCAGAAAGTGTGAAAAGAACTGTTACAACCTCATTTTCATTAAGTGTTACTTCAACGTAGTTACCATTTTCATCATTTTTAACCTGCAGCTCTTCTCCGTCAAGCGTTGCCTTTGTCCAAGCTTCACCCGAGGAAAGTCGGATAGTGTTGTCATCCTCTGAGGAGTTAAGTGAAACTGTAGCAAATCCTCCCTCAATATCCCATTCCAGAGACTCGATTTCAACACGTGTCCTTGCCATCATTCCTGTAACCTTGCCCTTTGTCCAATCTTTAGGCAGTGCAGGAATAATTTCAATCTGTCCTGTATTTGAGAATACCAATGCTTCGTTTACTGCGCCCAATGTGCCGAAGGCAGTATCTGTGCAGTAGGTATCGTTTCTGCGATTTGTATCATGGTCTGTCATCATGGAGGAATAGTACGCTGTTCCGTTCATCATCTTCATGAGTGACTTCATCATGGAATCACCCAATTTAAGTCTTGCTTCCACAAGAGCCTGATGCATCCATCCGTGACCGGCTGTGGCATCGCCTGTGTTATACTTTTTTCTGTTGTTGATTGCCTTAAGTGAAGCCTCTGTCAAGTCGGGGTCATTCTGAGTGTCATATGCAGGCCATGCCACATACAAATGGCTCAGATGACGGTGGTTGTTGTTTTCCTCATATTCCTCCATTGCCCATTCACGAAGAGCACCGTCAGTGTCGTACTTGTAATCAGCAATATTGTTTTTAAGTGTCTGCCACTTTTCAACTGCTTCTTCCCAACCATCTCGTCCCACAGCCTCTTCTATTTTACATACCATATCCAGTCCGTCACGAGCTGCGGAAATATCCATGGTTGCATTTGCTGTTAATGTGCTGTAATAGCCGATAGGGTGGTTTTCGGGCGAATATGTGGGTATAATCATATACTTTTCGCCTTCATTTAATTGGGTCTTGCTCTCATCGTGATGCGCCTTACCGTCTGCGCCGATATAGTAGCGAGGTGTGACAATTTGTTCCCAGAAATTTGCCTGCTTTGTGAGCAGAGGTAAAAGAATATCCTTTTCCAAATCAAGGTATCCTCTATTCTTGATTTCTTCGTATTCCTCATCGGTTAGACCGCCATCGTTCACGCCTAAAACGTGCTGAAGGTTTTCAAAACGCATATTCTCGTTAATGGGAATCTGCTGGTTACCAAAGCACTGCCAGTATTCAAATATGGGCAAAAGACACCAGCTTGCACCTGCATTCCAATACTGGAAGGGAAAGGAGTTGTCGTATTCAACGTGCATTGCTCTGTCAGAGTCGGTATTTACACTAAGCTGAATTGCATCGTGCATGCCGTATGCCATTGTGGCATTATACATAAAGTCAGGTGCATGACGAAGGAAATATGTAATATAACCGTACTGGAATTCACCGCTGAGGTTACCTGTGTTCATTGCACTAACCTGTAAGTTTACGTTTGCATCAAGAGTATAAATACTTCTCCAGCCGGGGTTCCATTCACCAACCCACATACCATAGAGTCTGGGTGCCAAGGAACCGCCACAGCAAATCTGCGCATATCTTGCCTGTTCATATGCTCTTTCCATAAACTCGTGGTTTATTCTGTCGGGAGTATTTCGCTGTACATTTATAAGAGCATTGTTATCATAAGACTCATACTCTTCGTCGCCGTCAAGGTCAAAGCTCATGCGGTTAAATTCTGCACTTTGAGCTTCGGCAGAGGGCAAAAGTGCCGCGTCATAGCTGAATTTTCCGTCTGTTGTGTATTTGTCTTTAACAGCTACTACCCTTTTGAGCATTTCGTCTAAAAGAGTATAGCTTGTCATGCTTTCAAATTTGCTCATAACATTACTTGTCTGACCTGTCATGCTGCTTGTTCTGTCATTTACTGTTATGAGGTAAACGTTTTCGGCATTTTTAATTTCTACTGCGTTATTATCGCCTAAAAGCATGGGGTCATCTTTACTTTGAACAATTTTTGTCTTTGTTGCATTTGCACCCTCGGCAATAATGTATGTAACACCTCCGTAGCCGCCATCAATAAGCTCACTTGCACTGTAAGAAGGATAATGGGCAATCTGTGCAATGTAAGCTCCATCATCAGGCACAATCTTCTTGTAGCGTTGCTCACTTACTTTACTCATACCGTCCCATGCTTTGCACATGTCGTCAATATCGTCAATAGAAATGGTCATGTTAATGAGGCTTCCCTCAGATGACTTTTCAATTTTTGTAATACTTACGCCGTCAGTCTGAGAAGTAAAGCTCACTCTTTTCCATGTGCCGTATTTATCCGTAAACTTCACACCCGTTTCCGCAGTTTCATAGTTCGTCCAACGGATATAGTCCTTTTCTGTGTCTGTATAATTACTCTTTAAACGTAGCTGATGACCGGGATGATAGGAATAGTAGAAGGTTCTGCTTCGTCTGTTTCCGTTTGCATCACGAATCAGCCAGTCATCGTTAAGGTTAAACACATTTTCTCTCGCTTCTTCCAGCTGCCCTGTTAATTCGGCAGGGATTTCCCTTGGCTGAGATGAAGGATAGTTAAAAAAGTTGTACTGGAAAATAAAAGCATCACTGTAGGGCTCACCGCTTGTAACATAGCCGATTTCGCCGTTGCCCGAAATCATACCGTCACGCCAAGCGCGACTTGAACCATTTACATGACGGCTCACAATCGGGTTATAGCTCGTAACAAAATTACCTTTTTCATAAAGAGTGGTTGTATCCATCAATTCTGCCTCCTCTGCACTTATCGGCACAACACTTAAAAGCATCGTTACTACTAAAACAAGTGCCGCCAGTCTTTTTAATTTTTTCATATTAGTCCTCCCACGTTAATTCTTTTGATTCACATAAGGGTTCGATATTCTCTAAGTTAACAAGCATAATTTTAAGCTTTTTTGTTCCCTTGGGAATATCTCGGTCATATTCTGCTTGATTTTCATTTACAGGCACAAGTGCAACGCTTATCAATTCTTGATTTTCACTATACGACGCAATCATTAAAGAACCATTCAAATCTCCGTATCCGTCAAGTGTAACAGTAACATTATCACCATTTTTTTCAACTGATGAAACTACCCATTCGCTCTGCTTTAATGTGTAAATTTCAATGTCCGCCAGGATAAGCTTATTACCGTTATTCTCTGCCCATGATATGTAGCTGTTATTTTCCTTTCGAACGTAACGGATATATTTATATGCCTTTGGTTCATCTAAGGTTATGACAACATCACTCTGACTATCCATGCCGTCGGCATTTTTGGGCATTGTATATACAGTTTCCCAATTCACACCATCAACGCTTCCTTCCAGAACACAACCCACTGCATAAGAATGGTCGCCCCAGTAGGTTGTGTTGCCACCTACTGAAACCTTTGTCTTTTTAACTACAATCCTTTTCACAACATCTGTTCCGTTAAGTTCAAACTGAACATACTGATTTTCGTATTCGCTTTCACTCTGGTCCGCAATGATAAAATAAGTGTTCACATCACCGTCAGTTGCATACTCGGGATTTGAGCCACCATGTGCCGTAGCCAAAGCGTTCACTTTAATTTCACTTTGCTTAACTTTTGTTACAACAGGCATAGTAAATGTGTAGCTACCCGAACCAACCAGCGCAACTACCTTTTCGTCCTCGATATAAACATTTTCTACACCATCTACATCTGCAAGCAGTACACCGTTTTCCTTAACCTTTGAGGGGTTTTTAGCTTTAAAATACACTTTAGCTGTTGTATTTGCAGGGATTATTACGTTCATTGTTAAAACTTCATTTTCCTTCTCCCACTGTGACAGGACCTCTCCGTAGGCTGTATCAACCTTGGCTTCAAAATGTGTCAGTTCTTCTGCAATATGAGGCTCGATAATGATATCCTTATAAGCAACAGAACCATTTCTGATACCGCCAAGGTATTCATAAAGCCAGCCTTCGCCGTGACCTGCCATACAGTGGTCCTGGCTTGCACCGCCGTCCCATATTTCGGGAAGGGTTGTTTTGCCGTTTGCTACAAAATAATAATAGCTTGGACTTGTTTCGTTCATTATCATTTTATAGGACAAGTCTGAATAACCGTATTCAGACA
>CAZNIC010000020.1:23488-27523 GCA_964572985.1 uncultured Oscillospiraceae bacterium
ATGGAATTTGTTATCATCCGGTGTACCTTTGTAACGTTTTCATCGGAAGCGGAAATGCTGCCTGCCACCTCATTGTCACAGCGGTACACAAAGCCAATAAGCATATCCTCAGTTATGGGCTTATCAGAGCCGTCAATCTGCAAGTACTGGAAACCGTGATACACAAACTTGGGGGTGTATTCTTCTATTCCGTCACCTTTGAAAGTATATGTGTCATAAATTGTTCCACTGCTGCCCCACATAATTGTTGAGCCTTGGTTTACCGTGCCGTCTGCATTTATATGCTCTGCAGGCTTGAATGTTATATTTGTGCCTTTATCGTAAGAAGCCTTAAAAGTATATACGCCTGCAAAGTTGCGCTCAAATTTCACGGTATAGCTCTTTGTTCCGTCAGCATTTGCAATTTCAGTAATGCTTTCAACATTTACACTATCGACAACTTTTATTGGATTGTAGCTTTTTGCTTCCAGTCTTTCAAAAGGGTAATCCGCCTCTTTCACAATGCAGCAATTGTCCCAGGAGGACATGTCGCAGGAAGACAATGCAAAATTTTCTATTTCAGCATTTGCATCGTAATCCTCACCACCAAGCCAAACGGATTCAATTACAGGACCCGTGGTATGCTTCCATGTTTCGTCTGTTACAACAATTGTCTTTGTGCCGTCTGTGTATGTAATTTCAATTTGGGAAACAAACATCATCGGGCCCCAAATTTTAGGGGAACGATTGTAACGTGTGCTGTCAGAAGAGGGATTATAGTAGAACCCTTTACCCATGTAAACACCAACTGCATTTTCGCCCTTTACTAACTTATCAGTTATATCGTAGGTTACATAAAATGCTTTTTTATCAAAGTTTGTTTCACCGGGTTCTAAACAAGCATCTGTCACTTTCTGTCCGTTAATATGCATTTCAAAAAGACCAAGACCCGATGCATATGCTCGTGCAGAAGCAATTTCCTTATCAGCCTCTGTGGTAAAGCTTTTTCCGAAAACAGGCAGACCCTTCTGCTCCTTAAACTGCACAATGGGCGCATTTTCCACTGAATATGCACTCTCAAAGGACGTGTTATCCTCACTGTACTCAATCTTATAGCTTTGGGGGAAGGACGGAACATACGGCGGATTTATTGACTGAGCATCGTTTCTGGGGTATAACACAACCTTATCAACCTCGTACACCGCACCTAAATCCACACTAATCGTCACGTTCGTACCAACGCTTGAATACATCTGGCTTGTATAACCTTGTGTTGTACCCGAAGAGGATAATTCACCGTCAACCACGTAATTAGGTGACCATGTTGCATTGGTAAACACCTGAGGGGATGTAACTGTTTTGCCTAAAGCAACATTTTCGCCGTCAGTGGAATAAACCTCAAATTCTGCAAGCTGTAAGCGGTAGCCTGTTTCGCCCCAGCCATTCACTCTTTCGCCAAGCTTTGAGGCATTTAACCTTATGTATCTTGCATTTATTGACTCGTCAAGGTTAATCTGAACCTTTGGGTATGTTGTGTCGCCACAGGTAATCCATTCAGCTTCCCATTCACCCTGTAAAAATGCTGTTTCAAAGGTTGCAGGGGCAGAAAAATCTGATTCATTACCGTAATTGTCCCACACCTTTACCTGCCATGAATATTTTGTTTTACTTTCAAGAGGCAGTCCATCGTATTCAACATTATTGCTTATATCGGATTCAATCTTTCCCGTATCCCATACAATATCATTGTCATCCTTATACACCACAATTTTGTATGCCGACTGCATTGTGCCTCTTTTGCTCGATGTAATCTTCCAACTGAATCTGGGGCAAGCTTCGTCAATACCCAAAGGCTCTGTTAAATATTCTGTTTGCAAATTATAAATCTTCATAGCTTCTTCAGCCTCCATTGCCAAAGCAGGAATATTTAATACCAGCATCACACCACTTAAGAATATTGCCGTTAGTCTTTTAATTACTTTTTTCATAACTATTCCCCTTTTTATCATCTCACTTTAATTATAATATTCACTTAGTTTTATGTAAAGAAACAAAAGCGACGTCTTTTTCGCACAAACGTCGCATTTATTTTCATTGAGTATTATTACTACATACCCAAATCGTCCCAAAATTCCAAAATTTTAAAACCTCCTCCAGCCCAGTCAGCGCAGTGCTTTCAGAGATTTTTTTAAAAGAGTAATTTCGGTGAAGCACTCCGCCGCGTTACCGACTTACAGAAACCCATAAAAACCAACGGCGTAACTTTCCGATAAAACAAAACACCGAGGTTTCCCTCGGTGTAGTCTACATAAATCGCCATTTTAAGTTTTTGATTTTCAAGTACTTTTTCAGTTCATTTTTTACACTTAATTCTCCCTCATTGTCTGTTATTCGACAAATCGAAACAGTATGCAGTAATTCGGACAAGCATTCTTGCAATTCCACAAATCAGAATTCAACGATGGTTTAACCACGTGTCGTTATAGATTTCTTCGTATGTTAAAGGATTCAACTTAAATTTACCTTTTCTTTTCTCTCGGATTGGATAATTTCCATCCAATACATAATTAATATAACTATAATTTACTTCTTCGCTTGATACATACGTGTACGTTTCATGTACTATCTGTTTTCCATCCACCATATATTCCTCTACAACACAATTATCCTCATATTTAGTAGCGTATACATAGGTGGGGTAATATCCCCCATTGGCTGAAAAAGGTAATAAATATCTTACATTTTCAATCCAACATACTTGAAACAAACAATCAAGTTTTCCATTATTGAAAGATTCAATTTGGATGAGTTCACCGCACTTGTTTTTGATAAACTTCAGATAGTCTTTTGTTGTTGAGCGTAGTTTATCGGATTCCTTTAAACTTTTCTGGCTTCTAATTAGATAATCGCTATATCCCTGCTTAAAGCCTACAAACGACAGTTTCTTTATAGGCATGTATGAACAACAACAATCTATAAAATCAGTTTCACAAAACTTTATCCGTTCACGCAATTCTTTCACTTCATCTATCAAATTGTTTAGATAATCACAATTCACAAAAGACTCTTCTTCTTTCGCCTTCTTAAAGACATCAAATATCCCCATATAAACTTCCCTCAACTCTCTTTTCATTTACTTAATTATACCACCCCTCAAACCACTTTTCAACAACTTCCGTCAATCACCCGTTCCCACACTACATCTACCAAAACCCCACTTACTGCATTTTGTCCGTATCGGTGAGGTGCTCCGCCGCATCACCGACCTTGGCAAACCCGTCAAACAAAACGGCGTAACCTTCCGCTAAACTTAAAGGGGCTGTTGCATTAAAACAGCCCCTTTTTCGTTGTGTCAGCATAAAAAGATAATTTCTTTGCCATACTGGATTATTGGTTATTTGATTTAGCGGATAATTGTCTGTATGTTATCGTAATTATAATAGCGGAGATAACAGCAGTTAAAATATCCGACACCGGCATTGAGTAAAGTACACCGTCAAGTCCGAAGAATACGGGCAAAAGAAGGGCAAACCCAACACCGAATACGATCTCACGAACCATAGAAAGCATCGTAGATGCCACTGCCTTCCCCATAGCCTGCAAAAATATAAAGGTAGCCTTATTGATGCAGGCTAAAATCATCATACAAAGATATATGCGGAATGCCTTTACAGCAAAATCGGTATAATAAACGCTTTCATTTGCCGCACCGAAGATCTGTATTAAAACATTTGGAAACAACTCCACAATTATGAGCGCTACTGCACCTACGCATGCTTCTGCAATCAAGAGCTTTGTAAATAAGTCCTTAACTCTTTTCGACAGTTTCGCTCCCATATTGAATCCAACGATAGGAATACATCCTGCCGCCATACCGATAACGATGGAAATTACAATCTGGAAGAACTTCATTACGATGCCGACAACTGCCATAGGAATTTGTGCGTACTGTTCCTGACCGAAGATGGCATCCATAGCACCGTATTTGCGGATCATATTGTTAATTGCCATCATTGCGGCAACGAGCGAGATCTGCGCAAGGAAACTGCAAAGACC
>CAZNIC010000021.1:0-26954 GCA_964572985.1 uncultured Oscillospiraceae bacterium
AAATAAATTCAGCGGTCTGTCTCCAGGCAACACAGTTAATGAAGTCTGCCTGTCTTTCGCCGCCTGCGCTCTGATAGTTACGGTCAACTGCCAAAGAGAATGAGCATGTGCTTATACCCTGAGGAGTTGAACGAAGCTCGGGGTCGCGTGTAAATCTGCCAATCAAAATAACTTTGTTTAACATTTTGCACCCTCCGATTATTCTTCGATCTTGATAACTATTGTTCTGAGAACGCCTTCTGTAATTCCGTAAACTCTTTCAAGTTCTCTGGGGAACTCAGGCTTGGATTCGAACTTTACAAGTGTGTAATGACCTTCGCTCTTGTAGTCGATAGGATAAGCAAGTCTTCTCTTACCCCATACATCAACGCTTTCAACTGTGCCGTTTGCCGCGATAAGGCTCTGGAACTTTTCGGAAAGAGAAGCAATCTTTTCTTCCTCGAGTGCAGCGTCAAGAACAAAAATGGTTTCATACTTGTTTGTGATTACTGCCATTTTTTACACCTCCTTATGGTCTCTGGCCCCGCACATCTTGCGGAGCAAGGAATTGCGGATGGGATTTTGTTTTCCGCAATTATTGATTATAGCCCGAAAACACTCAAAATGTCAATAGTTTTTTTAAAAGTTTTTTCCTAAAAAAAGGCTAAAACAAAAGTTTGTGCAAAATGCACATTTTGAGTGTGTAGATTTGTACAAAAAATCAAAAGGAATTCAAATTATTTTTGTCGAAAATATACAAATAAGTGAGTGCCGTATGCGATTACGGCAGACAATTTAAACTATATTACATAAATGGAGGACAGAAAAATGAAAGTGTATGAAGGAAAAGACATCAGAAACGTTGCCCTGGCAGGCCATTCGGGCTCCGGCAAAACAGAATTTATTGAAGCAGCTCTGTTTAAAGCCGGAGTTACAGACAGATGGGGCAAGGTTAGTGAAGGTAACACAGTTTGTGACTACGATGCTGAAGAAATCAAGCGTCAGATGAGCGTTAACTGTACTGTAGCACCCTTTAACTGGAGTACTGCAAAAATTGCCGACACAAAGGTAAACCTTATCGACACACCCGGTTATTTTGACTTTGTGGGCGATGTTAAGAGCGCAGTAAGAGTTGCTGACAGCGTTCTTATCGTTATCAACGGCCGTGAAGGCGTTGAAGTCGGTGCTGAATTTGCATGGCAGTATGCAACAGAGCAGGGCAAGCCCAAGATGATTTTTGTAAATAACATGGACGATGATGATGTATCATTCCGTGAAACACTTACACTTTTAAGAGATAAATTCGGTACAAGTATTGCGCCCTTCCGTGTTCCCACTCGTGAAGACGGTCACCTTACAGGCTATGTAAACATCGTTTCCGGTAAGGCATATTCCG
This sequence comes from uncultured Oscillospiraceae bacterium, assembly GCA_964572985.1. GTDB lineage: Bacteria > Bacillota > Clostridia > UMGS1883 > UMGS1883 > RGIG1927. Next base: position 1,376 of record CAZNIC010000021.1, read on the forward strand.
TTAAGGGCGAAACTGAAATGGAAGTTCCGATCCCTCATAAGTACCTTGCAAGCTATGAAGGATATCATGATATATTGGTAGAAGCAGCCGCAATGAGTGACGATGACCTTATGGAAAAGTATCTCGGCGGTGAACAGATTAGTGACGAAGAAATGCGTGGCGCACTCAAAAAGGGTGTTAAAGCAGGCGACATCGTTCCCGTTTACGGCGGCAGTGCAACAAGCGGCTTTGCTATCCGTTCCGTTATGGATGCAATTTTGAAGTATCTTCCTTCTCCTGTTGAAGCTAACAATGAAGTTGTTGACTGCGATCCTTCCGGTCCCGCTTCTATGATTACATTCAAAACTATTGCCGACCAGTACGTTGGTAAGATTTCTATGTTTAAGGTGGCAAGCGGTGTTGTAAAGAGCGACTCTGCCCTCTACAATCCCCGTACGGGCGAAACCGAAAAGATTGGTAAGCTCTATGTAATGTGCGGTAAAAAGCAGGAGGAAGTTGCAGAGCTCCATGCAGGTGATATCGGTGCCGTAACAAAGGTTAATGACCTTAAGACAGGCGACACACTCTGTGAAAAGGGCAGTGATATTGAACTTGAAGGCATCGTGTTTGCAAAGCCCATGCTTTCCATGGCAATCCGTCCCATGGCTAAGGGCGACGAAGAAAAAATCAATGCTTCTCTCGCTCGTCTTATGGAAGAAGACCCCACATTTACAGTTGAACAGAATAATCTTACAGGTCAGATGATTCTTTCCGGTAAGGGCGAACAGCACCTTGACATCATCTGCTCTAAGCTTAAGAGCAAGTTTGGTATCGGTGTTGACCTTATCGTTCCCAAGGTTGCATACCGCGAAACTATCAAGAAAACAGTTACAGTTCAGGGCAGACACAAGAAGCAGTCCGGCGGTCACGGTCAGTTTGGTGATGTTTGGATTGAATTCTCCCCCAGCGGCGAAGAAGGTCTCACATTTGACCAGAGAGTTGTCGGCGGTGCAGTTCCCAAGAATTTCTTCCCTGCTGTTGAAAAGGGCTTGCAGGAATGTATGGGTGAAGGCGTTCTCGGTGGTTTCCCCGTAACAGGTATCAAGGCAGTATTGACAGACGGTAGCTACCACCCCGTTGACTCCTCCGAAATGGCGTTCAAGATTGCAGCATCCATCGCATTCAAGGAAGGTACAGCTCAGGCTCAGCCTGTTCTCTTGGAACCCATTGGCAAGCTTAAGGTTACAGTGCCCTCCAAGAAAATGGGCGATATCATCGGTGACCTCAACAAGCGTCGCGGCAGAATCCTTGCCATGAACGAAATCGGCAACAACAAGGGCGAAGTTGAAGCTGAAGTGCCTATGAGCGAAATGACAAGATATGCAATCGACCTTCGTTCCATGACAAAGGGTCGCGGTCAGTTTGACTTTGACTTTGAACGTTATGAAGAAGTGCCCGCACAGAATGTAGCTAAGATTTTGGCAGACCGTAACAGATAAATTTGGCTAAAAATTTGAATATAAACTCATCAAATATGCAGGTTCAAAATGAACCTGCATATTTTGTTAATTACATGTAAAAAAATATTGAAGAGATAATTAAAATATGGTATAATAAATCATAATTGTATCTATTTTTTTAGTATGGGGTATCCTTCGGGATTGGAGAAAGGAGAAGACAATGGCAATAACGACAAAGCGATGGTTTTATCCTGCGGAAGATGCAGACGAAAATATTGTATACGCTTACGGCAAGCTTTTGGGGATAACGCCCTTGGTGGCAAAGGTTCTCATAAATCGTGGCATTACCGATGCGGGCGATGCAAAAAGCTTTATCGAACGAAGCGTGGAATCACTGCACTCACCTTTCCTTATCAATGATATGGACAAGGCTGTTGAACGCATCAATGCTGCTATCGGGAATAAAGAAAAAATAACCATCTACGGCGATTATGACGTAGACGGCATTACAAGTACGGCAATTATGGTATCGTTTCTTAAAAAGCACGGCGCGGTTGTCAGCGCTTATATCCCCGACAGGCAGAATGAAGGTTACGGTGTTAACCGCGAAGCCATCGAAAAAATTGTCGAAGACGGCACAAAGCTTATTATAACCGTGGACACGGGTATCACAGCCTGGGAAGAGGTTAATTATGCACGTGAGCACGGTATAGATGTTATCATAACGGACCATCATGAATGTAAAGATATTGTGCCCGAAGCTATAGCCGTTATTAATCCCAAACGAAATGACTGTACATATCCTTTCAAAGACCTTGCAGGAGTTGGTGTTGCTTTTAAGCTTATATGTGCACTTTCGGACGGTGATGCAAAAGAAATCCTCGACGAGTATTCTGATATTATAGCATTGGGTACTATTGCCGACGTTGTTAGCCTCACCGGTGAAAACCGTGTTATTGCAGGCAGAGGTCTTGAAAAACTCAAGACAAACCCCAATCTTGGTTTGGATGCTGTTATACACACCATTGGTTCAAACCCCAAATGGAACAGTTCGGCTGTTGTGAGCTATTCTATTGCTCCCCGAATCAATGCGGCAGGTCGCATGAGCTCTGCCATGACAGCGGTGAATCTTCTTCTCACAAAAGATAAATGTGAAGCCCAAGAGCTGGCAATGGAGCTTGACCGTGAAAACAAAGAAAGACAAAATCAGGAAAGTGTTATTTTTGAAGAAGCACTCAGCATGCTCCGTGATGAAAAGCATGCTGATAAAAAGGTGCTTATCTTAGCGAAGCGCGGATGGCATCATGGCATTATCGGTGTTGTTGCATCAAGAATATGCGATAAGTTCCAAAAAAGCTGTATCCTGATTTCAATCGAAGATGACAAGTGCAAATCCTCCGGCAGAAGCATGGGAGGCATCAACCTTTTTGAAGGCTTATCCGGTTGTGCTGACATACTCGAAAATTTTGGCGGACACGCATATGCTGCAGGTTTTGCTATCCGTGAGGAAAACATAGAGGAGCTTGACAGAAGACTTAACGAATACGCGAAGGCCGTACTGCCTGCCCGTGTGACAAGAGATATATACATTGATGCAAAGGTGGAAATTGGTGATATTACTATTTCCACTGTTAAGGAGACCGAAGTTTTGGGCCCCTACGGCGTTGGCAATAAAATGCCTACCGTCGCATTGGAAAATGTTAAAATTGCCGATATCAAAACATTATCCGAGGGCAAGCATTGCCGTATCCTTGCAGAAAAGAACGGCAAAAAGCTTGAAGTGATTGCTTTCGGACGAAGTAAAATAGCATCGGACTTTATGGTTGGAGATATTGTGGATATTGCAGGCGAAATGAATATTAATATCTATAACGGTCAGTCACGTGCACAGCTTATATTGGAGGATATAAAGCTCTCGGGTGAGGCTGTTCCTCAAAGAGAAGATTTTGTAGATGTTTTCAGATATCTGAGGGCACGAGGCGAGGTTGTTGAAGGCGATATAATGAATATTGCAAGACACCTTGGTGCAAGTCTTAACCGTGTTATTACACAGGAAAAGCTGGAAAACATTATTTTGGTATTTGAAGATGTTAAAATCTTGGAATACTCAGTAAGAGGAGATAACATAAAAATCAGACTTTTGCCCACCGAAAAGGGGACGAAAATCAATATTACTGCAAGCGATGTGTACAAGGAACTTTGCCAAGGTCTGTAAGGGGGCGGTTATATGGTAAGAGAAAAAGCTACAATTGAAAAAATTATAGCAAGGGTAAAAGAGTATAACCCTACAGCTGATACAGATCGTATTATGAACGCGTACAATCTTTGTGTGGAGGCACACGGAGACCAGCTTCGCAACAGTGGTGAGCCGTACTACATTCACCCGTTGGAGGTATCGTATATCTTAGCCGATATGGAGCTTGACTGTGATACTGTAATAGTGGGGCTTTTGCATGACGTTATAGAAGATACGCCCTATGGCTATGAAAAAGTCAAAAGTGAATTTGGCGAGCAGGTGGCATATCTTGTAGAAGGTGTTACAAAGCTTGAAAAAATCAAATCCACATCACGTGAAGAGGCTCAGATTGAAAATCTCAGAAAAATGATACTTGCCATGGCAAAGGACATACGTGTTATCCTTGTAAAATTGGCAGACAGACTTCACAATATGCGCACAATGAAGTTTATGAGCGAAGCAAAGCAGAGAGAAAAATCTCATGAAACACTTGAGGTTTATGCACCTCTTGCACATAGACTGGGTATTTCAAAAATAAAGAGTGAGCTTGAGGATTTGTCTATCAAATATCTCGACAGCGTAGGATATTATGAAATCGTTGAGGGCTTAAAGCAGAAAAAAGGCGAAAGAGATGAATATGTAACGCTTATTAAAGATACCTTGGGTCACAAACTGCAGGATATGAACATAAACGCTCATATCTCGGGCAGAGCAAAGCATATTTATTCCATTTACAGAAAAATGTATTCTCAGGGCAAAACTTTGGACGAAATATATGACCTTTTCGCAGTGAGAATAATCGTTGATGATGTAGCGGAATGTTATAGCGCACTTGGCATGGTGCATGAACTCTACAAGCCCATCCCGGGCAGGTTCAAAGACTATATTGCCATGCCCAAGCCAAACATGTACCAGTCACTGCATACAACACTGATTGGACCTACGGGACAACCCTTTGAAGTACAGATAAGAACATGGGACATGCACAAGGTTGCAGAGCAGGGTGTTGCAGCACACTGGAAATATAAAGAAGGCATCTCCGGCGAAACAAATCAGGATGAAAAGCTTGCTTGGGTACGCCAACTTCTGGAGGTACAAAGCGAAGCAACAGACTCTGAGGATTTCATGAAGAGTCTTAAGATTGACCTTTTTGCCGACGAAGTATTTGTGTTTACGCCCCGCGGTGACGTTGTCAGCCTGCCCTTGGGTGCAACGCCTATTGACTTTGCTTTCTACATTCATACGGCGGTAGGTTACAAAATGGTTGGTGCAAAGGCTAATGCCCGTATTGTGCCTCTTGATTATCAACTCAAAAACGGCGATATTGTAGAGGTTATTACGACAAGTCAGGTGAAAGGACCCAGCCGTGACTGGCTCAATATTGTAAAAACAGCCCAGGCAAGAAGCAAAATCAATGCCTGGTTCAAGAAAGAAAACAGAGAAATTAACGTTGAAAAGGGTCGCGAGGCTGTTGAACGTGAAATTAAAAAGCTCAACCTTAATCCCCATGACCTTTTGAAGAGCGAATATATCGAGCCTGTAACCCGCAGATATGGTTTTAACACGCTTGAGGATGCTTATTCGGCGGTGGGCTACGGCGGTATTACGGCAGTAAAAATTGCGGCGCGACTTCGTGAATATGCAATCAATGATTTGGATATTCAGATAGAGGATAAGATTCCGGTAACAGAACAGAAAAAGAGCAATAAACCGTCAAACGGTATAGAGGTTGAAGGTATTGACAACTGTCTTGTAAGGCTGTCTAAATGCTGTAACCCTGTGCCCGGGGACGAAATCATCGGATTTATTACTCGCGGCAGAGGTGTGAGCGTACATCGCAAAAGCTGTATAAACGTTGATGAAGGTAAGCTTGATAACGAGTCAAAGGCACGCAGAATCCGTTGTAACTGGGCAGACGGTATCAGTCTTAAATATAACGGTGAGTTACACATTGAATGTGCCGACAGAAAAGGTATTCTTGCGGACATTGCATCCGTTGTTGCTGAAAATCAGATTAATATTGTATCGGCAATTTCAAACCCGCCTAAAGCCAAGGTTGCCGTTATCAACCTGCAGGTTGAGGTTGCAAGCCGTGAACAGCTTAATAATCTTACAAAGAAGCTGTATAGGGTTCCCGGCATTTTGGACATCAGAAGTTAAAATGATTCGTAATGCGTAATTCGTAATGCGTAATTACAGGAGAACGCAATCCGTAAGGATTGCGTTTCTTGATTAAATGGAGAATAGAAATGAAAATACGTAAACTTGTTTTAGGAGCTTTAGGCACAAACTGCTATGTTTTAGGCGATGAAAAAGTTGCGCTGGTAGATGCGGCGGCAAACGCCGACGGTATAATCAAATACCTTGAAAGTGAAAATCTTGTTTTAGATGCAATACTTGTGACGCACGGTCATTTTGACCATGTTATGGCACTGGGTGAATTGCGTGAAAAAACAGGTGCAAAGGTATATATGCACAAGGACGATATCCCCATGCTCGGCGATATGGAAAAAAGCCTCGGCTTTATGACCGGCGACACTCCCGACAAATGCGAAATCGACGTTGTGCTTAACGGAGGAGAGGAAATCTTCTTTGGTGATGACAAAGTAACCGTAATGCACACACCCGGTCATTCGCAAGGCTCGGTGAGCTATATTGGCTCGGGATTTGTGGCAAGCGGTGACCTTATTTTTAAGGAAAGCATCGGCAGATACGATTTCGGTAGCTACTGCAGTGAAATGGCATCTATAAGAAAGCTTTTAGCTGCTATAGAGCCCGATACAATCATACTGCCGGGACATGGTGCGGAAACTACCAAGGCGCATGAAATGGAGAATAATCCGTACCTTAAATAATGCGGAGTTTGATTTGAAGTGGTGAATAGTAGTGGATATTATAACTATAGGTCATGATGCGGAAAATGGCGTAAGGCAGATAATGCAGCTTTTCTTTTCACTTAGTGATGATGTGAAAGTCGTAAGCTGTTTAGAAGAAAACAAGGCAAGTGCCACGATAACCGCCCATGGCAAAACAGCATCGGGTGAAGCCTTTTGTACATCGGATGAAAAGCTTTATGTAACCAATGCAATCAAAAAATCGGTTTTTTATGCGGCAAAAAAGCTTTCCGATATGCCGGCTCCCTGGGGTATATCTACAGGTATACGTCCTGCGAAAGGGGCGCGTAAAATGCTTGGCGGATATACAGATGATGAAATACTAAAGCATCTTAAGGATGAATACCTTATGGAGGACAAAAAAGCCCGACTGGCGTTGGACGTTGCAAAGAGCGAAGAAAAAATATTATCCTCCATGCCGCAGAATTCCGTAAGTTTATACGTGGGCATACCCTTTTGTCCGTCGAGATGTGCTTATTGCTCGTTTATAAGTCAGGCAACAGAGCACAACAAAAAATACATAAAGCCTTATGCCGACAGCCTCATAAAAGAAATCGAGCATACCTCAAAAATTATAAAAAGTCTGGGCATGAGGGTAGATACTGTTTATTTCGGAGGCGGAACTCCCACTGCTATAGACACGTCTCTTTTGGAGAAAATCATATCAACAATGTATGACAAATTTGATTTGGAAAATATACGCGAGTTTACCGTGGAAGCAGGTCGTCCCGATACTTTTTCAAAAGAGATGACCGATATGCTCAAGCGTCAAAGAGTTGGCAGGATAAGCATTAATCCTCAGACAATGCACAATCTGACCCTTGAAAAAGTAGGCAGGCGTCACAGCGTCGAGGATGTTTACAACGCGTTTTATTTGGCTCGCGAATCGGGGATAGAAAGCATCAATGCTGACCTTATTGCAGGGTTGCCCGGTGAGGATGAAAAAATGATGGAGCAGTCTGTGTCAAAAATACTCGACCTTAACCCCGATGCGGTAACCGTGCATACTTTGTATATGAAACGTGCGGCGGACATGATAAGTGAATTTGAGCATATACGTTTTGCAACGGATACCGCAAAAATGGTGGACAAAAGCGCTGTAATGCTCACCGAAAATGAGATTTATCCCTATTATATGTATAAGCAACGCAACACTTTGGGAAATCTTGAAAACGTAGGCTTTGCAAAGAAAGGACATGAGAGCCTTTATAACGTATACATTATGGAAGAGGTTCAGCCTATTGTGGCACTGGGAGCGGGCGGTTCCACTAAAATGGTTATGGGTGACTGTATTGAAAGAGTTTATAACCCAAAGGATGCAGCGGACTATGTAAACCGCATAGATGAGGTTTTTAAAAGAAAAGATATGTTTTTTAAATTCTATGATAAATAAGGAGGACGTAAAATGGCATTTATTGATGAAATCAAAGAAAAAGCAGGCGACGTTTGTCAGATTGCAGGCAAAAAAGTCGGAGAGGCATACAGCCTTACAAAGGTGAAAATGGCAATTGTAGACAAAAGAAGCGGATTGAGAACTCTTTATAAAGAGCTCGGCGAAATCACATACCAGGGCTACAAAAGCGGTGCAGAGGATGTTAACGCAATTGAAGATAAGGTTGCAGAGATTGACCTTGCACTCGAGGGCATTGAAGAGCTTAAGGTAGAATACAGAAAAATCAGAAATATCATAATGTGTCCTGCATGTCATGCAGAGATTGAAGCTGATTCAAATTTCTGTCCCAAGTGCGGCGAAGAAATGTAAAAAAGGAGAATAACGGCATTGTGTAAGATGCCGTTATTTTTTTGTTAAAAAAAGTTATTATTGTTCATAAATTATTCATTTATTTGAGACGATATTAACACTCAAAAGGTTTAATATAAAAATAAGTATGATAAATGAATGGAGGACTATCATGAAAAGCTTTTTTAAGAAAAAATGGGTAAAAAGAACCATATCCATAATACTGGTTGTGGCTCTGGTTACCACGGGGCTTCTGGTGTGGAAACACTTTGCCGCAAAACAAGAGGTTCTCGGAACAGAGGTTACTGCGATTGTAACAAGACGAAACATTACAAATTCGGTAACAGGTTCAGCTTCGGTGGAGGCATATGAAACATACGACATTGTTGCCACAGTAAGCGGCGAAATACTCGAGTGTAACGCCGAAATCGGTGACTGGGTTGAAGAAGACCAGGTGTTGTATAAGTTTGATACAGAATCCAGCGAAAACAAAATCAAAGACAACCAAAACAGTGTGGAAGAAGCTCTTTTAAGTCTTGAGTCTGCCCGCGAAGCAGTGGAAAACCTCACAATAAAGGCTCCTGCTTCAGGTATGGTAACAAATCTTGCTCTTAAAAAGAATTCGGACGCATCAGGAAAAGCGTGCACTATAACCGACAATACATATGTTATGGCAACAGTGCCCGTGTCCGCATCCTCTGTAGGCAATATAAAAGTAGGGGACAGCGTAACAGTAGGCGTTGAAAAGTATATGATATCTCTTACGGGTAGCGTTGAAGATGTTTTGACATCATCCTACGCATCCAAGGGCGGTTCAATGGTGACAAACATTGAAATCAGAGTTGAAAACCCCGGCAGTATTGCGGAAGGAACTATGGCATTTGTTACCGTACATACTCAAAATGGTGATGTTGAAGGTGCAGAGGCAGTAGCACTCAGCTATCCCGACCCTGTTGAGGTTAAAATTGAACAGTCGGGAACAGTTAAAGCATTATATGTAAAAAATACCGGCTGGGTGAACGAAGGCGATGTAATTGCAGTGCTTGAAAACAGTGATGTTAATACAAGACTCAGAAGTGCCGAAATCACATACGAAAAGCGTCTTACCGAACTCAGCGATGCAAAAAAAGAACTTGAAGAATATATCCTCACGTCTCCTATTGCAGGTGAAGTATTGGCAAAAGAAGACTATAAGGCAGGAGAAAAGGTAACAGCAGGACAAAACGGCGGTACTACGCTGATGACTATTGCTGATACCACAAAAATGAAATTTACAATAAACATTGACGAACTCGACGTATCAAAAATCAGCGTTGGACAGAACGTGTCAATAACAACAGACGCAATTGAAAATGCACGTTTTACAGGTATTATTGAGACTGTTTCCATGCTTGGTACATCAAGTAACGGTGTAACAGTTTATCCTGTTGTTGTAAGAATCGACAATCCTCCCGAGGCTCTTTTGCCCGGTATGAATGTAAATGCGGAGATTGTTGTTGAATCGGTACAGAATGTTATTGCTGTGCCTGCCGATGCTGTAAGCTACTACGACGGTGCATATTATGTAACAGTAATAGGTGAAGCAGTAGGCGTTGAAGACACAGGCGAGGCTGCAGGCGGAATGACTCAGGGACGCCCCATGGGCGGTGAAATGCCCACAGGCGGAATGCCCGAAGGCGGAAGACCTGAAGGTGGAATGCCCGAAGGCGGAATGCCCGAAGGTGAAATGCCCGAAGGTGAAATGCCCACGGGCGATATGTCCGAAAGAGGAAACAGCGACGGACAAAGCGGCAACCGCACAGGCGGAAACAGAAATATGAACAATGGGGCAAATGCTCAAGCGGAAATCGAGCAGAAGCTTTATGATGAACCTATTCAGGTACAGGTTAAGACAGGTATCTCCGACGATGATTATATAGAGATTACCGAAGGCTTAGAGGTGGGTCAGATTATAAGCTATATTATTTCGAGCTCTGAAAGTTCTCAAATGGGAATGATGGGCGGCGGAATGATGGGCGGCGGTATGCCCGGCGGCGGTGGCGGTATGCCCGGCGGCGGTGGTATGGGCGGCGGCCCCGGCGGAAGATGACAGTAGAGCTGAAAGGAGACCGACTATATGATTAAGATAGAAGATATGTACAAAATATACCAGGTCGGCGACGTTGAGGTAAGAGCTTTAGACGGTGTCAGTCTTCATATAAAGCCAAAGGAGTTTGTCAGCATTATCGGCCCTTCCGGCTCAGGTAAGTCTACTCTTATGAATATGATAGGCTGTCTTGATACACCTACAAGCGGAAAATACTATATTGACGGAGTAAGCGTTGAAAACATGAGCGAAAATGACCTTGCAAGGCTCAGAAATCAAAAAATCGGATTTATATTTCAGGTTTACAATCTTTTAAGCAAGCTGACTGCTCTTGAAAATGTAGAGCTTCCCCTTATATATCAGGGTATACATGCAACCGAAAGACGTGAAATGGCTGTAGAGGCTCTAAAAAGGGTGGGCATGGAGGAAAGAATGCTCCATAAACCCAAAGAGCTCAGTGGCGGTCAGCAGCAGAGAGTTGCAATTGCGCGTGCACTTGCCTCCCGCCCACCGCTCATACTGGCGGATGAACCTACAGGTGCGCTTGACTCAAAAAGCGGTGTACAGGTTATGGAGATGTTAAATGAAATACACTCCGAGGGAAACACTGTTGTACTTATTACTCATAACTCTGATATTGCAAGACAGGCGCAGAGAGTAATAAGAATTGCCGATGGTCGCATCACAAGTGATACAACCAATACAAAGGAGGTTGTTTGTGAATGACATTATGGATGAATTTTAAAATGGCAATTTCCTCGGTGTGGTCGAGCAAGGTGCGTTCTTTTCTGACAATGCTCGGTATCATCATAGGCGTTGCGGCAGTTATTGTACTGGTAAGCATGGTTTCGGCATCTACAAAGAGCATGAAAACCCAGCTTGAGAGCATGGGTACAAATCTTATAACAGTAAATATAGTAAACCGTGGCTGGGGCAGCGGCAGAAGTGTTTCGGTTGAGGAAATAGAATCTGTTTGTGAGCAGAACTCTGCTTACATTGCTGCATGCTCGCCTGTCGTTTCATCAAGAGCGACAGTTAAGTACGGCGGAGAAAACATGACAAGCTCACTTATGGGTGTTAATTCAAATTATACCGAGATACGTAACCGTGAGGCTGTAAGCGGCAGGTTCTTTACCGATGCTGATATCGAAACAAGAAACAGCGTTTGCGTAATAGGTCAGTATGTTGTAAACGAAGTTTTCGGAGGCAGAGATGCCGTTGGTCAGCAGGTTAAAATTAACGGCGAAATGTTTACGGTTATAGGCGTACTTGACCAAAAAAGCTCCAACGCTACCTCGGGCGGTGACGATGATGTTGTCATGATGCCTTACACAAAAGCACAGAGGCTTATAAGAAACAGTGGTATTACATCTTTTGTGGTAAGTGCTGTAAGCAGTGATTATACATCTGTTGTAACTGCAGTGCTTGAAAACTTTTTATACAAAAAATTCAAGAACGAAAACTATTATACCGTAACAGACAATGCGTCAACGATTGAATCTATCGACGAAGCACTTGCGCCCATGGCGGCGTTGGCTGCTGGCATTGCAGGTATTTCGCTTATAGTTGCAGGTATCGGTATTATGAACATCATGCTTGTAACCGTAACAGAGAGAACCCGTGAAATCGGTATAAGAAAATCAATCGGCGCCAGAACCGGTACTATACTGATGCAGTTTTTGATTGAAAGTGCTGTTATAAGCGGCATCGGAGGTATTTTCGGAATTGTGTTGGGCGTCGCGGGAAGCGCAGGGCTAAGTACCATGCTGGATTTGCCGGTTCTGACCATATTTGAACAAATGGGCACTATTATAGGTTCCTTCCTGTTCTCTGTGGCAATGGGTATAGGCTTTGGTCTTTATCCTGCAAGGCGAGCAGCAAAGCTTAATCCCGTAGACGCATTACGATTTGAGTAAAACTGATTTTGAAGTGAAAAAGAAATTAGGCTAAAGGAGTAAATTTATGATAAAGAAAATAACAGCACTGGTTGTTGTGTTGTGCATGTCGCTTACAAGCTTTGTTTGTGCATCAGAGTTTTATGATGTTACAGATGGCGGAGAGTACAGCGAAGCTATAGGCGTGCTTACAAAGCTCGGCGTGCTGTCGGGAATGGGTGACGGAACATTCATGCCCGAGGGTACACTTACCCGTGCACAGTTTGCAAAAATAGCTGTAACGGTTATGGGCAAGACTGACGACGCTGTCACAAAAACAAGTGCATTCAGCGATGTTAAGAGCACCGATTGGTATTCGGGCTATGTAAATGTTGTGGCAAATGAAGGCATTATAACAGGTTATCCCGATGGTTCGTTCGGTGCAAATGATGCTGTTACATATGCACAGGCTATTACAGTGCTTGTAAGACTTTTAGGCTATGACGGCGCAGATGTGGGCTACAAGTGGCCTATGGGATATATTGATAAGGCAGAAGCACTTGGAATTACAAAAGGACTGAATTTTAGTGCCAATGATTTAATAGACAGAAAAACAACTGCACTTATTATATACCGCGCACTTTTTACACGTATGAAAGAAACAAAGCAAAAGCTTATTGCAGGCATGGACAAAACAGTTTATGAAGACGCTGTAATAATTGCTACAAGAAATGACAGCGCGGCAATTCTTTCTAATCAGGTAAAAACAAATGAAGGTATATTTACCTTTGACGAAAATAATACCGATATGGCGCAATATGCCGGTTGTAAGGGTACAATGGTTATAGACGATGATATGGAAGTTATCTGTTTTGTGCCCGATAGCGAAATATCCGAAAAGGAATATATTGTTGCTGCTGCATATAACGAAGGCGGTACAAAAAATGTAACAGTCCTTGACGAAACCGGTTCAAGCGTTACAATAGGCGAAAACACAACCGTGTATTATCGCGGAGGCGCATATACTGCCAGTGTTCTTACAAGCGGAATAAACCCCGGAAGCTCGGTAAAGGTGTTTAACAAAAACGGTGCAGTACAGCATGTGTTTGTTGATGAATACAACTATGAGGGTCCCAAGGTTGTGCTTTCGACAAATCTGGTTAAAATGATGTTTGATTATGATAATATAAACACTCTTAAGGTTATAAGAAAAGGATTCGCGGCAGATATCGATGACATTGAACTTTATGACGTGCTTTATTACTCTGAAAGAACAAATACTCTTTACGCTTATGCTGACCGTGTAACGGGCATGTATGAAAAAGCATATCCGATGAAGAGTAACGTAACAAAGGTTACAGTATCGGGAAATGAATATAATCTGGCAACAATTGATGCGATCAACGCACTTAACGAAAGTGAAGGCGCATTCAAAATCGGTGACAGAGTTACACTGCTTTTGGGTGAAACAGGTGATGTTGTTGATGTTGTGAACCTTACGGATTCTGATGTGTCTATGTACGGAGTTGTAACAGGCAGCGGAAAAGAAATTTCCGATGATGATGACACAAAAGGCAGAACAGAATACTACGTAACAATTATGCACGCATCAGGCACAGAAGTTAAATACACGGTTGAAGATGACAGTTATGCGGGAAAGATAGGCAGATTTTGCAGTATCGATTTTGAAAACTCATATGCTGTACTCAAATTTCCCTCTACGGTTACAAAAACAGGTGTTGTGGACAAAAACAGTAAAACTCTCGGAGACGTAAAATTTGCGACAGAGTTCGGAATTTTGGAGTGCTCAGGCTCTGAAGAAAAACCCGTTGTGACGAGTGTAACTATCGAAGAACTTGACGGAATCAAAATATCCAAGAGTGATGTAAAGCATGTGGAACTCAACAAAAAAGGTGAAATCGTGGTACTGTATCTTGCCGACGTAACAGGCAACAACTTGGTTTACGGCGTGATTATAGAAGCACCCGATAAAGATACAGGGCTCGGTAACTATGTAATACTGAGCAAAAAAACCGAATATACCGTAACCGGAAAATACAACTCATATTCAAAGGGCGACTGCGTAAGCTACAACGCAGGAGAAATGAAACATATGACACGTATTGCCACGGGTACGGCTATAGAAAGTTATAACGATAATCTTATAACAATGAACGGTAATACATATACTCTTTCTGATGATGTTACCATATATCTCTCATCGTATAAGACTGAGACAAAGACAGTGTCTGTAGATGATGCACTTAATCTTTCGGGAAATGTGAATTTTTATTCCGATAAAAGCGTGAGCGAAGGCGGAAAAGTCAGAGTTATAAGCATTGTTGACAATAACTGAAAACAAGAGAAGTGATTGCGGATTTTCCGCAATCACTTCTTGTTTTTTATGCGCGGTTATGATATAATTCTAATATTAATGGCGGGAGGGAAAACCATGGCAGAAATGACTCCGATGATGAAACAATACCTTCAAATTAAAGAGGAAAATAAAGACGCGATACTCATGTTTCGTTTGGGCGACTTTTACGAGATGTTCTTTGACGATGCAGTAACTGCATCAAAAGAGCTTGAGCTTACGCTTACGGGACGCGACTGCGGTCAGGAAAGCCGCGCACCCATGTGTGGTGTGCCTTTTCATGCTGCCCAAACATATATTACGCGTCTTGTGGCAAAGGGTTATAAGGTTGCCATATGTGAGCAGGTAGAAAACCCTGCCGAAGCTCAGGGTATTGTAAAAAGAGAAGTTATAAGAACCGTTACTCCCGGCACAAATCTTGACGAAGGCGTTGTGAATAGTCAAAACACAAATTACATTGCCTCAATTTTGCGTAAAGGCACAAAGAATGCACTTGTTTTTGCCGATGTTGCATCAGGCGAGCTTTATGCAACGGTTATTGAATCAGACGAATCTGCAAACCTTCTTATAAACGAGCTTGCAAGGTTTTCGCCTGTTGAAATTGCCCTTGGCGGAGATGCCGGCAACAATAAGAGAATAGTTGAATACATAGAAACTACCATGAACGCACTTTGCTTCACATTTGACGAAGAAGAGGTGCAGAAAACCGCAAAAAATACCGTCACAGCACAATTGAGAAACTACGGCGAAATCGAAGACGAGCTTCTCATGACAGCAGTGGGCGCCATTATTGCATATATCAAAGAGACCCAAAAGGGTCAGATTCCGCATATGAGAGACATATCCATATATTCGTCGGGACAGTTTGTGGAAATTGATGCCGCAACAAGACGCAACCTTGAACTGACAGAGACAATGCGCGACAAGCAAAAGAGAGGGTCTTTGTACGGAGTGCTGGACAAAACAAAAACAGCAATGGGTTCACGAACCATCAAAAACTGGATACTCCGCCCTCTTGTGAATGCTGTACATATTACAAACCGACTTGACGCAGTTGAAGAAATGGTCAATAATCTTCCGTTAAGAGAAGATTTAGCGGAGTATATTTCAAATGTATGGGACGTGGAGCGTCTTATGGCGCGTGTCAGCCTGAAAATGGCGAACGCAAAGGACCTTGCCGCATTAAGAAATTCTTTCCGTGAATTGCCCGCAATAAAGAAACTGCTTGCTGAATGCAGGTGCGTATACCTCTCGTGCCGAGAAGGCAGGATTGACCCGTTAGAGGATATATATAATCTTCTTGAAAGTGCCATTGTGGAAGAGCCTCCCATCACTCTCAGAGAAGGCGGCATTATAAAACCGGGCTTTGACGAAGAGATAGATAAGCTCAAGTCGGCTTCGACATCGGGCAGAGAATTTATCGCATCCTTGGAGGCAAAGGAAAGAGAGCGTACAGGCATTAAAAATCTTAAAGTAGGATTTAACAAGGTTTTCGGTTACTATATTGACGTGAGCCGCGGTAACCTTGACAAAGTGCCCGAGGATTACATAAGAAAACAAACCCTCGTTAACAATGAACGCTTTATAACCTTAGAACTTAAGGAGGCGGAGAGTGCTGTTTTAGGTGCTCAGGAAAGACTTGTAGAGCTTGAATACGAAGCTTTTATAAAAGTGAGAGATAAGGTTTCCGATGCCCTTGAAAGAATTACACGGACAGCAAAGGCTGTGGCAGAGGTTGATGCAATATGCGCCCTTGCTACGGTAGCTGTTAAGAATAATTACAAAAAGCCTGTTGTCAACATGACAGGAAATATTGACATTGCCGACGGCAGACACCCTGTTGTTGAACGTATCTCCAAGGGAGTGTTTGTACCAAACGATACGCATCTTGATAACGAAGATAATCTTGCGATGATTATCACAGGCCCCAACATGGCAGGTAAGAGCACATACATGAGGCAAAATGCCCTTATTGTGCTTATGGCTCAGATAGGCTCTTTTGTGCCTGCGTCAAGCTGCTCGGTAGGCGTGGTAGATAAAATATTTACACGTATAGGTGCGTCGGATGACTTGAGCAGAGGACAGAGTACTTTCATGCTGGAAATGAGCGAGGTAAGCTATATTCTTTCAAACGCTACAAAGAAAAGTCTTATAATACTTGATGAAATAGGTCGCGGTACGTCAACCTTTGACGGACTTAGCATTGCTTGGGCTGTGATGGAATATATTGCAAAAAAGATTAAGGCAAAAACACTTTTTGCAACCCATTACCATGAACTTGCTGTTTTGGAAAATGAACTCAAAGGTGTTAAAAACTTTAACACTGCCTGCAAAAAACGCGGCGATGATATAACATTCCTGCGCAAAATTGTGCCCGGGTCTGCTGACCAGAGCTACGGTATTGAGGTTGCACTTTTGGCGGGGGTTCCCCAAGCTGTGGTAAAAAGAGCAAAGGAAATCCTCAAAACCGTCGAATCCGGCGAAGAGGTTGAGATTAAATCAAACCGTACGGAAGATATGGGAATGCAGCTCGGATTTGGCATGTCAAATCCCCTTGTTGATGAGCTGAAAAAACTTGACCCCACAATTTTAACGCCTATTGAAGCAATGAATAAGCTGTACGAATTAAGTCAGAAGGCGAAAAACTTGTGATAATCATCCGCTTTTTACCCAATCAAACTATCTTACCCCCACACACAAAGAGGTGAAAACATGGGAAAAATTAATGTTTTAGATAAAAACGTAGCTGAAAAAATAGCTGCAGGCGAGGTCGTTGAAAGACCTGCAAGCGTTGTAAAAGAACTGATAGAAAACAGCTTTGATGCTATGGCTACAAGCGTTACCGTGGAAATCGAAAAAGGCGGTACAAGCTATATCCGCGTGACAGATAACGGAACAGGCATTATGTCCGATGATGTGGCGACTGCGTTTTTGAGGCATGCGACAAGCAAAATAAAAGAAGAAAAAGATTTGGAGAATATATTGACTTTGGGTTTTCGTGGCGAAGCACTTTGTTCGATTTCTGCTGTGAGCCGTACAGAGCTTATCACCCGTACCGAACAGGAAAGCATGGGTACGTACATGGTTGTTGAGGGTGGCGAAACAAAAGAGTACAGTCAGACAGGTGCGCCTTTGGGAACAACCATCACTGTACGTAATCTGTTTTTCAATACTCCTGCCAGGATGAAGTTTATGAAAAAAGACGCAACGGAAGCAGGCTATATAACCGATATATGCCAAAGAGCTGCGCTCAGTCATCCTGAGGTTTCGTTCAGATACATTCGTGACGGTAAGGACATTTTCTTTACCCCCGGCGATAATACTCTCAAAAATACCGTAAGAGCTATTTTCGGCAAGGATATTTCAAACGCCATGACCGAGGTAGAATCCTCAGACGGAGTATACCGCATAACGGGTCTTACAGGTACAAACAAGTTGTCACGTCCTAACCGAAACATGCAGTACTTTTTTGTAAACGGACGACTTGTGAAAAGCAACATTTTGTCTCTTGCGATGAGCGAGGCTTATAAAAATGAACTCATGGTGGGGAAATTCCCCGTGTGTGTGCTTGATGTAAGCATGCCGTATGATATGGTGGATGTAAATGTACATCCTGCGAAAACAGAGGTAAAGTTTATAAGCGAGGAAGAGGTGTACCGCAATGTGATTTTTGCGGTGAGAGATGCACTCAATAAAGTGAATTCGCACAAAAACGAATTCCGCACACAGTCAAATGCTTTCCGCCTTGCGGTTGAAAGCGTAAAGGGCGAACAGACAGTACTTAAAACAAACACCCCCATTTCTAAAACCTTTGAGGTGAAGAAAGAAACCAAACCGATTTTCACCCCCATCAAAAAGGAAGAAAAGCCTGCCGTTTTTAAGCCGATGGAGAAAAAGACGGTAAGTGTATCTACCCCGGATGCCCTCCCCGAAAGGAAAATTGAGTCTTTGGTTGTGAGAGAGGATTTTGTGCCTTTAAAACCATCCGAACCCGAAGAAAAAGCTGTTGTACCAATGCAGGAAGAAAAACAACCTCCGGTGACGGTTGAAATACCCGATTTCAGAATTGTGGGACAGCTGTTTGCAACTTACATTATTATCGAAAGTGACAACGAGATGATAATGATTGACCAGCATGCGGCACACGAGCGAATAAACTATGAAAAAATAAAAAATCAAGGCTGTATGAAGCAGACTGTATTAATGCCTGCTACGGTAAATCTTACGGCAAAAGAAAAAGCCGCATGGGAGGAAAACCGTGATTTCCTCGAATCTGTAGGCTTTGAAACAAGTGATTTCGGACAAGACAGCATTATTGTCAGAGCTTTCCCGTCTGATGTGGATTTTGCGGACGGAGAGGATTTGGTTGTAGAAATAATATCGTCCCTGATGGGCGAGGGTAAGGGCGAAATAAGCTACCTCAGAGACAAAGCGGTTTATACCATTGCCTGCAAGGCCGCTATAAAAGCCAACAAGGTTTTGTCCGAGAAGGAAATGGAACAGCTTGTCAAAGATGTGTTTATGGCAGAGGGGATATCTACCTGCCCGCACGGAAGGCCCATATTTGTTAAAATGACAAAATACCAGATTGAAAAAATGTTTAAAAGGATCGTCTGATGAAAAATATTATTATAATAGCAGGTGCCACTGCATCGGGGAAAACAAATCTTGCAATACGCCTTGCAAAAGAACTCCACGGAGAAGTTGTATCGGCTGACTCCATGCAGGTTTATAAAAAAATGGATATAGGTACGGCAAAACCCGACGAGGACGAAATGGATAGTGTGCCTCATCATATGCTGTCTGTGGCAGACCCGACCGACAGCTACAGCACAAAGGATTTTGTGGAAGGGGCGAAAAAGGCTATCGAGGATATCTGCTCGCGCGGAAAAACGCCCATAGTGACCGGCGGAACCGGGATGTATCTGGATGTTCTGACCGGCAGGATGGATTTTGACGCTCCCGCAAGCGACGCTAAAGTAAGAGAGGAGTTAACAGAGCTTTACGAAACACAGGGAACAGATGCACTGTATGAGGTTTTTCTTAAAGAAGCGGGCGAGTATGAGGGCAAAATTCACAAAAATGATATCAAGAGAGTAATGCGTGCAATCGAAAGAGCCCGAAGCGGATTCAAAAAAAGCGATAAAACTACAGAAAATGAGTATAATTCTATATGGTTTGCTATTGATATTGACAGGGATAAATTGTATAATAGAATAGACAAGCGAGTGGATATTATGCTCGAAAAAGGTCTCATCGAAGAGGTGAGGCAAGTGATAGTACCTGTCCGAGATAAGTGCAGCACGTCCCTTCAAGGAATTGGCTACAAAGAAGTGCTCATGTACTTTGACGGACAGCTGTCCTACGAGGACATGACGGAGATGATAAAAAAGCGTTCGCGTAATTACGCTAAACGTCAGCTCACGTGGTTCCGCCGAAATGAGGACATACACTGGCTTAACGCAGATAATGCCTTTTGTGAGGCAATTGATATACTACATATGAAAGGTGATTTACATGAAAACAGCAACTAATTTACAGGACGTATTTTTAAATCAGGTACGAAAGGACCGCACTCCCATAACTATTTTCCTGGTTAACGGATATCAGCTCAGAGGTATTGTAAGAGGCTTTGACAATTACATTATTATTCTTGATTCCGAAGGCAAGCAGCAGATGGTTTATAAGCACGCTGTTTCCACAATCAGCCCTCTCGTGCCCGTGAGATTTGTAGCGGCAGAAACGGATGAGAGCGTAAATGACTAAAAAGCGAAACAAGATAATTATAGCAGTTCTTGTTTTTGCGGCTGTGGTATTTATAATCAACGCCTGCAGAGCGGAGTTTTCGCCTTACAAAAAGGAATTTGCAAAGATAGGCACATATGTTGAATCTGTTGAGGCGGACGCACTTATAGTCCGTGATGAAACCGTTCTTGAAAAGGGAGCAACGGGCGTTTTGAAATCAGAGGTTGCCGAGGGTGAAAGGGTTAAAGCATTTGCGCGTCTCGGTGCCATAGTGGCGGGCAATATTGACAGTGCAAAAATGAATGAACTTAACGAGCTTAACACGGAAATCGAAGTGTTGTCACAGGCTGTGGGTGATGCAGGTTTATTGGCAATCGATGAAAGCAAGATTGATACAACCCTTGATACCACTATCGAAAATTTAAGATACAGTGTGGCAAAAAATGATTCGGGTACGGCTGTGAGCTTGTGCGACAATGTGAGGATTCTTACTGAAAGAAAAGCAGGCGTAACAACCACCAGTGAAGCTCAGCAGGAGCTCGAGGCACTTATTGCACGCCGTGACAGCGTGGCAGAGTCTTTGGGCGGTTCTCACAGAGCCATATATGCTCCGGAGGCAGGGCTTTACAGTTCACATATGGACGGACTGGAAACAGTGCTAACCTTTGAAAATATTAAAAACATCACACCCGAACAGATTGACACATATTTTGACAAAATCCAATCATACAAGGCTCAAGGTCCGTGCAAGATAATAAACAATTACAAATGGTATATTGTTTTGAATCTTACCGAGGCGGAATGTGAAGGTCTCCGTACAGGCAAATCCTATGGTGTGATTTTTACGGACCTCGGTGAAACTGAAACCGACGGTGTTGTTACAAACATATCAAAAAAGGACAAAGACGGCAGATGTGCCGTAACGATGGAATTTGACAAGCATGTTGACAATTTCACCATGGAGAGAGAAACTCGTGTGCAGATTATCAAGGAAAAGTATTCAGGCATTTATATTCCGAGAAGTGCAATAAGAGTTGACGGCGCAAACGGGGTACAGGGCGTATGGGTGCAAAACGAGGTAGAGCTTGAGTTCCGCAGTATTGTTGAGGTTTACCGCGATGATGAATTTGTACTGGCTAAAGAAAATGCCGAAGGACAGGATGGCTACAAAAACATTGCCCTCTATGACGGTATTGTCCTTAACCCTGACAAATAAGCGGGGGCAACAGTATGAATGAACCTTTAAAACTGGAAGGTATAGTAGTAAGAAGTGCTCAAGCGGGCGACAACGACAAAATGCTTACCGTACTCACAAGGGAACGAGGCGTTATAAGCGTTTCGGCAAGAGGTGTTAAAAGCCTTAAAAACAAAAACAGCCAGGGGGTTATGCCTCTTTGTTATTCGGAGTTTGTGCTCCGAGACAAAGGCGATATATACTCTCTTGTGTCGGCAGACATAAAGGAAAGCTTTTACTCACTGCGCGAAAATGTTGAGGCGCTTTCCTACGGGGTGTATTTTGCACAGCTTGCGGCATATGTAGTGGGACGGAACAATCCCGCCGAGGATGAAATAAAACTGCTTCTTAACACCTTGTATCTCTTGGGCAAAAATCCCGAGAGATGCTTTGTGCTTTGTGCGGCGTTTGAACTTAAAATCTGCGAATATGCAGGGTTTGCCCCGTATATTGAATCTTGTATGTGCGGAGACGAGGGCGAATATTTTGATACAAATACAGGCGAGTGCGTATGCTCACTGCACAGAACGCCTACTGCGAAGAAAATATCCAAGAGCGCAAAGACTGTTTTTGAGTATGTGCAGAATGCTTCTCTCAAGGAAGCTCTGACTTTTGATACTCAAAAGGAAATCGCAACAGAGGTAAGCTTTCTTGCGGAAGAGTTTCTCACTGCTCAGTTGGGTAAACTGCCGAAAAGTCTTGATTACATTAAAAAAATAATATATTAATTTTCAAAAGGAAGGAATGATAATAATGAAAGAAAAGTTTGTCTATCAGGCACCTGCTAACGGCTATCCTGAATGGAACAACAATCCCGAAATTACGCATATCAATGCGCTTCCTGCCCGTGCTACACTTGTAGCGTACGATACAGAAGATGAGGCAAAAGCATTGAACCGTGATGCGTCAAAACGCAAGGTAAGCCTTAACGGAATGTGGAAGTTTAACTTTGCGAAGAACCCGGCAAGCGCACCTTGTGATTTTTACAAGGCTGACTACTCAGTAGAAACTTGGGATGAAATAAAGGTTCCTGCAAACTGGCAGACTGAAGGATACGATTATCCCCAATATACAAATACTCGTTATCCCTGGAGCGAGGCTGAACCTAAGCTCACTCCTCCTTATGCACCCGAGGGCTACAACCCCGTGGGTAGCTACGTGAGAAACTTTACAGTTGATTCCTGGGATGGCGAAAGCCCTGTTTCAATTCACTTTGCAGGTGTTGAATCCTGTTATTATGTATGGGTTAACGGCGAATTTGTAGGCTTTTCCAAGGACACTTTCTCGCCTCACGAATTTGACATTACTCCCTATATCGTAAAGGGTGAAAACCGCCTTGCAGTTAAGGTTTTCCGTTGGTGCGATGCAAGTTGGCTTGAGGACCAGGACTTCTGGAGATTGGCTGGTATTTTCCGTGAGGTCTATGTTGAATACACAAACCACGTGGCAATTTACGATGTTTTTTCCAAAACAGAGCTTAATGAAACATTTGACAAGGCTGTACTTAATGTAGACGTAACCGTACGCAACTACGAAAACATAAAGAAAAACGCTACAGTTTACGTATCCCTTTATGATGGTGAAGAGGCAGTGGTTGATAAGGTTGCGTGCCCTGTTACTCTTACAGGCGAAGACTTTGACAAGGTGACTGTAAGTGCCGATGTTAATAACCCCAAGCTCTGGAGTGCAGAATATCCTAACCTTTACACAATCGTTGTTTCTCTCTCCGAGGACGGCAAGGAGACACATTACGTTTCCGCACGTGTGGGTTTTGTAAAATACGAAATCAAGAATGGTCTTATGCTTGTTAACGGCAAGGAAATTATGTTTAAGGGCGTTAACCGCCACGACTTTACATGCGACCATCTCCGTGCAACAGATTACGACGATATGATGCACTCGGTGCTCATGATGAAAAAGTACAACATCAACTCTGTAAGAACAAGCCATTATCCCAACAATACTCTTTGGTATGAGCTTTGTGACGAATACGGTTTGTACATGATTGATGAAACAAACCTCGAAACACACGGTACATGGCATTACGGTCAGAGAGAAGAAGAGGAAACTCTTCCTGCATCACGTCCCGAATGGAGAGAAGCTGTTGTTGACCGTGCAAACGGCATGGTTATGCGTGATAAGAACCATCCTTCCATTTGTATGTGGTCACTCGGTAACGAATCCTTTGGCGGTCAGAACTTTATCGAAATGCGCGAGCATATCTTAAGTTTGGATACAAGCCGCGTTATTCATTATGAAGGCACTTGCCATTTCCGCCGTTTTGAACATGCTACAGACGTTGAAAGTGAAATGTATACACGTCCCTGGAACGTACTCGGCAACATCAACCGCAACAACGACAAACCCTTTATCCTTTGCGAATATTCTCACGCTATGGGTAACAGTTGCGGTGGCTTGCATGACTACTGGAAACTGTTCTATACATATCCCTCTCTTCAGGGTGGCTTTATCTGGGACTGGATTGATCAGGCCATCAGAACAACATCTCCCGAAGGTAAGGAATATCTTGCATATGGCGGCGACTTTGGTGATACACCCAACGACGGTACTTTTGCAGGTAACGGTTTGCTTTTTGCAGACGGTCAGGTTACACCCAAGCTTATCGAAACAAAGAAATGCTACCAGAACATGTGGTTCAAGGATGCCGATATCATAAACGGCAGAGTGAGAATTCACAATCAGCATCTTTTCACAAATCTTTCTGACTATGATTTCAAGTATAAGATTGAAGTTTGTGGCGAAGTAATCGGTGAAGGTGATTTTACTTGTGATGTAGAGCCTCTTACAAAGAAGGTTGTTTCCATGGGCTTTACTGTTCCCGAAGAAAGAGACAGTGAGTACGCAATCACAGTATCGGCACACCTTAAGAGCGACACTCTTTGGGCAGAAAAAGGTCACGAGGTTGCTTTTGAGCAGTTTGTTCTTCCTTATAATAAAAAGGCTGAGGCTGTTATCGAAAATGCAGGCGCAGTTGACTGTGCTGAAACAGAAGAAAACGTTACTCTCAGTGCAAACGGCGTAAAGGTAGTACTTGATAAGGCTACAGGCAACATTGTAAGCTACTCGGTTGACGGCAAGGAAATGCTCTACGCTCCCGTAAGCCAGAACTACTGGAGAGCTATGACAGATAACGATAAGGGCGCAAGACTTTACAAGAGAAGTGCATCGTGGCGTGAAGCCGGCAATAATGCTGAGCTTGTAAACATGGAAATCCGTGAGGGCAGCGGTGCAGTTATCGTCGAATGTGAATATACAGTGCCCACAGAAAAGGAATCCAAGAGCAAGTTTACATACGTGATGACAGGCGACGGCAAGCTTAACGTAGGCGGCAATCTTACGCCTCAGATTATGGATGCCGACATCCCCTGCGTAGGTATGATGATTCCTATGCTTCTTGAATACGACGTAATGAACTATTACGGCTATGGACCTCACGAAAACTACATTGACCGTAATGTTTCTGCAAAATTGGGTATTTATTCAAACACTATCGAGGAGCAGAGAACTCATTACCTCGTACCTCAGGAAAACGCAAACAAGACAGGCGTGAGATGGGTTGAATTTGTAAACAAGGCAGGCAAGGGTATCAGAATAGATGCTGACGACGCACTTGAAATTTCGCCCTCCTACTATACTCCTATCGAAACAGAAGGCTATGACCATGACTACAAGCTTCCCGAACCCGTAAAAGCAGTTTACAAGGTTAACTGTCGTATGATGGGTATAGGCGGCGATGACTCATGGGGCAGCCGTCCTCTTGTACAGTACAAGAATCAGACAAACTGGGAATATAACTACACATTTGTTATAAGCCCCATAAGATAACGATAAAACGCCGAGGATTAAATCCTCGGCGTTTGAATAAAGTATTATCGACACGCGACCTCAAAGGCGGACTAACGTCCTTCAGCGCTTTGAGGTCTGTTTTTTTACGA
>CAZNIC010000022.1:0-26604 GCA_964572985.1 uncultured Oscillospiraceae bacterium
TAGCAGCAATCTTGAGACCGCCGTTCTGGTAGTGGAGAGTGGGGTAAACGAGGATGGGTTCTTTTCTCATATCGATACCGTAGTTAAGGTACATACGAAGCATAGCGGGGATTCTCTTTTCGATTGTGCCTTCGCCGTGAAGGATTTCAATCATGGGAGTATCGAGCCATACGCCTGCACCCAAGGGTGTTTCAACACCCTTGCCGTTAGCACATTCGCGGATAATAGCGGATGCGGAAACGTCACGAGTTTCGAGGGGGTGAGCATAAGCTTCGCCGTCCTTGTTAACAAGCATAGCACCGATGGAACGAACCTTTTCTGTAACGAGTGCACCGAAAATCTGTGCAGGATATGCCACACCTGTGGGGTGGTACTGGATAGTATCCTGGTAAAGAAGAGGAGCACCTGCACGGTAGCCAAGGATAAGACCATCAGCTGTTGCGCCGTAGTGGTTACTTGTGGGGAAGCCCTGGTAGTGAAGTCTGCCTGCACCGCCTGTTGCGATGATAACAGTCTTAGCCTTTGCTACCATGTAATCGCCTGTTTCCATGTTAAGAAGAACAGCACCTGCAACCTGACCCTTATCGTCCTTGATAAGTTCAACTGCGGATGTGAATTCGATTACGGGAATCTTGCGGTTAATAACTTCGTCACGAAGTGTTCTCATGATTTCAGCACCGGAATAGTCCTTACAAGCGTGCATTCTCTTTCTCGATGTACCGCCACCGTGTGTTGTAACCATTGTACCGTCATCTGTCTTGTCGAACATAACGCCCAGGTCATTCAACCAACGGATAGCATCGGGAGCTTCCATAACAAGGCGACGAAGAAGCTCGGGACGAGCTGCAAAGTGACCGCCACCGAAAGCGTCGATATAGTGCTGAACGGGGGAGTCGTTTTCCTTATCAGCTGCCTGAATACCGCCTTCAGCCATCATTGTGTTGGCGTCGCCGATTCTAAGCTTTGTAACAATCATTACGTTTGCGCCTGCTTCGTGAGCTTCGATAGCTGCACTGCTACCTGCGCCGCCGCCACCGATAACGAGCACGTCTGTTTCGTAGTCAACCTTTGTAAGGTCAACTTCAACGTCTAAAAGACGGCTGTTGGAGTGGAGAAGGTTACCTAATTCTGTAGGAATCTTTTCGCCCTTGTTGGGACCGATTTTGATTTCAACAAAGCCTTCTGCCTTATAGTCGGGATGGTATGCTTTAAGAAGTTCATCCTTTTCCTCAGCAGTCATTCTTCTGGGTTCTGTCTGCATTCTGGCAGCTCTTGTTGCTTCTACCTTTTTGATAGATTCGCGCATTGCTTCTGTAAACATATTTATCCCTCCTTATTTCTCAATTTCTCTTGTGTTGTAAAGTTCTTTCATCTCAGTGATGGGCTTTGCCATTACCTGTTCGATAAGTTCATCATAGGCTCCGTGATTGATTTCATCAACACGAACCTTAAGATGCTCTGTTTCGGGAGCAATGTACTTACCTGTAAGACGGCGGGCAAGAAGACCAACCATAGGATGAGTGATACCTGCAGGGCATCTTACGGAGCAGCATCCGCAACCTACGCAGTCGAAAGATTCTTCTGCACACTTTTCATATTCGCCACGCTGAGCGTAAGCAATGTACTGCATAACGTTTAAGTCCTGTGTACAAGCATTTGTACAAGCGTTACAGCCGATACAAGAGTAGATTTCGGGATAAAGCTCCATCATAATCTGCTGAGTGGGCTTGATTTCCTGAATATCGTAAGTTCTCTTGTCCTGGGGATAGAAGGGGATAGTAGCGATGTACATGCCTTCCTGTACCTGTGTCTGGCAGGCAAGACATGTCTTTAATTCGTTCTGTCCCTTAATACGGTAAATAGTAGCACAAGCACCGCAGAAACCGTGACGGCAACCGCAACCGCGTGTTAAAGTATAACCTGCGTATTCCATAGCTGTCATGATTGTCAAATCGGCAGGTACCTTGTACTGTTTACCGAAGAAATATACATTAACCATGTTTTCCATTTCAGTCATTCCTTTCTGTAATTCTAATTAGTATTCTGCCGGGATTTCGTCGAGTTCGTCGCAGTGGAATACGGGACCGTCTTTACATACGTACTTACTACCTATATTACATCTGCCGCACTTGCCGACACCGCACTTCATACGAAGCTCAAGTGTTGTGATAATCTGCTTTTTGTCAAAGCCCATTTCCTGCAAGCCCTGGAGTACGAACTTAATCATAATCGGAGGACCGCAGATAAGAGCAACCTTGTTTGTATCAAAGCCGATTTCCTTAAGATAGGAAGGAACAAAGCCTACGTGACCATCCCAACCTTCCTGTTCGCGGTCGATTGTAAGGTACACGTTAACGTTGGGGGCTTTCATCCAAACTTCCTGAATCTCCTTGAGCTGAACGAGGTCGTCAGCACTTCTTGAACCGTAGAGAATATCAACTGTGCCGTAGTTTTCACGGTTATCAAGTACATAGTTGATAACACTGCGCAAAGGAGCAAGACCGATACCGCCTGCGATGAAGAGGAGGTTCTTGCCTTTGAGTTCTGTTTCTACGGGGAAGTTGTTACCATAGGGGCCACGCACGGTGATTTCTTCGCCAACTTCCATGGAGTGGAGATAATCTGTAAGAACACCGCACTTTTTGATGGAAAATTCCTGAAATTCTTTATTTGTGGGAGAGGAAGTAATGGAGAACATTGCTTCGCCTACACCGGGAACAGACACCATGGCACACTGACCGGGCATATGTTCAAAGAGTTTGCTTCCGTCGGGAGCTACCACGCGGAAAGTCTTTACGTCGGGAGTTTCCTGACGAATATCTGTTACAACGCCAACCTTGGGGATAAGTGTATCCTCATAGAACTTGTCGTGATTGCAATTACATTCGCTCATTAGTTGTTACCTCCCTTTTCAAAAGCTTTAATAACCTTTACAATGTTGAGGCCTGTGGGGCACTTGTCAACGCAACGTCCGCAACCTACGCAGGAGTACATACCGTCATTATTTTGAGGATAGTACACAAGCTTGTGCATAAATCTCTGACGATAACGCTGCATCTGGCTTGTACGGTTGTTACCGTGAGCCATCATTGTAAAGTCGGAGTACATACAGGAGTCCCAACAGCGGTATCTCTGTACGCCGTTACCTGTGTTGTAGTCCTTAATATCGTAGCACTGGCAAGTGGGGCACACGAATGTACATGTACCGCAAGCAAGACAGGGCTTGTAGAGTTCTTCCCAAATGGGAGAATTGAACTTGTCGAGTAATACTGCATCGCTGCCCCAACCTTCAAGAGAGAGGTCAGAGTAGGGGAGACGTTCAACGATAGATTTAATGGAAGATTTTTCTTCTTCAACCTTTGCACTGTCTGCATCGGAAAGAAGAGAAGCAACCTGCTGAGTGAGCTTTTCGCCCTTTTCACTAACTGCGTTCCAATAAAGCTCGTCACCAATCATGTATACCACTACGTCGCCTTCGGGATTTGCTGCGTCTATACCGAATACGTTACAGAAGCAAGCCTCCTCGGGCTGACTGCAGGCAAGAGATACGATGATGCCGTGTTCTCTTCTTGCTTTGTAGTAAGAGTCAACAGGGTCAACAAGGAAAACCTTGTCAAGAACTGCAAGACCGCGTACATCGCAAGCTTTCATACCGAAAACTACAAAATCCTTGCTCACGAGTTCTTCGGGAGTGATGTTGAGCTTTTTACCGTCGCGCTTACAGGAGTATAAAGTTTCGCTCTGGGGGAAGAAAGCATCCTTGGGAGACTTAACAGTTTTTAATGTGTCAAGGTCAACAATCTGCTCTTCGTCCCATGCTGCAAAGTTAACTGCTCCGTTAATATTACAGGGAACATAAAGTTCGTTTGCGTCCGCAATGAGAGAGAATAATGCGGACAAATTTTCTTTATTTATCTTGTACATACATTATCCCCTTTCTGTAACAATAGAAGGCTCAACATCATCAAAAGTAAATGCTGTGAGCGGGCCTTTTGTTTCGCTGTCGGATCCTGCCTGGAATTCACCATAGAAAGTATCAATATCCTTGATAAACTTACGGTTGAAAAGGTGAAGCGGAATGCCCTGAGGACAAACGCGTGAGCACTCACCGCAGTCAGTACATCTGCCTGCAACGTGGAAGGCACGGATGATGTGGAACATCTTTTCTTCAAAAGAGTCAACATTTGCCTTTGTAGCTTCGTCAAACTTTGTAGAGTCAAACACGCACTTACGGCAGGAGCAAGCGGGACATACGTTACGGCATGCGTTACAACGGATACACTTAGAAAGCTCTTTCTTGAAAAATTCAAACTTTTCAAGGGGAGACATTGCTTCAATCTTTTCGATTTCGGCAAAGCGTTCAGAATCCTTTGTATCACGACTGTCGAGCATTACTTCATCAGAAATCTGATGCTCTTTACCCTTACAAACGTGGCAACGTTCAAGCATTGCATCGTTGTAGGAAACTTCTTTATCACCATAAAGTGTCTTAACAGTGAGTGTTTCGCAGTCAGAATCCATAGAAGCACCCTCAACAGAGAGGATACCCTTGATGCCCATAGCTTTGATAGCTTCGATATTGAGCTTACCCTTACAGCCAACGCCGATGATATAAGCCTTGTCGCGGTCAACGCGGTGTTCCTTAATAAGCTGGTTGAAGCTGTATGTGTCGCAGGGCTTTAAGAAAACAAGTGTCTTGCCGTCCTTTTTACTTGCTTCAATCATGTATTTGGAAAGGTTAGCACCCGAGAAGCCGTCGTAGATAAAATCAGAATCAAGAGCTTCCGCACTTTCAAAGTAAGCGGGTTCGGGGTTGAAGCCTAAATCGCCCTTTTTCCAACCGAGGACACGGGCAACTTCGCCCGATGCCAAGAGTTCTTTTGCGCGGTCGATTAATCTTTGCATCTCAAATCCCCCAATCTTACATTTTCGCCAAGTGAACGGATTTTGTCAACAAATTCGTTCATTGTTGTGGAGAACTTAACGCCTTCTGCAGCAGATACCCATTCAACTCTTGTTCTGCCGTTCTCAATGCCTAAGTATTCGAGCATAGAGAAGAGGAGTGTCATTCTTCTTCTTGCATAATAGTTACCTGTGGAATAGTGACAGTCACCGGGGTGGCAACCACACATGATTACGCCGTCGGCGCCCTTTTCAAATGCACGGAGAATAAACATGGGGTTTACTCGGCAAGAACAGGGAACACGGATAATCTTTACGTCAGCGGGGTACTGAAGACGGCTGCTGCCTGCAAGGTCAGCACCTGCATAACTACACCAGTTACAGCAAAATGCCACTATTTTGGGTCTGAATTCATTGTTCATCGACATATTGCATCCACCTCCGCTATAATCTGTCTGTTACTGAAGCCCTGAAGGTCCATAGCACCGGAGGGACAAGCAACCGTACAAGCACCGCAACCCTGACAGAGTGCATTGTTAACTCTTGCAACTCGTCTGTCTTCGCGGATACCGTGGTCATTAACCTGTACAACCTCGTAGCTGATAGCACCGTAGGGGCATACGTTTGCACAAACGGAACAACCGTTACAAAGAAGCTCGTCACTCTTTGCTGTGCAGGGGTTGGTTAAGAGCTTATCCTTAGCAAGTAAGCCGATAGCCTTAACTGCTGCCGCACCTGCCTGTGCAACTGTTTCGGGAATATCTTTCGGTCCCTGACATACACCCGAGAGGAAAATACCTGCTGTGGGAGATTCAACGGGACGAAGTTTTGCATGGGATTCTGTAAGGAAGTTGTTTGTATCAATACTTGCTGTAAGCATTGTAGCAATTCTTCTTACGGAAGGATCGGGCTCGATAGCTGTTGCAAGAACAACCATATCTGCCTTCATCTTAATCTGCTTGTTGTCAAGAAGGTCACTTGCCTGAACAAGAAGTGAACCGTCGGGCTGGGGAGCAACCTTACCAACCTGACCCTTGATGTAGTTTACGCCGTATTCTTCAACGGCTCTGCGGTAGAATTCGTCAAAGTTCTTACCGGGAGTACGAACGTCGATATAGAATACTGTAACCTTAACATCCGGATATTTGTCACGGATAAGCATTGCATGCTTTGCTGTGTACATACAACAAATCTTGGAGCAGTAGCTCTTACCGCGGTTGTCTGCACAACGAGAGCCTACGCACTGTACAAATACAATATGTTCGGGATGTTTGCCGTCACTAAGACGTTCAAGATGACCCTTTGTAGGACCTGCTGCGTTCATAACTCGCTCTAATTCAAGAGATGTGATAACGTCGGGG
Organism: uncultured Oscillospiraceae bacterium; assembly: GCA_964572985.1. Taxonomy (GTDB): domain Bacteria; phylum Bacillota; class Clostridia; order UMGS1883; family UMGS1883; genus RGIG1927. Next base: position 6,264 of record CAZNIC010000022.1, read on the forward strand.
GACTGGTTGTAAGCGTATTCGTCGTAGTTATCAAGCTTGATTGTGTCAAAGCCTGTAGCAACAACGATTGCGCCGTACTTTTCTGTTACGATTTCGTCTGTCTGATCGTACTTGATAGCACCTGCCTGACAAACCTTTTCGCAAAGACCGCACTTGCCTGTCTTAAACTTGATACAAGCGTCTCTGTCAATTACGGGAACATTGGGAATAGCCTGTGCAAAGGGAGTGTAGATAGCACTTCTTGTATTTAAGCCACGGTTGAACTCGGAAGGAGTTTTCTTGGAAGGACATTTTTCCTGACAAACACCGCAACCTGTACATTTGTCCATGTCTACGCTTCTGGCTTTCTTTCTTATATCTACTGTGAAGTCACCAACAAAGCCTGTTACCTTGTCAACTTCGCTGTATGTGTAGATGTTAATCTTTTCATGAGCTGCAGCCTCAACCATTTTGGGTGTGAGGATACATGCAGAACAGTCGAGTGTGGGGAAGGTCTTATCGAGCTGGCTCATTCTGCCGCCGATGGAAGGAGTCTTCTCAACGATGTCAACTTCATAGCCTGCATCTGCAATATCAATAGCTGTCTGGATACCTGCAATACCGCCACCGATAACAAGTGCACGCTTTGTAACGCGGCTTTCACCGGGGAACAAGGGAGCATTGAGGTTAACCTTTGCGATTGCGGCACGGGCAAGAATAACTGCCTTTTCGGTAGCTTCTTCCATGTCTTTATGAATCCAGGAGCAGTGCTCACGGATGTTGGCGATTTCAACCATGTAGGGGTTGAGACCGGCTCTTTCTGCCGCCTTGCGGAATGTACCCTCGTGCATACGGGGAGAACAGGAACAAACTACGATGCCCGAAAGGTTCTTTTCCTTTACGGCTTCGAGAATTTTTGCCTGACCTGCCTCGGAGCACATGTACTGATAATCCTCGGCATGTACAACGCCGGGTTCGTTAGAGATAATCTCTACTACTTTTTTAACGTCAACTGTGGCTGCAATGTTACTGCCGCAGTGACATACAAATACACCAATTCTCTGCATCTTGTCACCTCCTGTAACGTCTGAAAGCACTTACGAGTAACTGCTGGGGAAGTTCTTCGTCAAGTAGCTCGGGAATTTCGTCAGCCTTCAAGTAGTCTTTGCCTTTCTCGCGGATAACAACCTGTCTTGCAGCATCAATGAGCTTGCCGGGCTGTACACTTCTGGGACAACGCTCAATACATGCAAAGCAGGAAAGGCATTTCCAGAGAGACTTGGAGGAAGCAAGTGCTTCGATATCGTCATTTAATACGTAAGAAACAAACTGGTGAGGCTTGATGTCCATTTCATCAAAAGCGGGGCAGGTTGCAGAGCACTTACCGCACTTCATACATTTGAGAGGGTTAACAGAGCTGATTTCTTTTATCTTTTCTGCTTTATTTGTACCGTGACTCATTCTGCTGCCGCCTCCTTTACACCCAAAGCTTCAGCAAGAAGCTCTGTGAAATAATATACGGGCATATCGCCGTGCGAGTTCTTGTTCAAGTTATACATACAAAGGGGACATGCTGTGATGAGCATTTCTGCGCCGAAGCCCTTTGCACTTTCTACGATTGTATCGCACATACTCTTTGCCATATCCTTTTCCTTCAAGGAAATATAGCCGCCGCAGCATTCGTTGCGGTAGGGGTATACAACAGGTGTTGCACCGATAGCTTTGATAAAGTCTTCAATAATAGTGGGGTTTTCGGGATTATCAAAGGAGAGGATTTCGCCCGGGCGGAGAAGAAGGCAACCGTAGTATGCACCAATCTTCTTGCCTGTTAAGGGATTTGTAACCATCTTCTTGAGATTGTCAAAGCCAACACGGTCACGAAGAACTTCCAAAAAGTGAAGAACATTTGTCTCACCCTTATAAGGAGTATCAAGTTTCATGTAGTTGTTGGCACGGGTCTGTATATCTTCTACGTTCTTCATGTCATCATTGACACGCTTTATAACGTGATGACATGCAGAACAAAGTGTAACCAAATCCTGACCCTTTTCCTTTGCTTCGTTAAGAACACGGACAGATGAAAGCTTTGTAGCGATTTCATCACTGCCTAAGGGATACACACCGCCACAGCACTGCCACTCGGAAACTTCTTCAAGTTCGAAGCCCAATGCGAGAGCAGATGCCCTTGCGTATGCGTCAAGATCCTTAGCCTTGGTTCTTAACGTACAACCGGGATAGTAGGTGTACTTCATAGTCAATTATCCTTTCATAATGATTTTGTGTTTGAAAAAATTATTCAGCCTCAGGCATTGTGATATCAATCTGAGAGATGATGTCCTTAAGAACCTGTGCACTAGCCTTAAGCTTGTCGATTTCACTATTCTTGAGGTCCATAGGAATCTTGCCCTGAATACCGTTGGGGCCAACGAGTGTAAGTGTGGAAAGGCATACGTCTTCAATGCCGTATTCACCGTGCATCATGGAGGATACTGTAGCAACAGAATCACTTGCAGCTGTTACAATAGAACAAATCTGGCAAACAGATGCGGAAACAGCATAGAATGTAGCACCCTTACTAGCGATGATTTCGCCGCCGGATTTCTGAACATATGTGAGCATAGCTTCCTTGTTGAGGGGAGTGAGCTTCTTGCCCATGCGTTCAGCACATTCGTAGTAGTCTTCAAGTGCAACGCCTGCAACGTCTGCACAGGACCACGGAACGAAGGAAGAGTCACCGTGTTCACCGTAAACATATGCGTGGATATTCTTCTGAGCAACCTGAAGCTGTTCGGATAATCCCTGCTTGAGACGTGCTGTGTCAAGAATTGTACCGGAACCGATAATCTGGTTTTCGGGGAGACCGGAAATCTTTGTGAACACATATGTCATGATGTCAACGGGGTTGGATACGATGATGTAGAGAGCGTTGGGAGCATACTTTACGATTTCGGGTGTAATGCTCTTTAAGATGTTAACGTTTGTCTGTGTAAGCTCAAGACGAGTCTGACCGGGCTTACGTGCGAGACCGGATGTGATGATAACGATGTCGGAATCAACTGCATCACAGTATTCGCCTGCTGTAACCTTAATGGGGTTACGGAAGCAAGTACCCTGGATAATGTCCATTACTTCGCCCTTTGCCTTTGTTTTGTTGATATCAATCATCACGATTTCGGATGCGATATCGCCCTGACTTAAGGTGTAAGCGATTGTGGAACCAACGCTACCTGCGCCAATGATAGTGATTTTGCTGCTCATAGTAAAATCTCCTTTTATTAAAATATTTTATAAACTGTTATACGGTTTACACCACCTCATATTGTACCATAATATATAAGTTGGGACAAGTGTTTTTTGCAAAAAAAAACGGTAAAAATGCAACAAAGTATATAAAATAAGGTGGAAAATGCCATAAATACTGGATTTAAGGACGATATGTGGATATTAACAGAATTTTTAAGAAGAATTTGGCAATCTTTTTGTAGTTTTTTACATTGAATTAAAAATTAAAAAATGTTATACTTGTAGAGTGTTTCTAAATTGTTGTTTTGAGGTATAAGGAGGATAACCATGGGCGGTTTTTTTGGTGTGGCAAGTAAGGATGACTGCGTTTTTGATTTGTTCTTCGGTGTAGACTACCACAGCCATCTTGGTTCAAGAAGAGGCGGTATGGCGGTTTACGATAAAGAAACCGGTTTTTCAAGATCAATTCATAAAATTGATAATGCACCCTTCAGGACAAAATTTGAAAATGAAGCTAATACAATGCACGGCAACTTTGGTGTTGCAAGTATTTCGGACTTTGAACCTCAGCCGATACTGGTGAGAAGCAATAACGGTACTTTTGCAATCACAACAGTAGGCAGAGTTAACAATATTGACGATATAGTTAATAAAATGCTTCAAAAGCATACTCATTTTTACGAAATGCAGTCAGGCGGTATCAACCAGACAGAGCTGATTGCTGCGCTTATCAACCAGAAGGATAACCTTATTGAGGGTATTCAGTATGCGCAGGAAGTTGTTGACGGCTCTATCAGCATTTTGCTTTTAACTCCCAAAGGTATTTATGCCGCACGTGACAAGTACGGCAGAACACCTGTAGTTATTGGCAAAAAGGACAACGCGTTTTGTGTTTGTATGGAATGCTATGCCCACAACAAGCTTGGCTACTATGACTATAAAGAGCTTGGCCCCGGTGAGATTGTTGTTATTGAACCTGACAAGGTGACAACACTTGTTGACCCCGGCAAGCAAATGAAAATGTGTACATTCTTTTGGGTATACTATGGCTATCCGTCTTCGGCATACGAGGGTATGAGCGTTGAACAGATGCGCTATAATTGCGGCAAGTGTCTTGCCCAGCGCGACGGCAATAATATAGATGTTGACATTGTTGCAGGTGTGCCCGACAGTGGCTTGGCAACAGCCATAGGCTATTCCAACGAATCCGTAAAGCCCTTTGCGAGACCCTTTATCAAATACACTCCCGCATGGTCACGTTCATTTACACCCACAATACAGTCAAAGCGTAAGCAGATTGCTAAAATGAAGCTTATTCCCATACGAACTCTCATTGAAGATAAAAAGCTTTTGTTAGTTGACGACTCTATAGTGCGCGGTACACAGCTGGGTGAAACTACCGAGTTTTTGTATGAATGCGGTGCAAAGGAAGTTCACATAAGAACAGCCTGCCCCCCTGTAATGTACGGATGTAAGTACCTTAACTTTTCCACATCGTCTTCCGAAATGGAGCTGATTACAAGAAGAGTTATAACCGAAATCGAGGGAAGAGAGCCTGACCACGATACTATATATGAATATTCAATACCCGGTACTGAAAAGTACAATAAAATGATTGAAAAAATCCGTGAAAAGTTGGATTTTACAAGCCTGAAATATTTGAGACTTGACGATATGCTTAAGTCAACGGGCGTTGACAGTGAAAAGTTGTGTACATACTGCTGGAACGGCAAAGAATAATAAAATCAGGTTGGAATTCCAACCTGATTTTATTGTTCGGCGATATAAATCCCTAACGGTATTTGCGATATTCCCCCTTCGGGGAGCGATATGCTGCAAGCAACGCGATATGTCCTGCGGGACGTTGGGAATTTATATCACATTGCATAAGCGAAAGTGAGTATATCGCATGCTTTGCGGCGTAGTTTTTAATAAAAAGCTTGTATTTGGGAAAAACTTGTGCTATAATGGCAAAGATTTGGAAAAAAGAAAGGTGAAGTAAGATGACATTCTTAGAAAAGTTTGAAGAGCTTAAGTCCATCTGCAACGGTGCCGACATTAAGTTTGACCGTGACTTTGCGGTACAGATTAACATGACAGATGAAGACTGTGGCGGTATCTACTACATTGAACACCGCGCAGGCGTACTCAGTGTTGAGCCCTATGATTATCACGACAACAATGCTGTTATGACAGCTACATCCGATATTCTTGAAAAGATGCTTACAGGCGAAATTGACTCTGTTGCAGCTTTCTTTGCAGGCAAGTTCACAATTGACGGCGATGTAGAAGCAGTATTGCAGCTTACAAAGATTTCTGACGCTGTAAAGGCTATGAGAAAAGCTGAAGAAGCTGAAAAGAAGGCTGCAGAAAAGGCAGCAAAGGAAGCTAAAAAGGCTGAAGAAAAAGCAAAGAAGGAAGCCGAAAAGAAAGCTAAGGCAGAAGCCGAAAAGAAGGCTAAGGAAGAGGCTGAAAAGAAGGCTAAGGAAGAGGCTGAAAAGAAGGCTAAGGCAGAAGCCGAAAAGAAGGCTAAGGCAGAAGCCGAAAAGAAGGCTAAGGCTGAAGCTGAAAAGAAAGCTAAAGAAGAAGCTAAAAAGGCTGAAGAAAAAGCCAAGAAAGAAGCAGAGAAAAAAGAAACAAAGAAAGCTCCTGCAAAAAAGGCTGCTGAAAAGGAAACTAAGACAGAAAAGAAGCCCGTAGCCAAGACAACAGCAAAGAAAGCTGAAAAGCAGATGAAGCTTGATATATAAAAAGTGCAGAATGCAGAGTGCAAAATGCAGAATTAAGGAAAAGACAGACCTTCGCGGTCTGTCTTTTTGATGTTTATTTATTTGTAAAATGGAGTGTAATATAAGTCAGTACATATGATGAGATGATTATGAGTATATCAACCGGTGCGAGCACAATACACGGCAGAGCATCAAACAAAAACCCTTCTCCGAAACGGTATAAATTGCCCGACAAAAGACACATTTCGCCTATATACATCACAAGGGTGGTAAGTGCTGCCGCAATTGAGGGGATAGTAACAGAAAATAGTTTTTTCTTGCCCATAAGAAAAGAGCCTGCGTAAATACCCATTGTAACGCCGAACACAATGAAAAACAGCGCCATTAAAAATGCAGACAATGGTGAAATGACAATTTCGCCTGTTCTGAAAAACGCCGTAAAGCACGCAAGAATACATAACCCGAGGAAAAATACAGTTGAAACCGATTGCAAAACAAGCGGCTTTAAACGCTTATGGTCACTATTTTTAATCATTTGTGCAAAGCCGTAAAAACAGTTTAAAAATGCCAATATAAGCACTATGGAAATTATGTAAAAATGTATTTTAAAAGTGGGGGAATATTCGCCCATCAAAATCTCGACTGCAGTTTTGGAAACCGTTTTGTAGGTGGTGGTTTCATACGTCACAGTGTCAAGCGGATAGACTGCGCACATAAACATTTGCCAGTCCTCAAGCTTGGTCATTGTAACGGTTTCTGTAACGTCAATTGTGGTATTAACAAGCAGGTTTTCAAATAGGTGTTCAAGCGCAAAAAACGTACTTACAGATACCAAAGAACCGACCCAAAGAGCTGATTTTTTAACAAGACGCATAAGAAGCGGCATAATAATTACACCAATAAGAAGAGCAATACTTATGGGCGTATAAGGGATTACATATTTGGGATAGTTTTCCTGAAGAACGTAGCCGTCGCGGATAGCGTCACATAAAACCCCAATACCCATATAAAGAGGATAAAAGGAAGCAATGAATATTCCGATAAGGGAAAAAAGATAGTATTTTTTCATTTAAAAACCTCCTATTGCATTAGTTAAAAGTGTGTAAAAGATTATGAGTGCAAGTACACTAAAACAGACAAGCGAAAAAACCGATAGCTTTTTGTAGGATAAAATGTTGTTTATTCGTGATGAAATGTTTGCGCCACCGAAAGGAGAAGAAAAAAGCATACGCTTTTCCACAGTATTTAAAAGTGAATGTGCATACGTTTTCTTTTGGTCAACGCTCATGTTTTTTATAACTGTTTCATCACACGAAAGCTCCATGTCCTCCAAAAAGCATTTCAAAAACAGCCACACAAAAGGATTGAACCAGTGCAAAATGGCCGTAACAAGGGCAACTGCACGCCAAAGGTTGTCGCCTCGTTTTATGTGTACTTTTTCGTGAAGGAGGATAGTTTCAATATCATCCTTACAAAACTCAGGAATAATAATTTTGGGATTAATAATCCCGTATACAGCAGGATGCGAAGCTTTTTTTGAAACATAAACATTGTCTTTGAAATGGACGACTGATTTAGTGCTGAGCATAGTTTTGATATATACAAAAATGAGTATAACGGCAAAAAGCAAGGCAACCGTAATCCAAACAATAGACGAAATATTAAATATATCCTCCAATAGGTTTGTTTTGTATGTAACAGGAAAATATGCTTTTGCATATTGGATGCTGTTTGTCATGGAAAGCTGTGTTGAGGGGATTAATCGTGATTCGTACACAACAACCGTTTTAACGCTGAGAGTATTTAAAAGCTGCATCAATGAATACTTGCTCCCAATACCTATCGGGACAACAAAACGAATAAAGGGAATAGTCCACAGCATAAAAACCATTCTCTTGGGAAGAGGCTTGATAAGCCTTAAAAGCATAATAACAAAGCCTGTAAAAGTTGCTACTATACTCATATTGAAAACCCAGTAAAAAATCTCACCCGTCATGACATCACCTCTTGTCAATCATTTCTCGAAGAGCGGATATTTCCTCACTCGATAAGCTTTCATCCTCAAGAAGCGCTGAGAAAAGAGCACTTTTTGAACCCTTAAAAAACTTATCAATAAGGCTTTTTGTTTCAGTTTTGCACACCTCTTCGCGAGAGACAAGCGACGTGCAGATAAACCCCGGGTCCTCACGCTTTACATAACCTTTTGTAACAAGCTTTTTTATAACCGTATAGGTTGTGTTTTTGTTCCAGCCGATTGTATCCGATGCAATAAGGCTTATTTCCTTTGCACCTATAGGCTCGTTGTCCCATATAAGCTCCATAATTTTAATTTCGCTGTCAAATAATTTTTGCATAATTCAACCTCCAGACTATTTCTATAGTCTATACTATCAGAGTAGTCTGAAAAAGTCAAGTATTGAATTGAAGTAATATAAGTGATACAATAGTCCAATAAAGGAAGTGGTGCTATGCTGAACAGATTATCAGGTATTCTTATGACTTTAATATATATTCTGGCTTTCGGGTATTGCGGAGTACTGATAGGCATATATGAATTTGTGTATGATATACCGCAATCGATGAGTATCGTTTTTTCAATAGTAGGTATTGGCTTGATTTATGCAGCATTATTTTTGCAAACGATAATTTATGAGGCAGGGCACTTGGTGTTCGGGCTTTTGTCGGGATATAAGTTTTCGTCCTTTAGGATATTGAAATACGCTTTTGTAAAAGTGAACGGAAAAATCAAAGTGAAGATGTACAATATCCCCGGTACGATGGGTCAGTGCCTTATGGAGCCGCCCGAGCTTACTGACAGAAAAATGCCCATTGTGCTGTTTAATTACGGCGGCGTTATTTTCAATTTTGCAGCATCACTTTTATGCTACGGGATTTATTATGCCATTGGTTATGTAAGCTATGCTGATATGTTTTTGCGTATAATGATTGTTGTGGGGCTGTGCCTTGGCTTGACAAACGGAATACCTATGAAAAACAAAATGCTTGCAAACGACGGTTATAATACATTTTCAATGCTGAGAAACGAAAAAGCAATGCTCAGCATGTGGACACAGCTGAAAATCAATGCGAATCTTACTGAGGGCGTACGTATTAAGGATATGCCCTCCGAGTGGTTTTATCTGCCCGATGATGAAGCCATGCAAAACAAGTCTGAGGCAGTTATGGGTGTGTTTTACTGTAGCCGTGTTATGGACGAGGGCAAGTTTGAAGAGGCAGGAGCATTGATGGAGAGGTTGCTTAATATTAAAAGCGGTATTATAGGCTTGCACCGTATTCAGCTTACGCTGGATTTAATGTTTTGTGAGATGATAGGCAAAAACCGCAAGGATGTAATAGACAGGCTCTATACAAAGCAAATTGCAAAATCTATGAAATCAATGGGATGCTTTTTGTCCACAATAAGGACAGAGTATGCGTATGCCTTGCTTTTTGAAAATGACAAGAAAAAAGCCGAAGGTATTTTGAGCCGCTTTGAAAAGACAGCGGAAAAATATCCGTACAAGAGCGATGTTGATGCAGAATATGAGCTGATAAAATTGATAAACGAAAAAGCCGAAGCTTAAAATGAAAAAAAGGACTTTTGTAGTACAAAATTGCATAAGTCCTTTTTTGATGCAGTTGAATTGTGGCGGATGATATGGTAAAATAACAAAAAAGGAGTTGTTGTTATGCTTACAAAAACCGATTACGAAAAATACAGTAGCTTGGCAATACAATACCTTGAAAAAGCAGGTATTGTAATAACAGATGAAGAAAAGAAAAATGTTGAGGTTGCAGAATACGAGCTCGGCTCTATCGACAAGGTGGGGCTTGAGCTTGTTGTGTATGTAAATACCGAAAAATGCTGTGCAAAGGAGCTTGTTCTTTTGCCGGGGCAAACCTGTCCCGAGCACCGTCATCCGTCTGTTAACGGAGAGGACGGCAAGGAGGAAACTTTCCGTTGCAGATGGGGCAAGGTGTATCTTTATGTTGAGGGTGAGGAAACTGCAAACAGGCAGGTGTTACCTCCCGAGGGTATGGAACAATATTTTACCTGTAAAAAAGAAATTGTGCTTAATCCCGGAGAACAGTACACCATTATGCCCAACACACTACATTGGTTTCGTGCAGGGGATGAGGGTGCAATCGTGTCGGAATTTTCGACAAAAAGCCGCGATGAATTCGACATTTATACTGACCCCAGAATAATAGCAGCAGGAGCAAGACGGATATGAAAAAATATGATGTAACAGCTTTGGGCGAAATTCTTATCGACATGACCTATGCAGGCAAGAGCGAGCAAGGGCAGACACTTTTTGAACAAAACCCCGGCGGTGCACCTGCAAACGTTTTAAGTGCAATAAGCCGTCTTGGTGGTAGGTGTGCTTTTGTAGGCAAAGTAGGCTGTGATATGCACGGAAAATTTTTGGTTGATGTGTTAAATAAAGAGGGCATCTATACAGGTGGTGTTATTGAAGACGAAAAATACTTCACAACACTTGCCTTTGTAAACCTTGACGAAAAGGGAGAGCGGAGCTTTTCCTTTGCGAGAAAACCGGGTGCAGATACGCAGTTGACAAAAGATGAAGTACGGTTTGATATTATAGAACAGAGTGAAATTTTTCATGTGGGGTCATTGTCCTTAACTGATGAGCCATCCCGGAGTGCAACAATTGCGGCTTTAGAATTTGCAAAGGAAAAGGGTATAATGATATCCTACGACCCTAACTACCGTGCCATGCTGTGGGAGAGTGAAGAAAAAGCAATTGAGGGCATGAAATCAATTCTTCCGTACGTTGACATAATAAAAGTCAGTGACGAGGAAACAAGGCTTTTAACAGGCTTCACTGACGAGGTGAAAGCCTCTGAAAAGCTCCTTGAAACGGGAATAAATGTTGTTATCGTAACAATGGGCGAAAAGGGAGCTCTTGTAAGAAATAAGGACGGCTATATTTATTCCGATGCCGAAAAGGTAAATGCAGTTGATACAACAGGTGCCGGCGATGCTTTTATGGGTGGATTTTTGTTTAAGATTATAGAAAGCGGAAAAACGGATTTCGCCCTTGACGAAATAAAAGACTTTGCCGTATTTGCAAACCGTGTTGCAGGCTACTGTGTGCAACACAGAGGCGCAATATGTGCAATGCCGAACGCTGAACAAATGCAAAGTTAATAAAAAGGCAGACCGCAGGTCTGTCTTTTTTGATGTATTGAAATTGGATGTGGGGTAGTGTATAATACAGTTATGTTATTAATATTTTAATTTTGGACTAATTGATAAAAGTTATAGGGTAAAATAAAGCGAGGTCTTAATGTTGAATAACAAAATAATAACAGGGCACGTTGCAGCTCTGTTCACGTTGATAGTATGGGGAACTACATATATTTCCACAAAGGTTTTACTTGTCGATTTTAAGCCTGTAGAAATTTTGTTTTTTCGTTTTGTAATGGGGCTTGTTGCGCTTTTTATAGCATATCCGCACCCTTTAAAGGGGACAACAAAAAAACAGGAGCTAACTTTTGCATTGGCAGGGCTTTCGGGGCTGACGATGTATTATCTTTTGGAAAACATTGCGCTCACCTATACATCCGCATCCAACGTGGGTGTAATAATATCTGTTGCGCCGTTTTTTACGGCGGTGCTGTCGGGTATGTTTTTGAAAGAGGAAAAACCCAAGATGGGGTTTTATTTGGGGTTTGTAGTTGCAATGGCAGGCATATGTATAATAAGCTTTAACGGAGCAGAACTGAATCTTAATCCCAAAGGGGATATTTTGGCACTGATTGCCGCTTTTGTGTGGGCTTTGTATGCAGTGCTCAGTAAAAAGATAGCAGGCTACGGGTACAACATTATCCAGTCAACAAGGCGAATATTTACATACGGAATTGTGTTTATGATACCTTGTTTGTTTTTCTTTGATTTTAATTTTGATTTAGCGAGATTTCGTGATAGTGTAAACCTTTTGAATATGATTTATTTGGGATTAGGAGCATCGGCACTTTGCTTTGTAACGTGGAATTTTGCAGTAAAGGTATTGGGGGCTGTTAAAACAAGTGTTTATATCTACGCAAGCCCTGTTATAACTGTTGTAATGAGCGTGGTTATACTCCATGAAAAAGTAACTGTTTTGTCGGCAGTAGGCATAGTTTTAACACTGGCAGGACTTTTGCTGTCGGATGCAAAAATGTTTTTTAAAAAGAAGGATGAGAAAATCCGGAACATTGAACAATTAAAAAAGGAGAGATAATTATGTTCAAATATTTAATGCCCACAAAGGTAATTTGCGGAGAAAACAGTGTTAAGGAAAACGCGAGTGAATTGATACTCGGCACAAAGTGTATGATTGTAACAGGTAAGACGAGCGGATTGAAATCAGGTGCACTGGATGATGTTGCATCGGTTTTAAAGGATAGGGGGATAGAATACCTTATTTATGATTGCATAGGCAATAACCCCACAATTGAAGAATGTGCCGAGGGCGGAAAGAAAGCAAAAGAATTCGGGGCTGACTTTTTAATAGGCATAGGTGGCGGTTCTCCGCTCGATGCCTGTAAGGCAATTGCAGTTTATGCGGTTAACGATATGGAAATATACGATATTTTCAAGGGCGATTTTAAAGCGAAACCGCTTCCCATGGCGGCAATACCTACAACCGCAGGCACAGGCAGCGAAACTACACCTTATTCGATTTTGACATTGCACAAAATCAATAATAAGCAGAGCTTTTCGCATCCGGATGTGTTCTATAAGGTGGCATTTTTGGACGGAAGATACACCGTTAACCTGCCATTGCAGATTGCACGCAACACGGCAATCGATGCAATGAGCCACCTTTTGGAGGGCTTTACGGACAAAAAATCATCGCCTTCAAGTGACTATATTGCACTTGAGGGATTACGCATAATAGGCAAGTATGTTGACAATCTCAGGAACGGAGATTTTAACACACAGATTTGCACCGACCTTTTGTGGGCGGCGAGCCTGGGTGGCATTGTAATCAGCCAGACGGGCACTACTATTGTACATTCAATGGGCTATGCCTTGACGTATAATAAAGACATACCACACGGCATGGCAAACGGTTTACTCCTGGGTGAATATTTGGAGCGAACAAAGGCTGTATTACCCGAAAAGGCAAGATTGTATGAGGAAGCCTTTGGCATGAGCACGGACGAAATCAAAGCCTTTTTGGCTGAGTGTTTGCCTTGTGATGTAAAGTTTGACGAGGAAGAGCTTATAGTGTGGAGCGAAGTGAGCATCAAGGCAAAAAATGTACCTGTGTGCCCCTTTGACGTGACGCAACAAGACGAGATTGATATATACAAAAAGTGTCTTTTGAAATAAGGAGAAAGTTATGCAGTTTTGGGTGTTTTGTGCAGTTTTTCTTGTGGCAACAGCAATATTATTTTCGTTTGAAAAAACAAAAGTAATCGGAAACGTGCTTTTAACAATAATGGAAGTAGTGGTTGTGCCGATTGTGACTTTATATATTGGGGTTATGGTTTCATGGGGAAGCAAAAACGGAGGATTTTTGTTCTTTTGTGTTTTAGCTTTAGGCGGTGCTCTTTTGACGGCTTTGGTAGCATCATTATGGGGAAGGATAAAAAACAAAAAGGTTTATATTCCCGTTTTGTGTGTGGCAGCGGTAAGTGTAGTTGCCATGGCAGGTATATACGGTTATGAAGCATATATAAACTCTATCCCAACAATGCCTGAGGGCGAAACTATCCTTGATGAATACACACCTTATGCAGAAAATTCAAAAACCGTTGATTTGGGAAAAACGGCAAGTCTCAGGCTAAGTGAGGATTTGCCCAAAATGGACGGAGCTACGGCGCTGTATCCTGTATACGCAGCTTTTGGAAAAGCGGTTTATCCTAAAGCAGTGTTTTATGACGGAGAAGGATTGGTCAAATCATACCGAGATAATAACTATGTCACTTGCACAACAACTGCAAATGCTTACAGTAAAATTGTAACAGGGGAAGCGGATATTATTTTTGTGGCAAGTCCCAACAAAGCACAGGATGAATATGCAAAGGGAATGGGTGTGGAGCTTGTATACACACCTATCGGAAAAGAAGCTTTTGTATTTTTTGTAAATGCCAAAAACCCTGTTGATAACATGACGCTTGAAGATATACAGAAAATATATTCGGGCGAAATCACCGCTTGGAGCGAGCTTGGCGTAAAAGGCTTCGGAAACATACGGGCTTTTCAGCGCGAAGAGGGAAGCGGAAGTCAGAGTACACTTGTAAAGCTCATGGCAGGAAAGAATCTGAAAGAGCCCGAAAAGGAAGATGTGGTCGATGGTATGGGCGGTATAATAAGTCAGACAGCCGATTATAAGAACTATAAAAATGCGTTGGGGTATTCTTTTAGATTTTACTCGACACAGATGGTTGAGAACAACATGATAAAACTATTGAAAATAAACTCAGTTGCACCTACGTTGGAGAATATTGAAAACGGAACATATCCCATTACAGGAGATTTTTATGCTGTTACACGAAGCGACGCCGATGAAAATACGTTGAAGATGTTGGAGTGGATACAGAGCGAAGAAGGACAAAAAATTGTTGAAATGACGGGATACACGCCGATTAAATAAAAGGAGATAGTTATGCTTAAATTTATTTGTTACCCTAAGTGTACCACCTGCCAAAAGGCTCAAGCGTGGCTTTTGGAAAAAGGCATAGAATGCAGGGTTCGTAACATCAAAGAGGATAATCCCTCTTATGATGAAATCAAACAATGGTACGAAGCATCGGGCTTAGATATAAAGAGGTTTTTCAATACCTCGGGACTTTTGTATAAGTCGATGGATTTAAAAAATAAGCTGACGGAAATGTCGATAGACGAAAAGCTCAAGCTTTTGGCAAGTGACGGTATGCTTGTCAAAAGACCTATTGTTGTAGGTGATGATTTGGTTTTGGTAGGTTTTAAGGAAAAGGAATGGGAAGAGGCTTTAGGATGAATACGAAAATAAAAGCAACTATCCTTGCGATACTGGCGGCAGGACTGTATGCAATTAATGTACCTTTTTCAAAGGTTTTGCTTAGTAATATTGCACCGGCAATGCTGGCATCTTTCCTTTATCTGGGCGCAGGAGTGGGTCTTTTGATATATGCAGCGATAAAAAAGCTTTGCGGTGTTAAAAGTACAAGCGAACCGCTTACAAAAAAAGAACTGCCCTATACTTTGGCTATGATAGGGCTGGATATTATTGCTCCCATTCTTCTGATGCTCGGCATAACAAAAACTGCATCGGCAAATGTTTCGTTACTCAATAATTTTGAAATTGTAGCAACAACACTGATTGCACTTGTTATTTTTAAGGAAGCGGTTTCAAAAAAACTGTGGGTTGCAATCGGACTGGTGACAGTTGCGAGTATTGTGCTGGGGTTTGAAGGCGCAGAAAGCTTCAGCTTTAATGAGGGTTCGTTGTATGTTTTGGGAGCGTGCCTTTCCTGGGGATTTGAAAACAACTGCACAAGAAAGCTAAGCGGCAAAAGCAGTACTGAAATCACAACGATAAAGGGCTGCTTTTCGGGATTGGGCAGTTTGATAGTGGCATTTGCAATGGGTGAAGGGTTGCCTATATGGACAGACATGTTTTTTGCGATGCTTCTCGGCTTTGTAGCGTATGGATTGAGTATTAAGCTTTATATTATGGCACAAAAGGACCTGGGAGCAGCTAAGACAAGTGCGTTTTATTCCGTGGCGCCGTTTTTGGGTGTTTTGTTCAGCTTTATTGTGCTCAATGAAAGTTTGGGCGTTCAGTTCTACATAGGCTTGGTGATTATGCTTGTGGCAACATTGATTATGATAAAGGATACTGTAGAGAGTGGTGAAAAACATGAGTGACAAAGAAATTGAACATATGTGTCCTTTTTATCATGAGCTTGTTGATGATGCAAAGTGTTATGATATGTTTATGGTGGCAGCTCGGTTTTTTAAAAACGAAGAATTAGTGCCCGAAAAAGACAGAAATGCTTTGTATGAAATGTGCTTAAAATGCGGAAAGCACGGGTGTGACTAAATTTTGTATACAGAAATACCCATAAAGAGATGTTTTGCTTCTCGGACGAATAACTTTTGACAAAAGAGGAGTGGTTAAGCTATGGCAACAAGTAGGGAATATTTGGATTTTATATTGGATAATCTATCACTTTTGGATGATATTTCGCACAAACAGATGATGGGCGAATATATCATCTATTACAAGGGCAAAATTGCGGCATATGTTTGCGACGACAGGTTTTTGGTAAAGATAGTGCCCTCGTCAATAAAAATGCTGCCCGATGCAAAAAGAGAAGCGCCCTATGAGGGCGCAAAGGAAATGCTCCTGATTGATGATGTTGAAAACAGAGAGTTTTTGAAAATGCTCTTTGAGGCAGTGTATGACGAGCTGCCGATGCCGAGAAAAAAGAAACGGACAGGCTAAACGAGAAATTACAAAAAAAGAGATAGTAATCAATTACTGATACTATCTCTTTTTTTGTTTGAGAGTTATTTCATATATTTTTGAACTTCATCGTAGAGCTCATAGTAGTGGTAATATCCTGCAACGAAATGGTCAACGTCATCTATACGAATTCTGTAACCGTCGTGACGTACACAGAAAGTGCCGACGATGGCTTGCGGATTTTTGAGATACATAGCATATTCGGGATAGAGGAAACCGTTTAACATATGCTCAGCCCTGTGCTGAATTGTTCTTGCAAAATAGTCTGCATCAAATTCGTCAAAACCTTTGCATGTAATTCCCTCCGAAACCATTCTGTCGTACATTTCAAAGCCTGCCATCAAAAGCTCCATATATGTGTGATATGTTGTCTTCTGGTTGTAGATTTTGTCCATATTGACACTGAGATTTCTAAGACCGAATTCGTAATATCTTTCGTCGCTGACATATTTTGTGATTTCGTTTAAAGCATAGGCAACCCAGTGGTCGCGGTGTTTGGTGTAATCATTTTCGATAAAGTATTCAACAGACAACTTAGCGGCATCAAGCCACTTTTCGTCGTTTGTGAGCTTGTAAAGTATGCAGAAAGCGTAGGTTGCTTCACCGTCATAATACACTGTACGGAATTCTTCTTTCTTTGAAAAATCCGTGTTAAGAACATGATAATACGAACCGTCAGCATTTTGCAATTCAAGCATGCCTTCGCCGAGCTTTTTGCATATTGCTATCATGTTTTCATCTCTGCCAAAGGCATCCATGTATGTGTCCATACCTATGATGGCAAGTCCGTTGCCGCCAAGCTTGATTTCGCTGTTTGTAACGTCAAGCACATAAGAAACGCCTTCGGATTTGTCAACAACCTGATCAAGCAGGTAGTCCATGGTAACTTTTGCAGAGTTTTTGAGAGTTTCATCTCCTGTGATTTCATAACTCCAGATTAAGGGGAGAATACCTGTTGTGTGGCGTAACACATTATAGGCAGTGAATGCTTTGTCGTATGTGGGATAGTAGCCGTAAACAAATCTGCCGTCGTCCTTAATTTCGCCCTGAAGCCAGTAAGATGCACTGAGAACTACATCCTTAAGTGCGTCGCGGTCAACCTCGTATTGTCTTCTGCCGTAGTCAAGACCGATATCTTCGTAATCGTTTAATTCATACACATTGTTGTTTTCGTCGCACATAAAGCCAAGGCAAGTAAAGGTAATGAGCTCCTTGGGCACACGGGGAAGAGTGGTGCGCTCATAAGTGGTGAGATATTTGTTAAGAACTTCAAGGTCAATTGTATCTGTTGTGTCATAATCAATCAGCTTGTTGCCGTTGATTTCGGCTTCAAGAAGTGCTGTTGAGAAAGAATCGTCAAAGGAAATACCGCGACGATAGAACTCATCAAAATGCGTTGCGATGGTTTTGTTTAAGGTGACAAGTGTGGTTTTTGACATATCATCAACAATATCTGCCTTTACCCAAACGGGGTTATAGCTCTTTTCCTTGATATATGCTTTTGCAGATTCTTCTGCCTTTGTCCATGCCTCGTCCAATGTGGGGGCGGACTCGTGCAAAACAACCGCACGGCTTTGCGTATCGCAAAGAGATATAAACACTATGTAAGCGTTATCCTTGTCATATGCCTTGGAGGCAGGATAAATATTTTTTACACCCTCAGAGTCAAAGGCTGTTTTTTTCAAAAGAGCAATTTTGTCTGTAAAGACCTGCTCATACTGTGCTGTGGGATTATTTGCAGAACAGCCCTTGAACAGGAAAATCGCAACTGCCGCAATCAGGCATACGGCAACGGCTATCAATACATAAAGCCAAATAGGTTTGTTGGATTTGGCAGTTTTTTTCTTTGTTTTTTTGGAATAAGCGTGTTTAGCCATTCTTTTCACTCCTTTTAAAGCTATAACTATTATGTAATTATAGCATAAATAAGGGGGTGATACAAGCACTTTTTGTTGTCAACAGCTATTTAGAAAAAAATCTAAACAGCCGTTGACTCAGAACAAAAAACATGGTATAATCTATTTAGAAAAGTTTCTAAATAGATGGAAAGGAGATGCAGAAATGGGAATGAATGAAACCTTTAAGGCAATAAGTGACCCTGTGAGGCGTGATATTTTGTCAATGCTGAGAGGCGGACGAAAATCAGCAGGGGAGATTGCAGAGCATTTCGACCTGACGGGTGCAACGGTTTCGTACCATTTGGCAAAGTTAAAAAGTGCCGACTTAATAAGTGAAGAAAAGTACAAAAACTATATATATTACGAGCTTAACACCTCGGTTTTTGAAGAGGTACTCACTTGGATATATCAGTTAGGGGGAGATAAAAAATGAAATTTGTGAAATGGAAGATATTGATTATAACAAGCATTGTATGCCTTATGCCGATTTTGTTGGGGGTAGCATTATGGAACGAGCTTCCCCAAACTATGGCAATACATTTTGATATTAATAACAATCCCGACAATTTTGCGTCTAAAGGTTTTGTTGTTTTCGGATTACCTTGTCTTATGGCGCTTTTGCAACTTTTTTGCTGTTTTGTAAATGACATAAATGCCAAAAAGCACGGCGAGAGAAAAAAGCTTGAAAAAGCTACAAAATGGATTATCCCTGTTATGACGGTTGTTCTGCAAATTGTAACGCTCGGTTATGCTCTTGGGTGGAATATGGACATAAGGCGTATTGCCACGCTGATTGTGGGCGGAGTTTTGATTGTTGTGGGTAATTACCAGCCGAAATTGGATTATATCAAAAATTATGACATCGACAGGGAAAAGGCAAGGAAAATAAACCGATTTATAGGTTTTGAAACGGTTATTATGGGCGTTTTGTTTATTGCAAGCATATTTTTTAGCCCCATTGTAACTCTTCTTTGCATATTGTTGTTGATACCTTACACAATTATTGGTATTATATATGGGATAAAGGTTGGAAAAGGTGATAGTAAATGAAGCTTTTGTTTGCCCCGTTGGAGGGGATTACGAATTTTGTATACAGAAATACGCATAAAGAGATGTTCGGCTTCTCGGACGAATATTATTCTCCCTTTATAACACCCAGCGAAGATGACAAGGTGAACAGAAAAGGGCTTAATGATATTATCCCCGAAAACAATCCCGATATTGTGATAAAACCCCAGGTGTTGACAAACAGTGCAGAGGCGTTTTTGAAATTTGCCGAAAAGATAAAAGCTGTAGGCTATGATGAGGTTAACCTAAACTTTGGGTGTCCCAGTCAGACTGTTGTGAAGAAGGGGAAGGGTTCGGGATTTTTGAGAGAGCCCGATAAGGTGGATGCTTTTTTGGATGCAGTGTTTACAGAAAAACCCATGAAAATATCCGTCAAGACAAGGACAGGCTTTTTAGAAGGCGGTGAAATGGATAACCTTATGGAGATTTACAACAAGTATCCTATTGAGCTGCTCATTATACATCCGAGAACGCGAAGTGATTTTTATAACGGTGTGCCCGATTTAGAGGTTTTCAAAAAAGCCTTTTACAATTCAAAAAATCCTGTTTGCTATAACGGGAATATTGACACGGCAGAGGATTATGAAAGGATAAAGACAATGTTCCCCGAGCTTCGGTATGTTATGCTGGGCAGAGGTGTTATACGTAACCCTGCGCTTATGAGGGAAATAAGAGGCGGGGAGAAAATATCTACAAAGGAGATTGTAGCTTTTTCAAAAAAGCTTGCCGAAAATTATCAGAATACACTCAGAAGTGAAACCTTTACGCTTAACAAGCTTAAGGAAGTATGGATGTATATGATACAGAATTATCCCGAGGAAAAGAAAATTTTTAAAACAATAAGAAAAGCTAATAAACTCTGTGACTTTATGGGTGCAGTAGAGTGTTTGCCGGAAATTAAAAAAAATCTTGCCACTGACAATATTTTTTGTCAATGTTTTTCTAAAGAACAAAG
>CAZNIC010000023.1:0-26502 GCA_964572985.1 uncultured Oscillospiraceae bacterium
CAATCCCTCCACCAAGCAGAGCTTGGTCCCCCTCCCTTTACACAAGGGAGGCTAAAAGGTGACAGATTTATTCTGCATTAGCCATTTTAAGAAGCTTTGCGTACTTTTCCTTAGCTGTCATTTCAGCAAATGCGAAGAGTTCCTTAGCTCTTTCGGGGTTAGAACGTGCAAGAGAAGAATATCTTACTTCGTTCATGATGAATTCTTCATAGCTTGCCTTGGGTTCCTTAGAATCCAACTGGAAGGGGTTCTTGCCATCAAGCTCAAGACGAGGATCATAACGGAAGAGGTGCCAGTAACCTGCTTCTACAGCTCTCTTTTCTTCTGCCTGAGCTGCTGTCATACCGCCCTTGATACCGTGGTTGATACAAGGCGCATAGCAGATTACTAAAGAAGGTCCGTCATAGCTTTCAGCTTCAACAAATGCCTTAAGGCACTGCGCGGGATTAGCACCCATAGCAACCTGTGCTGTGTATACATAGCCGTAGCTCATAGCGATAGCGGCAAGGTCCTTTTTCTTAACTTCCTTACCTGCAGCGGCAAACTGAGCAATAGCACCTGTGGGTGTAGCCTTGGATGCCTGACCGCCTGTGTTGGAGTAAACTTCTGTATCGAATACAACGATATTTACATCCTGGTGAGATGCGATAACGTGGTCCAAACCACCAAAGCCGATATCGTATGCCCAACCGTCACCACCGAAGATGTATACGCTCTTCTTGTTGAGGTATTCCTTCTTTGCGAGGATATCTTTTGCCTCGTCTGTACCCATCTTTGTGAGCACTTCAACCAATTCTGCTGCAGCAATCTTGTTTGCACTGCCGTCGTTCTTAGTAACGAGGAACTTGTCAATAACAGCCTTTGCTGCATCGTCAGCGGTTTCCTTCACCTTTTCAACCTTTTCGATAAGCTGATTGCGAAGTGTGCTCTGTGCAAGGAACATACCGTAGCCGTATTCTGCGTTATCTTCAAAGAGGCTGTTTGCCCATGCGGGACCTTCGCCTGCTTTGTTCACTGTGTAAGGTGTTGCAGGAGCACTACCACCCCAGATAGAAGAACAGCCTGTCGCATTAGCAATGTACATTCTGTCGCCTGCAATCTGAGTAACGAGCTTAGCATAAGGTGTTTCACCACAGCCTGCACAAGCACCACTGAATTCAAGATAAGGCTGTTTGAACTGACTACCCTTTACTGTTGTAGCCTTAAACTTATCAATAACCTCCTGCTTTTCAGGAAGTGTAACAGCATAGTCAAAATATGCCTGCTCACTAAGCTGAGTGTCCAAAGGATTCATAGCAAGGCACTTGCCGGGACATACAGATGCACACGCACCACAGCCTGTACAGTCCATAACGGATACTGCTATAGCATAATTCATGCCATCCATCTGTTTCATGCCTACATACTTCATGCCTTCGGGTGCTGCGTTTGCTTCGTCAGCTGTAATTGCAACAGGACGGATAACAGCATGAGGACATACATAGGAACACATGTTGCACTGCAAGCACTTGTCCTTGTCCCATGTTGGAACATCAATTGCGATGCCTCTCTTTTCGTATGCAGCACTGCCTGAGGGGATTTCACCGTTAACGTACTTTTCAAAAGCACTAACGGGAAGCTTACCGCCTGCAAATTCGCTGATGGGAAGAAGAATTTCGTTAACATAGTCAATAAGTCTGCCTTCTCCGTCAACCTTCTTTGTGAGAACTTCGTCTTCTGCATTTTTCCAATATTCGGGGACTTCAACCTTAACTACCTTCTGTGCGCCTGCGTCGATAGCATCATGGTTCATCTTAACGATTGCGTCGCCCTTCTTGGAGTAGGATGCTGTAGCAGCGTCCTTCATATAGCGGATTGCATCTTCAGCAGGGATAATATCAGCCAATTTAAAGAATGCAGACTGCAATACAGTGTTGATTCTGTTACCAAGACCGATTTCCTTACCGATAGCAATACCGTCAATTACATAGAACTGAACGTTGTTTTCTGCAATATATCTCTTAACCTGACCGGGAATATTCTTATCAAGTTCTTCAATTGTCATCCAAGGACAGTTAAGAAGGAATACACCGCCGGGCTTAACGTCTGTTACCATGTCATACTTTCTGATGTAGGACGCCTTGTGACAGGCAACAAAGTCAGCCTTGTTGATGAGGTATGTGGAAGTAATCTTCGCATTACCAAAACGAAGGTGGCTAACTGTCAAACCGCCGGACTTCTTGGAGTCATAATCAAAGTAAGCCTGAACGTTCATATCTGTGTGGTCACCGATAATCTTAACAGAGTTCTTATTAGCACCAACAGTACCGTCAGCACCAAGACCCCAGAACTTACAGCTTGTGATGCCCGCGGGTGTTGTGTCGGGGTTTTCTGTAATATCAAGAGATGTATATGTTACATCATCGTTGATACCGATTGTAAATCTTCTCTTTTCAATGTTCTTGAATGCCGCGATAATCTGAGCGGGAGTTGTGTCCTTACTAGCTAAGCCGTATCTGCCGCCGTAAAGTTCAACGCCCAATCCTTCACTCATAACAGATGCACAAACATCAAGATACAAGGGTTCGCCTACACTGCCGGCTTCCTTTGTTCTGTCAAGAACAACAAGACGCTTACATGTAGCGGGAACAGCTGCTGCAAAATGCGATGCCGAGAAGGGACGGTACAATCTAACCTTGATAACACCAACCTTACCGCCGTTTGCATTGAGGTAGTCAACTGTTTCACTTATTGTATCACATACAGAGCCCATAGCAACCATTACTACTTCTGCATCAGGAGCACCGTAGTAATTGAAGAGCTTATAGTCTGTACCGATTTTTGCGTTAACCTTATCCATATACTTCTGGCAGATTTCGGGAACAGCATCATAGTACTTATTGGATGCTTCTCTCGCCTGGAAGAATACGTCACTGTTCTGAGCTGTACCGCGCTGAGCAGGATGCTGAGGGTTAAGGCTCTTATTTCTGAATTCGTCAATTTTATCAAAGGGAACGATATCACGTAAATCCTCGTTGTCCCAAACTGCTACCTTCTGGTATTCGTGGCTTGTTCTGAAGCCGTCGAAGAAATGAAGGAAAGGAACCTTTGCCTCAAGTGTTGTAAGGTGAGCAACTGCACCCAAATCCATTGCTTCCTGGGGGTTAGTAGATGCAAGGAAAGCATAGCCTGTCTGACGGCACGCATAAATATCCTGGTGGTCGCCAAAAATAGAAAGTGCATGGCTTGCCAACGCACGGGCAGAAACATTTATAACACTGGGCAAAAGTTCGCCCGCGATTTTGTACATATTGGGAATCATCAAAAGAAGACCCTGACTTGCTGTATATGTTGTTGTAAGTGCACCTGCGGTAAGCGAACCGTGCACTGCACCTGCTGCACCTGCTTCGGACTGCATTTCAGCAATCTTTACAGTGTTGCCAAACAAATTCTTTTTGCCTTCTGTAGCCCATTTGTCTGTAACCTCAGCCATGTTGGACGAAGGTGTAATAGGGTAAATTGCCGCAACATCAGTAAAAGCATAGCTTGCCCATGCTGCCGCGGTATTACCGTCCATAGTTTTCATTTTTCTAGCCATTGGCCATTCCTCCTCTGAATTTAAACTAATTCACTCTAACTATCATACTCCATTTGCACATTTTCGTCAAGCGTCTTTTGGTGAAAACGTCTTATTTTTTCGATATTTTTTTATATTTTTTGTGCATTTTTGTCTGTTTTGGTATGTATTATCATTAATTCATTGACAAAACAGATTTTGTGATTTATAATCAATTGTAGTTTAACAACTGACAGTTCGTAACCATCCTGTCACTAAACAAAACTAAGGAATGTGATGAAGATGGGCTTATTATGCTCATCTTTTTTTCACGAAGGAGTAAACATGAAAACAACAAGAACAACAAAATTATCCCGCGGCGCGGTAATCGCTGCACTCTACATTGCTTTATGCTTTTTTCTCAAGCCTATCAGCTATGGCTCTGTTCAGCTCAGACTTGCCGAAGCATTGTGCGTGCTTCCCATTTTCATGCCCGAAGCAGTGTACGGTCTTTTTATCGGTTGCTTTTTATCAAACCTGTTAGGCGGAGCATCGGTTGCATTGCTTGACACGGTTTTAGGCTCGCTCACAACATTGTGTGCCGCATATCTTACCCGACGCATTTTTCTCAAAACCAAAAGTTGGTGGGTATCCCTTATTCCACCCGTTTTGCTCAATGCTTTGATAGTAGGCTCATATGTTCCTTTCATCTATCAGAGTGCAACCCAGGATTCGATTTTTATTCTCGTGGTTTACAGTATTATCAGTGTATTTATAGGCGAAGTTTTAGCCGTGTATGCCATAGGTCTTCCATTTGGGAAAGCGCTGTCAAAAACAAGAATTTTTAAATGTTAAGTAATTGTTAAAAAGCCGTTGCAAGTTATTGACTTGAAACGGCTTTTTTGATATCATTAATATGTAGGATTTTTTGCGTAAATTACTATGTTTTTTAAACTATTAAGGAGGTTAACGTGTGAACTTAAAAAAGTTTATTTACACTATCGTAGCGACTGTTTCGTTGGCACTGATTGGAGCAATTACTGCATCGGCTCAAACGGGCACCGTTACATGTGACGTTTTGAAAGTCCGTTCTTCCACAGGCACTTCCACCCCCGTTATAACACGTGTAACACAAGGTACTGAGCTTGAGCTTTTAGCTTACGACGGTGCTTGGTATAAAGTTAAATTATCCGACGGCGTTATCGGCTATGTAAGTGCTGAATTTATTCAGCCCAACGTGGCTTACTACGGTCGTGTTACGGCATCATCTCTTATGATTCGTTCATCAACAGGTGTTTCATCTCCGGTTATCACATCTCTTCCAAACGGCTCGTTGGTTGAGCTTTTAGCCTATGACGGTGCCTGGTATAAAGTAAGGCTTCCCGGCGGTACAGACGGTTACGCCAGTGCTGACTATATCGTCATGGCAACAGAAGCTGATTTTGCATCCGTCGCGGTCGAAACTCCTGTAATCGAAGAACCTGTTACAACAGATGTTGTTTACTATGGTTATGTCGCTTCCGATATAGCTCGTATGCACACAACTACAGGCGATTTTTCAACGGTGCTTTCTCCGCTTGTCAAATATGAAAAGCTTGAGCTTTTGGCTTTTGATGGTGCTTGGTATAAAGTAGCACGTTTTAACGGTATTGAAGGCTTTGTTAATGCGGCACATATTGTTCTTTCTGAAAACGATGTTCCCTCGTATCCCTCATACAGCTCAATTGCAGGCTATATAGACGCTACAGGGCTCAACATACGTTCTCAGGCAGATACTTCTTCCGCAATTATATCCACCCTGCCTATGGGCACCCAGGTTTCCCTCACGGGCTTTAACGGTGAATGGTATACGGTACAGCTTTCCGACGGCAGCATCGGCTATGCCAGTGGCGAATATATTTCTCTTAACCCTGTGTCATACACAGTAGCAGCCTCTGCACAAACCCCTGCCGATGCCATTATCCGCACAGCTCCCACAGCAGATACATATTCTCTCGGTCAGCAGATTATTACCACTGCATATACTTATCTTGGCACTCCATATGTTTATGCAGCATCAGGACCCGACAGTTTTGACTGCAGCGGTTTTACAATGTATGTTATGAACCTTAACGGTATCACGCTCCCCCATCAGTCGGGCAAGCAGTACACATACGGTTTCTCCGTATCAAAGGACGAGCTTATTGCAGGTGACTTGGTGTTTTTCAACTCCAACAACACCCAAGGTGTTGCCCATGTGGGCATTTATATAGGCGACGGTCAGTTCATACATGCCTCCAGCGGACGTGCATATTCCGTAACGGTATCGTCTTTGTCTGACGACTATTATACTGCACATTACCTCGGTGCACGTCGCGTAATTTAATTTTCATAAAAAACACTTGACTTTTGCGGTATATATTGTAAAATGAATTGTAGTAATATGGTCTTATTGTACCTATGTACAACAGATAAACAGGAGAGGATCTTTTGAGAGTTATATCAGGTACTGCACGAGGATTAAAGCTTTCCAGTCTTGAAGGGCTTGATACCCGTCCTACGTTGGACAGAGTCAAGGAAGCTCTCTTTTCCATGCTCACACCCTACATATACGATGCCAACGTACTGGATTTGTTCGCAGGCAGCGGCGCATTAGGGGTTGAAGCATTAAGCCGCGGTTCAAAGCATGTGGTTTTTGTCGATGCACTCAGTACCGCAATGGATATTGTAAGAGAAAACGCTACTAAAGCAGCTGTTTCAGACCGTGCTTCTTTTCATTTGAAAAAAGCGGTTGATTATCTTAACAACTGCAATGAAAAGTTTGATATTGTTTTTCTTGACCCTCCCTATAACGGCAATTTTTATGAGGAGTGTCTTACAAAGCTTTATCAAAACAAGCTTCTTTCCGATGACTGTGTTATCACACTCGAATGGGACAGCGAGCTTGCTCGTCCCTCTATTCCGCCATATTATGAAGTTTTAAAAGAACGACGTTACGGCAGAGTTATGATTACTCTCCTCTCGCTCGTCTAAAGGGGGCTCAATATGGAAAAGGTTGCAATTATCCCCGGCAGTTTTGACCCCATAACAAACGGTCATCTCGATGTTATCGAGCGTTCGTCAAAGCTTTTCGATAAAGTATATGTAGCTGTACTTAAAAACAGTACAAAATCCCCTCTCTTCTCCGCCGAGGAAAGAGCCGATCTTATCAAAAGAGTTACAAAAAATTTGGACAACGTATATGTTGAATTTTTCAGTGGTCTTTTAGTCGATTATGCAAAATCAAAGAACGCCAATTTTATCATCAAAGGTCTGAGGGCCGTATCCGATTATGAGTATGAATGTCAGATGGCACTTGCCAACCGCACTCTCGCCCCTGATATCGAGACGCTTTTTATTGCATCGTCTCCAAAATATTCGTATCTCAGCAGTAGTATTGTTAAAGAATTTGCTCTGCATGGTGCTTCGCTCGAATCACTTGTACCAAATGAAATAATAAATGATATCCATAACAAATTTAAAATTTAAACAGGAGGAAGTAATTATGGAAATACTTGAAATTCTCGACATTCTCGAAGAAAAGGTGGAATCTGCAAGAAATATTCCCATTATAAACCGTGCTATCATTGATAAGGAAGATCTTCTCGCATCTATCGAAGATATCCGTCTCCGTCTCCCCGATGACCTCAAGCAGGCAAGATGGATTAAGGACGACAGAAAGAGAATCCTTGCTGAAGCTCAGGAAGAAGCAGATAATATCGTTAAGCAGGGCGAAGAAAAGGCAGCTCAGCTTGTAAATGAAAACGCTATCACAAAGCGCGCTTACGAACAGGCTAACAACATCATCGCATCTGCACAGAAGAACTCTCGTGAACTCCGCATGGGCGCAAGACAGTACATTGACAAGATTCTTGCAGACAGCGAAGTAACTCTCAACAAGAGCCAGGAAACAATTCGCGCTATGCGTGTTGAACTCCGTCAGGAATCCGGCGCTCCTGCTAAGGCTATCGAAGCAGAAGACGAAGAATAATATCTTCTTAGGGCTGAGCCAAGGCTACAGCCCTTTATCATGTACTAAACAAACTTATTAAGAGCGTATAAAATTCTTTGGAATCAGCATAGCGTTCCGGAGGATTTTAGGTGCTCTACCATAAACGAAAGGCAGGAACCTATATGTCAGGACATTCCAAATGGGCAAATATTAAGAATAAAAAGGGCAAGGCAGATGCACAGCGCGCTAACCTTTTCACAAAAATCGGTCGTGAACTTGCAGTTGCAGTTCGTGCAGGCGGTCCCGACCCCGATTCTAACAGCAAGTTGAAGGATGCTATCGTTAAGGCAAGAGCAAACAATATGCCTAACGACAACATCACGAGATGTATTGCAAAGGCAAGCGGCGAAGCCGGTGGCGCAGATTACGAAGAAATCACATACGAAGGCTACGGTCCTCGCGGTGTTGCAGTTATCGTTGAAACACTCACAAACAACCGTAACCGTACAGCGGCAGATTTACGCCATTACTTTGACAAATACGGCGGCAACCTTGGTCAGAACGGATGCGTAAGCTTCATGTTCGACAAAAAGGGTGTTATCGTTATCGAAGACGACGGCGATATCGATGAAGATGAACTCATGATGTCCGCTCTTGATGCAGGCGCAGATGATTTCAATTCAGACGAAGAAGGTTTCTTTGAAATTGTGACAGACCCCGCTGCGTTTTCTGCCGTTTACGAGGCTCTCTCCGCTGAAAAGGACTACAACTTCGTAACAGCTGAAGTACGCATGGTTCCCCAGACAATGGTTGAATTAACAGACGAAGAAGATTTGAAGAAAATGAACAAGCTTCTTGAAATGCTTGACGATAACGACGACGTTCAGAACGTATACCATAATTTTGACGAATAAAAAACGGGCGGTTTTCCGCCCTTTTTTATTTGCCAAAATTATGGTAGTGCAGATGCGGTGGAGCCCGAAACGAAGTGAGGCGCGCGACACCCATGTGAAAACCGTCCGCGAGTGGCGAGCTGAAAGCGAAGACAGAGCGGATACGGTTGACCGCGTGCAAAATGCAAAACGCACTTACCGCTGTAAATTGCAGGGACATTCCTCACCCACAGGTAGGTGATATGTTTGCACTTCCTTAACGTATGCAGGAGGTGTGTCCTAATGTCATTAAGTTAGCACTTTGCATTTTAAAGCCATTTCGGGACTGTCCCAACAAAACCTCGCAAGGTTTCTTTGGTTTGTCGTCTCCCGACGAACCAAAGGGGGACTGTCCCAAATGGCAATTTCTTAACTTAATGACATTGGGTGTGTCCCTGTTCCTTATAAAACTGTTGCAATTACCTAATCAAAGTACAAAACGGAGTGCAAAGTGCAGAGTTCAAAAAAAATAAGCACTTGCAAAAGCAAGTGCTGTTTTTTTTAGAACTCTGCATTACCTACTGTTCTTGCGTAAGGAATTACGTCACGGATGTTGTCGATACCTGTAAGGTACATTACAGCTCTTTCAAATCCGAGGCCGTAGCCTGCGTGCTTTGTGCCGCCGTACTTACGAAGATCTAAATACCACCAGTAGTCTTCTTCGTTAAGACCCATTTCCTTCATTCTTTCGACTAAAACGTCGTATCTTTCTTCTCTCTGGCTACCGCCGATGATTTCACCGATACCGGGCACCAAGCAGTCCATAGCTGCAACTGTTTTGCCGTCATCGTTTAATCTCATGTAGAAAGCCTTGATTTCCTTGGGATAATCTGTTACGAATACAGGACGCTTGAAAACTTCCTCTGTGAGGTATCTTTCGTGCTCTGTCTGCAAGTCACTACCCCATTCAACGGGATATTCGAACTTGTCGTTGTTCTTCTTAAGGATTTCGATAGCATCGGTATATGTTACCTTGCCAAAGTCGGAATTAGCCACAAACTGAAGTCTTTCCTTTAAGCCGGTGTCAACAAACTGATTGAAGAATTCGATTTCTTCGCTTGCGTTTTCAAGCACGTAGTTAATCATAAACTTGAGCATATCTTCAGCAAGTGCCATATCGTCGTTGAGGTCTGCAAATGCAATCTCGGGTTCAATCATCCAGAACTCTGCCGCGTGGCGAGTTGTGTTGGAGTTTTCTGCACGGAATGTGGGACCAAAGGTGTAAACGTTACGAAATGCCATTGCAAAGGTTTCGGCACTAAGCTGACCGGAAACAGTAAGGTTTGCACTCTTACCGAAGAAATCCTGAGAGTAGTCAACCTCGCCGTCTTTCATGGGCACGTTTTCCATATCCATTGTTGTTACACGGAACATTTCGCCTGCACCCTCGCAGTCACTTGCTGTGATAATGGGTGTGTGTGTATAAACAAAGCCGCGTTCGTTAAAGAACTTATGAATAGCGTAAGCTGCTACACTTCTCACTCTGAATGCCGCAGAAAGCAAATTTGTTCTGGGACGAAGGTGAGCTATTGTTCTTAAATATTCCTTTGTGTGACGCTTTTTCTGCAAGGGATAATCAGGTGTGGATGTACCCTCTACTTCAATGGACTTTGCCTTGATTTCAAAGGGCTGCTTTGCTTCGGGTGTAAGTACAAGTGTACCGATAACATTCAATGCCGCACCAACATTCTGTGATGCAATTTCCTTATAGTTACTAAGGAACTCACTTTCAAAAACAACCTGAATACTCTTAAAGAAAGTACCGTCGTTCAACTCAATAAAGCCGAATACGTTGGAGGAACGAAGTGTTCTCACCCAACCGGAAACCGCAATTTCGCGATCTGCATACATTTCGGGGTTTTTAAATATATCTTTTACCAATGTTTTCATAGTCATATCTTCCTTTCTTGCTCCCAATCTAATTTGATTGGGTAATTGCAACATTTTTATAATGTACGTGGACAGGGCTGCTTTTTCCAATCGGGAGACGATTGGAAAAAGGACATCTGCGGATGTCTTTTCACCCACTGTCCCACGAAGTGGTCCTAAGTTAATTAGTGGAACCTTACAGCAGCGTTACGCCATGTTCCTCACAAACACGCACTGTTTCATCATCCCATATGCTCGACTGTACTTCACCGATATGGGCTGATCCCATCATAAGCATACAAAGTCTGCTCTGTCCGATACCGCCGCCTATAGTTAACGGAAGCTCGTCATTTAAGAGCATCTTGTGAAACATAAGCTCTCGTCTGTCATCACAACCTGCAATAGTAAGCTGACGGTCCAAGGCTTCTCTATCAACACGGATACCCATAGAAGATATTTCAACCGCACAGTCAAGTGTTTCATTCCAGAAGAAAATATCACCATTTAATGACCAGTCATCATAGTCGGGGGCTCTGCCGTCATGCTTTTTGCCGCTTTTCAAAACTCCGCCGATACCCATTATAAATACAGTGCCGTATTCCTTAGTAATGGCGTTTTCTCTTTCCTTGGCTGTTTTGTCGGGATACATATCCTCCAACTCCTGTGTTGTGACAAACTTAACATCAGGATTAAGATTTGCCGAGAGCTGAGGGAAATTCACCTTCAAGCGGTCGTTTGTATTACAAATCGCTCTCACGATAGCTTTTACAACAAGCTTCAAATAATCGACATTTCTACATTCGGGAGTAATAATCTTCTCCCAGTCCCACTGGTCAACATAAATAGAATGTAAGTTGTCCAAATCTTCGTCACGGCGGATAGCGTTCATATCCGTATACAAACCGTTACCCACGTGGAAATTGTACCTTTTAAGTGCCAAGCGTTTCCATTTTGCGAGAGAATGTACAATCTGTGCATTTTGCCCTACTGCAGGCACATCAAATGCTACGGGACGTTCAACACCATTAAGATTATCATTAAGTCCGCTTGCTTCCGTTACAAACAAGGGCGCGGACACTCTTTTCAAATTTAATTCATTACTAAACTCTTTCTGGAACGTACTCTTGATGTAAGATATCGCTCTCTGAGTTTCGTACTGGTCAAGCTTAGGCTTATAGCCTTCGGGAATATATACTTTATTCACGCCTAACTCCCCCATTGTCAAATTTCATTTAATTATTATATACTAATTATATGGCAAAGTCAACCAAAACAAACAGTAAAAACGTGAAAAAGACCATCGGGGACTGTCCCTACAGAAGCTCGCAGGCTTCCTTTGGCAAATCGTGTCCCGATTTTGCCAAAGAGGGACTGTCCCCAATGGTCATACAGTCCTATAATTTATTTCTCTACTACATTACTGAGTGTCTGCATACCTTCCATGCTGTCCCACACAAATGCCTTAAGTTCTGCGCCTTCGCAACCTTCAAGTATGCCGCCAAACTTAAAGGGCTGACAAGGAATCAGATCACCTGTTATATAAACCATATCAAGCATTATTCCGTCCTTATAAACGGCGATTATATACATATCGTTTGCGCTACGGTCAAATCTTTCGACAATTTCGGCCTCGGCGTAAAATCTGCCGTCGGTCATTTCGCCGTTAAGCACTGTGAGTGCATATGTTTGGCTCAATCCGCTTTCGCCAACATAAAAATCGATAAACTCACTTGAACCTGAAAAATCCGCTGTAAGAAGCATTAATCTTGCGGTGTATTTGCCGTCTTCAAGAAGGCATATAAACGACATATCGCCGTAGATTTCGTTTATTTCGGTGCCGGTTACGTATTCGTCACCATTAAAAACTGCCAGTCCGTAGGAAAGAACACCCGGAACCATGTTCCATGAAAAATCTACCTGTTCACCTGTAATATTCACCTTAAAGTCAAGAGCGTCGCTGTTACAAACAAGCTGTGTGTTTTCGCAAATTACGTCCTCGCCCTTTTTGATGCTGTCCCACATTGCTTTTGTGCCGCGGTAAACAACCGTTTGTGTGCTGTAGTTATTAAGCGCAAAGCCGTCAAGCTCTTTAACGCTTGCAGGGATAGTTAACGTAGTGAGCATTGTATCGCCGTCGAAGGCATATTCGCCGATTTTAGCAACACCGTAAGGAATTTCTATCCATTCAAGGCTTGTGCATTCGCCAAAGGCGTATCCCTCGATAGAGATAACGCTGTCGGGAACAGTAACCCCTGTGAGAGATTCACAGCCGTAGAAGGAAAATTCGGGAATTGTTGTAAGTCCCTGGCTGATAGTTACACTGCTAAGGTTTGAGCAATAAGCAAATACGGTTCTGTCCCACTTTGTAAGTGTAGGAGGAATTGTAATTGTGGAAATGCCTGTACCTACAAAAGCTATCATGCCCAGCTTTTTAATGTTTGACGGAAGAGTTACGTTTGTAAGCTTTTCTGCCCAGGCAAAGGCTCTTACGCCGATTTCCGTTACGCTGTCGGGGATTTCAACGGTTTTAAGTTTTTTGTAGGGTATCATATCGCCTTCTTCCGTAAAGATACAGAAAGCGTTGTCGCAGATGCTTGTAATACCATTTTGGATAACAATTTTTTCAACGTTATCTATGTCAATTTCGTCGTTCCAGGGAGCAGATGTCATTTTGCCGCTTCCCGAAATAGTGAGCACCTTGGTTTTTGAATCAAACTGCCACGTGATTGCATCCTCTGCGTTGGCGATTGTGCCTAAAGACAAGGCAAATACACAAATCATTATAATTGCTAAAACTTTTTTAAACATATTGTCCTCCTGTTTTTATCTTGTATATTCAATAGTAACACACTTTGTTGTATTATTCCACGATACACTGCCTCCGAAATATTCCACAACAGCTCGCACAGGAAGCAAGGTACGTCCGTCTATAAGGACGGGTGCGCTGTCAAGTTCAAATGAGCTATTTTCATCAAAGGCGTAGTTTTCGTTTATGCGAAGATAAAGGGTTTTTTCGTCCAGCTTGAGTGTAACCTGTTGCAAATTTCCGTTCCAGCTAACAGTACCGCCCATTGCCTCAATTACCGCACGGATAGGCACCATGGTGCGGTCGTTAATAATACGAGGTGTTGTACCCTGGCTGTCAATTGCTACATATTTGCCGTTAACACTCATTTTTGAGTTGTTGAGGTAAAGCTTTATAACAACCTCTTCCTCAACCTCTTCCTCTATTTCCTCTTCTTTATCTATCCACACTGCCACAAAGTAGAAGGGAGCATCTGTATCACAGCCCTCCATCCATTCTTCGTCAACCACGATTTTATCGCCGGGGTCAAATCCCTTTAAACCGTAGCGGTTTTTCTCAAGAACATCAAAAAGCTGCCAAGAGTTATTGGGAGTGTAGTAGGTGTCGTCTGCACTGCGGTAGAGCACCCATTGGTAAAATTCTTTTCCGCTTTTTGTAAACTTGCATTCTGCTACGGTTACTTTTTCGCCGTATTCGTAAACGCTGCTGTTCATTTTTCCGCTTCCGCCGTGGGAATCGTAGCCTATTGTACATGTGGGGATTTCTTCCTCTTCCCACATTGCGTAGACGGTAACGTCTGTATCAGCGGAATAGCCGGTGTTTTCGGTTACCTTGCTTCCGCCGCTTTTTTTAGTATACCAGCCTAAAAATACATAACCGCTTCTGACAGGTGTGGGCAGTGTACCATACACATCGCCTGCTTTGATTTTTTTGCTTGTTGTGCTCACGCTGCCACCGTTTGCATCAAAATACAAATTGTAATAAACCTCGCCTCTTGTTTTAAAGCTGCGTGTTGCACCCTCATAACGCACGCCGTCAACAACAGTGAAGAATTTGTATTTATAAGTAGTACCTACTGAGAGAGTATACCCCAGCTCTTTATTTATATCGTACCAGGAATGGAAAAGGGTTGTGTTTTTGCCAACGTTTGAAATGTTTTCAGAATAGTTTTTGAGCACGTTGCCGTTTGCATCCATAAGCACAAGACCGCACTGGGTTACCGTAGTACCCGTTGGCTTTGTAATCTGTGTTACAACACAGGCGTTTGTTTCGGTAACAAATTCCTTTTTGGTATAATCGCTTTGGGTTGCAACTGTAAGAGTTACGGCAGGATTGGTATTTGTTGTGCCAAGGGTTGTAAAGCTGCGTGTTGCACCCTCATAACGCACGCCGTCAACAACGGTGAAGAATTTGTATTTATAGGTAGTCCCCTTTGATAGAGTATACCCCAGCTCTTTATTTATATCGTACCAGGAATGGAAAAGGGTTGTGTTTTTGCCAACGTTTGAAATGTTTTCAGAATAGTTTTTGAGCACGTTGCCGTTTGCATCCATAAGCACAAGACCGCACTGGGTTACCGTAGTACCCGTTGGCTTTGTAATCTGTGTTACAACACAGGCGTTTGTTTCGGTAACAAATTCCTTTTTGGTATAATCGCTTTGGGTTGCAACTGTAAGGGTTACGGTTTCCTTGGGTACGTCAGTTGTTGTACTGCCGCCGGACATCAAGCTCCAGTTGGGGCGGAAAAATCCCTGCACAACACGGGCAGGAGTGTTTTTTCCGCAGGTGCAATTGACTGTACGCTTTGCGGTGGTATTGAGATTAGACTCGCCTACCGTATTGCCGTTGCCTCGTTCAACAATCCTTATTGAATAGCCGCCGTCTGCATTAGCTGTGGACGAAACCCACGTTACAATAACAACATGAGCCGTTAAGTCATAGCCGTTATAATTACGGTATACTGTATCAGTTGAGCAGCTCTTGCAGTAAGGCATATACAAAACCAGGTCACCCACCTGAGGCTTGTAGCCGTTGTAGGTTGAAAAATCGCTTGACCATACTTTGGTGAATGTGCCTGTGTTAACGTTTTTCCAATGACCTGCACCTACAGAGCGAGGAATTACACTCGTTGGAATACCAGCCGCAGCTGCACACCAGGAGACAAAGGATGCACACCAGTTCTGACCATCGGCCCCCATAAAACGACCGTACTCGGTGTATCTGCCGCCCCCTCCGTTACCTGCCCATGCACCGGAATATTTACCGCCCACATAGCCTTTCTGGCTTAAGGCAACCTGCACAAAACGTGCCCGAGGGTCCGAGTAGCTGCTATATGCGTTGCACGCCGCCTGATAATATGAGCTGTTTTTATAGCTGTCGGATACCGCTATAGGCAAGCTTGCCGCACTGATGGTAACCGGCATTGAAATAACCAGCATTATCAGGATCAGCAAAAGGCTTATTGTTTTAATGAAACCTGATCTCACAAAAACCCCTCCATTCAAATATACATGATAATTATACCACAAATACCAGTTATTGTCAACAAAACCCCACTGCATAACAGTGGGGTTTTGTTCGTTATTTAAGGATTAAGTCTGTTGGGACCGCGGAATATAAACATAGCGTCCTTAATGTGTAAACCAAGCATAAGCATTGTAATTCTGTCCACACCGAGACCAAAGCCGCCGTGAGGAGGACAACCATACTTGAAGAATTCAAGGTAGAATTCAACGTCTGCCTTTAAGCCCTTTTCAGCTGCCTGCGCTGCAAGGAGGTCATAGCGGTGTTCACGCTGTGCACCTGTTGTGATTTCAACGCCTCTCCAGATAAGGTCATAGCCCTGAGGAATACCGTTTTCGTCACGCATGTGGTAGAAAGCTCTCTTTTCGGGGCCAAAGTCTGTCACAAACAAGAATTCGTGACCGTACTTTTTCATTACCCAGTCATAGCTTAATCTTTCAGCTTCTGTTGTTAAATCGTTCTTTTCTTCTTCGGGTACTGTATAGCCGAATTCTTTTTCAAGCTCGTCATACAAATCAGCAAGCTTTACAACGGGGAAAGGTGTTGTGGGCACAATAACATCAATACCGAAAAGTTCCTTAATCTGGTCGCCGTAAGCTTCCTTAACTTCACGGAGCATGTATGCAAGCATTTCTTCTTCCATTTTCATAACGTCACGGAAGGATTCAATATAGCTAAATTCAAGGTCAAAGCCTGTGAACTCTGTTGTGTGCTTGCTTGTAAAGCTCTTTTCTGCACGGAAAACAGGTCCTACCTCGAAAATGCGTTCAAAGCCGGATGCCATAGCCATCTGCTTATAGAACTGAGGGCTCTGTGCCAAATATGCAAAACGGTCAAAGTACTTAACCTCGAATACGTCACTGCCTGACTCACTTGCTGTGCCGATAAGCTTGGGAGAATGGATTTCGATGAAGTTCTTTTCAATGAGGAACTTTCTCATTGCGTTAACCATAACAGTCTGAACCTTGAACATAAGCTGGTTTTCTTCTGTACGAAGGTCAATCCATCTATAGTCAATTCTCTGGTCGATAGAAGAGCGTTCAACAGCAGCCTTTTTCTTTGTTGCGGGGATTTCCTTACGGTTAATGGGAAGTGCATCAGCAAGTGATTCAACAACCACATCCTCGGGGATAACTTCAACACCGTTAAGCTTTACGTATTCGCTTGCTACTGCATTACCTACTACTGTGATAACGCTGTCAGCTGTCAAGCCTTCAACCTTAGAAAGAAGTGCTTCGTTACCTTCTTTTTCGATTGTTACCTGAATTGTACCTGTAATATCTTTCAAAATAATGAACACAACGTACTTTGTGTCTCTGATAATGTCAACAAAGCCCTGAATTTTTACTTTCCCGGGATTTGCAATCGCATCTTTTATATATGTTCTTTCCATTAAAATTCCTCCTCGGTATTTTATCTTAAATATTATACCACCATAAAGAAACAAATTCAACCATTATTTTACACGGAAAATATAATCTTTATCGTCTCTGCGCAATATTGCCGCATAAGCATACTCATACGCTGATAATAGCTTTGCCAGAAATTCCTCTGTTAATTCAATATCGCGATTTATAAAAACATTATACTCCACTCCGAAAACATTGTACACGCACCCCGTATCAACACATCCCGAGCGTTTGTAAAAGGCAATTCTTCTTTTGCGGATAAAATCCTCTTCGTCATTTTTTGCGCTCTCTACGCTTTCTGTTTCAAGTATAATGCACTCAAAACCAAGCGATTTAAGCTTTGCAAAAAACTCCGTGCCAACACCTGTGCCACGGTATTCCTTAACTATTGCAAAATAGTCTAAAAAGCCTATTCTTTCAACCAATGGGGACTGTCCCAACAAAGGCTCGCAAGCCTTCTTTGGCAAATCGTCACCCGATTTGCCAAAGGGGGACTGTCCCCATTGGTTTACTCCTCTACCGCAGTCGGCAATACAGGCATAGCCCTTAACCCCCGTATCATCGTAAGCGATATACATCGTATACCGACCCTTTTCAACGGAATACTTAATAGCATTCAAGGGCTTTAATTCCGCAGGCGGAAAGTCTTTTTTCATATGCGTGTTATAAATTTCTTCAATCTCTTCCAAAGATGCTTTTTTATAATTCATAAATACTTTTTTATACCTCCACTACCGCACTACTTGATCCGTCGGATAGTTTTTTGACAACAATCTTTTTATCAATTTTTTCCTTTAATTCACTCACATGTGAAATTATCCCAACCAAGCGGTCGTTGTCGGACAAGCTCATAAGTATCTCAACAGCCTTTGACAAATGGGTTTCATCAAGCGTTCCGAACCCTTCATCAATAAAGAGCGTGTCAAGCCTTATACCGCCGCTTTTTTCTTGTATCATGTCACTAAGTCCCAGCGCCAACGAAAGTGACGCCATAAAGCCCTCTCCACCCGAAAGTGTGCTTACATCTCGCTTTTTGCCTGTGTTGCGGTCAAAAACCTCAAGGTCAAGACCGCCTTGCCCTTTTGTGCCTCCCTGAGATTTAGTCTCCAGGCTGAATCGTCCGCCCGTCATTTTTTCAAGTCTCAAATTTGCCTTTTCAACAATTATTCCAAAATAGTACTGCTGAACATACGCTTCAAATGTAATTTTATTGCCACTCACTTTTCCGTTTGCTGTATCTGACAATTCTTTTAATGCTGTGTATTTCTTCTCGGCACTTTCGCTGATTTGCATCTCCTTTTCAAGTGCCGACTTAGCCTTCACGTTTGCATCAATTTTTAGTCTGAGCGCATCTCTTCTCGCTTTTGCTGTTTCTCTCAAAACGGTCTTTTCGTTTTCCTGCTCCAGAAGAGCCGATGTATCAACAAAGGTTTTTCCGTTTGTTATCCTCTCTCCCTCACAAAGTGCGGCTTTCTTTTCTGACAAAAGCTTTTCATACCCTGTTATATCATCCCTCAGCGCTTTAATTACATATTCATCACAAAGATTTTGTCTGTAGTCTTCTTCGGTTTCAAAGCCTTTTTCACAAAGAATATCTTTAAAAC
This sequence comes from uncultured Oscillospiraceae bacterium, assembly GCA_964572985.1. Taxonomy (GTDB): domain Bacteria; phylum Bacillota; class Clostridia; order UMGS1883; family UMGS1883; genus RGIG1927. The sequence continues at coordinate 18,649 of CAZNIC010000023.1, forward strand.
TGTTTTCAAGTGCTTTAACTTCTTCGTTGTAATTTTCACACGTCTTAATCAGTGCACTTTTTTCTCCTGTCAGGGTTGCAAGATTATTTCTAACCATCAAAAGTCTGTCCTCTGCATCCTTCACACTTTTCTCGTTTTCTTCAATATTTGCCTTAATTGTTTCGAGCAATTTCACATATTGTGTATATGCCTTGTCAGCATCATCAAGCTGAACACCGCCGTTTTCGCCAAGCCTTTTCACAATCTCATCATGTTCACCTTTAAGCTTGTTAATACTTGACGCGGCATCACTCATATTCTTGGCTGCCTGTATCGCTTTCTTTTCTGCCATATCAAGAGCTTCCCTGCTTACTGCTGCACCGGTTAACTTAGCCTTTACGGGGTGTGATGTACTTCCGCAAACAGGGCAAGGCTTGTTGTCTGCCAGTTCGTGTGCCAAAACGCCCGCAAGATTGTCAAAATACACCTTTCGCATATTGTTGTATTTTTCATTAAGCATAACACTTTCTTCACTTAATACAATATACTGCTTTTCTTTATCTGATATGTATTCTCTTTTTTCTTTAAGTGTTTTTATGTCCGGAAGCAACAACGAAATAACAGCCGCCTTTTCTTTCAGCATCTCTGTTCCTTCGTTTTTGGTTATAGCTTGTTTCAATTCCTCTTTAAGCTTCTTCTCAAGCATTGTTTGTTCACCGATGCTTTTTTCCTTTTCTTTGGTCAAAAGCATCACTTCGTCGTGCTTCTTTCTTGTGTCTGCAAGTTTTTCTTCAACAGCACAAACGGCTCTTGCCTTTTCGCCTTTTTCAAGCTGTGCTTTTTTTGCACAGATTTCGCTATCCTTTGACAAAAGTATCGCCACGTCTTCCTTTAAAGCGTTTGTACGCTTTATTGCAGCATTTATTTCGTTGGCAGTGTTAATTGTCAGGTGCAGCTCTTTCAGTACACTTTCGCTTTCTTCAATCTCTTTTTCGGTGTTTAATACTTTTTCTTCATCTTCTGCAATCAGACTTTTTAATATTTCCGTCATGCCCTCGGGAGCATAAATATTTTCTCTCGCTTTCGCCGCCTGCTCATAAAGCTCGTCCGATTCCTCCACCGATACCGAAAAAAGCAATTCTCTTATTTTCTCGGTTGCCGTTTTTCGTTCATTTTCCGCTTTTGAAAGCATGTCAAAAAGACGACGCTGGAATTCTTCATAAAATGATGTATCAAATATTTTTCTGAACAATTCTGAGCGGTCTTTGCTTTTCTCGGTAAGTATTTTTCTGAAATCACCCTGTGCAATCATGGCAATCTGCGAAAACCGTGCTTGGTCAACACCAATTATTTCAACAACTTTCTCTCCCACTTTGTCAACACCTGATATCGGCGTACCGTCGGGCATATAAAGACACGCATCGGCAACTTCTTTTGTTTCGCCTTTGCCGTTTTTCTTGGGGCGGGTGTATTCGGGCACTCTTTCAATACGATATTTTTCGCCTCTGTACAAAAACTCGTATTCAACAACGGTTTTTACGCTATCGTCTGCAAAGTCACTGCGCAGTGTCTTTACGCTTTTGCGGTCTTTGCCTCCGCTGACCGTGCCGAAAAGTGCAAAGCTTATTGCATCAAAAATTGTGGTTTTGCCCGCGCCTGTGTCACCTGTTATAAGAAAAATCCCACCGTCAAGACGCGAAAAGTCCAGCTCGGCACAATCTCGATACGGTCCGAATGCCTGCATTTTTAAGTATAAAGGTTTCATGCTCTCTCCTCCTTTATATCCTCAATCAACGTCCTGACGATTTCGCTCTGCTCCTCGCTTAATTTTTTGCCGTTTATGTTCATGTAAAAATCAAAAAACTTTTCACTTTCGCTCTTGTCCTCGCGGTATTCTGTCTGTGTGATTTCACTCCTGCGTTTTCTTTCAAACAAAAGCTCTGTCATATAGGGATAATTTATCTTAAGCTTGCCGTAAGCGTCAATAACCGCTTCTTCATCAGTAAGCGTAATACGCACAAAATCAGTCTTGTTTTCGCTTTTTAAAATATCATTGAGCTTACCTTTTATGTCAATATAGTCACGCATGGGTACAAGTGGGATTTCTTTTATATTGACATTGCCTTTTTCATTCATTTCAACACATACAATGCTTTTTGTATCGCTACATTCACTTGCAGAATATTTTAAGGGTGTTCCCGAGTAACGCATAGTCTCTCTTCCTATGCACTGGTTTTTGTGTATGTGACCAAGTGCCACATAGTCAAATTTGTCAAAAACATACCCTTCAACATTATCAAGCCCGCCAACATTAACCTCTTCGCTGTCGCGTCTTTCTGCACCTGTCACAAACTGATGAGACAGTATAATGTTTCTTTCATTTTCGTTTATATCAAGGCTTTTTATAACACAACTAATCGCATCGGTATATGTTTCAATCTCTTCGTCAAAGTATCTTTTTACGTGGGCTGGCTTAATAAAGGGCAAAAGATAAACATTTACCTTGCCGTATTCATCCTCCAATTCGGTTTTTGAAACAGCACCGTCAAAAACAGGCGAAATAAAAATCCCCTGTCTTTTAAAAGCCTCACCGCCGTATGCAATACGCTCGGCACTATCGTGGTTACCGCTTATCATAAAAACCTTTGCTTCTGTTTCGCTGAGCTTTCCCAAAAAGAGGTCAAGCAAGCTCACCGCCTCAGCGCTGGGTACGCTTTTGTCGTATACATCCCCTGCAATGAGCACGCCGTCAACCTGCTCGGTTTTTATAATGTTTACAATCTCATTAAGTATATATTTTTGGTCTTCAATGAGGCTATATTCATTCAGCCTCTTTCCTATATGCAAATCGGAAATATGTATAAATTTCATTTTTCCCTCACCTTTACCTGAGCAAAATGTATGGGCGACCATCGGTCGCCGGTTCGCTATGTTTTATCGGGCGTGCAATGCACGCCCCTACAGTTAATTTTACACTTTTTTATTATGTCAGTCAACATAAAAGAACTTAAAACCAATAGGACAGGTACAAGTGGTCGAAATTCGACCACTTGTACCTGTCCACATTGGTTTTGTTGTTATCGGTGCGATGTTCCCGTGCCTGTTTTTAAAGTATATATACAGTCATTAATAACATCTACCTAAATATCAATATACACTAATGTTTTTTCCGTAAGAAAAGCATATTCTAAATTTACAATATGCGGTGCAACATGTTTTGTTCTTATGCTGTAAGGATATTCTTTCTCCTCTCGATAATGTTTATTACAAGATACGTGTTATTTTTGCGTGTTTGATTTTCACCAGCCACGCCAATCCAATATGCCCGATTTTCTGAATTCTACAATATAATACCCATTATCTTCTGTTTTTGCCTCAAACTCTAACCCGATTATATCCATAGCCAATGTTTTATCGCCCCGTGTTTCCACAATATGTACTCTTCCAAAGGTCTGGCTAAGCTCTTGCCACGAAAGCTCACTCTTTAAAAGGATAGCAACATACAAATCCGTATGGTCACCTGCACCTGTGGAATTGCCGCACCCTGCTACATATTCTACTATTTCAGTTTTTTCCGGAAGCTTCACACCGCTTAAAACTTCTTTTGTATACTTATCTAAATTATAATCGTTTATCTTTCCCGGAATAATTATAAGAGCTGATATTAATATACCGACCAAAACTACAGCTAATATTATCAACAATACTTTTTTCAATTTAATCCCCCAAACTAAAAAGTGCGCAGCCGAAGTTACGCACGAAAAACACACACTTATTGTGAACTAAATTATTCAGATTTATGTCGCAGGTATATTTTATCACTTCAAGCTACAAAAGTCAAGCTTGCCCAAATTTACCATTTGGGGACAGTCCCCAAATGGTAAAAAAATTCAACCCGAGCACTGCTCGGGTTGCCTCATTTATTTACTTAAATATCTAAAACTTGTCTAATTCTGTCTGCTCCGCTCGGATGGTCATCAGTGCAGCATTTAACTCGGCACCAAGAATCAATATCATAGCTGTCATATACAGCCACATCAACAGCATAATCACCGCACCAAGAGCGCCATATATTATCGAATAGTTTGAAAAATTTTCAACATAGAACGAAAAACCCACGCTGACCACCATCCACGAAAACAAAGCCACAAATATGCCCGGCATAATTGCTTTCATCGGTTGCCTGTTGTCCAACGCTGCTGCATATAATGTGCCCAAAGCGGCAAACATCAGAATACCTGCAGGAACAAATCGTAAGTATTGCCATAATCCGATAAAATAATCAGATAACTTCACCACATTTTCCGGCAGAAACCCATTGATGTAGCTCAACACTTGTTTGCCGAAAGTAGAAAGCAGCAATGTCAGGGTGATAGCCAACAACAATACCAATGTATAAACCAGCTGACGGATCGTATACGAAATGGGATGCAACGGTTTTCCCAGGCGATATGCCAGTCGAACATCATCCATTAACCCTTTTGATGCCCTCATGGGAAAACAAATCGAAAACACCAATGCAAACCACAATAATACCTGACTGGATGTATGCGAAACATATTCAAGATATGTTTGTATTAATTCTACGATATCCCGTGGTAAAAAACGCATAAGATATTGCCCTGTTGCATTAGTATCCAAGTCCAAAAGACCTAACAGGTTGCTCACAAAAATGAGTAGCGGAAATAATGCAAACAATAAATCATAAGCCAATGCAGCTGCACTTTTTCCTACATTGTGCTCGAAAAAGTTCTGTACAAGTAATTGCAAAGCCGGTTTAATAACGGGCTTTTTTGTTGCAGAATCGTTCTTGTTTTGAACAGTTTTTTTCAAGGACAACACCTCCACCATTACCTATAGATCAACATCCGTTTTTTACCGCGCTGTTTCTATATAACAAAAAACGTACAGCTGCCGGGAGCAAGCGCGACAATTCCGGCATCCTGCTTTTCGGGTATGATTTCAGGGATGTCGGCAATATTGGTTACAGCAAGATTTTTTCCGTTAAGCTGCATTAGGGTAGAACGTATGTTTTCTGCACTCAAGGTATAACGGTCCGCTTTTTTCGGAAGCTCAATCAGGGTATCATCAGTCATTGAATTGTTGATAACCAGATATACAAAACCGGGCTTCTGATCTTTTCGGGAATGACAGTAAATATGTGCGCCTTCAACATTAGGATTATTACAATTGTATACTGTTGTTCCCATAAGCTGATTCCAAAGAAGAACAGCAAAATAGTTAGGGCGCGTATTGAAACTGCCGTGCTCTAAAAAGCCATAATCTGAGGATGCAAGTGTGTTATGAAAAATCACACCGTCTGTGATAACAGCAAAACTACCCAATTCATTGAGTGTGCGCAATACATCAAGATATGTTGAAGCCCATGTGTTTCCGCCACCGCCGGCATCGCCTGATTCCGTAACCCACATCTGTCCACCGGGAACATATTTGTCTCTCATGGAAGAATATGTTTTTGCACTTAAAGCAGCTATTGCCAAATACTCATCCGTATGAGCTTCATCTCCTGACCAATGACCACTTGGCATCATAGACGCAAGCCGTTCAGAAATGCCGTTATAATAATGATAGCTGAAAACATCAAGAGGAACTTTTGCCCCATTCATCAAATCATCGGTGCTACAGATTTGCATCATGCTTCCGATGCCTGCACCAACGTTTTTTTCATCCATTTTCCCTAAGGCAGCATCACCGAGCGAACACGGACCAACAATTAAACAGTTCGGATAATTTTCACGTACCCAGCTGTTAAAAATATCCTGATCTCTCACAAAATCCGCAGCGGTATACCCTGCAGGTGCTCCTGACATTTCAAGCATGTTTGGTTCATTCATAAATTCAGCCGCATCAATATCTACGCCGTATTCATGGCTGAAATCAAAAATCTTTTTAGTCTGCGCCAGGTTCAGCGGACCTCCATCAGGATGGTCACCTGCGCAGTTGCTTACAGAAATAAGCAATTTACCGCCGACTTCTTTTACAAAGTCCAAAACACCAATCCATTGTTCCTTGGTAAGTATACTTGCATAACCTTCCGGCACTTTGTTGCCGCTTGTTCCGTCCAAGTCGTAATACGTCTTAGTTGCCCACGACCCGGATACTCTAATCCACGCAGGACCAAGTTTTTTTGCTAAAGCTCTTACGCGTTTATCATATAAGTTTATCGGCGGATAATATTGCATCAGGTCAGTCATAGTTGTGAAATCTGTAAGCTTGCCCGAAACCTTAAATTCTTCTGTTCCTTCAATTTGTGCAGCAGTATATGATTTCCAAAATGTACCCCCTGTCACTTCAGTCATTTCAATATTATATGACATCAAGCGACTATCAACTGTTCGTATAGGGGTCAGATTTTTTGTGTCTAATAAAAAAGTTTTTTGTTTTTCCATTAAATAAACTCATTCTCCCTTTTTTGTTTTTCCGACTGTTTTCATTTTTAATCGTTAACTTCTTCGACAGATTTATTTCCGACAATCATTGTAACAACATCAAGGATGGCTTCTGCAACTAAAGAAGCACCTGTAAACATCCACAGAACTGCTGTAGACGCAAAAGGATTTTTCAAAATTACAACAGCACAGATAATTGAAACAACCGCGTTGATAGCAGGCCAGAACCATTTGTTGTTTTTTTGACGAAGCATATCAACCGTTAACTGAATCTTGCATATACCGGTTACCAAAATAAGAACACCGTAAATAAGCGTAAATACCGGGAATGTAACAATAAACCATTCCGTTTTAAATAAGCAAAAAGCACCTGCAAGAAGCAAAAGCAGACCTTTTGTAAGTGTTTGCTCGAAACTTGCTTCTTTAGCGTTTGTACGGAAATATTTGATAACATTAATAAATCCAAGAATCATCATGATAATGCCTGCTACCTTGACAATCCACGCAGTAAAACCTACAGGACTTATCAATAACAGTATGCCCACAACCAGTTCAAACAGACAAAGCATAATTCCGTTTGCGTTTTCTTTAAAAGATTTCATAAAATTTTCCTCCCAAAAAATAATGATTCATCGAGGAGCCTTGACAAACCCCGTCAATATTGGTATTATTTTATCACAACACTTGTTGTTTTTGCAACATTCAGTTGCGCCCATATTGATGCGAGTGCAACAACGGTACAGAAAATGTTGTGCTTTTCAAATTTTTTATATTCAGAGGTCTAAAACTATGCCCAAAGAAAATCAAAGAGTTGCTCTGTCAAAGCGCATGTTAAAAGACGGACTACTGAAACTCTTACAGAAAAAACACATCGACGAAATAAGCATCAGTGAATTGTGTGCGCTGTCTCAGATTAATCGAACAACATTTTACCGTCATTATCAAACGCCACATGATGTTCTGCTTGAGATAGAGTTTGATTTTATAAGAACTTTCTACAACGACCCTGCTATACTAAAATATAGCAATGACATGAAAAAGCATGCTGTTCATATGTGTGCCTTTCTTTTCGAAAACAAGGATATGGTAAAGCTATTCATACGAAATAATACCGTTAACGACATTACTATTATTTTCAAAAACTTTTCCGAAGGTTTTTTGTCTTGCAAAAGTGTTTTATACAAAGGGCAGCAGATTAGCAACGATACATTTCGACTTATGTCAACATTTTTTTCGCATGGAGTATATGCCCTTGTAAGACAGTGGATTATTGAAGATATTCCGCTTACACCTGATGATGTAGCCGAGTTAATTATCGGTTCTTTCAACAGAGATTTTGCATTCAGATAAATTTTAAAATCGATATTAGTATATATAGGTACACAAGCCCCAATCAAGTTTGGGCTCTTGAGACTGTCGATAAACTTATTTTTTGAACAATCGCGAAGGGTTTGGGAAAGAAGGT
>CAZNIC010000024.1:0-25995 GCA_964572985.1 uncultured Oscillospiraceae bacterium
TTCTTTTCCGAACCTTTCGCGATTGTGGTTAAAAATAAGTTTATCGACAGTCTCAGAGGACATCACAGATGTCCTCTAAGAAAACTATTTTATTTTACTTCTTACTTTACTTCGTGACCGCCGTCGCCGATATCATCTACGTAGAAGGAAGCAGGGTAGCCGATGATTTCGTTATAAGCCTTACCAACTTCTTCGATGAACTTGTCTACAGCATCCTCACGAACAATGCTCATTGTGCAACCGCCGAAGCCTGCACCTGTCATTCTGGACCCGATTGTACCGTCAATCTTTCTTGCTTCAGCAACGAGTGTGTCGAGCTCTTTGCCTGTAACTTCGTAAAGTTCACGGAGAGAATCGCCGCTGGCATTGATAAGACGACCAAATTCGAGGATGTCGCCGTTCTGGAGTGCTTCGATAGACTTAAGAACTCTATCGTCTTCTTCAATAACGTGAGTAACTCTCTGGCGTACGATATCGCGCTTAATAAGATACTTGTTAGCTTCAAACTCTTCAAGAGAGATATCGCCAAGGCATGTAGCGTTGGGGAGAGCTTCTTTAAGCTCTGCAAAGCCTTCTTCTGTTTCGGCACGTCTTTCGTTGTACTTACTGTCAGCAAGACTTCTCTTCTTGTTTGTGTTGGAAATTACAATCTTGTAGCCGTCCATCTTCAAGGGAACAAGCTTGTAGTCTTCAAGCTTCTTACAATCAAGGAAAATAACGTGGTCCTTTTTGCCCATAGCAGAAGCAAACTGATCCATGATACCGCAGTTAACGCCGCAGTAGTTGTTTTCAGCACCCTGACCGCAAAGAGCCATTTCAATCATATCGAGGGGTTCTGTGATACCCTTTAATTCGTTGGAGAATGTTGCAAATGTGATAGCTGTAGCAACTTCGATAGCTGCAGAAGAGGAAAGACCGCCACCGTGAGGGATAGTGTCATCAAAGAGAAGTTCGCAACCTACGATTTCGTAACCGCGCTTTTCAAGCTCAGCTGCAACACCTAACTGATAGTTACCCCAGGAAAGGTGCTTGTAGTCATTGATGCGAGTAGCATCTGCTTCAACATAGTCGGGAAGGTCAGTTGCACGCATTTTGATAATCTTGTCGTTTGTTTTTCTTGCTGCAATATATGTACCCATTGTGATAGCTGCGGGGAAAACAAAACCGCCGCAATAGTCAGTGTGTTCACCGATAAGGTTTACACGACCGGGTGACATAAAGATACGGATGTCATCCTCGCTGCCTCCGTAGTATTTGACAAATTCCTTTTTTAATTCTGCAATAGTCATTTACCTGTCTCCTTTTATTAAATATTTTAATTAATATAATTATATATTTTAGTTAAATTTAAGTCAAGGTTAAATATTCAAAAAACTGTTAAATTTCGCTGTTTTCGTCAATCAATAAGCCAAACACAGTGGAGTAGAAGCCTTCGGGGTCCTTGGTAAAGCGAGAGCACATAGCCTTTGCAATGGTTTCACTGCCTACGCTCATTTTAAGGTTGAGCATATCGTATCCGCGTTCAACAATCTTCATGACAACAGTATATTCCATGTCGTTTTCGGGATAATAGTCAGCAACTATGCTCTGACTGTCAAGCTGTTCCTTGGCTTTGATGCGGGCTGTTTCAAAAAGTCTTTCACGAACCGTGCGGGGGATTTTGTTTGCAAAAAATTCTACAGCGTCCTTACCCTTGGGAGTAAGAGAATAATATCTTACCTCGGATTCTACATAATATGTAACCATCTGAGCATCGGTAAGCTCGTACAGATATTGCTGAATGTCGAAATATTCTGCAAAGGAATGTGTGAGCACCGTGTCAACAATCATGGCGTTTGATACAGGAATATTAAAATCATTTATTACTGTGAGGATGATAAGTTTGATATCCTCTTTGCTGTCAAAATGGTAGTCCATAATTTCACCTCCATAATAGTATAACACGGATTTACTAAATATGCTATATTTAATTTAAAAAATATTGAAAAAGATGCAATATTTTGATATAATAAGCTAAATTGTTTTAAAGGATTGAAAAAAATGAAATCAAAAACTGTTTTTGTATGTAAGGAGTGCGGATATGAAGCCGTCAAATGGCTTGGCAAATGCCCTTCCTGCGAAACCTTTATGAGCTTTATCGAAGAAAAAGCCGAAAAAACCAGCGCGGCCAGTGAAAACGTAAAGAAAACCCAGCTCAAAAAAATAGAAGATATCACAATGGAAAATGAAGAGCGAACAAGTTCGGGAAGTTGTGAGCTCGACAGAGTACTCGGCGGAGGCATTGTAAAGGGCAGCCTTGTTCTCTGCGGTGGTGAGCCGGGTATAGGTAAGTCAACTCTTTTGCTGCAGGTGGCATCATTTTGCGCAAAAAGTGATACAACGCTGTATATATCGGGCGAAGAAAGTGAAAAGCAAATAAAAATACGTGCCGAAAGACTTGGAATCAAAAATTCTGACATGCTTATTGCAAACGAAACCGACCTTGACAGTGTGATTGACGCTGTTCAGTCAAGCGGCGCTAAGGTTTGTGTCATTGACTCCGTGCAGACTATATATTCTTCGGAACTGTCATCGGCACCCGGCAGTGTTGGACAGGTAAGAGAGTGCACATTAAGGTTTATGAAATGTGCAAAAGAAAACGGCATAACGTTTTTTATTGTAGGACACGTTACAAAAGAGGGCAGCATTGCAGGACCGAGAGTTTTGGAGCATATGGTTGACTGCGTGTTATATTTTGAAGGCGAGAGGCATCAGAGCTACCGCGTTGTGCGTGCGGTTAAAAACCGCTTTGGCTCTACTGATGAAATAGGCGTGTTTGAAATGAGAGACAAAGGGCTTTGTGATGTGCCAAACCCGTCCTTGATGCTTCTTTCGGGAAGACCTGTTGATGTGCCGGGCAGTGCGGTGGTGTGTGCCGTTGAAGGCACAAGACCAATTCTTGCTGAAATACAGGCACTTTGCGTTAAAACAAGCTTTGCCGTACCGAGGCGGACAAGTGACGGCGTTGATTATAACCGACTGACGCTTATGAGTGCTGTTATTGAAAAGGCACTGGGCTTTAAAATGAGTGAAAACGACATTTACATAAATGTAACGGGTGGTATCAAGATACCCGAAAATGCCTGCGATTTGGGTATTGTGTGTGCAATAATATCATGCTATATGAATAAGCCCCTGCCCGAGGACATGACTTTCTTCGGCGAAATCGGTCTTACGGGTGAGGTAAGGACAGTGTCAATGGCACAAAGGAGACTTAATGAGTCAAAAAAGATGGGCTTTAAAAGGTGTATGATGCCGTTTGATGCTCTCGGGTCAATCGAAAAGACAGACGGTATACAGATTGTAAGTGTTAAAAATCTAAGGGATGTAGTAGCATATATAAAGGGTGAAGAAGATGCGTAAAAATGTACTTATTACAGGTGCTTCGGGCGGAATAGGCAGTGCTGTGGCACGTATTTTTGCACAATACGGATATAATGTTGGTATTGCATATCACAAGGATGTTGAGTCGGCGTATGCCCTCAGGGACGAGCTGAGAGAAATCGAAGACATAAATTGTGAAGTTTTTCAGTGTGATGTAGCATCACGCGAAGATGTTGACAATATGTTTGTCGATTTTCACGAAAGAATAGGCAATGTGGATGTTCTTATAAATAACGCAGGTGTTGCACAGCAAAAGCTGTTTTTGGATATTACACTGTGGGAATGGAACAGGATTTTTGATATTAATGTGACAGGCGTTTTCAATATGTGTCAGTGTGCACTCCGTGATATGATTGATGCAAAATGCGGCAGTATTGTTAACGTGTCTTCAATGTGGGGCGTTACGGGCGCATCCTGTGAGGCTCATTACAGCGCAACAAAGGCAGCTGTTATCAGCCTTACAAAGTCTCTTGCAAAAGAGTACGGGCCGTCAAATATTCGTGTTAACTGTGTAGCACCCGGCGTAATAGATACAAAAATGAACGCACACCTTGACTTGAATGAAATGGATGAGCTGAAAGAAGAAACCTCGCTTGGTAAAATCGGTACACCCGAGGAGGTTGCCGAAGCAATATATTTCCTTGCAAGCGAAAAGGCAAGCTTTATTACGGGACAGGTGCTTACCTGTGACGGCGGATTTATATAATTGTAACAAAATAAACCTTTCCGAATACTATGTAGTGTGTAGCTTACTACATAGTATTTTTTTGGAGGTAAATTTATGGACGAAAATACAAATAGCTCATTTGGTTGCCGTGAAAAAGTTTGTATACAGACAGAACAGGTTTATGATTCATGCAGAAGCAAGGAATGTATTGAATGTTTAAGAGTACATCTTACTGAAACAGGGCAGGACATAGTGAATCGCGCAGTTGATATAAAGTGCAGAAAAAGTGAGGTTATATGGGTATTCACAAACACGGAAAAAATGCCATTTAACCGCGGTTATTACACTGTGGATTTGAACTATTTTTTCAAGATAACGCTTGATGTGTACACAGGTGTTTCGAGACCTGTCTGTGTAGAGGGCTTGGCTACATTCAACAAAAAGGTTGTGCTTTTCGGTAGCGAAGGAAGCGCAAAAATATTTGAATCACGTTATAAAGAGGACAGCTTTGACCCTCAATTGTGGCAAAAAACAAATATGCCCAAAGCGGTTGTTGAGGTCGTTGACCCCATATGCTTGGGTGCAAAGCTGGCAGAGAGGGGCGAGGGCTGTAACTATGTTCCCGAAGAGCTTGACATATGCAACATCCCTGACTGTGTAAGACGAGTTTTTGACGACAGATTCATAGGTCAGAGTGACGGCGGAAGAAACGTGTATGTTTCGCTTGGCCTTTTCACTATCGTTAAGCTTGAACGAAACGTGCAGCTTTTGATTCCGGCTTTTGATTTCTGCATACCTGAAAAAGAATGTGTTGCATCAACGGTGGATGACCCCTGCAACATCTTTGAAAATATTGAGTTCCCCGTGGATGAATTTTTCCCGCCTAGACAGGGCTGCTTTGAGGAAACAACAGACTGCGGCTGTGAATAATAAAAAAGTGCTCAGCCATGCTGAGCACTTTTTTAAATTATTTATTTTTCAACTTCGCAGATTTCACAGATAGCTTCCCATGCGTCGTCGACGCCTAAGCCTGTTTCGGCACTAAAGGGAATCATGATATCATCGTCGGTTAAGTTTAATGTGTAATAGATTTCGTCCAAATGGTCATTTAATTTTGTTTTTGCAATTTTGTCACATTTGGTAACAAAGATTAAAAGATAGCCGTGGCGTTCGCGAATCCAGTCAGCCATGACGGCATCCTCTTTTGTAGGCTTGTGACGCGCATCAACCAAAAGGGCTGTGATTTTTAACTGCTCACGTGTGTGAAGATATGTTTCAATCATTTTGCCCCATTTTGCCTTTTCTTCTTTACTTACCTGAGCGTAGCCGTAACCCGGAAGATCGACAAAGTTTATGGTGTTGTCAATGTTATAGAAATTAATTGTTGCAGTTTTTCCGGGCTTGGACGATGTTCGTGCCAAGCTCTTGCGGTTTAAAAGTTTGTTGATAAAACTTGATTTACCCACGTTTGAACGACCTGCAAAGGCAATGTCAGGGAATGAGGTGTCAGGATATTGCTTGGGATTTACCGCAGAAATTGTGAGTGATGCGTTATGAATATTCATGCTGTTACTCCTTTGTGTGAACTTGTCATTTTGTTGTGGGGCGGGAAAATCGAATCCTCTTTTACGGCTGAAGAGGGGATAAGAGCAATAGTGAAAACCTCATCAGCTGAAGAAACAAGTTTAAATGCTATTTTTGAACGGATATTTTCGGGGATATCCTTCAAATCCTTTTCGTTTTCTTTGGGGATAATTATCGTGTCAATACCCGCACGGTATGCGGCGAGGACTTTTTCTTTAAGACCGCCTATAGGAAGCACTCTGCCACGGATTGTGATTTCACCGGTCATGGCAATTCGGGGACGGACAAGTCTGCCTGTAAGTGCACTGACAAGTGCCGTTGCCATAGTGATGCCTGCAGACGGACCATCTTTTGGTGTTGCACCTTCGGGAACATGGATATGGATGTCATAGTTTTTGTAGAATGTGGAATCAATACCGAGCTGTGAGGATTTTGAACGAATGAAAGATATTGCCGCTTTGGCTGACTCTTTCATAACATCACCCAGACTGCCTGTAAGCTCGATTTTGCCTGTGCCGTCCATAACATTGACTTCGACAGATAATGTATCGCCACCAACCTGCGTCCACGCAAGACCTGTTACAACGCCGACTTCACCTTTGTCGGAAGGTAGGTCAATTGTATACTTTGGGGCACCGAGATATTTTTCCAGTACCGATTTTGTAACAGTAACTGTTTTTTTGCCGTTTTCGGATATTTCCATTGCACATTTGCGACAAATAGAGGCAATGGTACGCTCTAACGAGCGCACGCCCGATTCTTTTGTATAACCGTTAATAAGACAAAGCAAAACATCAGGAGAGATTTTGAGATTACTCTTTTTTAAGCCGTGAAGCTTCAACTGTTTTGGAACAAGATGTTTTGTTGCGATGTGGAGCTTTTCCTCGTCGGTATAACCGGGAACTTCGATAAGCTCCATTCTGTCCAAAAGGGGGCGGGGAACAGTAGAGAGGTCGTTTGCCGTAGTAATAAACATAACGCGGGACAAATCCACCGGGATTTCCATATAATGGTCGGTAAACGAACTATTCTGATTGGAATCCAAAACCTCCAAGAGTGCTGATGCAGGGTCACCCTTGTAATCTCTGGACAATTTGTCCACCTCGTCAAGAAGGATGAGGGGATTAGAGGATTTTGCCTTTATAAGGGCTTTAATAAGTCTGCCGGGAAGTGCACCTACATATGTACGCCTGTGTCCCATAATTTCGGCTTCGTCTCTGACACCGCCCAATGAAATGCGGGTGTAACTTCTGCCCATTGATTCAGCAAGAGATTTTGCTATTGATGTTTTACCAACACCGGGAGGTCCGTAAAGGCAAATAATTGTAGGTGTATTGCCGCCCGTGAGATTGTGCACGGCTATATGCTCAAGAATTCTTTCCTTAACATCACGCATGCCGTAATGGTCTCTTTCAATGATTTCCTTGGATTTTTCAAGACTTGTAATCTCCTGTGTGGTTTTGTTCCAGGGAAGGTCACAAAGGGTTTCGAGATATGCACGGCTGATTGCAGATTCGGGGGAATGAGCAGCAAGACGGGAATAACGATCAAGCTCTTTTTTGATACGCTCTGCAACATAGTCGGGAGCATCAAGCTCGGCGAGTTTTTTCTCGAACTCTTCAACGTCTTTAAGATTGCCGTCCTTTTCACCAAGCTCAATTGCAATGGCTTTTGCCTCTTCGCGGAGAAAATATTCGCGGTTGTTTTCGTCCATCTGCTCTTTGACACGTGCCATAAGGTCAGATTCAACCTGCAATACTTTAACCTCGCGGATTAAATAGTCAATCAAAAGCAGAAGTCTGTTTTTAACGTTTTTTGTTTCAAGAATTTTTTGTTTGTCTTCGATTTCGGCGAGGAAATTTTCGGCGATAGAGTCGGCGAGAGTAGAGGGGTTTTCCTCATTGATTGCAGAAATCAGTGTGTCGGGAGCAGTTTTTGTATTTGCACGGAAATAAAGGTCAATAAGCGAATGAAGCTGGCGGGAAATAGCACTGTATTCTTCGGTGCCCAATGTGCGGAAAGAAGATGCCGCTTCCGTAATGCGACAAACAATATAGTCACCATCGGAGTCAAATTCATTCATACTTGCTCTGCATACACCTTCGGCAAGAACACGAATGCCTTCACCGGGAAGACGCAAAAACTGTTTTATTTTAACCACGGTACCCATTTTAAAAACGTCGTTTTCGCGGGGGTCTTCAACAGAAACGTCTCTTTGTGCCGTTAAAAATACAAGACCGTTACCTGCGGAAGCGACTTCCAGTGCGCGTATGGATTTTTTGCGAAGAACATCAAAATGAAATACCATATGAGGATAAACCACCAGCCCGCGAAGCGCGATGGCAGGCAGTGTTTTAACTGTAAGCTTGTTCATAAAATTCAGTCCTTATTATCTAAAAATATACCGTGAAGAGATTATACTATAACAAAACTAAAAAAGCAAGCAACAGATTGTGCTTATTGATGAATAAAAATGAATATATACATTAATTTATAGAAAAAATGATAATATTTAAGTTGAAAATAAAAGTTGGATGTGATATGATAATTTAGTCAAGCTGTGTTTTGACAGACTATTGAAAACGGAGCATGTTTTATGAAAAGATTTATTCTTGCTTCTCAATCACCGAGAAGAACCGAAATATTAAAAGAAGCGGGCGTGGAGCATATTGTAATCCCCTCTGAGGCTGATGAAAATATAACCGAAAACATCACTCCGGAAAAGTATGTTATGGAGCTTGCTCTTTTAAAAGGCGCAGATGTAGCAAAAAAAGCCAAAATAGACGATATTGTTATTTCGGCAGACACAGTTGTTGTTTTTGATGGCGAGATTATGGGCAAACCCAAGGATTATGACGACGCATTGGAAATGCTTATGAAATTGTCCGGAAACTGGCACAGTGTACTTACGGGATACTGCGTTATAAACGGGGCTGACGGTGAAGCAAGCGTAAGATACGAAGAAACAAAGGTTAAGTTCCGTTCGTTTGATGAAAAAGAGGCGCAAAAATACATAAGGCGCGGCGAAAGCATGGATAAAGCAGGCGGTTACGGTATTCAGGGCAAAGGCAGATTGCTTGTTGAAAAAATAGACGGCGACTATTTTAACGTTGTCGGACTTCCGATTTGTGCTTTGGGTAAAATGCTCAAAGACGATTTCGGTATTGATATATTATAAAGGATTGTGAATTTATGCGTGGACTTTGCATTGACATGGGTACGGGCATGACAAATATTTCGTCGTTGAGTAAAGATGACGTTTTTGCGCATGCAAGTATGGTCACGATTGACAGTGAAGACAACATAATAATAGATGCGGGGAATGAGTCAAAAGAAGCTCTCGGCAAAACGCCCGGTAATCTTATGGTTATAAAGCCTTTGTCCGGCGGTGTTATTGCCGATTATTCCGCGGCAGAAGGCATGATTAAGCTTTTGGCAAAGAAAGCTTTTAAGCGAGCTGTGTTTACAGGCGTAAGCGCTCTTGTATCGGTTCCCTCAAACACAACACAGATGGAACGCCGTGCGGCAAGTGAAAGTGTTAAAAACCTCGGCGTGTCTAACGTGTGGGTTGTAGAAGGACCTATCGCGGCGGCAATTGGTGCAGGTGTAAATGTGCTGACACCAAGAGGCAATATGGTAGTAGACATAGGCAGCGGTACCGCAGATGTGGCTGTTATTGCACTGGGTAATATAGCGACAGGGGTTTGTGTTAAAGAGGCAGGAGACAGCCTGGATGAGGCTATACTCAATTACATCAAGCGCCGTTACAATATTCTCATAGGCGAAAATACGGCAGAACGCATCAAAATAGAGCTTGGTGCGGCTGTTGCCAAGAAAAAGAACGAATTAAAAAAATACAAGGGCAGAGATGTTTTTTCCGGACTTCCCAAAGAGTTCATGGTGAATTCCGAAGAAATACGCGAGGTAATAATGGATGTGCTTAATAAAATTACCGATGCGGTTAAGATTGCACTTGAAAAAACTCCGCCGGAACTCCTCAGCGATGTTATGGAATCGGGGATTCTTATTACGGGAGGTCTTGCAAATCTTTACGGAATTGCTGACTTTGTTACGTTGAAAACAGGTTTTAAGGCAAAAACTGCGAATAATCCTTCGGGATGTATTCTCCGAGGTATGGAAAAGATTTTTTCCGACAAAAAGCTCAGGCATCTTAAAATCAGCAATTAAACGGTGGTTTCCTTGAAGAAAGGGTTGGAATAAATGCGTAAATTTTCAAAAAAATTTTATATACGTATTGCAGTTGTAAGCTGTGCAATTCTGTTTTTGATGGCTTTGGCAACTCTTTGGGGCGGTAAAGCCGATTTTGTGACAAACGTTACAAACATGGTTGTTCAACCTGTGCAGAAAGGTATAATGTTTGCATACAACAAGGCGTCAGGATTTGTTGACTCTTTTATAAATGCAGGCAGCTACGCAGAGGAAAATGAGCTTCTGAGGGCAGATATTGCCAAGTATGAAAGCATTGTGTATTCCGAAATGGAAAAATACAAGGTAGAAAACGAAAGGCTCAGAGCCTTGCTTGAAATGAAAGAAAAAGAAACAGAGCTTGAGCTTCAGGGGGCATACGTAACGGGTATTGAATCTGATAACTGGTACAATGTCATCACTATTGATAAAGGGACAAGCTCAGGCGTAAAGGTAAATGATGTTGTAACAACGCCTTACGGTCTTGTCGGTACTGTTTATGAAGTCGGTACCACATGGGCAAAGGTGAGAGAGGTTATTGACGTTGAGTCTTCAATCAGTGCTGTGTGTCCGAGAACAGGGGACAGAGGTATTATTGAAGGTGATTACAGCCTTGCACATTACGGACAGGTAAAGCTCAATTATCTGCCCAAAGATGCAAACATTATTAAGGATGACAGAATCGAAATTTCCGGTACGGGTAGCGTATATCCGGCAGGGGTATACATAGGAAAAGTAGTTGAGATTTATGAAGACGAAGACGGACTGACCCTTACGGCAATTGTTCAGAGCGAAGTAAAATTCAACTCATTAAGTGAAGTGTTGGTTGGCAGACTGAAATCCTGAGAAAGGAGGATATAAATGAGCCGAAGATTTAAAATAATATTGTTGATATCAGTTATATTAATGCAGATGACCGTTTTGGCTCATTTTAAGCCTCTGGGAGTTGTTCCTAACTATACTTTTGTTTGTGTTGCAATAATAAGCCTCATATGTGCGGATTCTGAAAGTGTTATAATATCTGCATGTGCAGGGTTGTTGACGGATATGTTTACAGGTGCACCGTTAGGGCTCAATACTCTTATGTGTATGTACTTTTCCGTTGCGTGCGCAATTGTGTCGGATTTTATTTATAATAAATCAGTCAAACTGATGTGCCCTGTGGGCTTTGTGGCATCCTTTCTGTATGAATTGCTGTTTGGTATTTTCAGCACCATCATGCGTGACAAAAGCCTTGAAATAGCAACTGTGTTGACAAAAGCATTTGCCATAGCGGCAGTTGATGCGGTTGTTTTTATTCCTGTATATCTTATTCTTAAAAGGGTGAGATTTGAGAAGAGGAGAAAGGGGATAAAATATGAACAATAGATATCGTGTTATATATTTTATTCTCGCCGCAATTATTGCCACTTTTGCAGTGAGACTGATATCGCTTCAGCTTGTAATGGGTAACGACTATCTTGAACTGAGCCAACAGAGAACCACAAAAACCAAGGTTGTTGAAGCACCCAGAGGTGATATTACAGACCGTTACGGCAGAACTTTGGTTACAAATAAAATGACAAACTCAATTGTTATCCAAAAAGTCGGCGGACAAACAGACGAACAGCTCAATGATGTTATAAAGAGGCTTTATATTCTTTCCGAGCAGTACGGTCAGTATGTGTCAACCACATTTCCCATTGTATATGAAAACGGAAGTGTACAATATTTCTTTGAAGAAACAGAGGAAAATCCTCGTGCAAAAGAATTTGCTTGGAAAGAAAAATACGAAATCAGCCGAAATGCCACAGCCAGACAGGCACTTAAGTATTTTTCCGAAAAGTACAATGTAAACGAAGCGGATTTAAACTACAAGCTTAAGATTACGGCAACACGCTATGAAATGACACTGAGAGATTTTTCGTATTCTACGGACTTTACATTTGCAAGTAACGTATCTATAGATATGATTACATCAATAAAGGAAAAGCAAAAGTCTTTTGTTGGTGTGGATATATCAACAAGTGCAACAAGAGATTATCGATACCCCTATACAGCAACACATCTTCTCGGAAGAGTTGGTAAGATAAGCTCCGAGGAGCTTGAAAAATTCAGAGAAATGGGTTATGATATGAATTCTGTTATCGGCAAACAGGGTATTGAAAAATATGCCGAGCAGTACCTTAAGGGTATAAACGGCGTTGCAGGCGTTGAGCAAACCAAAGACGGCAGAAGCGTATACGAGGAAACTGTAGAGCCTACCGTTCCGGGTAATAATGTAACGCTTACAATTGATCTTGACCTTCAGCAGGCGGCTGAAATGGCACTGTATGAAACTATCGTTGACGTGAGGAACAATGCAGAAGACGCCTCCGACGGAAAATATGCGGACGCAGGGTCTGTGGTTGCTATAGATGTTAACACGGGCGAAATTTTGGCGATGGCTTCGTATCCTACTTATGATATGAACACATTTGGTGAAAATTATTCAAATCTTCTTTCGCAATCAGCAAAGCCGCTTATTAACCGTGCTGTTGCAGGTGAGTATTCACCGGGTTCTACTTTTAAGATGCTTATAGCGGCAGCGGCGCTTGAAGAGGGTGTAATAACACCAAATGATTATATTACCGATAAGGGTATTTATACCTACTATAAAGACTATCAGCCCCGTTGTTGGGCATACCGTCAATACGGCACCACACACGGCACAATTTCTGTTGTTGGTGCACTGAGAGACTCTTGCAACTACTTTTTCTACGATGTAGGCAGACGTCTTACAATTGAAAAGATTGATAAATACGCAGAAAAATACGGATTTGGGCAGTACACCGGAATTGAAATTCCCTCCGAGGAGCATGACGGAGTTGTGGCATCTCCCGAAAACCGTAAGAAAAATCCCGTTAAAACAGCTACGGGCAAAGAAGATTCCACGTGGTATCCCGGCGATACGATGCAGGCATCTATCGGACAGTCGGATACACTTGTTACTCCGATACAGCTTGCAAGCTATGTTGCAACAATTGCAAACGGAGGCTTGCGTTATAAGCCGTATCTTATAAAGAGTATTGAAGATAAGAGCGGTAAAACAGTTGTGGAAACAAAGCCCGAGGTGGTTGAAAAAATCATTCTTTCCGATGAATCATACAAAGCAATTACAAAGGGTATGAGATTGGTTGTAACCGAGGGTACAGGTCAAACTGCTTTCAAGGGATGCACTGTCCCTGTTGCGGCAAAATCAGGTTCGGCACAGACGGGCAGATACACAAACGGTATCTATGTTGCATATGCTCCTTATGACAACCCTCAGATTGCAGTGGCAGTTGTTATGGAAAAAACAGGTGGCGGCGGTGATGCTGCGCCTGTTGTGAGAAAAATTATTGAAAAGTATTTTGCCGATGAAGTTGAATACGACGGATTCAAGGGAAGAAATATGTTAATCGGATAGTGGAGGCACAATGAAAATCAGCATTAGAGCAGATAGAGATATTCTTATTTTAAAACTCGACGGAGAAAGAACGTTTCAAGAGCAAAAAGAAGATGTGGAAAGATATCTTGTCAATATGAAGAGTTTTCTTTCCAATGGGGATGCAGGGTTTACCTATGAGGGGTGCGAGCTTACCTTTGAAGAGGAAATAGAGCTTTGTAATCTTGCGGATATGGCTTTCGACCGCGATGTGGATTTTATCCACCAAAAAAGACCTCCCGAGTGGCTTATGAGGCACATTGCGGCAAACGGTGAGCGTCTTGTAAAAAAAGTTATCGGAACCGTCAGAGGCGGAGAAAACATTATTTCTCACGGAGATGTAGTTATAGTAGGAGATGTAAATCCCACAGCTCAGGTTACGGCACAGGGGGATATATATGTTATCGGAAATCTTCGCGGTATTGCACATGCGGGCTGTGACGGAAATGAAAGCGCAATGATTTATGCTATGAACATGAATCCTGTAATGCTTAAGATTGCAGATAAAATCGGATTTAATCCGAATTCGTCTAAAGATAACCAAAACGGTGTTGCGGTGTTGAAAAATGGCGAAATTAAGGTGAATTTGATGTAATTTTCAGATAGACCTTCAACCTAAACAATGGTAGAATATGTTAAAAACTACCAATATAAGGAGAGGTAATTATGGGCGAAGCAATAGTAATCACAAGCGGAAAAGGCGGTGTGGGAAAAACCACACTTTCGGCAAATCTGGGAGCAGCACTTGCTTTGATGGGCAAAAAAACACTGCTTCTTGATACCGATATCGGACTTAGAAATCTTGATGTTATTTTGGGTCTTGAAAACAGAATTGTGTACGACCTCGTGGATGTTTGCGAAGGAACATGCGATTTTAAAAAGGCAATGATACGTGACAAGAGATACGAGGGACTTTTTCTGATTCCTGCAGCGCAGGCGAAGGATAAGGACGCAATAACGCCTCTGCAAATGAAAAATCTTATGGACAAGCTCAAGGATGAGTTTGACTACATAATCATTGACTGTCCCGCAGGTATTGAACGTGGCTTTGAAAATGCCGTTGCGGGAGCTGACGCGGCAATTGTTGTAGCGGTGCCCGAGGTGTCCTCGGTACGTGATGCTGACAGGATTATAGGACTGCTTGAAAAGCATGACATCACGGATGTGAAGCTTGTAATAAACAGGATAAGACAAAAAATGGTTAATTCGGGTAATATGTTGTCCATTGAGGACATGCTGGATATTTTGGCTGTGGATCTTATAGGTGCTGTGCCTGACGATGAAAGCATTATTATTGCGGCAAACCTCGGTACGCCATGTGTGTCTGATATGAAATCAAAAGCAGGTGCTGCTTACCGCAATATTGCTCTGAGAGTTACGGGTGAGACGGTGGATCTTATTGATTTATCCGAAAAGAAAAGTGTTTTTGCGCGTATTTTAGAGGTGATTAAGAAATGATGAGTTTCTTTTCAAGGTCTAAAGTAAGTGCAAAGAAAAGATTATACGATTGTATACAATCTGACCGCGAAACCATACAGGGCAATATGCTTGAGTCCTTAAAACGTGAAATTGAATGTGTGTTAAAGCGTTACGTAGAGCTTGAAGGCACAATTAGTCTTGAGGTTAAAAAAAGCGGAAAGAACAAAACATATATAACAGCCCAAGCCGGAATAAAGGCATAGGCTTTACTAAACAAAGGAGAGATGAAAAATGCATATCGCATTGATAGCGCACGACAAGAAAAAGGAATTAATGGTTCAGTTCTGTATGGCATACAGAAGTATTTTTGCAAAGCATCATCTTTGCGCGACCAGAACAACCGGCAGTCTCATCGCAGAGGCTACAGGACTTCCCGTGGAAAAGCTTTTGGCAGGTCATCAGGGCGGCGTTCAGCAAATCACTGCACGTATTGCCTATGATGAAATTGATCTTGTGCTTTGTTTCCGTGATCCTGTTACCGCCAGAAGATATGAACCTGACGTAAGTAATCTTATGAGCCTTTGTGATGTGCATTCTGTTCCGATTGCCACAAACTCGGCAACGGCAGAGGTTCTTATTCAGGGGTTAGAGCGAGGCGACCTTGATTGGAGAAACATCTTAAATCCCAAGAATCATGCGGAGAAGGCGTGATAATTAGCTTAAAAACAAATTTTAACTGTTGAAAAGTTTGCAGAGTACTGCTATAATGCAAGGGATACAGAAAGCTCTGCAAATCAGAAGGTGACATGGTGAATAAAAAAGTATATGTTTCCGTTGTGGGAACAACCACAATAGACGGAGAAAAGGACAAAACCGAGCTTGTGACCGAGGGTGAATATGTAAACCGTAACGGTAAGTATATGCTTAGGTATAAAGAGCATCTTGCAGATTTTGGCACAGATTGTTCCACAATTATAAAAATTGATGAAGGAACAGTTGTTATGACCCGCTCGGGAAGTGCCAATACACAGATGATTTTTGAAAACGGAAAACGACATATGAGCCATTACGAAACCCCTCTCGGAAGTTTTACAATAGGGGTAAGCACCGACAAGTTGGATATTATGGTTGATGAAAACGGCGGAAGCGTTGAAATTGACTATATTCTCGATATCAATTCGTCGGCACAGGTGGAAAACAATCTTAAGCTTAATATACGCGGTGAGTGTTTTTAAGGACAGAAAGGATAAAAGACAATGTACACATTACTTAAGAAAAAATCAGAAATTTATGATGCGGTAAAGAATGCTATCGTAAAGGCATACGGCGAGTGTGAAATTCCCGCATTTGCAGTAGAAGAACCCAGAGAAAGAGCACACGGTGATTTTGCCGTTAATGCGGCGATGCTCTTGGCAAAAGCGCTTAAGAAAAATCCTCGTGAGATTGCAGCAGCAATTATTGAAAATATTGATAATTCTGCACTTAAGGCAGTTAAAATTGAGCCTGCAGGTCCCGGATTTATTAACTTTACACTCGATAAATCCTACATAAAGAATGTGCTTAATGACATTGAAGAAAAAGGATATAACTATGGTGATGTCAATGTTGGCGAAGGCAAAAATGTAATGATTGAATTTGTCAGCGCAAATCCCACAGGTCCTATGCACATGGGTAACGCACGTGGCGGCGCACTTGGTGATACATTGGCAAACGTGCTCAAAAAGGCAGGCTGGAATGTAACACGTGAGTTTTATATTAACGATGCCGGTGCTCAGATTGAAAAGTTTGGCAATAGCCTGGAAGGCAGATATATTCAAATATTAAAGGGTGAAGATGCCGTTGAATTCAGCCAGGATTGGTATCAGGGTGACGATATCCGTGTTCATGCGCAGAATTATATTGATATGCACGGTGATTCTCTTTTGGAGCTTGATAGTGCCGAAAGAAGACAAAAGCTTATCGAATATGCTCTCGAACTTAATATTAACTCGTTGCAGACAACACTCTCACGTTACGGCATAAATTATGACGTATGGTTCCGTGAAAGCACACTTCATGAAGCCGGCGACGTTATGGGCACTGTAAACAAGCTTCTTGAAAGCGGAAAAGCATATGAAAAGGAAGGGGCAATCTGGCTTAAGAGCACTGATTTTGGCTCTGAAAAGGATGATGTTCTTGTTCGTCAGAACGGTATTCCCACATATTTTGCCGCAGATATTGCGTACCACCGCAATAAGATTGAAACACGCGGATTTGACCTTTGTATCAACATCTGGGGTGCGGACCATCATGGTCACATTGCCAGAATGAAAGGCGCACTTGAAGCTGTCGGTATTGATTCGGACAAGCTTATGGTGCTTACAATTCAGCTTGTAAGACTTATGAGTGCAGGCGAAGTTGTAAGAATGAGTAAGAGAACAGGCAAGATGATTACTCTTTCTGACCTTATTGACGAAATCGGTATTGACCCC
This sequence comes from uncultured Oscillospiraceae bacterium, assembly GCA_964572985.1. Lineage (GTDB taxonomy): Bacteria > Bacillota > Clostridia > UMGS1883 > UMGS1883 > RGIG1927. The sequence continues at coordinate 17,216 of CAZNIC010000024.1, forward strand.
GCAAGATTTTTCTTCAATATGCGTGCAGCAGGCAGTCATATGGATTTTGATTTGGATTTGGCTGTTGAACAGAGTAACGACAACCCTGTTTTCTATGTTCAGTATGCACATGCACGTATCTGTTCAATTATTCGTCTTCTTGAAGAGGAAGGTACTGTTGTTCCGAATATGGCAGATATTAATACAGATGTCTTAAATGCAAAAGAAGAGATTGAGCTTATGAGAAAGCTGGGAGAGCTTCCCGAGGAGATTACAAATGCAGCGGTAAGCTTTGAACCCAGTCATCTTACACGTTATCTTATGGACCTTGCAGCAGCATTTCATTCATTCTACTCTGCATGCAGAGTAAAGGACGATAATGAAGAGGTTCGTAAAGCAAGACTTAAGCTTTGCGATTCGACAAGAGTTGTAATCAACATCGTTCTTGATATTTTGGGCGTATCGGCCCCCACACAGATGTAAAGAAGGAATTATAATGAAAAACAACAAATTAAAAATGCTTTTGTCGCTTGTTTTGGCGATGATTATGGCGTTTTCGTGCTTTGTAAGCGTAAATGCTGAAGACGCAGAATCAGAAGCAAAAATCACTCCATATGAAGCGGCAAGATTAAAAAACAGTATAGCAAATATCACAATACAGATGGCATCTACGTATTACTACGGCGTGGCAGACGAGGACTTGCTTTACCGCGCACTCTGCTCGACCATTGACCACGGTAGCTTTGACATGGATGTGGCTGTATCGTCAATGATAAAGCTTATGAATGACGGCTACAGTGAATACTATACCCCCGAGCGTTTTCAAAGCTTTTATACAGACATTTCGGGTGAATTTTACGGCATAGGTGTTACAATTACCCTTTCGGGTGACCATGTGGTTGTAGCAAGTGTTTTCCCGGATTCTCCTGCAGAAAAGTCAGGCATTAAACCCTATGATACGATTGTTTCAATTGACGGAACAGATATAAAGGGCATGAGCGTAAATGATGTCGCGGCACTTATAAAGCGTGAAAAAGGCGCGAGGGTTATGGTTGGCGTAATAAGAAACGGCGAGGCAATGATAATTGACTGTTTCTGTGATGAAGTTAGCCAAAATCCGATTTCGTACCAAATACTGGAAGACGGCAAAATAGGATATATTTATCTTTCAACATTTTCGCTTAATTTGGATGAATTCATGACACCTATTCTTAAGGAGTTTGAAGAAAAGGGTATTACAGACATTATTCTCGACATAAGAAATAACGGCGGCGGTGAGCTTAATGCGGCGATTGACCTTGCAAAGCACTTTGTTCCCGAAGGCACAATAGCAAAGCTTAAATACAAGGATCCTAACAATAATGAAGACCTCATTGTGGAAAACGGTATGAAAAAATCGCCTTATAACATGGTGCTTTTGGTAAATGAAAACAGCGCATCGGCATCAGAACTTTTTGCAGGTGCAGTAAAAGACCGCGATGCAGGTACCATAATAGGCACAAACACATACGGAAAAGGCAGCATGCAGACTGTATACCGTCTTGCTACAGGCTCGGGTGTAAAATATACAATTGCCGAATTCCATTCGCCCAATGACACGAGAATTCACACTGTAGGCGTCCAGCCTCATTTTGTTGTCGAAAATTCAACAAAGCAGATAACTGAAGAGGATTTTGAGCCCCTTGTATTTAACGGAACAGACGAGATTTTGGGACAAACGGTTCTTGCAGTTGAACAAAGACTTGACGCTTTGGGTTATTTTTCCGAAGAACCCGATGAGGTTTTTGATGATGAAACAAAAGAAGCCGTAAAGCAGTTCCAAATGGTCAGAAGCCTTGACATAACAGGCGAATTGGATATGTATACACTGGTTGCAATCAATGATATTATCTATGAGTACACATATGTAAACGACGACCAGCTCGAAGCTGCAAAATCATATCTTCTGACAGGTAAAATAAACTAATCACTAAATAAGCTGTTGCATAAAGCGACAGCTTATTTAATTTTTCAAAAATTTTACTTGAATTATATATCCGAATATGCAGATAGTAATATTGTATTGGGGGCAAAAAGATGGACGAAAGCTTCTTAAAACTCAAAGGAAGAAAAGTTCTGGAAAAAAGCACCGGAAAATACTTCGGGAGACTTTCGGACATACTCGTCAATAAAGATACAAATAATATAATTGGTATTGTTTCAAGAAATGATTCGCTGATATACAGGCATCGCTTTTTTACAGCTGAAAATATTTACGGCTATGATGAAATTAATCTGCTTGTATCAGGTTTTGGCGAAAAATTTATGAAAGTTGTACCTGTATTTGCGGATTATAAAAGTTGTGAAAACGATATCTTCAAGAGGAAAGCCGTTTTTTCGGACGGTACCGAAGCAGGAAAAATTCAAAATATCAATTTTGATATGGAAACAGGTATTATATCGGGGCTCGAAATAGGCACCTCAATAGTACAGGATCTTTTATCAGGACGAATGATATGCCCAAGTATGCAAAGGATACATTATTTTCAGGACAAAATTGTGTTGGATAATGTGTTCAAAAAACCTGACAGGTAAATTTTATGAGGTGAAAAAATGATTCATTTTAAAGGCTTTACAGCAGGACTTCTTACAGGTGCTGCGGTCGGCTCTCTCATGGGGATGGTGTTTGACCCTTTAAAGGATAAGGACTCTAAAAAGCTCAGACAGGGTGCCGGACATCTTATGGATTCCGTAGGAAATGCAATAAGTGACATGAAAAAATAACAAAAGGGGAAAATCCCCTTTTGTTACATAGGGGGAGTTTTATGCGTGATAAGCCTTTGTTTATAGCATCCTTAATTTATAGCGTTATATTTTTATTATTTGTTTTGGCTATATTTTCTCCTTTGAGAGATATATTTTCGCCCTTCATAACAACTGCGGCGCTTGTGTATTTTCTCATGCCGTGTGTTAAATGGCTGGAAAAATTTCACATAAAGCCTGCTGTAGCTGCCTTTATTGTTTATGCCTTTATAATGGGGGTTGTAGTTTTTGCAATAGGGGTGGCAATTCCCGGAATATATGATGCGGTAACAAAAATATGGGATATTTTAATTGCATACATTAATAAATTGAACATGACAAAAACGCCGCATGATGTACTGTTGGGCTCCGCAGACGGCGTTTATACAACGGTAGTTTCGGTAGTGAAAAGTGTTTTAGCGGCATTTGTTGGAATAGTGGCTGCGTTTTATATCTTATCGGATAAAAAATCTGCGGAAAAATTTGATGAGCTTATCCCCGAAACGATAAAACCGTCCTTCAAATTGCTGTCAGATGACATAAAGATGTCGTTAGATTCATTTTTTAAAGGGCAAATTTTGATTGCGGCAATTCTTTTTGTAATTGTAAGTGCTTTTTTGTTTTTTGTGGGTATAGATTATGCTGTCGGATTGGGCGCAATTGCGGCAGTTTTGGATATAATACCTTATATAGGAGCGATTATCGCAACCGTGCTCATTGTACTTGTAACTCTTATGACCGCACCGGAAAAAACAATAATTGTTATTTTGGGGTTTTTGGTAATACAGCAGATAGAAAACAACATCATAACACCAAAGGTTTCATCTGATACATTGGATCTTCATCCGTCGGTTACCGTGCTTGCGCTTTATCTTGGTGCATACGGAGGATTTTGGGGGATTCTTCTGTCTGTTCCTTTAACTTGTATCTTGAAAAAAATCTGTCAGAGATTAATTCAGTCAATAGTGTAAGAAAACACTTGATTATAGTAGAAATTTGGTGTATAATAAATTGATTTTCTGCTTTTGGAGTAGAAAGGGGATGAATTTATGACATACACCTATAAGACAAAAGGCACCTGTGCGGCGCAGATTACGTTTGACATTGAAGGCGATGTGATTACAAACGTGAACTTTCTTGGCGGTTGCAACGGTAATCTTAAGGCTATTTCGCGCGTTGTTGACGGCATGACTGTTTCTGAGATTGAAGGCTATTTTACAGGTCTTACCTGCGGCTTTAAACAGACAAGCTGTTCCGAGCAGTTGGCAAAGGCAGTAAGACAGGCATATGACGAAACTCAAAGCGCTTAACAATTTTTAACGATAAAACTATAAAGATTTTTTAGAAGGAGTGATATATTGTGGAAAAACTTGGATTGAATGAAATCAGAGAGAGATATCTCAGCTTTTTTGAATCAAAGGGACATCTCAGAATGCCTTCATTTCCGCTTATTCCGCAGAATGATGACAGCTTACTTTTAATAAACGCAGGTATGGCACCCTTGAAGCCTTACTTCCTGGGTAAGGAGATTCCGCCCAGAAACAGAGTTACAACATGCCAGAAGTGTATCCGTACACCTGACATTGAACGCGTTGGTAAGACTGCAAGACACGGTACATTCTTCGAAATGCTTGGTAATTTCTCTTTCGGTGACTACTTTAAGCACGAAGCTACAGCTTGGGCTTGGGAGTTCATTACAGAAGATTTAAAGCTTCCTAAGGACAAGCTTTGGGTTACTGTTTACGAAGATGACGATGAAGCTATTGATATCTGGGTAAACGAAGTCGGCGTTGAACGTGACAGAATCAAGAAGATGGGCAAGGAAGACAATTTCTGGGAAATCGGTACAGGTCCCTGCGGTCCCTGTAGTGAAATCTACTTTGACCGTGGCGTAGAGGCAGGTTGTGGCAAACCCGATTGTGCAGTAGGCTGTGACTGTGACAGATTTGTTGAGTTCTGGAACCTTGTTTTCACACAGTTTGATAAAGACGAAAACGGCAACTACAACCGTCTTGCAAAACCCAACATTGATACAGGTATGGGTCTTGAGAGAATTGCGGCAATTATGCAGGGCGTTCAGAATCTTTTCGAGGTTGACACCGTTCGCAATATTATGCTTGAAATCTCTAAGTTGGCAGGTGTTAACTACGGCGAGAACGAAAAGAGTGACGTTTCTCTTCGTGTTATTACCGACCATATCCGAAGCACAACATTCCTTGTTTGTGATGGTGTTGGTCCTTCTAACGAAGGCAGAGGCTATGTTTTAAGAAGACTTTTAAGAAGAGCTGCAAGACATGGCAGACTTTTGGGTATAAAGGGCAACTTCCTTTACAACATTGCTGATACTGTTATTAACGAATCTAAGAACGCTTATCCTCAGCTTGAAGCTAAGCGTGACTATATCAAGAAGGTTATTCAGATTGAAGAGGCTCGTTTCTCCGAAACAATTGACGCAGGCCTCACAATTCTTGAGGAATATATTGCTTCTCTTGAAGAAAAGAACGAAAAACTTCTTGCAGGCAGCGATGCGTTCCGTCTTTACGATACATACGGTTTCCCCATCGATTTGACTGCTGAAATCCTTACAGAACGTGGACTTGAAGTTGATATGGAAGCGTTTACGGTATGTATGAACGAGCAGAAAAACCGTTCTCGTGAAGGCAGAAACGTAGGCGATGAGGCTGCATGGAGTGAAGACGTTTACATGCAGATTGGCAAGAGTGTGACCAGCGAATTTGTTGGATATGAAAACGAAAGTGCCGAAGGTAAGGTAATTGCAATTGTTAAGGATAACGCTATCGCAGACACTCTTTCGGACGGTGAAAACGGCGTTGTAATCCTTGACAAGACAGCTATTTACGGCGAAAGCGGCGGTCAGAAGGGTGATTGTGGTGTTATCACGGCTGACGGCGTAAAGATGATTGTTACAGACGCAAAGAAACTCGGCGACGGTAAAATTCTTCATCATGTATATGTTGAAGAAGGAAGCGTTTCCGTTGGTGACAGCGTTGTAAGCTGTTATGATAAGGAAAAGAGAATGAACACTGCAAGAAACCATTCTGCAACACATCTTTTGCAGAAAGCATTGCAGGAGGTTCTGGGTTCACACATTGAACAGGCAGGTAGCTTTGTGGATGACTCAAGACTTCGTTTTGACTTTACTCATTATGAAGCAATCAGTGCAGAAGACCTTAAAAAGGTAGAGGCAAAGGTAAACGATGCTATTATGGCATCTTACGATATCGACGTTAAGGTTATGGCTGTAGACGAGGCTAAAAAGCTTGGTGCTATGGCACTCTTCGGTGAAAAGTACGGCGAAACAGTACGCGTTGTAAACATGGGCGGTTATTCCATTGAGTTCTGTGGCGGTACACATCTTAAGAACACTGCACAGGCAGGACTCTTCAAGATTCTTTCCGAAGGCGGCGTTGCAGCAGGTGTAAGACGTATTGAGGCTACAACCGGTAAGGGCGTTTTGGAATATATTGCTGAAAACGACAATGTTATTGCAGCTGCTTCCGAGGTTCTTAAAACAAACAAGTCTGAACTTGTTAATAAAGCAGAAAGCGTTACAAACGAACTCAAATCCCTTCAAAAGTCTCTTGAAGAAGTAAAAGCAAAGATGGCAGCCGCAGCAGCCAGCGACCTCTTGACTTCGATTAAACATGTTGGAGATATTGATGTGCTCACAGCACAGCTCAGTGGCGTAAGCACAGATGAACTCAAGATGCTTACAGACAAGATGAAGGAAAAGTGTGAATGTGGTGTTGCAGTACTTGCAAGTGTTGATGCGGACAAGATTACTTTTGTTGCGGCAGCTACAAAGGCAGCAGTTGCAAAGGGCGTTCACGCAGGCAATATTATAAAAGAAATTACAAAGGTTGCTGACGGCCGTGGTGGCGGTAAGCCCGACATGGCGCAGGGTGGCGGTAAGCTTGTGAACAAGGTTGATGACGCTCTCGCTATGGTTGATGACCTTGTAATGGCACAGACAGGAGGCAACAACTAATGTCTGATTGCCTTTTCTGTAAGATTATTTCCGGGGAAATACCCTCAGCAAAAGTTTATGAGGATGAATATGTTTACGCATTTAATGATATTTCTCCCGAAGCACCTGTGCACGTTTTGATTGTGCCAAAGGAACATATAGCATCTTGTAATGAGATAAATGAAAATAATGCAGATGTTGTCAGCAAGATTTTTCTTGCAGCAAAGAAGATTGCCGGAGAAAAAGGTATTGCTGAAAACGGCTATAGAGTGGTGAACAATTGCGGTGATGACGGCGGTCAGACTGTAAAGCACTTACACTTTCATCTCATTGGGGGACGCTCTCTTTCGTGGCCTCCCGGCTAATATTTAAAAAAGTTTCATTTTATAGCAAATTTACTCTTGACATATTGACATGTTAAAAGTATAATTTATTTGTCACTATATGCGGTTCGACCCTCTGATGGTACATTAAAGGTAGAGTCGCGAGGGGAGGTACGAGAATGTCTGAAATAAGAGTTAAGGATAATGAATCTTTAGATAGCGCTCTTAGGAGATTTAAGCGCTCCTGTGCGAAAGCCGGTGTTTTGTCCGAGGTTAGAAAGAGAGAACACTATGAAAAGCCCAGCGTAAAGCGCAAGAAGAAATCCGAAGCAGCAAGAAAAAGAAAGTTTAAGTAATTAGATTTATTTTCCCTGCAGATGATGAGCCATACTCCGATTGGGGTATGGCTCAATTTATTGTTATTATGTGGAGTGGTTGTATGTGTGAATTGAAAATCCGCAGTATGCGATTGACTGAATTCAATACAGTTGCAAAGCTTGTCTACGACAGTGTCCACACTCTTTGCGTTAATGAGTACTCGCAAGAAGAGCTTGACGCCTGGGTACCGCCAAATATGTCTATGCCGGCATTCCGTAATTCTATCGGGCGTTGCTATGCGATAGTTGCACTCAATTCTAATAAGCAGATAGTAGGGTTTATGAGTACCGAGAGAGACGGCTACATAAACCGTCTCTACACTCATCCGGATTGGGTAGGCAGGGGGATTGCAACAGCACTCTTGAAAAACACTGAGGAATGGGCAAAAAAACGTGGGCTTAAGAAACTGGTGCTTGAATCAAGCAAAAGTGCCGAGACATTTTATGAGAAATGCGGATTTAAAAAGGTGGGCGAAATCAGAAGCGTAAAAAACAATTTATCTTTTGTAAGTGCCAAAATGAAAAAGGAGTTGCATTCTAATGGTTAAATTAGGAAACGATTGGGATAATATTATAGGAGAGGAATTCAATAAAGAATACTATCTTAAATTAAGAGCTTTTTTAAAAAACGAATATGCAAATTATACGGTTTATCCTGATATGTACGAGTTGTTTTCCGCATTAAAGGTGACGCCTTACACTAAGACTAAAGTTGTAATTCTGGGTCAGGACCCTTACCATGAGCCTAATCAAGCACACGGGATGTGCTTTTCGGTAAAACCGGGCGTGCAGACACCTCCGTCGCTTCTTAACATGTATAAAGAAATACGTGATGAATACGGTTATGAAATCCCAAACAACGGTTATCTGATGCCGTGGGCTGAACAAGGGGTGCTTTTGTTGAATGCCGTGCTTACCGTGCGTGAAGGGCAGGCAGGCAGTCATGCCAATAAAGGATGGGAAACCTTTACCGACAATGTTATAAAAGCACTTAACAAAAGGGAAGACCCTGTAATATTCCTGCTGTGGGGCAATTATGCAAGAAAAAAAGCCGAATTTATTGATAAAAGCCGTCATTTTGTGCTTGAGGCGGCACATCCGAGCCCGTTGTCTGCGTCGCGAGGCTTTATGGGCTGCGGTCATTTTAAGAAGGCGAATGAGATTCTTGTAAAGCTTGTAAAAACCCCGATAGATTGGAAAATAGAAAATATATAAGCAGAATAACAATTTTCTAAATACTACTTGATTTATTTGGACAAGTTGTGATAAAATACTGGTATGAATTCTTGAAAGGAGAAGAGACTATGAATTATTCACATGAAGTTGAGAATA
>CAZNIC010000025.1:0-25872 GCA_964572985.1 uncultured Oscillospiraceae bacterium
GAGAGAGGCTGTGCTTGACAGCGTAAACTGTGTTTTTGAAAAAATCATGCGTGAGGGAACGGCACAGGTAGAATATGACGATGAGCATAGACTCAAGTGCGGTGCGGATTATTACGTGCAGTACAATCAGAATAAAAGCGAATTGCATATATTAAGAGAAAAATATGACTCTGACGATGAAGATGAAATCCTGGCAGTAGAGCAGAGAGAGACTCTCGTTGCGGCGCATAGAATAAGACGGCTTATTGACGAGGGCTTTATGGTCATGGACAAGGACGGTATGCGTCCTGTTAAGTATTCGGACATTGCGGTGCTGTCACCTAAGATTAACAACAAAGCTGAGGCAATTATGAAGATTTTTGCCCTGATGGGCATACCTGCGTACTGTGAAAGCAAGCAAAACTTTTTTGCCTCAACTGAAATACAGACGATGGTCAGCATTATGAGAGCTGTGGACAACCCTTTGTGCGATATCCCGCTGGCATCGGTGATGCGCTCGCCTATATTTGCATTTTCGGAAAATGACCTTGTGAAAATCCGCACAAGCGGCAGAGACAAGCCTTTTTATGAAAATGTGGTTGAAAACGCAAAAGAGAAAACAAAACTCGGAAAAAAGTGCAGGATGTTTATTCAGAGCCTTGATGAGTGGCGTGAGGCGGCAAATGTTATAAGCCTTGAAAGATTTGTAACGCGCATTGTGGATGAGTGCGGATATTACTCCTTTGTGGGGGCGCTCCCCGGGGGAGAAGTGAGACAGGCGAACCTGAGGCGTTTTATCGCTATGGCGGCAAGCTATGAGAAAAGTCAGTATAAGGGTTTGTACAATTTTGTGCGCTATATTGACAAAACAATTGAAAACGGCGGTGAAATAGAGGCTGACACTGCACAGAGTGATGAATCTGTTCTTGTGGCAAGCATACACAAATCAAAGGGGCTGGAGTTCCCTGTGGTTATTGTTATAGGGTGCGGCTGGAGGTTTAATGACAGGGATTCAAGCGCATCCTTGGTGATGACTCCTGAGTGCGGAATGGCAATCATTGAAAAGGAAAAAGAAAGGCGTGTTAAGTTTAAAACAGCGGAGTATAACGCAGTGTCAATGATGATAACGCGTGAAAATCATGCAGAGCAGATGCGTCTTCTGTACGTTGCAATGACAAGGGCAAAGGAAAAACTCATTATGATAGGCTCGGCAAGTAAACTTGAAGAGCAGATGGCAAGCTGGGAGATGTACTCCTCCGGTAAGAGAATGAGCGATTACAAAATCCGCAGTATGAAGAATTATCTTGAGTATATCTGTAACAGCATAGACAAAAAATACTGGGATGTGTCCCTTGTTGAAGAACTGCCGAAAATTGCCGAAGAGGCAGAAGAAGGGCAGAGCATTCTGCGGGAGCATAAAACCGTTGAAGAGGTAGTTTACAGGCTCAGTTATGCATATCCTTATGACGGGATCAGAAATATACCCTCAAAAATGAGCGTAAGCGATATTAAAAAAATGAGTATGGATACTGAAGAAAGTAAGCATTTTTACAAGCAATCTGCACCTGAAAAGAGAATTCCATCATTTTTGCGCAATGATGAAAAGCTTGCCGGAACTGAAAAAGGCACTGCGTACCATAGAGTGATGGAATTGATTGACTTGAACGAAACAGACGTAAAAAAGGCTGCGGAGAGCTTTGTTGATAAGGGCTTCATGACAGCTTCTCAGGCAGAATGTATTGACATTGAAAAAATTGAACAGTTCCTTAAATCTCCTGTTGCTGAAAGGATGCGCAGAGCGAAGAGGCTTTGGAGAGAGGAAAGCTTTACAATTGAAATTGATGCAAAGGATGTATTTGAAGAGGGCGAGAATGAAAAAATCTGTGTTCAGGGAACGATTGACTGCCTTTTTGAAGAAGAGGACGGTAATCTGGTGCTGCTTGACTACAAGACAGACCGATATGATGACCCGAAAGAAATGAGAAAGCGTTACAAAAAACAGCTGGAATTGTATGAAGTGGCGATTTTCAGAAGATTTGGGCAAAATTGCAGTGAAAAATGTCTTTACTTGTTCCAAAAGGGTGATATAATAAACGTATAGACATTTTTAGTTTGCAACGGAGGTTGTTATGAAAAAATTCGGCATAACTTTATTGCTTTTAATAGGTTTTTGTGTTGTATTCGCAGTATCCGGTATGGTTACGTTTTCTTTGATTACAGGAGATACGCCTAAGGAGGTTGCCACAGAGGCAGATGTTGCCCTTGATTCAATAACCCCGCAGGTAAACGGAATTGAAAACAGTGCAGCTATTACAAAGGTTATCCCGTCAATTAATGTAAGCGATTCAATTATCCTTCATACGGTGTACGGTGCAGAGGTTGAAGAAGAGGAATTGTCCGTTACAGAGCAGGAAGCGGTTGCTCTCCCTGTTGTGATTGAGGATGAGGCTCCCGAAAAGACTGAAGAAAAGAAGACGGAAACGGAAACAAAAACAGAAGTAAAGACTGAAACTAAGAGCGAAACAAAAGCAGAGACTAAGACAGAGGTAAAGTCTGAGACCAAGACGGAAACAAAAACTGAAACCAAGACTGAAGAAACGCCAAAAAATGAAGAGGTTAAGACCCCTGAAAAGGCTGAAGAAAAGGTTGAAGAAAAAAAGCCTGTGGTAGAAGAGCCTAAGGTGGAGGTCAAAGAACCTGAAGTTGAGGAAAAGGTGGAGCTTGACCCGAATAAGCAGTATAGTGATACAGGGTTATAGTAAAAAATGCTATTGCAATGATGCAATAGCATTTTTTACTATATAAATCCCTTGGATTTGCGATATATCTTCGATGCGATATATTTGCCGTTGGCAAATGTGATATGTCCTGCGGACGTAGATTAATATGTTGTGTCGGATTTCTTCTTGAGTTTAAAGTTTTTAAATTTGATGTAAATTTTTATAAGGAATGCTTTTATCTGCATGCGGTATTTAAAGGTAAAAAAGCCAACACCGAGGATAAAAAGCAAGGTGAAAAAAACAAACAGCAACCACAAATCGTACTCTGAAATGAAGTGGAAAAAGCTGTGCTTTAAGTCCTTGACAACGCGCCAGGGTGAGTCATCAACTTTAACTCGGGCAACGGGAACATAGACTTTGATAAAGCGGGAAAATATGTAGATAACGGCATTGCCTGAAAAGCCAATTAAGGCAGAAATGATTGCTAAAACAGAATTTGTGTTATCATTTGATGGATTTTCAATGTGAGGGTCAGGCGCTTTGTTTAATAAAAGATAGTCGATTGAAACAGCGAAAATTTGGCTGATTGCAATTATATTTGATGTATCGGGAAGGGATTGGTCCAATTCCCACTTGGAGACTGCCTGGCGGGAAACATTAAGAAGATTTGCTAACTCTTCCTGGCTCATGTTTTTTGATTTTCGTAAAATTTGAAGTTTGTTACCAAGTGTCATATTGATTCTCCTTTAATTTTATAAGGAAATTGTATCAAGTTTGCAGGTTGCGTTCAAGAAATTATAAGTGGAATTTAAGCAACCACAGGTTGCGAGGGAATAGTTAATAAGTAAAAAAGCACTTGCATAAGCAAGTGCTTTTTCTGGAGCGGAAGACGAGATTCGAACTCGCGACGTTCACCTTGGCAAGGTGACGCTCTACCACTGAGCCACTCCCGCATCAACAAGACGTATTATAGCACCGTAAAATAAAAAAGTCAATACTTTTTTAAAAAAATTTATAAAAAATAAAAGGGCGGAATTTCTTCCGCCCTTTTGAGGGTTTATTCAGCTATTTCTACCGAGTAGTTATCGATATAGATTTCGCCCTTCTTGTTACTGTCAGACGTATCAAGACCGATAGAGAATGTGATGGTATCTACAGGATTGTTTTCCCAGTCGTAGCTTGTTGCATCCACATAGTCGCGTGTTACGTAGAATGTTCTGTGACCGTCGTTGATACTAAAATCAATCTTCTTTTCGGAGGGATGAACATTAATAACTACTGTGTAAAGCGCGCCGACCATGAGGGCGTCGTTTTTGAAGCCTACGCCGTCGGGACCGTCTGTTTCAACAAAAATCTGGGTTTCACTGCCACCGTCAAACCAACGTGTGTTGCGTACGTGACCTGATGTACCGCGACCGTTTTCTTCCTGCCATACAACCTTGTGTCTGAACTGAAGAGCACAGCTTGTTACGGGGTTGTTATAAACGGGAACACCATGAGACAACGTGAAGCCTGCATTGTCGGTATTGTTCCAGCTCATTTCGTTGATGTAACGCATTGTAAAGCGGATTGTGTAGTCTTTTCCGTCTGTGTCGGGAAGTGCGTGAGACGCCATAATTGCACCATTGGAGTTTGTTGTGTGGTACAAATGAAGACCTGTATTGCCAAAGGGTGCTTTTGTGATTGCGGCATAGTTGTTTTCGCTTACCTGAGCATTTGAGTTGTATGCCTTACCAATCCAACCGTTGAAGGTGTCTTCGTTTTCGTCAAGGATAAGCTTTTCGATGCCGTCATAGGAGAATGTTTCAAGGTCGGCATACTTGTTGCCTTGGGTTGTTATTTCGTAGGGGATGGAGATGATAGAGCTCATAGGATGTTCTACTCCTGCGTTCCAAGCAAGTAAAACTACTCTGTCGCCCTCTTCGATATCGGCTGTGTATTCGATTTCGGTAACGATTTCGGGGTCGCCGAGAGTTGAAAGTGAGCCGTCTGCCATCTTGGGTGCACCTACCATGCCAATTTGAGGCACACTACGTGCGGGGATAGTTTCCTGAGTGGTTGTAACCTTCTTTAACAGGTTCCCTTCGCCGTAGTGAACAAGTGCAAAGTAAACCTCACCGTCACCTATGGAGATGTTTGTTGTCTTAAACTGACCTATAAGGGTTACGTCTTCGCCTACGGGAAGAGCGTCAATTTCTTCACCGTTTGCTAAAAGAGTTGCGTCAGAGAACATCTCGGGAGAATCCTGTGTTACAAAGCCTTCGGATGCGTAGTCTGTCATAACGCCTGTTTTGTACTCATAGTTCATCCAGTAACGGTATTCGCCCGAAATCCAGAGAAGTCTGGGACCCTGATGATTGCCGTCTTCGTCTTCCTTATAGTTGTAGATTGCGTTGGGACGTGCGTTGTTAATCTTACTGTTTTCGGTGAGAGGCTCACGGATTGTCCAGGTTGCGCCGTGGTCCTCGGATTCCCAACGGTAAATTTCAAATATATTACCATAGTCGCCCATTGTGGGGATTGCAAGGTAGATTACGTTAGCGTCGTCTGCGTTGTGGTCAAATGTGAGACCGCCTGAGTAACAACGCTCCTGTGTTGCGTTTTCGTGGAACCACTTGCCGCCGTATGTAAGGAAAGTTTTTACCCATTCCTGATTGTCGCTGTCCCAACGTGCATACCAGTAGTAGTGGTGGCTACGTGAGTTGCCGTCAACTGCTGCAAGGTACTTTGTGGGAAGTGAGCCGTCTTCACCCGGAGGTGTTGCTGTTACGTCAACGTACACAATACAGGGTTCGCCCTTTTCGTTGACCTTGATATCCCATGTCCAGCCACGGCGTTCAGCGTCGCCGGATCTGGGATTGAAGGACTGACCTGTCTGCTCGGAGGCATCAAACACCAAAAGCTCGGGATAATCGTCAACAAGGTCAACCGTTACGAGACCCCACTGACCGTTTGTGCCTGCAGCACCCTGACTCTTATAGGAAGCGTCGTTTTCCTTGGGAAGGGGCTGAAGGAAGTTGTCCTTAGCTGTGTAAAGGTTCTGGTCTTCGATATCAAGATAGATATAGTAGATGTGGTTACGCTTATCGTTGTCGGGGTGGTTTGCCGTAAACGTGATATAAATCTTGTTGCGGTCAAAGTCGTAATCGTACTTTGTATAGGGACGACGACCCGAGTCTGTATAACCACCGTCTGTCTTAGCGTTGGGGGCATCGTTGCCGTCGTATGTGGAGTAGCCGTAGGTTGTGTTTGCAAACTGTGTCTGCTTCATAACCATTTCACAAACGCCGTTTTCATCGGGAATGGAGAACTTGGCAAATGTGGGCTTCCAGTGAACGCCTCTCCAACCAACATAGATAACATCGTTGCCGATGATACCTTCGTCGTCATGCACGATGAATACACTGGGGTATGTTGCGTTGTATGTTCTGGAATCTGCTTCTGTATAGCAGTAGTAACGCTGCCAATCGTTCCATTCGGAAATATCTTCGGGGTTTTTTGTTACGCAGTAGTACATGTAAGGCTCGTTGGTGTGCATGGAGTAGAATACCATGATTCTGCCGTCTGGGAGTACTACAACTGCGGGGTTGTTATGGTCGTCGGATTCAAGGAATGGGTGAAGCTCAACACGCTTGTATTCATCAGTGTCGTGGTCAAGCTCTGCTACTACGATAGTACCTTCGTCTTCGACCCAGCCCATGTATGTTTTGTCATGCTCAAACACGTAGCCGTTGTTGGAGGAGTAGATGCCCGATTCATAACGGGTAGCAAGCTCGTCGCCGGGCTGAATGTGTGTGCCCGAGGGCTCAACATACCAGTTCCAGCCACCGTTATTTGTAGCAACTGTGTTTTCGGTAGTCTTGGGAAGAATAGTAACCTCTCTTACCTTGACTGTTGCCTCTATTGTAGTTTCGTTAAGACCTTCGATTGTACCTGTAGCGGGGTATTCGCCCACAAGGTCTCTTTCAACGGAGGAGGTGTCCCATGTGATATAGGATGTAACAGCCTGTCCGTCGGAGAAGGTGAGACGAACTGTTCCGGGAAGGTTGATTGTGGAATCGCCCTGAACAAGCACCGTTACGATGTCATCATAGGATGCGAGCGTTACCTCGTTGTAGCGTACGCTGAGTGTGGTGTTGCCTGTAACCTTGATAGAGGGAGCGTAGTTGACGTCCTCCATGATATAAAGGCTGCCGTCCTGTTCGATGAGCTTGGGGAGGTAGGAGGCTGTATATGTAGAGCCTGTTGTGCACTTAAGGGTGTAGTTGTCAGCCACGTTTTTGCCCCGCTCGTCAACGGGAGAAACAGTAATCATGCTGTAGCCGTCAACCCAGTGCGCACGGAAATCTGTAACAGTAACATCACCTGACAAGAACATTCGGTCAACTGTTGAAATTGACGAATTTCTGAACGCGGCGGGAGTAGAGTTAAGAAGTACAAAACTGTCGCCGTCTGCGCTGATGAAGCTATTGTATGTTTTGTTTGTCATATCAAGCTCTGTGCGGAGAAGATAATCTACGCCGTATTCGCACTTGACGGAGGACTGAACCCAGCCGCCTGTTACGTTGCTGTCGTAATACTCAAACACGTAGTCATCGCCTGATTTGCCTACAAACATACGTGTAAGTGCAGCATTGCCGTTGAAGGCTGTTGTTGTTGCGTCGCCGTACATAACAAGCATGTTTGTACCGCTTTCAACAGTGAAGGCTGTGTCCAAAAGAACTGTGCCTCCGCCTACGGAAAGCTCAATGTCGTTAAATGATGAAAAGCTCGCACCGTCGGAAGTGCCCGAGGATGTGAAACGGGAGAGTGAAGAGTCGCAGGAGAGGACGGGGATTTCCTTGCTGACAATCTTTGAACCTGTTCTGTTCAAGGGGGCACTGTATGTTACTGTGCCGTTAGCTTTATCCTCGCTTGCAAAAGACCATTCAACAGGGATTACAACATCGATGCCGTCGTCAGTTATTGCGCTGACTGTTTTGGGAAGAGCGGGAGTGCCGCCTTCGATTACGGGCAATACATCAAAGGAACTATCAGCTGATTCGATGTCGATTTTGTTATAATAAACAGTAATTTTATTTAAGCCTGGCTGCAATACTGTGGGGGAAACATCTTCACGAAGGTAGTATACAGGGCTGCCATACGCGCCGTCGTTATGAATAAGCGGAAGAGAGGGAGTGTATGTATCGCCCGCATAGAGACCTTGTGTTGTTCCGCTGCCGGCAACGCCCAAGCTTATGCCGCTGCGTGTTTCTGCGTTAACCCAAACACTTGCCTCGGCACCGTACTCAAGTGTGAGTGTGGGGGCGTTAGCACCTTCATCGTAGCCATAGAAGCCAATCATACCGCGCATACTAAACTCATCGTCGCGATTTGTAAGCATAATGCCCACGCCTTCAGCGTCGGGATAAGCCTCTAAGTATTCAGTCAAGTCAATGTCGATTGATACGGGGTATGTATAATCGCCCTGGGACTGAACGGCACTGGGAGGTGTGAATGTTGCGAGCAGAATATCGCTTGTGGGAGCGCTGCTGCCGTCAACCTTGGAGTAGTCAACTGCGTAAATGTTTACGCCGGAGCTGCTCTCGTTCATGTTCTGCGTTTTGGAAACAGTGAGGTTAAGTGTTGCCTTTGAAATGTGCTGACCTGCAAGATCAACATCGCCAAAGGGAAAAGCAATGTAACCTGTTCTGTAACCGTCAGAACTCGACGCCCAGGAGAGGGCGTAAGGACGGTTTTGATAACCGTGCATTGTTACCGCACCGTTTTTGCTTGAGCCGTGAGTGTAGCTTATGGATGCCGTGAGTGTAACTTCCGCTCCTTGCGCTGTCACAACAGGAAAAGCGAGGAAGACACTTAAAACCATCGAAAGAACTACAATCATTGATAAAACTTTTTTCATGGTGTACCTCCTATGATATAATCTGATAAATATATTATATCTTTAAAAAAAGATAAATGCAATAAAAAAACACGGCATTTTGCCCTGTTTTTTATTGCGTTAATTAGTCCATGATTTCAACGGAGGTAAATTCTTGGGCGTGCAAGAAAATAGGGCAGAACTGTCCGAACAAACCCGACGGCGTACGAGTGTACTCCGAGAGGTTTGTTCGGACAGTAGTGCAAAACACAAAATCGAGAAAAAGGGCTGTTGCCTGACGCAACAACCCTTTTAACTTTATTTGTTATAAAAAATTAGGATTTGTTTTGCACGGTCTGACCATTTTATTGCGTTAATTAGTCCATGATTTCAACAGTTACATCGTCGATGTAGATTTC
Organism: uncultured Oscillospiraceae bacterium; assembly: GCA_964572985.1. Lineage (GTDB taxonomy): Bacteria > Bacillota > Clostridia > UMGS1883 > UMGS1883 > RGIG1927. Next base: position 8,979 of record CAZNIC010000025.1, read on the forward strand.
GCCCCATCTGTCACCACTTACGCTGAATGTAATTGTGTCGATAGGATTGTTGTCCCAATCGTATGTGGTTGCATCTACATACTGTGTAGAGTGGTAAGCTGTTCTGTGACCGTCATAGATACTAAAGTCGATTGTCTTATTGGCGGGCGAAACATTGATTGTAACCTCGTAGTTACTGCCTGTCATAAGACCGTCGTATTCATTACCTCTGCCCTGTTCTGAGTAAACAGCGTTGCCGAAAATCCAGTTGAGGTTATTGCCGTCGAACCAACGTGTGGGACGGATATAACCTGTGGAGCTACGGCCGTTGTAGTGTGACCAGCTTGTGCCGTGACGGAACTGGATAGCACAGGGAGTTGCATTGCCGTCATTATAAACGGGAACACCGTGTGAAAGAGTGAAACCTGCGTTTGATGTATTGTTCCAGCTCATTTCATCGATATAGCGCATGGAGAATTTAATCTGATAATCCTTGCCCTCTGTATCGGGAAGAGCGTGGGACGCCATAATACCGCTTTCATCGCTTGAAATACCGTAAAGGTGAAGACCTGTGTTGCCAAAGGGTGCCTTTGTGATTGCGGCATAGTTGTTATCTGCAACAGTTGCACCGTCTACAGAGTAAGTCTTACCAATCCAGCCGTTATAGTTTTCGCCGTTTTCGTCAAGGATGAGCTTTTCGGTACCCTCGTATGTGAATGTGTCAACAAATGCAAACTTGTTGCCTTCTGTGCTCATTTCAAATACAACGGATGTAATATCGCTCATGGGATGTTCGAGCCCGGTGTTCCATGCAAGAAGCTTAACTGTATCGCCTTCGGCAAATGTGCCTGTGTATTCAATTTCTTCAACGATTTCTTCTGTGCCCATGGGGGAAAGACCACCGTCTGCTGTTTTGGGTGCGCCTACCATACCAATCTGAGGTACGCTACGTGCGGGGATTAGTGCTTCTTTGGTTACAACCTTTACGAGAGCGCCTTCGTTGTTGTAGTGAGCAAGTGCGAGGTAAACCTCGCCGTCGCCGATAGAAATGTTTGTGATGTTGAATCTGCCTGTTACTGTAGCGTCGCCTACAGGAAGAGCGTCAGCCTTTTCGCCGTCAACATAAAGGTAAGCGTCAGCAAACATTTCGGGGTCATCCTGTGTAATAAAACCGTCTGCCGCAAAGTCTGTCCATATGCCTGTCTTGTATTCGTAGTTCATCCAGTAGCGGTATTCGCCGCTCTTCCAGAGAAGTCTGGGACCTGCAGGGTTGCCCGTTTCGTCAACCTTGTAGTTGTAGATGGCATTGGGACGTACGTTATTAATCTTGGAGTTTTCCGTAATAGGTTCGCGAATTGTCCAGGTTGCACCGTGGTCTGTAGATTCCCAACGGTAGATTTCAAAAATATTACCGTGTTCGCCCATTGTGGGGATGGAAAGGTAAATTACATTGGCATCGGTTGCGTTGTGGTCAAATGTGAGACCGCCGGAGTAGCAACGTTCCTGTGTTGCATTTTCATGCCACCACTTGCCACCGTATGTGAGGAAGGTCTTTACCCATTCCTGATTGTCGCTGTCCCAACGTGCATACCAGTAGTAGTGGTGCGAACGTGTGGAGTCATTAACAGACGGACCGTACCAGGTGGGAAGCTCGCCGTTTTCACCGGGGGCTGTTGCCGCTACGTCAACGTATACGATACAGGGTTCGCCCTTTTCGTTAACCTTAATGTCCCATGTCCAGCCTCGACGTTCGCCACCGGAAGAAATCTGTGCGTTGGCGTCGAAAACCAAAAGCTCGGGATATGTGCCTACCAAAAGGTTGGTGATAACACCCCACTGACCATTTGTGCCTGCAGCGCCCTGACTGATATAGTCAGATGTGTTTTCAAAGGGAAGAGGCTGTAAAAGCGTGCCCTTTGCTGTGTAAAGGTTCTGGTCTGTGATGTCAAGTGTTACATAATAAATATGGTTGTTTACATCGTTGTCGGGGTGGTTTGCCGTAAATGTGATATAAATCTTGTTACGGTCAAAGTCGTAATCGTACTTTGTGTAGGGTCTTCTGCCACCGTCAGCACGACCGCCGTCGTCGTAAGAGTAGTAGGATGTGTTTGCAAACTGTGTCTGACCCATGATTGTTTCAACAACGCCGTTTTCATCGGGCATTGAGAACTTTGCAAGAGTGGGTTTCCAGTGAACGCCTCTCCAGCCTACGTAGATAACGTCGTTGCCTTCGATGCCTGCATCATCGTGAACCATAAATACGGAGGGGTATGTAGCGTTCCATGTTGTGTCTTCCACTGCAGTGTAGCAGTAGTAATACTGCCAGTCGTTCCATTCGGAAATATCCTCGGGGTTCTTGGATACGCAGTAGTACATTCTGTTTTCTGTTGTGTGCTTGGAATAGAAAATCATGATTCGACCATCGGGAAGCACTACAACTGCGGGGTTGTTGTGGTCATCGGCCTCTAAGAATTCGTGAACAACAACTCTCTTGTAGGTATCTGTGTCGTGGTCATATTCGCCTACAACGATAGTACCCTCGTCTTCAACCCAGCCCATGTATGTCTTGTCGTGCTTAAATACATAGCCGCCATTGGAGGAATACTGACCTGATTCGTATCTGGTTGCCAAGGCGTCACCGGGCTGGATGTGAGTACCGGAGGGTTCAACATACCAGTTCCAGCCACCGTTATTTGTAGCAACTGTGTTTTCGGTAGTTTTGGGAAGAATCTGAAGCTCAAGCACGGTTACGGTTGCAGTCGCCACCATGGAGAGAGAACCAATTGTGCCTTCAACCTCATGTGTTCCGATTTCGTTAACATCAACAGTGTCTGTGTTCCAGGAAACACTATATGTGATTTCCTGTCCGTCGGAGAATGTGAGAGTAACCTCGGCAGGAAGATTGATGCCTGTGTCACCCTGTACATGGTTTACGGAGGGAGTTTCCATATCGGTAAGCTCAACTTCGTTGTAAACTACATCAAATGTGCTTTCGCCCTCGGGCACAGCTGTTGAAGGAACTGCGTTTACATCGGGAAGGATGTAGAGCTTATCTTCAAGCTCGATAAGCTTGGGTGCGGAATAATCATAATAGTCAACGCCTGTTGCTGTTTTGAAAGTGCTGTCGGGAGCTATAAGGCTACCGTCTTCGTTGACATATTCAACAGTAAGGTAGCTGAAACCGTCAACCCATGCTGTGCGATGCTCTGTGATAGAAACAGAACCTGTAGAAAACATTCTGTCGATAGAGTCAAGACCGGAGTTACGGAATGCGGCGGGAGAAGGAGTTACCTTTACAAATTCACTGCCGTTTGCTGAAATTGACATTGTGTATGTTTTGTTTGTGATATCAATTTCGGTGCGGAGAACATACTGTGCGTTGTAGTCACAGATTATGGAGGACTGCTTCCAACCACCGTCGTGATATTCAAACACATATTCGCCGTTAGACTGTGTTTCCATATAACGGAGGAGTGCGCCTGCGCCGTCAAAACTGCCGGTTGAACCGTTACCGTACATGATAAGCTTGTTTGTGCCTTCGCTTGTTGTAAACTTGGTTTCGGCAATGATAACACCGCCGTTATAATTGTTTATGTAGTTGAAAAGTCCAAAGTTAGGACTGTTGGAATCATTACCTGCGTGCCAGAAGGTTTCAACCTCATGGTCGATTGCGAAAACCGTAACGGTGATTGATACGGGAGCTGTTACAGCTGCGACATCGTCAGCAAAGCTGACTGTAACTGTACCGTTTACGGTAGTTTCTTTGCCTGTGGGGTAATTTGCGGGAGCGTCCCATTCGATTGTACCCTCTGCGATAGAACCGAGTGTGCCTTCAACCTGTACTGTAGAAGGAAGCGTGATTGTATCGCCGTCCAAAGCTTTGATGGGAGAAATTTCAGCGATTGATTTGATGTCTTCAAGGAGAACCTCGTCAGCCTCTTCGATTTCGTAAAGACCGAAAGCGGATGCTGTTCTGCCTTCTGCCCATGCAAGACTTATACGGACATATTCGTCCGCAGCCGTGAAAACAAGATTGTTTTTGCCCTTTACGGAGCCGTCCTTGTTCATAAGTGTAACAGAGGTGTTGGAGTTTGTATTGTTGGGACCTTCTGTTACGCGTGCCCACTGGATGGCTTCGTCGAGAGTAAAGGTCATAAAGTATGTTTTGCCTATTTCAACGTCCCATGCACGGGAAAGACATGACACGGTGTTAGTACCGCCGTTGCTCGTGATTGAGATGGTGTTGTTTGCAACTTTAAAGTTTGATGCGTCGGCAACAGAGTTTAGACCGTTGTACCAACCTGTCAAGCCGTAGGAAAAATCAGCGTTGGGGATAAGGTTGTTGCTCTTTACGGCGTACTGAACACCGTTATAGGCTACAACATTGCCTGCTTTGTAATCACCTGTGTTGGAAACAGGTTTCATTGTAATTGTGCCGGATTTTGAAAGAGTTGTTGCTTCTGCTGCATAAAGAACATTTTCGCCGTTGGCTGAATATGCGAAAGCAGGGAAAGTTACGCCGTCAGCCTCGGCTGTGTCATAACGCTTTGTTTCGGTTTTGATAACTTCATCGCCGAGAGTGTAGCTTGCAGTAACATCAACTGTTGTTTCGGTGTTTGTTACAGTACTGATTGTCAAATCAGCAAAGCCGATATGAGCCCAGTTTGACCACCAACCGTTATGACCTTGGATAGACTTGAAACCTGAGATTGTTCCTGCAAGGTCAGACTGAGTATAAACTTTTTCGCCGTTAACATAGTAGTCAACAGTGTGAGTTGCATTATCGCCGTTGTTGTACACAACAAGAGCTACGGGTGTGTAATTGGACGGAAAGCCCAGTGCGTAAATTTCGTCGTTGTCGTAATGAGAAGCACCGGGAGTCTGGGCATTTTTGTCGAGCTTTAAAAATGCAATTTCGGTGTCATTAACATCTTTAAAATAAAAGTCGTAATAACAGTTGTCGGCACCTTCCTGCCATTTGTGCTTCCATTCGATGATGAGCATGTCGCCATTCTGCGACGCAGACTGAACGCTTTCTGACGCTGTTACAAGACCTGTACAGTCTGTCTGGTCAGCGGCGTAGAACTGCAATACGTCATAACCGTCGTATGTTCTGATGTTGGCATAATTGCCGCTTGATGTCCACCCTTCCCAATGGTCTGCGACGGGGGCATCATAAAGTCCGCCAACAGTGGGGGCAGACCATATAACCTCGCCACCGAGCATTTCGGTTACGGTGGTGGTTTCTGATGCGCTGACTGTCAGAGCGGGAACAATGGCAAGAACCATTGCCGCGGACACGACAAACGCAATAAAACGTTTAAGTTTCATAATTATAACCTCCTAAATAATATAAGTATATTTTACTATGAAGGGATAAAAGTGTCAACAATTTGCATAAAAAAACGATAGAATAATTCAATAAATTTGTAAATTTGTACAAATGGTGAAACTTGCAATTGTGCATGTTTTTTCCTGGGTGAAAACAGTTGAAAAAAGGTGTGCTTTGTGATATGATAACAAGGTACAAACACAAAAAGAAGATAGGTGTAACATATGAAAAAAATTGTGTTTTTTGATGTGGACGGAACTATAGTTACGGACGTCAGCGTAGGTGAGGGGAAAATGATTCCCGAAAGCTGCAAAAATGCAATAAAAAAAGCCCGTGAAAACGGAAATTTGTGCTTTGTTAATTCGGGCAGACCCTATGGCAACGTGGAAAAATATATTCTTGACATAGGCTTTGACGGTGTTGTGTCGGGCTGCGGAACAAATATCCACATAGGGGATGAGGATATTTTCCATGTGAGCGTTGATAAAACTGTTGCAAAATATTGCTATGATATGTGCAAAGAGTATTCGTTTACGGCGTTTTTTGAAGGCAGGGACAGGACGTACTATATTGAAAACGGATACAACGTACCGTGGCTGGACAGCTTTGCGGCAGAAATTACAAAGCAGGGAAGCATTGTACGTCGGGAAATTGACGGTGAATTTACATTTGACAAGTTTTGTGCTTTTCATGACCCCGGCAACAACGCAGACGAGTTTTTGGCAAAAATGGAAGAGCATTTTTCGATAATTATACGTGATGATACTTTTATCGAGCTTGTGCCGAAGGGGTGCAGTAAAGGCATTGCAATCAAAAAGCTTTGCGAATACTATGATTTGCCCATTGAACAAAGCTACGCCATCGGCGACAGCTTAAATGACCTTGAAATGTTCAACGCTACCCCCAACTCAATAGGTATGGGCAACGGAAAAGCTGTGCATGAGTATGTGAGCTTTGTGACAAAGGATATACTCGATGACGGTATTGAGTTTGCTTTAAGACATTTTAATATAATATAAAGGAGAAAAAATCATGAAAATTACAGAAACAATTAAGTACATCGGTGTGGACGATACTGATATCGACCTTTTTGAAAGCCAATATATTGTTCCCAACGGCATAAGCTACAATTCGTATGTCATTCTTGACGAAAAAATTGCTGTTATGGACACATGCGACAAAAGAAAAATGACTGAGTGGTTTGAAAATTTGGAGAGAGAATTGGACGGAAAAACACCTGATTACCTTGTAATCAGCCATCTTGAACCCGACCATGCGGGCAGCATAGGTGCATTTTGCGAAAAATACCCCGAGGCTACTCTTGTTGTGAACGACAAGATTTTGAAGATGCTTCCTCAGTTCTTTAACTGTGATTTTGACAAGAAGAGCCTTGTTGTAAAGGAAGGGGACGAGCTTTGTCTGGGTAGTCATACTCTCAGCTTCTACATGGCACCCATGGTTCACTGGCCCGAGGTTATGGTGGAATACGAAAAGAGCGAAAAGGTTTTGTTCTCCGCCGACGGTTTTGGCAAGTTCGGTGCACTTTCTTGTGACGAAGATTGGGACTGCGAGGCAAGAAGATACTATATCAATATTGTAGGCAAGTACGGTATGCAGGTGCAGGCACTTCTTAAAAAGGCTGCAGGCTTGGATATTGAAATTATCTGTCCTCTTCACGGCCCCGTACTTACACAAAACCTTGGTCATTATATTGAAAAATACGATATTTGGTCTTCCTACCGTCCCGAAAACGAGGGCGTTGTGGTAGCTTTTGCGTCTATCCACGGTAACACAGGCGAAGCGGCAAGACTCATCGCCTCCGAAATTGAAAAAACAGGTACAAAGGTAAGCGTGTTTGACCTTGCCCGTGACGACTGGGCAGAGGCTGTTGAGGATGCTTTCCGTTATGACCGCCTTATTTGTGCATCTGCCACATATGACGGATTTATGTTCCCTCCCATGGAAAAGTTCCTTTCTACACTTAAGAAAAAGAGCTACCAGAAGAGAAAGGTTGCACTTGTTGAAAACGGAAGCTGGGCACCTATGGCAGGTAAGCTCATGCGTGAATATTTTGAATCCTTTAAGGAAATTGACCTTTACGACAAGACACTTTCTATCAAGTCTACTCTTAAAGAGAGCCAAATGGACGATGTGAAAGCACTCGTTGAATTTATGGTAAAATAAACGGACCGTCGAGGGTGATTGTAATGAATATTGATACAAAGATTACGCCCAGGCTTAAAATGGTGGCGGATTTGGTCCCCGGGTGCGCCTTGGTTGCAGATATAGGCACCGACCACGGATATTTGCCCATTTATTTGGTAAATCGCGGTATTTGTGACAGGGCAATTGCAGCTGATATAAACGAAGGGCCTCTCTCTGCGGCAAAGAAGAATATTGCCCTTACACGTGTAAAGGATAAAATTGAAACAGTACTCTCCGACGGACTTAAAAATATTGAAAAAGCAGATTGCGTAACAATTGCAGGCATGGGCGGAGAGCTGATTGCAAGCATCTTAGACGGCAGAAAGGATAATATGACGCACTTTGTGCTCCAGCCTCAGCGAAGCATGGACGCTCTGCGTTATTATCTTGCCGAAAACGGTTTTGAAATAAAAAAAGAAGCCGTAGCAAAAGAAAACGACAAGATGTACTGTGCTTTTTGTGCCGAGTATACAGGCAAGGCTTATACAATCAGTCAAAAGGAAGCATTGCTTGGCAAAAGTGAGCTTGTGGAAGATGCTCGGCTGTATAAGGAATATGTGCAGTATCGTAAAAATGAGGTTGAAAAAGCACTTTGCAGCATGGAAAAAGCAGGAGCTAAGGGCGAAAGATACGAAGAATTGAAAAAGCTTTTGGAGATGTTTGAAATGTAATACGGGCGACCACAGGTCGCCCCTACATGTTAATGGGGGATTTGAATGAAGTTAGAGAAAATCATTGATTTTATGGAAGAAATCGCACCTAAAGAGGGCGCAATGGAATACGACAATGTGGGACTTTTGGTAGGCAGAGGTGAAAAGGACGTAACAAGGGTTCTGACTGCTCTTGACTGCACTCTTGATGTGGTGAGAGAAGCCAAGGAAAAGGGCTGTGAGGTTATCATCTGTCATCATCCCGCGATTTTTGGCGGCGTTAAGAAGATTACCGACGAAACAAAGGCGGGTGAAATGCTTCTTTACGCAATAGAGAATAATATTGCAATTTTTGCTGCACATACAAATCTTGATTTTGCATTGGGCGGGCTTAATGATTATTTTTTGGAAAAACTCGGATACAAGGCTAACGACACAATCGTAGAAAACGAAGGTAGAGTTTTTGAAACAGGCAGTATAACCGTAAAAGAGCTTTGCGAAAAGATTAAAAGCACATTTGATGTACCGCACTTGAGAGTTGCAGGCGATATAAATCGTGAGAGCATAGTGGGTGCAGTGTGCACCGGAAGCGGCAAAAGCCTTGTAAATGAAGCCTGCGAAAAGGCGGATTGCTACATTACAGGCGATATGGGGCATCATGACATACTTACTGTGTTGGAAAACGACTGCACGTATATTGAAATCAGTCATTATGACAGTGAAAAGATTGCAGCTGAGCTTTTGCGTAACAAGCTTAGTGAAAAATTTGCTGAACTTGAGGTTTTTGTATCAAAAGAAAATAAAAACCCTTTGACTTTTGTGTAATGTTTATGTATAATGCACTTTGAGCAAGCTGAGCGGTCGCGGGGGCGCTATGCGTCAATGAGGAAAGTCCGAGCTCCACAGGACAGGGTGCCGGGTAACTCCCGGTGAAGGCGACTTTAAGGAAAGTGCAACAGAAATAAACCGCCGCATTTTGCGGTAAGGGTGGAAAGGCGGTGTAAGAGACCACCGCTCGGGAGGAGACTTCCGAGGCTCTGTAAACCCCACTCGGTGCAACATCGAAAGGATTCCGCAAGGAGGGTTGGTCCGACCTATATCCGAAAGATGGCTGGAGCCGTGCAGAAATGTACGGCGTAGATAGATGACCGTTTTAAATGACAGAACTCGGCTTACAGGCTTGCTCAATAAAATAAGCGTTTGCAATTGCAAACGCTTATTTTATTGAGCAAGCCAACTAAGTTTGCCTGCCGGCGAAGTGGCAAACTTAACTTCACTTTTGCGGAGCAAAAACTTCACTGTCTTGAAAAGACAACTTCACTTTGCACATAGTGCCAAACTTCACAAAAAAAGCACACTGTAATGTGTGCTCTTATAAATTGATTTTAGGATTATCGGTTCTGCAAAGAATATAGTCTATACTTACATCGTAAAAATCAGCTAAAATTAACAAGGTTTCAGTAGGGGGTATCCGCTCTCCGCTTTCATATTTGGATATTAATGCTTGTTCTATTCCTGTTTTCATTTGTACCGTGATTTGTGTATAACCTTTAGATTTTCTTAGTTGCTTTAAATTGTTTTTCATACTTATCACCTAATGACATTATGTCATAATTCCGCTTGACGAATATGACGCGTTGTCATAAAATGTAAACAAGGGAGTGATTTGTATGATTTATACAGAAAATTTTTGCAAAAATATAAAGAAATTAAGGGCGAGTCATCATCTGACAAAAACAGAAATGTCTGAAAGATTGGGAATAAGTGTAAAAACTTTGAATACAATTGAGAGTGGAGAAATTCCGAAAAGACTATCGTTAAAGGTTGTTTATGCAGCTATGGATGCGTTTGGTGTAAATCCGGCAGATTTATTCAAGTGAAAAGCACGCCATGTGGCGTCTTTTTCTTTTGTGTCGATATATTGACTTGGTCAATTCGATATAAATTCCTTCGAAATTTTCGATATGATAAAAGCCCTTCGATTTTGAAGGGCTTTTATCGCTTGTTATATAACTTTTGAGTTTTTCAAAAATTCTTTAAGCTTTTCAAAGGTTTGATTGCTTAAATCGTGCTCAATTTTGCAACTGTCCTCCATGGCTGTTTCTTCATCGACGCCTATATGGATAAGAAGTCGGGTCAAAATTTCGTGGCGTTCATAAACCTTGTTTGCAATCGAAAGACCTTCGTCGGTCAAAGATATGTGACCCAAGTCATCAACGGTGACCAAGCCTTTTTCACGGAGCGATTTCATAGCAACCGAGACAGAGGGCTTGGAAAAGCCCAATGCGTGGGCAATATCAATACTGCGCACGCTGCCGTTTTCGTTTTTGAGCATAAGTATGGCTTCGAGGTAGTCCTCAAGTGACTGGTTGTTACGCAAAATATCCTCTCCTTATTCCAAGAAATCTTTAAGCTTTTTGCTTCTGGAGGGGTGACGAAGCTTGCGGAGTGCCTTGGCTTCAATCTGGCGGATACGTTCTCTTGTTACGTTGAATACACCGCCAACCTCCTCGAGTGTTCTTGCTCTGCCGTCAACAAGACCAAAACGGAGACGAAGAACCATTTCTTCACGGGGGGTAAGTGTGCCGAGTACTTCCATAAGCTGTTCTTTAAGAAGCATAAAGGATGCCGCTTCGCTGGGGGCGGGAGCATCGTCATCGGGGATAAAGTCGCCCAAATGGCTGTCTTCTTCTTCACCGATGGGAGTTTCCAAACTAACGGGTTCCTGAGCAATCTTCATGATTTCACGAACCTTCTCTAAACTCATGTTCATTTCTTTTGCGATTTCTTCGGGAGTAGGTTCACGGCCTAACTCCTGCAAAAGCTGACGTGATACACGGATGAGCTTGTTAATGGTTTCAACCATATGAACAGGGATACGGATAGTTCTCGCCTGGTCGGCAATGGCACGTGTGATAGCCTGACGAATCCACCATGTTGCATATGTGGAGAACTTGTAGCCCTTTGTATAGTCAAACTTTTCAACAGCCTTGATAAGACCTAAGTTACCTTCCTGGATAAGGTCCAGGAAAAGCATGCCGCGACCAACATAACGCTTAGCAATACTTACAACAAGACGAAGGTTTGCTTCGGTAAGCTTTTGTCTTGCTTCGTCGTCACCTTCTGCCATACGCTTAGCATACTCGTGCTCTTCCGCAGGAGAAAGAAGCGGAACCTTACCGATTTCCTTAAGGTACATTCTTACGTGGTCATCGATAGAAACGCCTTCGGGAACCGAAAGGTCGTCGGGGTCGTCGGGAGTTTCGGTTTCGTCAATTTTTGCAAGCTCTGTGTCCAAATCGCCGATAACGTCAACGCCTAATGAATCCAATGTTTCGTGGATTTTTTCAATCTGCTCGGAGTCGAGCTCAAACTCGGAGAGAGCATCTTCGATTTCTTTTTCGGTCAAAACACCTTTCTGCTTGCCTTTTTCGAGAAGGTCTTTAATTGCAGCTTTTTTATTGGTTGTTGCATTTTCGCTCATTGATATCATCCTTTCAATGATTTTTGTTTTTTTAGAAGAATAGAAAGTTTTTCTATGTCATTGGCTCTTGTTGCCTCTGCAATCTGAATTTTGAGGGTTTCTTCCTCGATTACATTTATAAAATCAACTGCAGCCTGCTTGCTGTCAGAGATTTCGCCTGTCTGCATAAACACCTGAGAAAACTCGCTTTCTTGACCGGGAAAAGCACCCGAAAGCTCGGCAACGCCGAAACTGCCGCCTTTTTCATACAACAGCTTTGCTTCGGAAAAAATCTGCCGATGCAGGTCATATGTAAAAAGCTCGTCCGTCACTTTGTCGCGGAGCTTTTCAAAATCGGTCCGAGAGGACAAAAGTGCACACAGTAAACCGCGTTCGGCTTTGATAATACGTGCAGAGGTGGTTTTTGACTGACCCGGGGAATGCTGAATCCCCGATGCCTTTTTCATTTCTGTGGTGACTGTTTTGACACTGTCACGCCGTCTGAGCTTTTTAATCTCGGTTAAAAGAGCGTCTTCGGATATGTTTGCCTTGCGGCTTACGTATTTGAGATACTCGTCCTGCTCAACTGCACTTTTAAGCCGTGATAAAAGCTGTGCAATCTCGCGCGAGAATTCAACCTTTTGACTGATGTCGTCAAGGTCATATTTTTGCATGATGGAGTCTATTTCATAGCGGGTGGTTGCCCTTGCCGATGTAAGGAGCTTTTCAAATGCCGCCGCGCCGTGTTTGCGGATAAAATCATCAGGGTCCTTGCCGTCGGGAACTTTTAAAACCTTTACGTTACATTCCAATCCCGAAAACAGCTCAATCGCCCTTTTGGCGGCTTTTTGACCTGCTTCGTCAGAATCGTAGCAAAGAAAAATGTTTTTGGAATACTTTGCCGCAAGCCTTGCCTGCTCACTCGTAAGTGCAGTACCGCAACCTGCGACTGCGCCCGTAAACCCTGCCTGATGAAGGCTGATAACGTCCATATAGCCTTCGGTTAATATAAGATTGTTATGCTCCTGTTTTTTTGCAAAGTTGAGAGCATAAAGGATTTTGCCTTTGTTGTAAACAATGCTTTCGGGCGAGTTGATGTATTTTGCACCGTCGCCTGTAAGCTTACGACCGCCAAATCCGACTACGTTGCCTCGGGTATCAATGATGGGGAACATCACGCGGTTACGATAGCGGTCATAGACATGGTTTTTTTCGTTGCGGATGCAAAGCCCGGCTTCGACCATAAGGTCGCGGTCATAGCCTAAGGAGAGAAGCTTTTTTAATAAAGCGTCCCAGCCGTCGGGCGAAGCGCCCAAGCCAAAGGATGTGATAGTTTTCATAGATAAACCGCGGTTTGTGAGATATTCAAGAGCGGTTTTGCCTTGTTGAGAGAGTAAAACCTCCCGGAAAAACCTTGCCGCATCGCGGTTCATGTCATAAATTTTGCGTTTGCGCTTGTAATATGCGTCGGTTTGGTCGTCAACACGCCCCATTTCGGGAAGATTGATGCCTGCACGGTCCGCAAGAAAGCGTAAAGCATCGGGAAAATCAAGGTTTTCGGCTGCCATAACAAACTGAATAACACTGCCGCCGACACCGCAACCAAAGCAGTGGTAAAGCTGCTTGTCGCCACTCACATGAAATGAGGGCGTCTTTTCACGATGAAATGGGCAGCAACCCATATAGCCGCTGCCGCTTTTTTTCAAATGTACATAAGACGAGACAAGAGAGACGATATCGTTTGCGTTAACTATTTCCGAAATGATTTCATCCGGATAAAAATTTGCCACAAGCTCGCTCCCTTTCGTATATAGTGTTGAATAAATAGTGCTTAATGTAATTATTCGACAAGTGGGGCAAAAATCCTTTTTTAAAAACCAAAAAAATTAGCTAAAAAAGGATGGTCTCTTTTGGGAGTTATAACCAAATTGTATAAAATTATACAATAATTGCCCGTAAATGTCATCAGTTTCTGCCCCAGGAGGAGGGCACATAGATTTTTTCGAACATATATACCGCATAACGGTCGCTCATGCCTGCTATATAGTCGCACACACTGCGTTCAATGTCGTAGTCATTCATTGCCGAAACATCCACATCGGGAAGAGCATGGGGGTTTTTGATGTAATATTCATACAGTCCGTGAATAATACTGCGGACCTTGCCTTCTTCGATTTTAGCATCCGAGCCTATGTATACGTTCTCAAACATGAATGAACGAAGCTGTTCCATTGCAGTACAAACGTCACCTGTCATTGTGATAACATCGCTGTCACGGCTTGAATCAATGCAGTTGCGTATCATGGTGCCTATGCGCTTTGAATGAGTGTCGCCAAGTGTGGCGATAAGGTCATGGGGCAATGTATCGGGTGAAAGCACCCCTGCGCGGATGGCATCATCAATGTCGTGGTTAATGTATGCAATGCGGTCAGCAAATTTGATGATTTTGCCTTCGGGAGTGGATGCAATGTTGCTGCCAGTGTGGTTTAAAATACCGTCACGAACCTCGTATGTAAGATTAAGCTTGTCAATAAAATCCGCAACGCGGACGCTCTGCTCGTTGTGGCGAAACCCGTTGGGGGATATTTGGTTAAGAGCGGCTTCTCCTGCGTGACCAAAGGGTGTGTGACCCAAATCGTGACCAAGGCTGATTGCTTCAACCAAATCCTCGTTTAACCTCAGTGCACGGGCAATGGTGCGCCCTATCTGCGACACCTCAAGGGTGTGGGTAAGACGGGTGCGATAGTGGTCGCCCTCGGGAGATATGAAAACCTGGGTTTTGTGCTTTAAGCGACGGAAGGATTTTGAATGAATAATCTTGTCGCGGTCGCGCTGAAACTCGGTACGCATATCGCACAGCGGCTTGGGTATTTGCCTGCCGCGGGTTTCGCGCGCTTTTGTAGCAAAAGGCGAGAGGGTGAGATATTCTATTTCTTCGATTTGTTCGCGAATTGTCATGACTATCAACCTTTCAAATATATTTGCTTCGCAAATGCGATATGTGACAAGCACGCGATATATTTACCTGTGGCAAATGCGATATAAATCTCTTTGAGATTTACGATATATTCGGCATGCCGAATGTTGAGGAGGATTTTCGCTTGCGAAAATCTTTTATTCAATTATTTATTCGGGAAAAGTTGGAAAAATCCTTTATTTTTCGGGAAATGCTTGACAATATCGGGGGATGGCGGGACGATAGCGTTAATGGGTAAAATAAAACAAATCCCTATCTGTCAAAGAAAGGGATTTGAACATTAAAATTTAATTAACACTCTCTGCGCGATTTGCATTGATATTAAAAATGGCGAGAGGAAAACGATGTAGAATTCTTTGAAAATATATACGGCTATACAAAGGTATGCCGTATATATTTTCAAAGGATAGTGCTACAATAAAAAATACCCCTTTGGACAACCAAAGGGGTATTAACATCTCAAAAACCTGCACGGTCTACGCGTTTTACGCCGTCATTTTAGTCGCCGAAGCATACGCCGAGGGCCTTCGCCATCTGCACAAGTTCACCGTTGGGGTCAACGTTCTTAGTCTTCTGACCGATAACGTCTTCCAAGGAAGCGTATGTCATGCTGTCGCCATGAAGAGCTACGATGTTGCCGAACTTACCTTCCATAGCCAATTCAACAGCTGCATAGCCGTAACGAGAAGAAAGAACTCTGTCGTGACCGGATGTGTTACCACCGCGCTGTGTGTGGCCGAGAATTGTGGAACGAGCTTCTGTGCCGCAAAGTGCTTCAAGCTGGTCAGCAACAATTGCACTTACACCACCGAGACGGATAGCATCGGGAGAATCTTCGCGAATCTTGGAAATAACAATGTCACCGCCAAGGGGCTTAGCGCCTTCTGCAACTGCAACGATTGCAAAGTCCTTGCCATTAGCCATGTCAGCCTTAATCTTTTCAGCAACCTTGTTGATGTCATAGGGGATTTCGGGGATAAGGATAGCATCTGCTGCACCTGCGATACCGCCGTGAAGTGTGAGCCAGCCTGCGCCTCTGCCCATGATTTCAACACACATGATTCTGCCGTGAGACTTAGCTGTTGTTCTGATACGGTCAAAGGATTCTGTTACAACATTGATAGCTGTATCGAAACCGAATGTATAATCTGTTTCAGCAAGGTCGTTGTCGATTGTTTTGGGGATACCAATTACGTTAACACCCTTACGTGCAAAGTCTCTGCCTGATGTAAGAGTACCGTCGCCGCCGAGAATGAAGAGAGCATCAATGCCTGCTTCCTTAAGGTTTGCAACAGCAACGTCGGAAACGTCGTGATACATAATTTTACCGTTTTCGTCACGAACAATGTTGTCATTTTCATCACGAATGGGGTAAATAAAGAGGTTGTCCTTGTTAGAGGACTTAAGAATTGTACCGCCTTCGGAAAGGATTTCCTGAACATTGTCAAGAGTGAGAGTTACAAAGTCCTTATGGTAAAGACCGTGGTAACCTTTTCTGATGCCAACCACTTCAAGGCCGTACTTTACGATAGCTGTTTTAACAACGGCACGGATAACCGCATTAAGACCGGGGCAATCGCCGCCGCCTGTGAGAATGGCAACCTTTTTAATCTGACTCATATTATAAACCTCCGTTAAAAAAAATAACAAATTATTGCCTTATAATCATACTATAAAACTTAATTTTATGCAAGCAAAATTTTAATAATTATGCAAATAATGTTTTTGTTGCAATTTTGGTAATAATATCATATAATATGTATGTTATCCAAAAGAAAGGAATGGCAATACAAAATGGAAGAAAAAAGATCTAACTTTATCCATGACATTATTGATGCCGATCTGGCAGAGGGAAGAGAAAACGAGGTTCATACACGTTTTCCTCCCGAGCCTAACGGCTATCTTCATATAGGCAGTGCCAAGGCGATTTACATCAACTATACTGCAGCAAAAAAGTACGGCGGTAAGTTTAACCTCCGTTACGACGATACCAACCCTGTGCGCGAGGACGATGAGTATGTTCGTGCAATTGAGGAGGATTTGCGCTGGCTGGGTGCTGAACCGGACGGCGGTATTTACTACGGCTCTGACTATTTTGACAAGTGCTATGAATTTGCAGTAAAGCTCATAAAGGAAGGCAAGGCATTTGTGTGCGACTTGACCCCCGAGGAAATGAGCGAGTACCGCGGTGTGCCCACAGCTCCCGGTAAGGAAAGCCCTTACAAAAACCGCTCTGTTGAGGAAAACCTTGATTTGTTTGAAAGAATGAATAACGGTGAGTTCAAAGA
>CAZNIC010000026.1:0-24877 GCA_964572985.1 uncultured Oscillospiraceae bacterium
CGCAGGGACTTTGGACGACAAAACAATTCACCGGATTGTTTTGTTACGTCCAAACTGAAGATCCACTAAACACTCCCCTTAAGAAGTGCTTTTTTGTTGGCGGGTCTTTTTTTTGCTTTGCAAAAACGGACTCAAGCTTCGCTTCACTCGCTTTCGTCACGCAGGGACTTTGGACGACAAAACAATTCACCGGATTGTTTTGTTACGTCCAAACCGAAGATCCACTCCATCCATTTTGAGTATCCTTCTATTTTGGTGGATCTTCAGCATGGCGAACGCCGCGGCTTTTAAACAATCTTATCCCCCTATAATTTTCAACAAAGGTACAATTATGAACAGGACAATTACACTCACCATCAATCACGAATACGATAATTTAAAAATCCAATCTGTTTTATCAAGATTAGGATTTTCTTCTGCTATCATAAAATCACTAAAGGATTATCCCGATTCGGTTTTGTTAAACAACTCTCCCGCAAAGGTTGTTGACCGCGTTTTTTGCAGGGATGTTTTGTCAGTCACGGTGTCTGAGCCCGCCTCCGATATTCCCCCCGTAAACTTGCCACTTGATATCATTTATGAGGATGAAGACATCGTTGCGGTTAACAAGCCTCGTAATATGCCTACACATCCGTCTTTTGAGCATACTACAGATACCCTTGCAAATGCTCTTATGTATTATTACAACGCAAACCTTACTTTTCATCCCATAACAAGACTTGATAAAGATACCTCCGGCGTTGTACTTGTTGCAAAAAATATGCTTTCTGCACATGTTTTAACAGAAAGCATAAAAACAAAGCAAATCCAAAAACAATATATTGCCGTAGTTAATGGTATTCCTTTTCCTTTAGAGGGGACAATTACCGCTCCTATTGAAAAATCCGATGGTATTCGCCGCTGTGTATCACAAACAGGAAAACACGCAGTTTCCGAATACTCCACAATTAAATCGGTCGGAAATTTATCTTTAGTTTCGCTCACACCCGTAACAGGGCGTACCCATCAATTGCGTGTCCACCTTGCCCACCTTGGCACTCCCATATACGGTGATTGGCTCTATAATCCCAATCCCTCCGACGGTATACTGAGGCTTCATTGCCGCACTATTACTTTTAATCATCCTATCACAAAGGAATCAATCACCGTCACGGCTCCATGTCCCGATGATATGAATATGCTAAACTAAAAAGCTCTCGCATAAAACTGCGAGAGCTTTTATATTATTTAGTGTTCGGGTACTTCGCCTGTGTTCTGACTTTTCTGTACAAAGAACAAGCTGAGGAGAAGTGATACTATGTAAAGTGAGAGTGTTACATAAAGCACATTTTGATAACCAATCTGAGCTGTTTCAGAACTGGAAACAATGAAAGATGCAAGCTGGTTACCTGTCAAACCTGCAAATCCCCATGCAGAAAGAGTAATACCGTGAATAGCACTGATACTGCTCATTCCGTAATGGTCGCTGAGGAGTGTGGGAACATTACTGAAACCACCGCCATAGCCTGCGTTAACCATCATGATAAGAGCGAGAACGAGGATACCCATGGGAATACTTGTTGCACCTTGAATGATGCCGCTTGTAAGTACAACTGCAGCTGTAAGAACGATAGAAATAACAAAAATAAGCTTGAATACTGTATTTCTGTCTTTCATTTTATCGGCTGCTGCAGAGAATCCAAGTCTGCCGCCTGCGTTAAATACTGCTGAAATTGTTGAGAGTGTACCATATCCGCCTGCAATGAGAGCTGTAACACCCAAAGACTGGAATATTGCTTTTTCCTGGCTGATAAGTGCAAGACCACAAGTGATGTTGAGGTAGAACATAAGCCAAATGCCAATGTAGTTTGTCATAGGCTTAAGCTTAAGAACACTGATGATGCTTGGCTTTGCTTCGTTGCCGGAAGGTTCATGCCAGTCATCGGGTTTCTTCAAAAGAAGATGACCGATAAACATCATCACAAAATAAACAGCTGCAAGGATAAAGAACATCTTGTAGATAGCACCTTCGCCAAGGTTTTCAAGCATCCACTTCATAATGGGGCTTGCAATAGCCTTTGCTGCACCGAAACCTGCAACTGCCAAGCCTGTTGCCAGACCCTTTTGGTCTTTAAACCACAGCATAAGCGTTTTAACGGGAGAAAGGTAGCCTGTACCAAGACCAACACCCATTATAAAACCATAACACACGAAAATACCAATCAGTGCAACCAAACTACCCTTGTGTAAACCACCGTAGTAAATGAAAGCACCTGTACCTGCCATACCACCTGCAAAACAAATAGCTGCAATAAGGGATGACTTGTGAATGTCTTTTTCAACTACATTGCCCAAGAATGCTGCAGACATACCAAGGAAGAAAATTGCCAAGGAAAATGCCCATTCTGTAGCGCTTTTAGAAAAACCGATGTGCTGACCAATCTGTTCACTGAAAAGTGACCAACAGTATACTGTACCGATACTGCAATGGAGTAAAAGCGCAGGGATAGCAGCTCTTATCCACTTATTAGTGCGCCAACCGCCTTTTTTTGTGTTACCCATAATATACAATCCTTCTTTCATTAAATTGTGAGGCCTGTTATTATATGGTCTCTTTGTTTTTATTGGGTTTTAACCAAACCCGAAATATTTTATCACAAAAAAATCTTTTATGCAATAGTATAAACACTGAAAATTGTATAAAAAACGGCAATTTTTTTATCAAATATTTGACAATTATTAAACTTTACTTTTTTTATGGCATATGTTAGAATTCTCAAGGTGGTTTTTTACATTATAATTTTTACATCTTTGAAAGGAAGCGTTATTCATGAGCAGTACGTTATTCTCAGTTTCTATAGCTTTGCTCGGCGGTCTTTTGATGACAAGAGCCTTCAAGCCTTTGAAACTTCCCGCTGTAACAGCATATCTTATAGCCGGTATCCTTGTGGGCCCCTATTTTTTAGGCAGACTCGGCATTGAAGGTCTTGGCTTCAACACAAGTGAATCTGTACATCAGCTTTCACTTATTGCCGACGTTGCATTAGGCTTCATCGCCTTTTCCATCGGTAGCGAGTTCCGCCTCGAGGACTTGAAAAAAACAGGTAAACAGGCTTTCACCATAGGCATTTGCGAAGCATTGACAGCTGTTCTTTTCACCGACATTGCTCTTATCGTTCTTCATTTCATGATGCCCGATAAAATTACTCTTGCTCAGGCAATTACTCTTGGTGCAATTGCCTCTGCAACAGCTCCTGCGGCAACACTTATGGTTGTACGTCAGTACAAAGCAAAGGGTCCGCTCACAAACATCCTTTTGCCCGTAGTTGCACTTGACGACGCCGTGTGTCTTATAGCTTTTGCGGTTTCATTCGGTATTGCAAAAACACTTATTTCAGGTGCTGTTGATATCATTTCAATCATTATCAATCCTTTGATTGAAATCGTGGGCTCACTTATCTTGGGTGCTGTAATGGGTTGGATTTTAACTCAGCTCGAAAAAATGTTCAACTCCAATACAAACCGTCTCAATATGACGATTGCTTTTGTATTTGTAACAGTTGCCCTTTCCAAGTTATCCTTTGACATCCCCCTTGAATTCGGCAATATTCACATTGGTTTTTCATCACTTCTCGTGTGCATGATGCTGGGCACAATATTCTGCAACATCTGTCCTCTTGCACATGACTTAATGGGCAGAGCCGACAAATGGAGCTCTCCTCTTTTAGCACTCTTCTTTGTTATCAGCGGTGCTGAGCTTGAGCTCAGTGTCTTTGGCGATATTGCAATCGTTGCAATCGGTATCATCTATATTCTTTTCCGTTCTATCGGCAAATACCTCGGTGCAGGCGCAAGTGCAAAATTAACCGCTTGTCCGCCTCAGGTTTGCAAATACCTTGGTATCACACTTTTGCCTCAGGCAGGCGTTGCTCTCGGTATGTGCACAATAGCAGGCAACACAATGGGTCCTCAGGGTACATTAATCCGCAATATTATTCTTTTTGCAGTTCTTATATATGAACTCTTTGGTCCTATCCTCACTCGTATGGCTCTTACAGCAGCAGGCGATATCCAGCCTAAGAGCGAAGATGTTACAAACCGCCGTAAGAACATGCTTGAAGAAGCAGCACAGATGTTCCACATCCACCGCAGACACAGATAAACTATATACAACAAAACGCACGACAAAGGTCGTGCGTTTTGTTTATTAAGGAGAAACACAGACATTTCTGTCTGTAAAAAGTAGGCTTATAGTCCAACCCTTTGTATAACAAGGTCAATCTGCTCTTTTGTCAAAAAGTCGTTTACACCAAAGCTTTCGCCATATCCTATCATATAGCCTTTTTCATAGCACCAGGACAACGCCCAGTCGTTCCATGCCGCACTGTCGGCAAAGTAATGAGTAACCCCTCTCCCGTCATAGCCTGTGCACCTTGCCAAAAGCACCGCAAATTCCCCTCGTGTTATATAATTACCGGGCCTCATTGTCCAATCGGGGAACCCTGCTATAATATTGTTTTCAATACAGCGGGCAAAAAGTATTTTTGTGCTTTCAGCCTCATACTTAAGGTCTGTATAGGGCATAACATATTTCATATCATAAGGCTTGTCCTTAAACTTTTTTTCGTACAATGCAGTAAGCGCATAACGCCGTGATACATTTCTTTCACTCCATACTTTGATTTTTGCGTCTGCGATGCTTTGATTATGGGTTTTGTCTTTACAGCCTTTTATCATTTCCAAAGCGGAGGCAGTTTGTCCGTCCATTGATATGCGCATCATAAGATACAAGGATTCTGCATCACCCTTTTCGACTATGTTTATGCCCGGTTCTGTGGTAACAGTTACAAGATATCCTTCTTCGCGGAGTATTCTGTCAGCTTCAGGTGAAAAATTGCCGAACGGATATGCAAATGTATTTGGGTTATATCCCGTATTATCCATAAAAAGTGTTTTTGCCATGGACAGGTCATGTCTTATTATGTTTTCCCAATCGCGGAAATTTTCGCCATATTTTCTGATAATTCCCCACCTGCCGTCGCCTATGTAGCTATGAAGATTATATGTATGACAGCCTATACCCCCATAAGGTGAGTTAAGAACCTTATTTACCTGATCCCACTCCATTGCGTACTCTCCGTAATGTATAAATCCCGCAACGGTAAACACCTCATACTTAAAATCAAGCTTTTCAGCTAATGGCAAAAGCGTTGTACAGTTGTTCTCGTATCCGTCATCAAAGGTTATGACGACGCTCTTTTCGGGAAGTGTTCCGTCACCGTAAACATAATCTATAACCTCATCAAAAGAAACCGTTGTGTATCCGTTTGCCAGAAGCTCTTTAATATCGCTCTCGAGCTTTTCTGGAGTAACAGAATACATCCCGCCTGTATAATCAACGCTGTGATACATCAGCACCGGTAGCTCTGCCGCCAAAGCATCAACAGCCCCTCCAAACAGCATAATCATCAAAATTATAAAAACTTTTTTCATATATTTTCCTCTTTTCTTTTTCCTATCATACCATATAAACGTCAAATACGCATTTTTTGTCCAAAAAATTTCACTTCTGCTTATATAGACACAAAAACAAGAAAAAAGTTGCATTCCTTTTTAAATTTTAATATATTTTCTGATTTTTTTCAATAGCGTGCCTCACTTGACAAAAGAGGGTTTTCATTATAGAATATAGTTAATAACTTATGGAAAGGATTTGATAAAAATGAAAATTGCACTTATCAATGAAAACAGCCAGGCAGCTAAAAATGCCCTTATCGAAGCTACACTCAAAAAGGTAGTTGAACCCCTCGGTCACGAAGTTCACAACTATGGTATGTACTCTGCTGAAGATACTGCTCAGCTTACATACGTTCAGATTGGTATTCTTTCCGCAATTCTTCTCAACTCCGGTGCTGCTGACCTTGTAATCACAGGTTGCGGTACAGGCGAAGGCGCTATGCTCGCTTGTAACTCTTTCCCCGGTGTTCTTTGCGGTCACGTTGTAGATCCCACAGACGCTTACCAGTTCACACAGGTTAACAACGGCAATGCTATCGCTCTTCCCTTTGCAAAGGGTTGGGGCTGGGGCTGCGAACTTAACCTCCAGTACGTATTTGAAAAGCTCTTCGTTGAAGAATGGGGCGGCGGCTATCCCAAGGAAAGAGCAGTTCCCGAACAGCGCAACAAGAAGATTCTTGACGAAGTTAAGAAGGTTACTCATCAGGATATGTTCTATATCTTAGAAAACATTGATCAGGACCTTTTGAAGGGTGCAATCGGTGGCGAAAAGTTCCAGGAACTCTTCTTTGCTAACTGCAAGTGCGATAAGATGGCTGAAGTTATCAAGTCTAAATTAGCATAAACAAATAAAAACTCCGCAATGCGGAGTTTTTATTCGTTTAATATCCATATTGCCACGTTCAGATAAAGGGCAAAAATACACCATGCTAAATATGGGTACTGTAAATATGCCGCCCTTATATCATAGGTTCGCCACTCTCCGATCATTTTCCATATGAGCACAATTAAAAGCACAAGCCATATTGACGAAAAAAGGAACATCCTGAGATTAAAGAAAACTATACTCCACAAAAAGTTCACTGCCAGTTGAGAGTAAAAAATTCCCGACTGCTCACCGCTTTCCTTATACACAATAGCTGCACCTATACCCATAAGGATGTACAAAATTGTCCACACCACAGGGAAAAGCCACATAGGCGGGCTTAATGGCGGTGCTATTATGCTGTCATAAATATTCATGTTGTCCCTTGTTAAAAATGCAGCCAAAGCACCTACTCCAAGACTTAATGCTACAAATCCTACGTATGGTTTTAATTTGTTCCACATACTACTCACCTCTTCTTATTTATATGCAAAAACTCTTGACTTTATCATTTTTAGAGAGTATAATTACTAGGTACACGCGTTGAAGATGTGTAAGTAGGCTGTAAAGGGGCATACAAGAGAGTGACTGTCGTCGGCTGTGAGCAGTCTTATGTTTTTACGGTTGAATTTCAGCATTGGAGCGTCCTGCGAAAGCATTGATTAAGCAGGGTGTAGCGTCACGTAAAACGCTATTGAGTGCAAGCTTAGGCTTGAATTTGGGTGGTACCGCGGGTTATGCTCGTCCCTATTAGGGGCGAGCTTTTTTATTTTTATTGCAAACAATTGTAGGGTACGATGCCCACATCGTACCGTAATTTCAAATATAATTTAAAGAAAGGACTGTTATTATGTCAGAAAAGGTAACAGCACTCCGTGACGAGCTTATTACAAAACTCGAAAGCGCCTCCGATGCTCAGGCTGTGGATGCACTCAGAGTTGAATATTTAGGTAAAAATGGCTCTATCACAGGGCTTTTGAAAGGTATGAAGGACCTTTCAATCGAAGAAAAAAAGGACTTCGGTCAGAAGGTCAACGTTCTTAAGGAAGAGGCGGCAAAGCTTATTGCCGAAAAAATTGAAGAAATCAAGAATGCCGAAATTATGGCAGAGATTAACTCCATGCCCGAATTTGACATTTCTACTCCGGCAAATCTCACACGCGGCAGCTACCACCCTATCACACTTGTTCAGCGCCAGTGTGAAAAGGTTTTCAAGTCAATGGGCTTCCATGTTGAGGATTACTCAGAGGTTGTAACAGACTACGAATGCTTTGAAGCACTCAACATCCCCAAGCATCACCCCGCTCGTGATATGCAGGATACTTATTATCTCGAAAACGGTCAGCTCTTAAAGAGCCATACCTCTGCAGCACAGAATGCTATTTACAAAAAATATAAGAATGACCTTATTAACTACGGTGTTCCGATTAAAGCTATTTTCCCGGGACGTTGCTTTAGAAACGAAGCAACAGACGCTTGTCATGAAAACACCTTCTTCCAGATGGAAGGCGTTATGGTTGATAAGAACATCTCTATTTCAAACCTTATCTTCTTCATGAAGACAATGCTTAGCGAAGTTTTCCAAAAGGATATCAAGGTTCGTTTGCGTCCCGGCTTCTTCCCCTTTGTGGAACCCGGCTTTGAGCTTGACATCAGCTGTCTTATCTGCGGCGGTGACGGTTGCCCCTCCTGTAAGCATTCAGGTTGGCTTGAGCTTTGCCCCTGCGGTATGATTCATCCCGAAGTATTGAAAGCAGGCGGTATCGACCCTGAGGAATATACAGGCTTTGCATTTGGTCTGGGCTTAACAAGACTTGCTATGATGAAGTATGGCGTTAAGGACATCCGTGATTTGAACTCAGGTAGCCTTAAGGCTCTCGGTCAGTTCACTGACGACGAATAAGGAGGTTGACACTATGTTTTTATCTATGAATTGGATTTCAGATTTCGTGGATTTTACAGGTCTGGATAAATTGAAATTAATCAGTCAGTTCTCTCTTTCAACTGCAGAAGTTGAAAACGAAATTTTCTTTAAAGGAAGCGACATTGAGGGCATCGTCGTTGCCGAAATCAAAGAGGTTAACGACCACCCCGACTCTAAAAAGCTTCACCTTTTAAAGGTTGATGCAGGCAACGGAGAACTCACCGACGTTGTGTGCGGTGCGCCCAATGTTCGTGTGGGTATGAAAACAGCTTTTGCTCCCGTTGGTGCACGCATCGGCGAAATCACCATTGCTCCCCGTCCGTTGGCAGGCTACACATCCTACGGTATGTGCTGCTCCGAAAAGGAAATCGGCATTTCCGACTCAAACGACGGCATTATGGAAATCACCGATGATTTGGCAAACGGTACACTCATAAAGGACGCGTATGAGGTTGACGATATCATTTTTGAGGTTGACAACAAGTCCCTCACAAACCGTCCCGACCTTTGGGGTCACTACGGCATTGCCCGTGAATTTGCAGCAATCGCAGGCAGAGAATTAAAGCCTCTCGACTCTGTTGACCTTTCAAAGTATGACAATCTTCCCGCTATTGATATGAAGATTGAAGACCCTCTTTGTCAGCGTTACTCCTGCTTGCAGGTTGAAAACATCACAAAGAACACAAGTCCCGTTAACATGCGTATTCGTCTTTACTACTGCGGTATGCGTGCTATAAACCTTCTTGCCGACCTTACAAACTACTTAATGCTTGAAATGGGTCAGCCCATGCACGCATTTGACTCAAGAAAGGTTGAAAAGCTTCGCATTAAGAGATTTGATGCACCTCACGTATTCCGTACGCTTGACGGAGTTGACCGTAACTGTGACGAAAACACTCTCATGATTTGTAACGACAACACGCCCGTTGCAATCGCAGGTATCATGGGTGGTTTGGACAGTGAAATCGTAGAAGACACAACACGTCTTACACTTGAGTCTGCAACCTTTGATGCAGTTTCTATCCGCAAGAGCACGGTTAGACTTGCTCACCGTACAGACGCATCTCAGCGTTACGAAAAGTGTCTTGACCCTGCACTCACCGTACCCGCAATTGCACGTTTCGTAAAGCTTTTGACAGACATTGACAGTGGCGTACAGGTTGTTTCCTCCCTTACAGACGAAATCGCTTACGAATACCCCACACGTAACCTCACATTCGACAAAAAGTTTGTTGACCGTTACACAGGTATCGAAATTGCAAACGAAACAATCGTAAAGACACTTCGCGCTCTCGGTTTTACGGTTGAAACAGAAAATAACACATTCAATGTAACAGTTCCCACATGGAGAGCAACAAAGGACGTTACAATGAAGGCTGACATCATCGAAGAAATCACACGTATCTACGGTTATGACAACTTTGAAATCAACACAGCCTCTGTTCCGCTCTATCCTGTTCGTGCCGCTGAAGAAAAAACAATGGAAGAAAAGATTAAGGATATCTTGGTTAAGAGATTTTCTCTCCATGAGCTTCACAGTTACGTTTGGGCATATTATGATGAATATAAGGAATTAGGCATCGAAGTTGAAGACAACATCAAGCTTGTAAATGCTACAAACCCCAACATCGAAACTATCCGTAAGTCTATTGTTCCCACACAGCTGTGTCAGGTTAAGGCTAATACAGGCTATGCTCCCTCCTTTGGTGTGTTTGAAGTAGGCAGAGTTGTAGAAGGCTTAAAGGAAGACGGTCTTTGCAAGGAAGAAAAGAAGCTCTGTATCACACTCTTTGACAAGACAAAGAGCGTTGAAGAATTGTACATCTATCTTCGCGATATCTTGGCTATTATTACAGATGACCTTCGTCACGCTTCTCTCACATTCGAAGCTATCGAAGCAACACACAGCTATGAACACCCCAGAAACCTCAATGCTATTTACTTGAACGGTACACTTCTTGGTACAATAGGCGTTGTGCATCCCGTAATCGGCAAAAAGATTGACAAGAAAGCTGCTATCGTATTTGCTGAAATCGACGTAACAGCATTCTCGGGCGAAAAGAACAACTCTATCAAATACGTTGAACCCTCCAAGTACCCCGAAATGGAAATTGACGTTTCTTTTGTTTCCGACAAGTATGCTCCTATCGGCAAGGCTATCGAAGAAGCAAATTGCCCCCTTATCAAGTCTGTCAAGCTTCTTGACACATACGTTGATGATTCGGGCAAGTCCATCACAGTACGTATTCTCTTCTCCCACGGTGAAAGAACACTTACAAAGGACGAAGTAATGGAAGTTGTAGACTCCATTGTAGCTAAGCTCGATGCAGAAGGCATCCCCATGAAGAAGTAATTTTACACACAAAAAACCGCTGATTTACAAATCAGCGGTTTTTTTGCGTAGAAGCAATCCTCTTCCCATTTTAAGGTGCTTCAATCGGTTTGGCTTCCTTTTTAGCAAATCCATTTATTCACCTACAGCAAGCTTTTCCACTACAGGCTCCAAACTGTCCTTCCAGACATATATCGTCTGCTCACTGCCGTTTTCAAATTCTGCTATAGCAATGCTCTTTGCATCTACTTTTTGCGCCTTGTATCCCTCACCCTTGCTTATTATCCACAGGGGTGTGTCGTAATCGTTATAAACCTTTACAACGGCACTTCCGTCCTCATAATAAGGTTTTTTGAGAAAAGTCTCACAAACCTTTATTTCGCCATTTTTGACAAACGCTTGCTTGTCAAAATCATACATGTTATAAAGTAATACGTTTTTATCTGCAAAAAGTCCTCCGATACCGTACTCCTCTTTGATACATTCTGCTACTCCTGTTTCAGGGTTGTAGGAATATATACCCGTGTCAGTGTTAAAATACAGTATCCCGTTTATTTCACAAAGACCTGCCCACACAACACCTTTTACGTACAAAGTATTGGATATACTCCACTTACCGTCTCCGCCATCAAGGTCTTTATAAATCACATTGCCATCCTCGTCAACAAGGTTATTCCCCTCAATACGGTACATAACTCCGTTCAAGGTAACAATATTGCCTCCGTCGTCACGCCAGGGTGCATCGTTATATAAAGTCGAGCCCGCATAATAAGGCGCATCAAACCCTGTATGACCCATTTTTTTAATGGCATTTTCACTCAAGAGCATATATTCATGGCTTACAACACCAAACTGGTCGGGCACGGGATCATCCCATGTAATATCAACGTGGTACCAACGGTTGTCAACCTTCACCATGTTCCATATGTGTCCCATTTCCTCAGAACTGACAAGCGTACATTCAATGCCCAGCACATTCATCATATGCTGAAAAGCTTCTGAATAAGCCGCACAAACGCCAACCTTATCAAGCATTATGAGCATTGTCTGATCCATATCTTCAATGTTATACACATAGTTATTTATCATATAATCATGCACGGTCATTATCTTTTCAAAATCTGTCATATCAGGGCTTATATAGAAAAGAATTTCTTCCGTTGCTTTGTCAATCTCTGCCCATGTTTTTTCAATTTCGGCTTTGTCGGTTGTTGTATACGAAAGCTTTGTAAGCTTACCAAGATAACCGTTGCTGTTAATTGTTCCCGAGAAGCTTCTTGCAACATAATAATACTTTGGATTTTCAAAGAAAACCTCTGCAAAAAGTGCCGTTATATCATTCCTGTGTATCATGATATCAGGATAAAGCTGAACTTCACTGTCCATATTTTCCCAAGCGGCAATAAGCCTTTCTTCAAATGCCGCCTTAACAGAATCATCAACCTCCATAAGCATGGCTTCATCTGACTTTGATGTGTAAAAGTCCTCATAAATATCAAACGTAAAATCCTCCGCCATAGCCGTGATTGATGCAAAGGCTATAACAAACGCAAATATTAAACTTAAAAACTTTTTCATATAAAATCACCCCTCTGTTTAATTGTATCACATTATTTTAATGATGTAAATCCACTATTTGTCTTGACAACAAACTGACAAATAAACTATAATTAATATAAATTAATTAAGCGAGGTACCAATCATGAAAAAATTTATTCCCATTATAAGAACTGTATTGATAATACTCCTTGCCGCTTTGGTGCTTGTTGCCGCAGGCTTTGCAATTTATGACGCGGTTAAGAGTCGCTTGGCTTCTCCCAAATCCGATGTTGGCGAAGAAAGAGTTTTTGAAGCAGTTGAAAGTGCCGTAAAGGCTCATGTCGGTTCTTACACAGCAATTGAATTTTGCCCCAAGAACGAGCAGACAGTTACAAACGAAGGTAACACATGGACAGTATCAGGTTGGGTTGAAACCACAAATGCAACTGACAAAGTAACACGCACCAACTATACAGTTAAGCTCACATACGCAGGCAACGATCAATTTATTCTCGATACATGTAATCTGTTCTAACAAAAATGAGACGCTTTAAGCGTCTCATTTTATTTTTTATTCTTCTGTAAATGCGTCTTTACCAAGTCCGCATACAGGGCATACCCAATCTTCACTAACATCTTCCCAAGCTGTGCCGGGAGCGATGCCGTTGTCGGGATCGCCAATTGCGGGATCATATTCATAGCCACAAGGGCATACATACTTTGCCATAATTAAATCCTCCTATTTCATTGATATGATGATTAGGTTACAGCCTTACTTACTGGGAGCATTGCATGGGACATTCCTCACCCACAGGTAGGTGGTTTGTTAGCACTTCCTCGACGTATGCAGGAGGTGTGTCCCTGTTCCTTATAAAACTGTTGCAATTACCTAATCAAAGTAGCCTGATATTAAAGTAGCCTGTTATTATTTGAAGTATCTCTTAAGTAAACCTTCCAAAGCTCTACCGTGTCTTGCTTCGTCTCTTGCCATTTCATGTACTGTGTCATGGATAGCGTCAAGACCGTTTTTCTTTGCACAAGCAGCCAAGTCAAACTTGCCCTTTGTTGCACCGTATTCACAGTCAACTCTCCAACGAAGGTTATCCTTTGTTGTTGCCTTCATGTTAGCTTCCAAATCTTCGCCTAAGAGTTCAGCAAACTTTGCTGCATGTTCAGCTTCTTCATAAGCTGCCTTTTCCCAGTAGAGACCGATTTCGGGATAGCCTTCACGGTGTGCAATGCGAGCCATGCAAAGATACATGCCAACTTCACTGCATTCACCCTGGAAATTTGCCATAAGCTGTTCAAAAATATAAGCCTTGTCTTCAGCGCTGATGTCGGGGTTATCCTTTACTGTCTTTGCATAAACACCATATTCATGTTCAGCTGCGAGTGCTGCACCTTCCTCCATTACTGTAAAACGGCTGCCGGGAACACCGCAAAGAGGACATTTTTCAGGAGCCTCGTTACCTTCGTGAACATAACCGCAAACGGGACATACATACTTTTTCATAAATCTTAATCTCCTTTATATACAATATTTTTAATTCGATTTATAAAACGATAATGATTATCGTTTTCGTTTTTATTATACATGTTTATTTGCACTTTGTCAACACTTTTTTCAACAAATTAAAACTTATTTATTTTGCAATCTTTTAATATATTCGTTTGTTTTAAGGATGCCGATTAAAGTTTTGCCGTCCTTGATTTCGCCGTTCATTGCCCTGTCAACAAGCTCTTCGAGGGGAACTTTTTCTATAATCAATACCTCATCCTGATCGCGGTGCATTTCACCCTCGTACAAATCAGTTGCCAAAAATAAATGCAGTCCTTCTGTACAAAAACCCGGCGACGCATAGCTCACACCGAGATAAACCCAGTTTTTGGCACAAAGCCCAATCTCTTCTTCAAGCTCACGCTTGGCGCACACAATAGGCTCTTCGTTTGCGTCACGTTTACCTGCGGGGATTTCGTAAACCAAATCGTCAAATGGGCGACGGTACTGCCATTCCATATACACGCATCCGTCACTGTCAAGTGCAACAATTCCTACCCCACCCGGGTGCTCAACAATTTCACGTGAAGCAATATTCCCCTCAGGAGTTTTGACGGTATCAAGACGCATATTTATAATACGCCCCTTGAACTTGTACTCATAATCAATTCCGATTTCTTTCATTGATTCTTTGTCCATAATCAGCCTCTCTTAATAACCACATCCACCTTATCCCAACGGAGAAGATAATATGCGTCGTTTTCTTTCACAATTCTGAACTCAGTTATATAAGGACGAACAAGTTTTGTACTGCCGTCTGTTGTTGCATTATGCTCTTTATTCCAGTCAGAAGTGGACAAAGGATTGCTGCTCATTTTTCCGCAGAAAGTCACAGTTGTTCCTTCGACTTTTAATTCCACATCAGAATCAGAGTAAATAACGCCCTCTTGCTTGTCGTCGCAGGTAACTTTTATACCTTCTGTAAATCTTTCTTCCCCGATTTCGCCATCGATAAGCACACCTGTGGGGAAACCCTGTGGATAACGCGAGTTTACGATCCAGTAGTAATAATCTCCACTCATCCACACAAGAGGACCTTGCTTTATCTTGTATGGACGAATATTGTTAAGCTCACTGTACTTTGTCATCACTTTACGTGTAACATGGTCTTCTTCATCAATCGTATACTTTACAATTTCAAAAGCAGTACCCAAAGGTATGGACACGTATACCACACCATCATAGTCACGGTCAAGGCTCATACCGCCACCGTAGCAGAACTCTGTATCTGAGCGAT
This sequence comes from uncultured Oscillospiraceae bacterium, assembly GCA_964572985.1. Classification (GTDB taxonomy): domain Bacteria; phylum Bacillota; class Clostridia; order UMGS1883; family UMGS1883; genus RGIG1927. Next base: position 14,952 of record CAZNIC010000026.1, read on the forward strand.
GGAATTTGTGCGCATTACCGATAAATATCTTCTTCCATTCACCGTTTTTATAATATGTATAATAATAGTGCTGTGTAATTTTATCTTCACTGATGTTAACAATAGCGGCACTTACACCTCTTTCGCCAACCATTACGTCCCATACCCAGCCACGCTTTGATTTTGTATGCGGGTCAACAACAAATCGGGGGTCAACCTCGTATCCTGTAACCGTAAAGGGTTCTTCATCAATTTTATCTTTTAAAACATTACCCTCAATATCATAAAGGGTAAAATCTGTTACATCAAGACACGAGTAATAAACGCAAACAGGGCATACATTATCGGGATGTGTTGACGAATAAACCATATGTATCTTACTTTTTCCGTCAGAAACATATTTTGCGTAAGGACGACATCCCGCCCCCTGCACAGTGCTTTTCACAATCTGGAAAGGCTTTACATCAAACCCAATTTCGTCGTTTTCATCGGGCATTGTAAGGCGCGCACAGGTAGGATGCCAGTTAACACCGCGATAACACAGATAAATATGCTCAGGATCGTTTTCCATAATGAAAAGCGACGGATATGTTGTATTGTGATCAGTACGAAGCACTTTTTCTTCTCCCAGCTCCGTTATATCACATTTGTTTTTTGAAATACGGTAATAAAAACATGCCTCATCGGTATGTCGGGAATAAATAATCATTATCCTCTCATCGGGAAGAACCAAAAACGTAGGGTTATCATGGTCATCCGGTTGGAAATTTGAACGCACCAACACCTCAGTCTTTTTGCCTTCGTGAAGCATAATAGCCTTTATATTACCGTGCACGTCAATACAGCCTATAAATGTGCGACCATTATAACTGATTGCTCTGGGGTCAGCAAACCAACACCAAGCACCCTCTTTTTCAAGAATATTCATACTCAATCCCTGCCTTTCTTATGATACATTTATTATAACATTCTCCCAATTTTCCGTCAACAACAAAAAAGCCCGATGAAAACTTCATCGGTTCAATCATATATTACCTAAAGGTCACGTTCGTACAGTACAGGAACATGTCCTACCCAAAGCCAATCCATACGCTAGTATTTTCACACATAAGAGTGAAAATGAATGAACGGGAGTGTCCCTGCTCCTAAAAAAGCGAAAAAAAAGACAGACAACAATTCTTGTCTGTCACTAAAAGGAGGGAAAATGAAAAAAGTTTCGTACCTTTTCGGTACAACTAGAGTATAGCAAACAATATCGAATTTTGCAATACACGAATAGTTAGAAATATTAAAGTATTTTTCACATTTTTTATGCAATTTCCACAAAAGGGCGATTTTTCACAAATTCGAATACAAAAACAAGTTCTAAATGGCTATTTTTAAGGAACAACGCATCAAAAACACATTATGTGCTTTGCTGTTTGTCACATTTAAGGTTTATTGCACACCTTTTTCAGCATCCCAACTTATGCAGAATTATATTTTTAACGTTCTTAATGTATTCAACACCGCAATTACCATAACGCCTACGTCGGCAAAAACAGCCTGCCACATATTAGCAATGCCCAAAACCGTAAGGATAAGTACCCCTACTTTTACCGCAATAGAAAAAACAATATTCTGCTTTACAATTTGGATTGTCTTTTTCGCTATTTTTATACTTTCGGGCAAAAGTGTAATATCGTCATTCATAAACACAATATCACTTGCCTCGATTGCCGCATCAGATCCTACTGCGCCCATTGCAATACCGCAGTCTGCTCTCTTAAGTACAGGCGCATCGTTGATGCCGTCACCAAGATATATTGTCTTGCCGTCTGCTTCTGCCATAATATTTTCAAGTTTTTCAACCTTTTCAGCGGGCAAAAGCGAGTGATACATTTCGTCAAGCCCTGTTTCGTCAAAAACTTTTTTTGCACCGTTTTCATTGTCGCCTGTTAACATAACAACTTTTTCGATGCCCATTTTATGCAGTGCATCAACAGCATCTCTTGTATTGGACTTTATTTTATCCTCAACAGATATACTGCCCTCATATTTTCCGTCGACTGCCACAAAAACAGATGCCTCTGTTTGGGGAACTTCTATTCCGAAATTTTCAAAAAGTGTTCTGTTTCCGACAAAAACATCTTTTCCGTCTATTGCACCGCGCATTCCTTTACCGGGAATTTCAACCACATTTTCAGCCTCGTAAAACTCCTCTGTTGCACCAACTATTGCTTTTGCCACAGGATGGTTTGAATATCGCTCCAAGCTTGCGGCAATTTTCAGTGTATTTTCACCGTCAACATGATTAACAAAAAGCTTTCCTTCTGTAAGTGTACCGGTTTTATCAGTTACAACAACACGGCATTTTTCCAGCATTTCAAGGTAAGTACTGCCCTTTACAAGCGCGCCGCGTCTACTCGCTGCACCTATACCGCCGAAAAACGAGAGCGGTACACTTATAACAAGTGCACACGGACACGATACAACAAGGAAAGACAATGCCTTGAGCACCCATCCGCTTAAATTGCCAACAAAAATCGGAGGAACAAAAGCCACTAAAAGTGCAAGCACAACTACCACAGGGGTATAAACACGTGCAAACCTGGTGATAAAGCTTTCGTATTTGCCTTTGTTCATGGCAGAATGCTCTACCAGTTCAAGCACCTTTGCAACAGTAGAATCAGAGTATTCTTTTGTTGCTCTGATTTCAATAGGTGCACTCATGTTAACGCATCCGCTTATAACCTCTTCACCGGATTTTACAAAGCGCGGAACGCTCTCACCTGTCATAGATGATGTATCAATATCACTTTCGCCTTTTGTTACAACGCCGTCAACAGGTATTCTTTCACCGGGCTTTACAAGGATAGTGTCCCCTATTACAATCTCCTCCGGAAAAACCTCACAGAATTCGCCCTCACGCTCAACAAATGCTACCTCCGGTGCGATATCCATAAGAGCAGAGATGGATTTTCTGCTTTTTCCTACAGCAATATTTTGGAAAAGCTCACCTATCTGGAAAAACAGCATTACAAAAACCGCTTCATGGTTTTCGCCTATTACAAAAGCTCCCACGGTTGCCAGAGCCATTAAAAAGTTTTCGTCAAAAACCTGTCCGTGAAAAATATTCCTCACAGCACCCCACAAAACATCATAGCCTACTATAAAGTAAGGTATGAGTAAAGCCACAGTCTGCCAGATGCCTTCAATAGGCAACAGCGATATACCTATAAAAAGTATGGTCGCTGCAATTATCCTCCAAAGTTCAATTTTCTGTCTTTTGCTCATAACTACCTCACAATTCTGCACCTGGGGTCAACTTTCTTGACAACCTTTTGTGCTTCATCCAAAATTCTATCAACGTCAGCCTCATCACATTCAATCAGAAGCTTTTGTGTTACATAGCTCACAACAGCTGACTCTACACCTGCAATTTTCTTGATGCCTGCCTCCATATTGCCGGCACATACTGCACAGTCAACCTCTTCCAACTTAAATACCTTTTTCATAAATATAATTCTCCTTTCCTATTCTCGTTCGGCAAAGCCGAACCCTTATTCACTTATATGTTCCATACCCATTTCAATTATGCTCTTTACGTGGTCATCGGCAAGGGCGTAAAACACAGCCTTACCCTCTTTGCGATACTTAACAAGCCTTGCCTGCTTAAGTATCCTTAATTGATGGCTTATTGCGCTCATGGTCATGCCCAATTCCTCCGCTATATCGTTAACGCACATTTCCTTTTCAAAAAGCGCATACAATATCCTTATGCGGGTACTATCACCGAATATTTTATACAACTCTGCTAAGTCATATAACAATTCTTCCTCCAACATTTTACCGCCTCCTCATTTCAACATTTGAATAATTGTTCAATCGTTAATTAAAATATAACACCTATTGAGCTATTTGTCAATAGGTGTTTTTAAAATTATACACACAAATCTATTTGCTGTGCCTTGACATACTCGGTAAGCTTTTCGGGGTCCAATATCATCTGGCAACCCCTCACGCCTGCCGACACAGCAATTTTTTCAAACAAAACAGCCGTCTCATCAATATATGTGGGGTATTGCTTTTTCATGCCAACGGGACTGCAGCCTCCGCGGATATAGCCTGTCAAGCCAAGCAAATCCTTAACGGCAACCATTTCAATTTTCTTGTTGCCTGTTGCTTTTGCCGCCTTTTTAAGGTCAAGCTCACCTGTTACGGGTATGCAAAAAACAGCAATACCGTTCTTATCACCCTTTGTGACAAGGGTTTTAAAAACGCTGTCCGGGTCCATATTAACCTTTGCGGCAACGGTTTCACCGCTAAGGTCATTTTCGTCAACGTCGTATTCTTTTGTTTCAAATTCTATACCTGCCTGCTCAAGCAGCCGCATCGCATTAGTTTTTACCATAATATCAACAAGATTTTCCAAAGAAAAATCTTCTCCTTAACTCTTCACTTTTAACTTGATTACTAATTAATTGCTTCTCAATTAATTAGTAATCATAGTGCCGATACCGGTATCCGTAAATATTTCAAGCAATATGCAGTGGGGTACTCTGCCGTCAATGATATGTACCTTCTGCACACCTGACATAATTGCATCCACACAGCCTGTAACCTTGGGAATCATGCCTCCGCTGATTACGCCGTTTTTGATGTTTTCATGTACTTCTTCACAGTTCATTTCAAATATAACATTGCCGTCAAGGTCTTTTACACCTTCAATATCGGTAAGGAAAATAAGCTTTTCAGCACCTACTGCCGCCGCTACCGCGCTTGCAACATCATCGGCATTAATATTATAGCTGTTACCATCGTCATCTATACCGATAGGCGCAATAACAGGAATGTACTTATCCTTGCAGATAAGGTTTATAACCTTGCCGTCTACTTTTACGATTTCACCTACAAAGCCAAGGTCAATCTCTTCGCCCTCAACTTTTGTCTTTTTCTTAGTACATTTAATGCACTTGCCGTCAATACCGCTGATACCTATTGCATTACCGCCGTGCTTTTCAACAAGGGAAACTATTTCCTTATTTGTCTTACCAACCAAAACCATCTGTGCAATGCGCATTGTGTCGGCATCCGTATAACGAAGTCCGTTGATAAACTTTGTTTCAATATTAAAACTCTTGAGGGCATTTGTAATATCGGGACCGCCACCGTGTACAACAATGGGATTTGCACCGATAAGCTTCAAAAGAGCAATATCCTCAACAATAGTTTCCTTAAGTTCTTCATTTATCATAGCGTTTCCGCCGTATTTTACAACAATGGTTTTTCCAGAAAGCTTCTGCATATAAGGCAGAGCTTCCATCAAGACATTAGCTTTTTCAATATGTGAACTCATAATATAATCTCCTTCCTATCAGTCTCCCTCTTCGAGGGAGATGTCGGCAAAGCCGAGTGAGGGAGTGCTGCAATTACGCACTCCTTACATATAGAATCCTGCGCCTGCAATTCCTGTGCCCTCATCCAAGCCGAACATTATGTTCATATTCTGAACAGCCTGCCCTGCCGCGCCCTTGAAAAGATTGTCAATGGCACTTACCACGATAACTCTCTTTAATCTCTTGTCTACCGTAACACCGATATCAACAAAGTTGCTGCCGGATACATGATTACTCTCAGGAAGCTTGCCTGCATCGTAAACGCGGACAAATTTTTCGTCCTTATAAAACTCCTTGTATAATTCAACAACCTCTTCTGTTGTCTTGTCAACCTTTAAATTGGCATAACATGTTGCAAAAATACCGCGCTTCATGGGTACTAAGTGAGGCGTAAATGAAAGCGCAATTTCCTCATTGGCAAGAAGGGACAATTCCTGCTCGATTTCACTTGTGTGACGATGTGTACCAACTTTATATGCCATTAAGTTTTCGGTACATTCACAAAAATGATAGTTGATATGCAAGCCGCGTCCGGCTCCTGTTACACCGCTTTTTGCATCTATTATGATGGACGAATTATCAATGTATCCCATCTTAACAAGAGGTGCCATACCCAAGATTGAACATGTTGTGTAACATCCGGGGTTGCCTATAAGACGTGCGGATTTGATTTCGTCACGGTGGAGCTCGCACAAACCGTAAACAGATTCGTCCAAGAGCTCAGGATTGGAGTGGTTTTCACCATACCACTGTTCATACACCTTAACATCGTTATATCTGAAGTCACCCGAAAGGTCAATAACCTTTAACCCTTCAGCATAAAGTGCAGGGATAACCTCCTTGGATGCGCCGTGAGGAAGTGCCGTAAAAACCACATCGCATCTTTCTTTTGCAGCATCGACGTCCAAATCCTCGCACACAATATCACATATACCTCTTAAATGAGGGTAAATATCGCTCATTTTCTGTCCAACATAAGAATGAGAAACAAGCATTTCTATTTTAACTTCTTTGTGTCCCGACAAAATTCTTACAAGCTCTTCGCCTGCATAACCTGTCGCACCAAGAACACCAACTCTTATCATAACAATACGTCCTTTCAAAAATATTTATAATTATACACCCTCGCGCATATTATTGCAACCCCTTTTTTACAAGTTTTACTTAATTTATTTTGACAAATAAACTTGTATAATATATAATGTAGATATATAATTATACCAAGGAGGGTATATATGAAAAAGTTTCTTTTATTGGTATTAGTTTTTATGCTGATTATATCTTCTGTTCCGGTATATGCGGGTACAGACTACATAACAGTTGTAATCGACGGTGAAGAGCTTGTGCCCAAAGACGTTAACGGCAACATTGTACGCCCCATGCTTGCCAAAGGTACAACTTATCTTCCCGTGCGCGCAGTAGCCTCGGCACTTAATCTTGAAATTGAATGGGATGATGCTACAAAGAGCGTATTTATCAATGGCACCCCCGAAAAAGCCGAAAAAACAGATGTTGTAAATGTCTATATAAATGGCGAAAAGATTCTGCCTATGGACGTTAACGGCAATGTTGTAAACCCAATTTTAGAAGACGGCACAACATATCTCCCCATTCGTGCAATCAGTGAGGCTTTCAACAAAGAGGTTTCATGGGAACAGGAAACACACACTGTCATCCTTACAACGCCCGAAGTTAAAGGCTTTGAAGAAGGCAAAATATATGCCTTTGTAAACAAAGCCAGCGGCAAAGCAATCAGCCTTACGGACAAAGGGCTTGAAACGGAAAAGTTTTATCATTACGATTTCCAGGGTTTTAACATTACCGCATCTGATACAGACGGCTACTATTACATCACAAGCACAGTAAACGAAAAAAACTTTGACGTAAACGGCAACAGTAAAAATCCCGGTGCAACAATCATTACCTACAACCCCGGCACTGCCGACAATCAAAAGTTTTGTTTGGAAAAGACCGACGATGGCTATCTTATCTACGCACTCTCCTCTCTTCTTCCCATTGAGGACTCCGCAGGTATGGTAAAGCAGAATGAAAAGCGACAGAGCCTCGTTCAGAAATGGGATATTAAAGAGATGATTTTCACACGCGAAAAACGTGATAATAATTCCTGCATTCTCACCGGCAGCAACGGCGCCGCACTCTATGATTATGCCGACGGATTGTTTTACGGCTATGTAGATGACGGCACCCCCGATGCAATCTGCTGGCTTCTTACGCCCAATGAAGACGGCGAATATATCATCACTAACGTAAATACGGGAAAAAGCTTAGATGTTGCAAACAACTCAAAAACAAGTGGCGACCCTGTTATTACATATGCAACGAGCGGTGATGCTAACCAGAGGTGGATATTTGAAAAGCAAGAGGACGGCACTTATTTAATAAAGAGTGTTCATTCGGGGTTGTATCTTTCTATCAGCTCCGACGGCAAGCTTGTTCATGCCGAATTAAATCAGTCTTTAAAACAGAACTGGAAAGTTTCTGTTTATTAAAAAATTTTTTACATCTTAGGAGGAAAACACAATGAAAAAACTACTGGCAATCTTACTTGTACTCATCATGGCACTTTCTGCTATACCCGTTATGGCAGAAGACACAGTAACAGTCGTTCTTGACGGCGAAGTTATTGACTGCAGAAATGCACAAGGCGTTGAAGTACCCCCCATTTTGGTTGATGGCACAACATACCTTCCTGTTCGTGCCATTGCAAACGCACTTGACCTTGACGTTCAATGGGACGACGCTACAAAGAGCGTATTTATCAACGGCGTAAGTGTTCTTGCAAAGAAGACTGATGTTATCAACATCTTCATCAACGGCGGCAAGTTCACAGCTAAAGACGCAAACGGCAATGTTGTTAACCCCATTCTTAAGGACGGCACAACATACCTTCCCGTTCGTGCTATCGGCGAAGCGTTTGACAAAGAGGTAGCTTGGGACGGCGCAACAAAGACAGTTACACTCACAACAAAGCAGGCTCCCGTTATAGTTGCAACAGTTGTTAACAAGGATAAGGTTTATTCCTTTACTAACAAGGAAACAGGCAAGGCTTTAACTGCAACAGACCACTATACACTTGAGTATACAGCACCCACAGGCGCTCTTGCTCAGCTTTTCCGTTTTGTCCCCTCTTCCAAAGACGGTTATTTCTTTATTCAGTCCCTCTCAAACGGACAGAATTTTGACGTTTCCGGTCACAGCGTTGAAGCAGGCGGCGAAATCATCACATGGGATTCTACAGGCGCTGAAAACCAGATGTTCACAATCAAGGACGTTGAAGGTGGCGCACTCGTTTATTCCGCTTCCTCAGGTCTTCCCATGCAGGCAACCAGCACAAACACAATCCAGTCCACACTTACAAGAAATCCCATTCAGCTTTGGGAGATAAAGGAAGAAAAGATGCCCGAAGGCGCAAGCCTTCCTCAGACAGGCGCTTATCGCGTGTTCTCAATCGGTGACCTCAAGCTTGCTGACTACAACGGCTTAATTGTTTCAACCAACGATATGGGCTCTAATCAGAAGTGGAATCTTGTAGATGCAGGCAACGGTGAATATTTCATCACAAACCTTTCAACAAATATGAATGTTGATGTATCCGGTCAGTCTCTCACTCCCGGAGACCCCATCATCACATGGTATGCAGGTACAGACCCCAACCAGAGATGGATTCTCGAAAAGCAGAGTGATGACACATATCTTATAAAGAGTGTTCATTCAGGATTGTATCTCACAATTAACTCTAACAACATGCTTGTTCAGGATTATAAGAACTCCTCTTACAAGCAGGGCTGGACAATAACACAGACCAACTAAACTATCACACAAAGAGGGCTTAAGCCCTCTTTGTTTTTGGAGGAAATCATGGAATATTTTGATATATATACTCCCGACGGACTTCCCACAGACAAAAGAGTTGAACGCAGCATTGCTCACGAAAAAGGGATACTGCACGCAGCTGTTCACATTTATGTATACCGAATAAAAGACGGGCAGCACCAGATACTTTTGCAAAAACGTGCCGATGACAAGGACAGTTTTCCCTCCTGTTGGGACACATCCTGTGCAGGGCATGTATCATCGGGCGACAGTTTTGAAACAACCGCATTAAAAGAGCTGTCCGAGGAACTAGGCATAAAGGTAGACTTTAGCAGCCTTACTCACGCCTTTGACCAGCTTGTTGAGAAGATTAATGTTTTTCACGCCAAAACCTTTACAGACCGCGAATATAACAAAGTATACCTTCTTTGTTACGACGTTCCCGAAACCGCTCTCAGCTTTCAGAGAGAAGAAATTTCTGCGTTAAAATGGATGGATGCCGACGAACTTCTAAATGAGCTCGAAAACAAAAACCCCGAATACTGTATCATGCCCGATACGTACAAAAAAACTTTGGCTAAATTAAAAAGCGAGTAGCAGTATAAACTGCTATTCGCTTTTTTCAAACTTTTCTTTTCCAACATTGCACAAAGGACATTTAAATTCTTCGGGCAAATTCTCCCATTTTACATCCTGTTTTTCTTCATCATATACCCAACCACACACCGTACAAAT
>CAZNIC010000027.1:0-7440 GCA_964572985.1 uncultured Oscillospiraceae bacterium
GTTCCGAACAGTTCTATTCCGGCTTCGATTGTTTCCTCTATGAAATACTCGTGCCTTGCGGTTCTGTTCAGCGCCAACTGTTTTTTGTTTTTCTCCATATTCCATACCCTCCGGCATAAAATCAATCTGTCCTTGAGATTCGTTTACCCCAACAACTTTTATTGTTATCTCATCGCCCAAACGATAAGCTTTTTTTGTTCCACGTATAGCGAGTGCTTTTTCATCATATTCAAACCTGTCGCCTGTCATGTTTTCAATTCGCACAAGCCCTTCCACAGTGTTCGGAAGCTGTACAAAGAACCCAAACCTTGTTACAGACGAGATAATACCGTCAAACTCCTCGCCTATATGTTTTGCCATCCATTGCGCCTTTTTGATGTCGTCAACGTCTCTTTCGCAACGCTCTGCACTAAGTTCTCTTTCGCTGGATACCTCTGCAGCTTCCTTGTTGTGCTTTTTGATATAGCTCATCATCTTACGGTCTTTTTCGATTGCTGCTTTCAAACTGCGGTGGAAGCAAAGGTCCGGATAGCGGCGTATAGGTGACGTAAAATGCGTATAAAACCCCAGTGCCAAGCCGTAATGTCCCAGATTTTCGGGAGAATACTTTGCCTTTTGCATGCTTCTGAGCGCAACCTGAGACACAATCGGGAACTCTTTTTTATCTTTTATACTTTCCAAAAAAGCCTGCAATTTTGTCGGCGTAAGGTTGCCAACGGGCGGCTTGATGCCCAATGTTGATACAAAAGCCTTGAAGCTTTCGAGCTTTTCTCCGTCAGGTGCTTCGTGCACACGGTAAATACCGGGCAGGTCGCTCTTTGTCATATGCTCGGCAACGGTGGAATTTGTGATAACCATGAATTCCTCAATCATCATGTGTGCTGCGTTGCGTTCACGAAGCACAATGTCAACTACGTCTCCGTTGTCATCAAGCACGACGTGGGCTTCGGGCATGTCAAAATCCACATTGCCTCTTTGATGCGAAGCCTTTTTAAGCACCTTAAAAAGCTCATACATTTCATATACAGACGGTATCAGCTCGCAATACTCTTCAGTGAGAACTTCATCGGCTTCGCCCGAAATTATTGCGTAAATATCATCATATGTTGCTTTTTTCTTGGATTTTATGACGCTCTTTGCAAACGAGTAGCTTACAACCTCGCCAAGACCATTTATATCCATAAAAACACTCATAGCGTTACGCAGTACGCCCTCATTTAATGAGCAAATACCGTTAGAAAGCTTTGGCGGAAGCATGGGGATAACCCTGTCAACAAGGTACACACTCGTACCTCGTTTCATTGCCTCTTTATCAAGGGGCGAACCCGGGCGGACATACTGTGATACATCCGCTATATGCACACCAAGTCTCCATCCGTTGTCCGTTTTTTCACAGCTTACGGCATCATCAATGTCTTTTGTGTCTTTTCCGTCTATTGTGAATATTATCTTGTCGGTAAGATTCAGTCTTCCCTCTTCAATCTCGGAAACCTCGTCCGGGATATCGTTAAGCTCTTTTATGACGTCCTCGGGGAAAGGTATTTCAAAGCCGTAATTGTAGATTACGCTCAAAACATCTACCCCAAAGTCATCCGGGAAACCTAAAACCTCAACCACCTTTGCAACGGCATAATAGTCGTGCGAGGGAAAACGTTCGATTTCGCACAGGACTTTTTGTCCGTTAAGTGCCCCTGAGCTATCCTCGTCCGTCACCATAAAGAGGCATCCGATACGGTTGTTATCAGCTTTAACTGTGCCGTAATATCCGTTTTTGGTGTATGTGCCCACAAAGCGTGTGTTTGCACGCTTTATGATTTTTACGACCTCGGCTTCGCCGCTTTTTTCGCCCTTTGCATTGCCTACGGGACGTACAAGCACGCTGTCACCGTCAAGAGCACCCTTTGTTTTGTCGGGCGGGATGAACAAATCGTCCCCGGAATCCATTCTTGCAAAGCCGTACTCCTTGCCGCTGCCTGCAAAGGTTGTCAGAATATATCCTCCGTTTTTACAGGATACATATTTTCTCTTTTTTGTTAATAGTATACTGCCTTCGTCTTCAAGCTCGTCCATTATTTTGACAAATTCGGGTTTGTCCTCTTCTGGCACGCCTAAAACGTGCATAATATCCCCACGACCCATAGGAACATAGACATCGCTTTCGATGAAAGCTTTTATTTTTTCTTTTCTGTTCATTTATACTTTCCTTAATCAATAAATATGAATTAAAAAGGCACTTCCTAAGGAAGTGCCTCACTACTTTGCAAATTACTTTACAAAAACAAACATAACAACAGAAAGAATCACGAAAAGAACTGCACAAACTGCTGTCAACTTTTCAAGGAGAGCTTCCTTTGTTGCGCCCTTATTCTGAGAGAAGAAGGAACCGGAACCACCCATAACAGAGCTTGCTTCTCTGGGATCCTTACCCTGCTGTGTGAGAACTACACCTGTAAGAATAACTGCTACTATAATATAGATTATTGTTAAAACCATGTTCATTTATACACACCGCCTTCTAATTTTCGATAATCAACATAGGGATTATATCACGCTTTTTGACTACTTGCAAGCACTTTTTTGAATATTTCACAAATTTTTCTCAAAATTCACCCATTACAGCATGTCTGCAAGGTCAAAAATAAGCTTTTCGGTCTTTTCCCAACCGAGGCAGGGGTCAGTAATGCTCTTTCCGTATACACATTCTTCAGCCTTCTGACTGCCGTCTTCGATATAGCTTTCAATCATAAGACCCTTTACAAACTTTTCGATATCCTTGCTGTGACGACGGCTCATTACAACGTCCTTTGCAATGCGCACCTGTTCAAGATATTTCTTTCCGGAGTTGGAGTGGTTTGTATCGATAATAACGCTCATGTTCGAAACATCTTTTTTGCTGTAAAGATCATGCAAAAACGCGATATCTTCATAGTGATAGTTGGGAATAGCATTGCCGTGCTTATTAACATAACCACGGAGAATTGCATGTGCATAGGGGTTACCCGCAGTTTCAACCTCCCAACCACGGTAGAGGAATCTGTGGCTCTTTTGTGCCGCAACAACGCTGTTAAGCATTACGGACAAGTCACCTGCTGTGGGGTTTTTCATACCTACGGGGATATTGATACCGCTTGCTGTGAGACGGTGCTGCTGGTTTTCAACACTTCTTGCGCCGATTGCTACATAGCCCAAGATATCCGACAAATATCTGTGGTTTTCGGGATAAAGCATTTCGTCAGCGCAGGTCATGCCTGTTTCTTCTACAGCCTTTGTATGAAGTCGTCTTATTGCAATAAGCCCCTCTAAAATATCGGGATTGGAGAGAGGATCGGGCTGTGATGCCATACCCTTGTAGCCTTCGCCGGTTGTACGGGGCTTGTTTGTATATATGCGGGGGATGATGAGGATTTTGTCCTCCACCTTATCCTGCACCTTTTTAAGCCTTGTTACATAATCGAGGACGCTGTCTTCCCTATCGGCACTGCAAGGACCGATAATGAGGATAAACTTGTCACTTTCGGATGCAAACACCTTTTTAATTTCGTTGTTACGCTTTGCTATAGTTTCTGCCAGTTCAAAGGAGATAGGGAATTTTTCTTTTATCTCCATGGGAATAGGCAGCTTTTTAATAAAATTCATATTCATGTCATATCACCTCAAGAATGTATTTCCCTTATTTTAGCACATTTGTTTCAAAATAACAACATCTATTTTATTCTTTTTACTGTTTTTATTATAAAACGACCCGAGGACATCCGCCTCGGGTCGTTTTGCTGTTTTAACCTGCATACATCATGCCTTCAAAGCATTACATTTTCACAAACCTCAAAAGCTTTCTGCCTCCGGGAATTTGTTTTAATTCATCTGCGTTAAATACCCGGAATACGGACAAAATAAGAACGCCGTACACCAAAAGTCCCGCGCCTATTGCCGCAATGGTAGAGACAGCATTGCCCGCCATGGGTGCAAGGCATCTCGAAACACCATATACCACTGCACCCATAACTAAGGATGCCGCAAGGGGTTTTACAAAATATTTAACACCGTCAAGCTTCATCGGCAGGTTTTTCCTTACAACAAAAAATGTTATAGCACAGCCTATAGCCTGACAAAGCACACTGCCGATAGGTGCACCGTAGATATTAATTTCGGGTATGGGTACAAGCACAAGGTTTGTTATAAGCTTTACAATTCCGCCTACCAGAAGTGCAATCGCAGGCACAAAAACCTTGCCCAAGCCCTGCAAGCTGCCTGAGTTAGTCTGAGTTATGGCACTGAAGAAAATGGTTATTGCACTTATTGCAAAAAGCGTACCGCCCTGAGGTGCATTGGGGTAAATCAGCATGAATATTTCATCCGAAAGCACCACGCAACCAATTGTTGCAGGCAATGCAATTATTATTGATACCAAAAGCGAAAAGCTTACCTTATCGGAGGCTGTTTTTGTATCGCCTACTGCCATAGCACCTGCCACCGTGGGCACCAAAACAGTCGAAAACGCAATATTGAGTGCCAAGGGCAGGTTGATTATAACATCGCCCTTTGAAAGCATACCCGATAATTCCATAGCCTTTTCACTAAGTGCCGCATCGCTCATAGTGCCTGCAAAAGCTACCTTAAGTCCTTGCACAACTGTTGTAAGGTCAACTACGCGGTTGATACTTGCAATAATTGAGCCGAGCGATATGGGCACTGCCACATAAAGAATGCTCTTTGCAATTTTTCCAAAAGGTACTTTTAAAGACTTTGGAGCGTTTTTAAGTCGCCCTTGTATATCCTTTTTGTTTGCCTTATAAAAGCCCGCCAGATACAAAAGCGACAAAAAGGTTGACAGTGTTGTTGCCATTGTTGCGCCTGCCGCCATATACTCGGGCGATGCCCCTGCAATAGCAAGCACAATAAGTATTGTTGATACACTTTTTATAAACTGCTCAATAACCTGGCTTGTGCTTGTGGCTTTCATGTTGTGCATGCCCTGGAAAAATCCTCTCACAACACTTGATATGGACACAAAAAGTATGGCAGGAGACAAAACCTTGAGCACATACACAATCTTAGGTGTATCGCAAATATTTGTGGCAATAAACGGTGCAAAAACGAAAAGCCCTATTGACAATAGTCCGCCTATTACACCAAAAAGCACAAGTGCACAGCGGAATATGCGGTATGCACCCGAAAAGTCATCCTTTGCGCATTTTTCACTTACAAGCTTAGCGATGGCGTTGGGGATACCCACCGAGGATATTGCCAACAAAAGCACATAAATCTGATACCCGTAGTTATAGTATCCGTTGCCCGCATCGCCAAAGCCGTCAACATTGGTTATAACCGCTCTGTACAAAAAGCCCAACAGTTTTATGACAACCTGTGAGCACACAACGGTTAAAACACTCATCATAAACGTCTGTGTTTTAGATTTTTTCATTCCTTCACATCCTTATATTGACCATTATATTCTTCTTTGGTAAAATAATCAACACAAAAGTTTATCGTTATCAATTCACACTTTATTTACATATTGTCAATAACAGGTAAAATAATTACAACTATAATCACACTATAGGAGTGTGTTGTCATGAAACAAAAACTTATACAGTTTATGCAGGGCAGATACGGCAATGACGAATTGAACATGTGCCTTTTGGTTTTGAGCATTATATGTATGCTCTTATCTCCCCTTTGGCGAATTTTTTCTTCGCTCTCAACTGTTTTTATAATATTTGCTTTTTTCAGAATGTTTTCAAAAAACATTTACAAGCGCCGTGCTGAAAATGCAAAGATACTGCCGTATTTTTCATTTGTAAAGGCTAAAATTAAAAACAAGGGCACAGCAAAGCTTTTTATGTGTCCCCGTTGCAAAAAGACGCTCCGCATCCCCCGCGGAAAAGGACAAGTCACGGTTAATTGTCCCTGCGGTGAAAAATTAAAGAGGAAAAGCTGATGTACGGCAGGGTTATTGTCAACAAGAGCGAGCTTAAATTTAAAGAGTTTGATGTTTACCGCTCATATTATTGCGGGCTGTGCCGTTCACTTAAGAAAAACGGCTTTTCAAAAGCCTTTTGCCTTACTTACGATATGACGTTTTTGTCAATGCTTTTGAACTCTCTTTATGAGACTAAAACCCATGTGTGCCAAAGAAGATGTGTTTGTCATGTGTGCAAAAAGCATTCCGAAACCACGCATTTTTACTCGGACTATGTGGCTGATATGTCTATCCTTTTGGCATATTACAAGTGCCTTGATGATTTTCATGACGATAAAAACATCGTAAAGCTGTTGTGTAGCCTTTATCTCAAGCCAACCGTAAAACGCATTGAAAAAACCTACAGCGAAAAATGCAGTGAAATAAAAAATCTTTTGCACGAATTGTCGGCAATTGAAAAAACTGCATCTATTGAAGAATGTGCAAACATTTTCGGCAAAATAACAGGGCTTATCTTTACCCCCGAAGACGATTTGTGGAAGGATATTTTGTCCGCTTTCGGGTTTTATATGGGCAAGTTCATATATATTGCCGACGCATATGAGGATATAGAGGATGACATGCGAAAAAACCGTCCCAATCCTTTGAAGGTCATGTACCAATCCCCCGATTTTGACCATGAATGTAAAACTATACTCAACATGTTTGCTGCCGAAGCCGCAAACGAATTTGAAAAACTACCTATTATCGAAAATGCCGAAATACTTCGCAATGTCATTTATTCCGGCATATGGCAAAAGATCGAAGGAGTCAAAGAATGAAAGATCCCTATCTTGTTTTGGGCGTTTCCAGAGACGCCACAAATGAAGAAATAAAAAAAGCGTACAGAGCACTGTGCCGCAAATATCATCCCGACGTAAACCGCGACAACCCCAACCGTGATGAATACACAAAAAAATTCACCGAGGTGGGTGAAGCCTACCGCACCATTATGGACGAAAGAAGCGGCAAAAAAACCTCTTCCTATTCGGGGTATTCCGACTATTCGTCGGACAGTTCTGCAGGCGATTCACGCCTCCGTGCGGCGGCGGTTTATATTCAGAGAGGATATTTCCGCGAGGCACTCAATACGCTTAATTCGATAACAGACCGCAATGCCATGTGGTATTATTTAAGTGCCGTGACAAACGCTCGCATAGGCAACCTTATCATAGCGCGCGAGCATTCTAAGACAGCGGCAGGTATGGAGCCCGACAACGAAATGTACCGAAGGCTTTACGCTTCGCTTTCGGGCGAAGGCGGTTTTTATCAGGATTATCAACATGCAGGCTCAACATACGGCAGGCAGGTAAACATTGACACCGACTACTGCGTAAAATGTTGTGCGGCAAACCTTGCATTGAACCTTTGTTGCGGCGGCAGATTTTTCTGTTGCTGATACCTGTTTCCACAAAAAAGAGCTTGGATTAAATCCAGGCTCTTTTTGCGTTTAATTGTATTGTTTTTTGCACGGTCTGCGC
>CAZNIC010000027.1:7540-10704 GCA_964572985.1 uncultured Oscillospiraceae bacterium
CGGTCTGCGCCATTATTCAAATCTGTTATCTGCCGAAAACTTTAATTTCATAGAATGTAGAGGGATAGTTGTTTTCTCCGCTTCTGGGTTTGGCATCTGTTACGGTTACTCTCACGAATCTTGCCTTACCCATGCAATTGTCCACTGTAAATCCGTAGTCGGTGTAGCCACTCGTTTTATCAACAAGGGTTGTGTAGTTAACACCGTCTTCACTGCCTTCGATTATATAATTATAATAAGGCTCGCTGCCTATGCGGATATACCAGGAAATCTGCACCTGATTTACACTATAGCTCTGTCCGAGGTCAACTTCCCAACTGTAGGGCCATGTTGTGTCAACACTCCACTGGCTCTTGTAGTTACCGTCGTTAGCATTTTTACCATAGCTTGTAGGTCTGTTCTGCGAAAGGTTTCTGCCACGCTGTACGGGCACGAGCACATCTTCATCCCAGTTATATAAAAGCTCTTCAAAATAGTCATAGAAAGCATAACCGTCACTAACTGTTATGGGGAAACGGAGTGACTGTGTTGTTTTTACTGTTGCATCCTTCCAGTTGCTCATCCAGCGGTAGGAGTTCATAATGTAGTTTGTGCTGTTTTCCTTTAAGTAGAAGCCGTAGCCCGACTGAGAGGAGAAGGTTGTCATGTTGCCCACGTTTCTCAAATCGCTCCATGGGCCCTCCATGTTTGTAGCAGAGTTGTACATACCCGGTGTGGGGTACCAGCCTGCACAGCCCGATGTAAAGAGATAATAATAGCCGTCAACCTTTAAAATATTGGGAAGCTCTCTCCATGCGCCGGGGTTAAGAAGGGCTATTCTCTTTTCAATGCCCGACCAGTCGTCCTTAAGGCGGTAAATTGCCAAATCCGCATTGTTGTGCGTTGCGCCCATAATATATGTTGTGCCGTCGTCGTCAATGAATGTGTTCAAATCGCGTACATCGTCACCGCCGGGTCTCACAGCACCGTGGAACACCATTTTTTCGTCTCCGGGTGTATATGTCGCGATAGAAATACGTGCAAAGTCATAACCGCCCGAGCCTTTTTCCGCGTGGGCAATAAAGCCGAAGTTATTAGCCTTCTTGTTGTACTTTATGTTCACGCTTTCAAACTTAATATCCTCCAAATCCTTACAGGTTTCATGCGCGAGCATATCCTCATAAGTAAGCACAATCTTAGGCTCGGAATACGTAACGCCGTCAACACTTGTTGTCATTTCCATCCAGCCAAAGCCCTTGCCGCCGTCATTACGGCTCTTCTGGCTGAACTTATAGTACAAGCCGTCCGCATCGCGCATACCCTTAGAAGGTGTGCTCATACTACTCGGTTCAAGGTTAGTTGTACTCTTCATGTCAAGAGGCATTTCATAGGGTGTAAATGCTTTTGTTTCGGCATAGCCTATCATGCCGTTATCGTCTGACGCGTATACACGGTAGGTATAGCTCTTGCCAACTTCCAGGTCATAATCGTCAACAGTAAAGCCTGTAAGAGCGTCGTAAAGCATATATTCACCACCATCTGTTGAGCGATAAATATCATAGCCCTTTGCACCGATAACCTCGTTCCACTGGAGTTTAACGTTTGTGACAGCTTCGTCACCCTTCAGAACAAAGGGTGTGGCTGTGATTGCAACCATCTTCGTGTCACTTTCACCAACCACTTCGTATGTAAACACTTGTCCGTTATCAGCCGCTTCCTCCTGGTATGCAACGCCGTCTTTAATTGTAAGGTACATTCCGGAGTTTTTGTTCTTTAATTTATATCCACCGTCAGCCTCTTCAAAGGAGTAAATCTGGTGGTTCTTTTTGTTTGAAGTATACTGAGAAAGCTTAATGCCTGCTTCCTTGCTTTCGTTAGGAACGTCAATAGCTTTGCCTGTTTTTTTGTTGATAAGTGTAAAATACTCGCTACCTAACGCAACAGCTTCCCACTGTGCAGTTTCGTCCGTTTTATCAGAAAGGGTAATCTCGCTTGTTTCTTCGTTAACGATTAAGTTTTTGCCGTCCATTGTAAGAGTGATAAACTTGCCGCCTACAAAGTCACTTTCGCCGTAGTTTATATCAGAAAGTGTTACAAAATCAGTCTTTTCATGCACCATGGAAACAAGGGCATCTTCAATTCTATCGGTGTCTTCACCATTAAGAGTCTGATACTTTCCTGTGTTTTTATTAACTCTGACGTACTTATCCTCGCCCATGTAAACCAGCTTGTAAATTCCGCCGTTTACCTTAATGTATTTTCCGTCATATGCAGGAATCTCTGTATCAGCCGCAACGGCATCTGTGCTGATTATTTCGCCGTTTCCTGCAACCGTAAGAGAAAAATCCTGGTTGTCCGCGCCTGTCAGCTCTTCCTGTGTGATTGTGCCGTCCTCTGCCACTGTCATATAGAGCTTTGAGTTATAGCACTGAATGGAATATGTATCATCAATATGTCTTTCAAACACGTAATTTTGGTTGCCGCCGCCTGTCATAGCATACTGAATAAGGGTTTTCCCTGCCTCCTTACTGTCAGAAGGTACGTCAATAGCCTTGCCTGTCTTTTTATTTTCCAAGCGGTACACTCCGCTGCCGCGACTTGTGAATTTCCAGAGCTGGGCATCGTCATCACTGATTTCTGCCATAACAATATTGCCGTTTTCATCGGGGCTAAGCGCTTTGCCGCCCGCTGTAATCTTTACGTATTTTCCGTCAAAAACAGCCGCTTCAATATTAAGTCCGTCGTAAAATTGTGAATAGGACGCGTTAAATGCCTTGAGCGCGTCAAGGGGCATATAGGAAAGGTTGTTCACAATAATATTTTCGCTTGAAATACTCTGCTTTAATCCTGCTCTCTGCACCCATTTTTCGCCTATGGGAATAACAATTTCTACCCCGCCGTCGTTAACTACTGCCGAGCGATTATCGTTGTCCCATTCAACAGTGGCACCAACAGCGTCTGCATAGCCCCTTACGGGCAAATACTCTGTACCGTTTGCCCAAATGGTATCAAAGGGTGCAAGTTCTCCGTTGATTAAAACGCCTACCCTTATCTCAGCCATAGCAGGTATTGCACCAAACGCCATAATTAAGGCAATTAATAAACTAATTACTTTTTTCATATCTTAAACCTCCTTGTTTGTCGGATTACAATTTACTTTGATTAGGTAATTGCAACAATTTTAT
>CAZNIC010000027.1:10804-22924 GCA_964572985.1 uncultured Oscillospiraceae bacterium
AGATTATTCACCTCTGAGATTATTCATTGCTCTATCCAATTCTTCCATGGCATTGCCAAATGCCGACCAATCGCCGTTTTGCCATGCTTTCTGCACATTGTCATAAGCCTTTAGAGCCTCACCGGCATAATCCTTTGCGTCTTCAACGTCCTCGGGCGTAATTTCGCCTATAGGATTATCCCCTGCGGTTTCACTGCCTTTGCCGAAAAGCGCATCAAAGCACTCGTCAAGAGTTTCACGCATGACAACCTTGTCACCGTATGCCATGATAATCCTCTTTACCTCGGGCACTGCCGCCTGATTTGATGTTGTTATATAAACAGGCTCAACGTAAATAATCGAATCCGCAATGGGTATAACAAGCACATTGCCTCGAAGCACCGTGCTTCCGCCTTGGTTCCAGAGCGACAATTCCTTTGATATGTCCGCATCTGCATCAATACGGTTTTCAATATGAAGTGTGCCGTACACTGTGCGTCCTGCGGGGAAACGGTAGCTTATCATATTGCCGTAGCTGTCAGCTGCGAGCCAACTGACAAGGTTTTCCTTGTTTGCAGGCACAAAAGGCATCATGAGCACAAGCTGTGCACCCTCACGTCCAAAATCTTCAACAGATAAAAGGTTGTAGTAAGGCACCACGTCAACAGCGTCCGTACCGCGGTATTTTTCCTTTGCTTTCATCCACAAATCCGAATTTGTGTAAAACATTTCGGCATCGTCCATATGATACCTCAGATACACATCACTCTGCATGTTGAAAAGGTACTCGGGATATCTTATATGGGGATTAATATCCTCGGGTAATCCGCCTTTTTTCATCACGCCGGGGTATATCTTGTCATAGGTCATTACGATTGCATCGCTCTCGTCTGTAATATACACCTCTACAGTGCCTTCGTAAGCATCCACAACAGCCTTTGCACTGTTACGGATATAGCTTATATTGTTATAAAGCGTACCGTAGGGCATCTGATCTGATGTTGTATACAAATCCACTACCCATTTGAGCTTGCCATAAGAGTCAATAACAATATAAGGGTCGGGGTCAACCGCCATAAATGGCACAGCCTTTTTAACTCGCTCAAGTACATTTCGGTTTGTCAAAAGTCGGCTGTCTGGCTTGATATATCCCGACACAAGCATAGTATAGTCCATGTTTTTAACCGAAAAAATAAGCCTGTTAAGAGTATTCATCTCAATACCCGACTTTGTGCCCTTGTAGTTTTCTTCAATATTACCGTCATTTAACGGGTAGTCAATTTCGTTGATATCGGTATTTACAATACAATAATTGTTCGTCTTTTCGCCGTAGTAAATCCTCGGCTCTGTTACAGTGGGTGCACCCTCTTGCGACACAATAGGCATATCGCCTATCACAAAATCGGGTTGACCTTCGCTGTTTACACTGTTAACGGCGTTCATGTTGATGCCGTAACCGTGTGTGTATTTAAAAGTGCGGTTGATATAGTTATTCGCTTTAGGGTCAAGGAGCGTTATGTCAAGCTCGCGTGCACTTATATTTACCGCAGTGGGCTTACCGCCTATATCATATTCCACAATATCCGAATCGTTAAAAACATAATAGTTACGTATACTCTTTGTGGAATTTAAAACCTCTCCTGTTGCCTGAGGGTCGGTAATTCTGATATTGTTTATGATTTCACTGTTATTATTAATGATATCACGTGTAAGCGTTTCTGTTGCGGGGAACTCTCTTTCCACCACGCCGTCAAGCTTAAAGCCTATTTTTGTATACTCAATATTGTTTTCAATATACGGGGATTCAAGAGTTGCTTCGTTGGGTCTTACATAGAAAAAGTCAACCCCTGCCTGCACAAGGTTTACCGCAACAAGCATAACAGGGAAAACAAGAATTGTTATAACAGTTCCCTTAAATTGTTTTTTGTACAAAAGGAAAGCCGCCACAGCCGCAATCACAAACA
The DNA here is from genome assembly GCA_964572985.1 of uncultured Oscillospiraceae bacterium. Lineage (GTDB taxonomy): Bacteria > Bacillota > Clostridia > UMGS1883 > UMGS1883 > RGIG1927. The sequence goes on from CAZNIC010000027.1 coordinate 12,748, forward strand.
AAACATACGGCGCAAAGGTGTAAAACGGCAGCTTTATCAAAATATCGGTATAGCCTGCACCCGGTGCGGCACCTGTCTGCGAAAGCACCAATCCCTGCGCTTCAAGATAATATTTAAGCCCTTGAAGCACACACAAAACTATTGCAGCCACCGCAACGTGCAAGAACACGCCTCTGTCGCTGATAACGCTTTTAATTTTTAATACATCGCCTTCTGTAAGGCAAAGATAATACAGCGCAATGCTTATTACCGCCATGACCACCACAGCACCGCAAAGCACTGCCGCGCCGCTTTGCAAAAAGTCACGCACAAAGAAAAAATAGCTTAAATCAAGGTTGAAAACAGGGTCCTTTATGCCTGCTTCTACGGCGTTTGTGCACAAAAGGAATTTTCTGTACAAGCCCTCCTGCATAAAAACTGCACCCAAAAGTGCAATAACACCGCTTTCCAAAAATACAAATTTCCTTTTCAGAAATGTCGGTACAGTGGAATCTATGCGCTCAACATTTTTTCGCACAACCAAAAGATTTATAAGTGCTATGATAAAAAGCACAGCAAAAAGTATGCCTATCATTTCAAAGCGCGCCAATATATCCGTAAAGAAAACCCTTGTGTAACTATCTCCGATTTCCCTTACCTCAAGATATTCGGAATAAAATCCCAAAGCACCTATTGCAATAATTAAGCACAATACTACGCCTAAGATAATCCAATACCTTTTTTTCATTGATTAAATCAAGTCCTTTCTGCCGTTGGCCTTTTGCCCGTATTGGTCCTTGTAGGGGCGGATTCCATATCCGCCCGAAACAAAATAAATCCGAAAGAATTTTTCGTCCCGAACAAAACATTCTCCTTAGAAACCAAGCTGCCGTCAACAAGCTTTCGTATAGTACAAAGACATTCCCGACCCGTCGTCTGCCAATTCACTCGTCCTTTTTCAAATTTTCTTTCAAATGAATGACCGGGTGTGTCCCCGCTCCTTAAAAGAACAACGCGTCGGCAAAGTCTTGTGCATTAAACGGCTGTAAATCGTCAATACCCTCACCAACGCCCACAAATTTAACGGGTATACCGAGCTTTTCTCGGATTGTTATTACAATACCGCCTTTTGCTGTGCCGTCAAGCTTGGTTAAAACAATGCCTGTAATGGAGGCTGCGTTATTAAATTCTTCTGCCTGATTAACGGCATTTTGACCTGTTGTTGCATCAAGCACTAAAAGAACTTCTTTTCTTGCACCGGGAAGCTCGCGCTCTATTACACGGTAAATCTTACCCAGCTCGTCCATAAGGTTTTTCTTATTATGAAGTCTTCCCGCTGTATCGCAAATTAAAACATCTGCGCCTTTACTTCTTGCCGAAACACAGCCGTCAAAAATAACTGCCGCGGGGTCTGCACCCTCCTGCAATCTTACAATGCGTACGTCGTTGCGTTCTGCCCATATTTCAAGCTGGTCAGCCGCAGCCGCACGGAAAGTGTCGGCAGCTGCCAATACAACCTCTTTGCCATCTTTTTTAAGACGGGATGCCAATTTTCCGATTGTAGTTGTTTTACCAACGCCGTTAACACCGATTACCAGTATTACTGTAGGCTTGGTGTCGCATTTAAGCTCACTTTCGTCGCACTCGAGTATTTCGGCAACGATATCACGCAATTCTTTTTTTACCTCATCTTCCTCATGAAGCTTTTTCTCTTTTACTCTTTCGCGAAGTCTTTCAACGATTTCGATACTTGTCTGTGCACCTATATCAGCCAAAATAAGTGCCTCTTCAAGCTCTTCGTAAAACTCCTCGTCAATCTTTTTAAAGGACTTGAAAACCTCGCTCACCTTGTCGGATATAGAGTTTCTTGTTTTGCCCAATCCCTCACGGAGACGTGCAAAAAAGCCTTTCTTTTCTTCTTGGGGCTCTTCCTGCTCTGTGGTTTCTTCTTTAGCATCTGCAGTTTCTTCTGTTGTTTCTTCAACAGCTTCGACCGTGTCGTTAACCTCTTCTGCCGCTTCCGCAGTTTCTTCGGCTATATCCTCTGTAGCCTCTGAGATTTCTTCAACGATTTCTTCAACTACTTCTTCATTCTTTTTCTTTTTCCAAAAAAGCATTTTTTATCTTCCTTTCCAATTAGTGGGTTTTAATTTGCTTTGATTATGTAACTGCAACTTTTTTATAAGGTACGGGGACACACCTCCTCGATACAGCAAGGAAGTGCTGACATATCACCTGCCTATGGGCGAGGAATATCCCCGTTGTGGGTTCTTTTCCAATCGAATTTTGCACTCTGCATTCTGCACTTATTATACTTCTTCATATTCCTTAACGTCCTGCAAGCTCATGCTTAAAAGCTTACTTACACCCTTTTCCTGCATTGTTACACCGTAGAGTACGTCAGCAGATTCCATTGTGCCTCGGCGGTGTGTAATAACAATAAACTGTGTAGTGTCAACCCTATTACGCATATAATTTGCAAATCGATATACGTTGATATCATCAAGTGCCGCTTCGATTTCGTCCAGCACAACAAACGGCGAGGGCGAAACCTTCATAAGTGCAAAGAGCAGTGCAATCGCCGTAAGTGCTCTTTCGCCACCTGACAAAAGATTAATTGACAAAAGCTTTTTGCCCGGAGGCTGTACCGCAATTTCGATACCGCTCTCCAGGATATTGTCTTTATCAATAAGTGATACCGATGCTTTACCGCCACCGAAAAGTTCAACGAATATTTCGCCGAAATACTCATTGATAATCTTGAATTTTTCTTCAAATATATCTTTCATTACAACAGTAATTTCACGGATAAGCTTTTCAAGGCTTGCCTTGCCCTCTTCCATGTCCTTAACCTGTCCCGATAAGAATTCGTAGCGGTCCTTAACCTCTTTGTATTCCTCAATAGAGTCAACATTTACGTTGCCGAGTGCTTTTATTGCACCGCGGAGTGACGAAATACGCTTTTGTGCTTCGGCTATTGACTCAACAGGCACATAACATTCCTTTGCCGCACTGTAGCTGAGCTCGTACTCGTCCCACAGCCTGTTTACGGCGTTTTCAATGTTGTAATCAATCTTACTCTTTTGTCCCTCAAGTCTTACGCTTTCGTTTTGAAGCGAATATATAGTATCGTTAAGACGCTTGATTTCGTCACGAAGTACGCCAACTCTTTCGTCTGTACCGCTCTTGCCCTGTGCCTGTGCAATAAGCTTTGCCTCGATTTCGTTAACTCTTTCACCGGTTTTGTTCATTTCCTCGCTTATTGCTTTTATTTCCTGTTCGGTACGTTCAATGTTGCGGTTTATCATTTCCTTGGTAGAATTTTTCGCGTCGTTTTCCGCCTTAAGGTTTTCGATTCTCGTTTTTGTAAGAGATTGTCTTTCACGGATAAGGTCAATATCCTTTTCAATACCCGTTACTTCCATTTTCTTTTCAAAAATCCTCGATGCACTCTCGTCCTTTTCACGCATTGCATCGCCAAGTGCCGCCTGCTTTTCTGTAAGCTCTTTTTCAGCTTCTTCCAAGGCTTTTCTTGCGTTTTCCTTTTCCTGACGGTGTTCTTTTTTCAGCTGTTCGTTGTTTGAAATCTTGTACGCAATCTCGTCTTTTTCACGCATAAGCTTTTCAAGGCGTTCCTTTTCTTCGCCAAGACGGTTTTCCACAGCTGTTTTTTCTGCAGAGAGACGGGATGATGCAATATCCTTTTCCGAAAGTGTTGCACGGGCGTTTTCCTTTTCGCCCATAAGAGAACGGGCATCCATTATCAAATCTTCAATGGCGTCCTCCGCCTTTTCACTGAGCTTTTCAAGTCGTTTTACTTCTTTTTTGAGCTCTTCGATTTCCTCTTCACGACCGAGCACACTGGATGCACGGTTCATGCTACCGCCGGTGATAGAACCGCCGGGCTGGAAAACTTCCCCCGACAGGGTAACAATCTTAAACTTGTATTTATACATTTTCGCAAGGCGGATAGCGTTGTCCTGACTGTCTGTTACAACTACTCTGCCCAAAAGCGATTCTACTGTATTGTCAAGAAAACTTTCTCTGCCCACCAAATCGGATGCAATACCAATAACGCCTTTTTCTCCCACAATGCGGCTTTCGTTGTCAAGTCTTCTCTTTTCCTGGCTTGTAAGAGGCAGGAAAGTAACTCTTCCCAGCTTGTGCTCCTTAAGATAGTTTACAGCCTCTTTTGCAGCCTCTTCATCGGGCACAACAACGTTCTGCATAGCACCGCCGAGAGCCACTTCAACGGCAGTGGAATATTCCCTCGGAACATTTATAAGCTTTGACAAAATACCCGTAATTTTGCCCGGGTATCTGCCCTCTTTATGTGCATTGATAAGGTCCTTTACGCTTCGCTGATAGCCCTCTAATGCTCTTTCCATTTCCTCGAGCATCCTGAGTCTGCCTTGTTTTTCACCGATAAGGTTACTAAGGCGGTTAAACTCTTCTTTCTTTTCTTCAGCGGCAAGATTTTTTTCTTCGGCTTCTTTTTCAGCTTTGTTAAAAGCCTTTTCGGCAACCTGTCTTGCTTCTTTTGCCTCATCAAGGTCCTTTTCAAGTCTTACAAGCTCTTCTTCAAGCCTCTTTGCGTTGTCTTTGGCGCCTGTTAAGTCAGCCTCTATGGAAAAACGTCTTGTTTCGATGCTTTCTTCCAACACGTCAAGGTTACTCATGCGGCTGTCAGCATCGCTTAAGGCTCTTTCTGCTTGGCGTATGCGGTTACGGACCTCTTCAAGGATAATACCCTTTTTTGCCATATTTTCGCTTACGTTTGCGCCTTCTTCTTCAAGCTTTAAAAGCTCTTCACGTGTTTTCAAAAGCTTATGCTTGATGTTTTCCTCTTCTTTGGAGGCATCGTCCAATGCCTTGTATGCCTCTTCGGTCAGCTTTTTGTTAGCCGCCTCTTCAGCGTCAAGACTTATAATATTGTTTTTGTAGTTTTCAATATTATTTGTCAGAAGCTTTATATTGTTTGAGCTGTTATTGTAGCTTTCCTTTTCTTCATCAAGCTCCTGACGAAGAGTATTTGTCTTTTCGTCAGTCTCCTTTAAAAGAGCATACAAAGAATCGCTCTCTCTTTCAGCATCACTAAGTGCATTCTTTTCCTTTTCAAGCTGTTCATTTAAGTTGTTTATAAGCTCTTCGTATTTGCTAAGCTCACTGCGGTTTTTGTCAATAATATCAACAGAGGTGCTTACTTCAATACCCTTTAATTCTTCTCTCAAATCAAGATATTTTCTTGCCTTTTCACTCTGACGCTGTAATGGGCCGACTCTGCTTTCTAATTCCCCGAGTACGTCACGCACTCTGACAAGGTTTTCTTCTGTCTTTTCGAGTTTTCTTTCGGCTTCATCCTTGCGGTGACGGTACTTTGAAATACCCGCCGCCTCTTCAAACACCTGTCTGCGGTTTTCGGCTTTGGCACTTAAAAGCTCGTCAATCCTGCCCTGTCCTACAACGCTGTAGCCCTCGCGGCCTAAGCCCGTGTCCATGAAAAGCTCATGAATATCCTTTAATCTCACCTGTGCACCGTTAATGAGATATTCACTTTCACCGCTTCGGAAAACTCGTCTCGTTACGGCGATTTCGTTATAATCGGACTGAAAAAAGTGAGTTTCGTTATCAAGGATAAGTGTTACCTCTGCAAAGGAAAGGGGCTTACGCTTTTGTGTACCGTTGAAGATAACATCCTGCATATTGCCGCTTCGAAGACTTTTTGCGCTCATTTCGCCCATAACCCACCTGAGTGCGTCGGATATATTGCTCTTGCCCGAGCCGTTAGGGCCTACAATGCCTGTTACGCCTTTGCCTACCTCTACCGTGATTTTATCTGCAAAGGACTTAAATCCCTGCATTTCTATTCGTTTTAAATACATATATTCCACCTGCTTTTAGGTTTTTTCATGTGTTTATACATTAATTATAATATATCTATATTATTATAGCAGAAAACACACCGTCAAGCAACAAAAACTTATCGCAAAAACAAAAAAACCTGCGGTTTTCCGCAGGTTTTTTGTTTAAACAAATTAGATGTACTTTTCGGGATCTACTTCGTACTTGTCCATCAAAATCTTGATGAAATCAATCAAAGCAAGAATACCGCCAACGCTACCACAACATACAACTGTTGCGATAATCTTCACAATACCCTTCTTTGTTTCGCCCATCATAAAGTTGTGGACACCAAAGCCACCGAGGAAGAAACAGATAAGAGCCATTGTCACCTTATCCTTACCTGCAAGATTTCCGCCTGCTACGCCGCCCTTAAGAGCTACGCCACAGTTAAGGCATACTGCTGCGCCTTCAGCTGTGGGCTGACCACAGTTAGAGCAGAAAGATCTGCCTGTGCCTGTTTTAACGCCGCAGTTGAGACATACTGCCTGATTATCAGCCATTGCGCCGCCACAATTTCTACAGAACATAATATCATACTCCTTATTGTCAAAATTCCAGTACTAAATAATACCTATCAACAGAATAACACCGTTCACATTATTTGTCAACATGTTTTTCGACACGCTATGACAAAAAAACACTTATTTTGGCTATATAGTTTACAATAAAACCCGCCGCCATTAAACCCAAAAAAATCTTATCCCATATGTTTTTAAAAAGATTAAAGTCATACAAAAAATGCACGTAAAAAAGAGGCATCGCCCAGAACATTGCATGATACTCAAAGGCACTTTTGAAATCAAGCGTCAAAGCCGCGCTTACCGCGCGGGTCATCCCGCAACCGGGGCACGGAAAATCAAAAAGGAACATATATATGCAGGGCACTGAAAAAAGCTTCATGATGATAATTATTGCCCCAAATATGCCGGTAAGAGTTAATTTAGTTTTCAAGTTTTTTATTTTTAACATATATCTCACCCGTTTTTTCATCTTTTATCATTTTACCTTGAAATCACCGTTATTTCAAGCTATAATTTAAGAAGAATTAAAGTAGACTAAAGCCACAACTTCGCCTCCCTTGTGTAAAGGGAGGTGTCAGCCGCAGGCTGACGGAGGGATTGTTTGTTGCAATTACCTAATCAAACTTAACTGAAAGGAGAGACGAAAATGATTAAATTTGAAAACAATTACTTTTTTTTGGAAGGAAAAGACATAAGCTACATATTCCGCATCGATAAATCCGGGTATTTGGTGCATTGCTATTTCGGCAAAAAAATCAAGGCACACCCGACACAGATTGTACCCGAAAGGTTTTACTGCTGGCACTCATGGGGCGAAGACGGCGTAAAGCTGGACGAAATCGCACAGGAGTGCCCCACCTACGGTCATACCGATTTAAGAAAACCCATGCTCAATTTCGGAGAGAAAATCTCGGTTTTAAAATACAAATCCCACGAGATTTATGAGGGCAAAAAAGAGCTTTCTCACCTTCCGTCGTCCATAGATGCGTCAGGTGACGGACAAACACTTGAAATATCTCTTTACGACAACCTTAACAACATCGAAGTCAAGCTCTTTTACACGGTTTTTGAATCCATGAACACTATCGCACGCCATGTGGAGATCACAAACAAAGCCGAGGGTGATTTAAAGATAGATTCCTGCTACTCCATGAGCATTGATTTTGAGCACAGCGATTTTTCCGAAACACACTTTGCAGGCAGATGGGGTTTTGAAAGGGAAAAAGTCACATCCCCGGTAGTGCGTGGCACGCTCGACATCAATAATGCCCGTGGCGGCTCGGGACACTTTATGAATCCTTTCGTATGCCTTCATTCTCCCACGGCAACCGAAAACTACGGCGATGTATATTCGTTCATGCTTGTGTATTCTGGCAACCATTCAACCATTATCGACACCGACCAAAGGATGCGCACAAGAGTGATGCAGGGTATTAACCCCTTTGGTTTTGAATGGAATCTCAAAAAGGACGAAACCTTTACCTCACCCGAAAGCCTTATTACATTTTCCGACAAAGGCTTTACGGGTAATTCACAGGCAATACACTCATTTATCAAAACCAATATTGTCCGCGGTTATTGGAAAAACAAGCCCCGCCCCATTTTAATTAACAACTGGGAAGCTACATACATGAACTTCAACGAGGAAAAAATCCTCTCAATTGCATCCTTGGCAAAGGATTTGGGCATCGAATTGTTCGTTCTTGACGACGGTTGGTTCGGCAAACGTAATTGGGACAACTGCTCGTTAGGTGACTGGTATGTAAATTATGACAAGCTCCCCTCGGGCATTGAAGGCTTGGCTGAAAAGGTGACCGATATGGGGCTTAAATTCGGTTTATGGTTTGAGCCCGAAATGGTCAGTCCCGACAGCGATTTATACCGCGCACATCCCGACTGGGCAATTCATGCCCACGGGCTTAAGCCTGCAGAAAGCCGCAATCAGCTTGTGCTTGATTTAACAAAAAAAGAGGTACAGGATTACGTAATCGGCAGTGTTGTTTCCATACTCAAAAAGGCAAAAATCAGCTATGTAAAATGGGACTACAACCGTTACATTACCGACATGCCCCGCCTCGGCTTTAATCATGAGTATACAATCGGCATGTACCGCGTAACGCGCGAAATTACCGAAAATGTGCCCGAAGTGCTCTTCGAGGGTTGCTCAGGGGGCGGCGGACGATTTGACGCAGGCATCCTTTGCTATATGCCCCAGATTTGGACAAGTGACAATACCGACCCCATTGAGCGCGTATACATCCAGTACGGCACAAGCTTTGGTTATCCCACGAGCACAATGGGAAGCCATGTAACAGCCTCCCCCAACCATTACACCGCCCGCAAGCCCGGCATGAAAACCCGCGGCGACATTGCACTTTCAGGCAACTTTGGCTATGAGCTTGACATTACATCTCTTCCCCAAGAAGACCTCGATGCAATAAAATTACAGGTAGAGGAATGCAAAAAAATACGCACGCTCGTTCAATACGGCGATTTTTACCGCCTCCGTGACCCATTTACAGGCAACATCGGCGCATGGCAGATAGTGAATACGGACAAGAGCGAAAGCTTCTTCTGTGCCGCACGTATATTATTCAAATCAAACGTGTATTTCCCCATCATAAAGCTTCGCGGTCTTGAGGAAGACGCGCTCTACAAGGATGAGTACACGGGCAATGTTTATTCTGCGGACGAATTGATGCACAGAGGGTTGTTTGTAGATTTTCCGCACGGCGATTTTGTAACATACACTATGTACCTAAAAAAAGTGCAGAATACAGAAAATTGTTACAGTGATCCCAACTAAAAGTTAACCGGCATAAATTTTGTTTCGTGAAGTTTTAAACCTATCGGTTTAAAGTGAAGTTTTTTTACAAAAGTGAAGTTAGGTTTGCCTCACTTTGGTGCAAGCCAAAACTTCACTCACGAAGTGAACTTCACTTGCCGTAAGGCAAACTTAGTTAGAAAAAAATCTTGATTTTTTTCGCATTTAGGTGCATAATATACCTAATACACAAACAGGAGATGTTTTTAATGGAACTTAAAATCACAAAAACAACTGCCCCCAAGGCAAAACCGGTTGACGAATCCAATCTTCCCTTCGGTAAGACTTTCACCGACCACATGTTAATCATTGACTATACAGAAGGCATCGGCTGGCACGACGGACGCATTGTTCCCTACGGTCCTATCGAAATGGACCCCGCAACAACAACTCTTCATTACGGTCAGGCTGTATTTGAAGGCTTGAAGGCATACCGTTGCCCTGACGGAAAAATCCGTATGTTCCGTCCCGACCGCAACATGGCTCGTCTCAATGTATCAAACGATAGATTGTGTATTCCTCAGATTGATGAAGAGGAATTCACAAAGGCTGTTATGGAGCTTGTAAACGTTGAACGCGACTGGGTACCCTCTGCTCCCAACACATCCCTCTACATCCGTCCCTTTATTTTTGCAACAGATGTATTTTTAGGCGTTCATCCCTCTCATACATATAAGTTCATGGTTATCCTTTCTCCCGTAGGTCCCTACTATGCAGAAGGCTTGAACCCTGTTAAAATTTATGTTGAAGACGAATACGTTCGTGCAGTACGTGGCGGTATGGGCTTTGCCAAGGCTGCAGGTAACTATGCAGTTTCCCTCAAAGGTCAGGTTGTAGCAGGTGAAAAGGGCTATTCTCAGGTGCTCTGGCTTGACGGTGTTGAAAGAAAGTACATCGAAGAAGTAGGCGCAATGAACATATTCTTTAAGATTGCAGGCGAGGTTGTAAC
>CAZNIC010000028.1:0-21573 GCA_964572985.1 uncultured Oscillospiraceae bacterium
AGTGCCTATGATACTTGGCGGGAAGCTGCCCGGGAAAGTTGGTCGCTGCCGGAACCAAAAAGAGAACGCAATCTGCGTTCTCTTTTTGTATTTGTGCCATTTTGTCACAACACCGTTACGAGCTTAGAGAGTACATCATTTGAACGCATGCTCAACATCATATCAAGCACAAAACAATGTTGCAGGAAATTTACCATTTGGGGACTGTCCCCAAATGGTAAATTTTTATTTATGCCTTTACAAAGAGGTAACGGGGCCGTTGAGGACTGTTCCCGATGTGACTGCAGTCTTGAAAACTGATGTAGTATTTGGTATAATTATGTAGAAACTGATAATAGAGGAGAAATACATGCCATATTTTGCAGTTATTGATACGGAAACAAACTGGAATAATGAATTAATGAGTATAGGAACGGCTATAGCAGACTGTGACACTTTTGAGCTTGTAAAGTGAGATATCATGTTATCGCACCCGAATATGAGGTTGGGGGAATGTTTTCCGACGTGCTTTTTGACAACAGGCTAAAGCCTATTTTGTGTAGTAAAACAGATGCAATAAATGATTTGGTGAGCTTATTGAATGAGTTCGGTGTGAGTTCCATTTTTGCATATAATGCAGCGTTTGACCGCAAGTTGATGCCAAAGCTCAATGTGTTTGATTGGCATGACATTATGAGCTTTGCGGCGTACAGGCAGTATAACCACAAAATAACGCAGTTTGATGATTGCTACAAAACAGGACGACTCAAGCATAATTACGGCGTGGAAGCTATGATGAGGAGACTTTCGGGAGAGAGTACATATAATGAAACACATAATGCACTGTATGATGCTTTGGATGAACTGGAGATTATGAGACTGCTGGGTTACGCACCATGTAAGTACATTAGATTGGCGTGAATGGTGTCAAGAATGGAGTTGTTAAAGTGAAAAGAGTTTATAATCTTATAATGTATACAAATCCTTACGGTGATTATCGTGAGGGATTTAACATTGGTATTTTTGAAAGCTTTGAAGAAGCAGAGAATGTAGCAAAAAGATATTTGAATGAAGTGCAGGGCTTTTGTGATTACGAATTTGAGTACGAAATAACGAAAGTTAATATAATAGGTGATGAGAATGGTAATGTATTCTATCGTTTTTCAGGTTGGAATGTAGATGAAAACGGTGATGAAAAGGATATAATATACAGCGACTGCTATACTATAAAAGATATTGCAAAAGGTGATTTTGAAAAAACAAAACAAAAAATTTCACGTGCTGAATGGAGCTTAGATAAGTGCATTTTAGGCGAATGCCATTGGGAGGAAGGTTTTGTACGGATTTTTAATGAAACAGAAAAAACCTTTTGCTATACATATTTTAGAATTGTGGGAGAATTCCCCGCCAACGAAGTGATTAAAATGCTTGGGGTTGAACCTTATAAAAACGATGTTAGCGGAGAATATGTTAATCTGGATTTTGCATTGTGTGACAATTATGATGTATTAGTTGAAAATCAAATGCGAAAAACAATTGAGCCTTTTATAGGTAAAGTTGATGTATTAAACTCAATTAGAGAAAAATATGATGTTAAGTTTTATCTGGAGGTTGTGCCCGAAATTTACGTGGATGAAACACATCCCATTTTAGCTCCGCCTTTAGATGTAATGGAGTTTTGTGTGAAAACACAGACTGAAATTGATATTGATTTGTATGTGTTTGAGAATTGAAGGGGATAAAAATGAAATTTACAATAGAAAAGGCAAAGGTTTCAGATGCAAAGGCTGTATTGGAATACCTGAAAAAAATAGGCGGGGAGACAGATAATCTCACCTTTGGGGCGGAAGGGCTTCCTTGCAGTGTAGAGGATGAAGAGAAGTATATTGAGTCGCTTCAAAATTCGACATCTTCCGTGATGTTTTTTGCAAAGGATAACGGTAAAATAGTTGGTGATGCAAGCTTTAGTTCATCACCAAGAGAAAGAATAAAACACCGTGGTGAAATCGGTATTTCGGTTGTTCGTGATTACTGGGGAAAAGGCATTGGCAGTAAGCTTATGGAGAGTATTATTGACTTTGCAAAGAATGTTGCCGGTTGTGAGATTATTCATTTGCAGGTAAGAAGCGACAATGAAAGGGCAATAGGACTTTATAAAAAGTATGGATTTGAGAAAATTGGTCAGTTTAAGGGTTATATAAAAATTGACGGAGAATATATTGACTGCGATTTAATGAACCTTTACATAAAATAATAACCTTCGGAAAAACCTACCTTGTGAAAGGTAGGTTTTCGTGTATTTAAACATGAAAAAATTTTGTTTCATCCTGTAGGGGTGGAAAGACCTAACCCAATGTATGCGGCGATGTTTCAAGGATAGTAACTTTTCTGCAACTGCGTTTAAATAAAAAATGGGACTTACAAAGTCCCATTTTTGTTTTATATTTTCTGATATGCCAGGCGTTCATCCCCTGTGTGATCACAGTGAATAATACCGCAGTATTTAAAACCAAGGCTATTTAAAAGATTTTGCATGGGGATGTTGTCGCGGTGAGTATCAATTTTGAGATTACGGCACTCATTAAATGCCCAATTGAGGCAAAAACGTGCGGCACCTTTTACTATATGCGTTGATGCCACACGGTGGACAACGCCATAGGGGGCGTTATTTAGCCATGCCCCGTTATGGATTATGCTGTAGGTTGGGTCAGCCTCAACAGCAAAATAAAATACGCAGGCTATGCGGTCATCCTCGGTGCATACATAAAGCTTTTGGTTTGTGATGTCACTTTGGATAACCTCTGAGGGAGGATAAACACTGCCCCATTGATTTTTGTTGCCGTTTTCTGCCATAAAAATACGGGCAGAGGCGTAGATTTGTATAATTTCGGGCAAATCACCGAAGGTGGCTTTTCGTATTAACATGTTTTTCAGTCCTTTAGCTTGATAGGATAAGTTTATCATTTATAGGAGAAGGTGTCAATAAACGAACAAAAAACGGCACGGAGAAAACCCCGTGCCGTTTAGAAATTACTTTTTGTGTTTTATATTTTTAATGATAAATATAACAACAAAAACTATTGTAAGAATGATACAGCCAAGTACAGCTTCATAATCGAGTCCGTTAATAAACAAATCAGTTAAAGAGCCCAAACACATTGCAACACCTGCTAACCATCCTAAGGATTTGGCAGAAGTTTTCAACGCCAAAAGACCAAGTGTAACGAAACCGATGGTCCAGATAGCTGCCATAACTATTGCACCGATGTTTGTTGTTTCAAACGAGATGAGGCCACATATCAGCATTACAGCAAATATTGCGGCTAATGCAAACATTACAATGGCTGTAATAGGTTTTTTCTTTTTTTGTTGTTGATTATTCATTTTTTCCTCCTGATAAATTAGTCGCCTAAGTCAGATTCTTCAATATCAATTTTGAGTTCACCATCTTGTTCAACAACGACATATTTATTCTTATCAGATTTCATTTTGATATCTTCTAAACCTTCTTCGGCAAAGTTTTTGAAAATCTTGTTATACTCAGACCAAGTGCTTATACCATTTTCTTGAGAGTATTGTTCAGTATCATTTATTGCTTGCATCAAACATTCATTTACATCATCTGAGTCACGCTGTTTTAATTTTACTGTTACGATGTATTGGTCGTCATCTTTTTTTACGGAGTATTCAGAATCTTCAGTAATTGATGCATCTATAAACAATTCTGCATAAAATTCAGCTACTTCTTCAGCCCAGCCTTCTGATACAAGCGCATCTACTACGAGCTCGATATAATCATCCCCTGTATTGATATCGTCTATATCGCCACCAAGTTCATCAAGATTTGAACTTTCTTCAAGCTGATCCCAAAATTCATCAGGGTCTACACAGTATTCGGCTTTTTTATCGAAGTATTCTTCGGATAAAAATTCTTCAACAAGTTCAATTGCTTCTTCTGAGCGGTCAACCTTTACGGGAGCTGTAGTTTCATCTGTGTTTTTCTCACCACATGCTGCAAGTGAAAACATGAGGCTAAGTGCCAGAGAGACACACACAATGGGTTTTGCGAGTTTTTTCATTTGTAAAAATCTCCTTTAAAAAATAAGTGTCGGATACAACAATCCACAGTTGAATTCTATCACAACCTAAAGTTGTTGTCAATAACTAATTATTGGATTTATAAATAACGCCTGTTTGTTGTTAAAATATAATAGGGTGATAAATATGGTTAAAAATTTGAAGCTGTTACGACAAACAGCAGGTGTTAGTCAGCAAAAAATAGCAGATGCGGTAATGGTTAGTCAGCAGTCGATAAACAAATATGAAAATCACAACGTAGAGCCTGATATTGAGACGCTTATAAAAATAGCTGATTTTTTTGATGTGTCGGTTGATTATCTGATAGGACGAAATGATATAAAAGAGGTTGCCGGCGAATTGAATTTATCAGATTTGTCAGAACAAGAGAGAATGCTTATAAAAAAGTTTGGTGCATTAACAGACAAACAAAAAGAATGTGTTATGACTGTCATTGAAAGCTATTTTTAAATGTTAAAACGGTGCGGAATTTTCCGCACCGTTTTAGTTTAATTGAAATTATTCAGTTACTACAACCCATTCGTCGTTTTCGTAAACAACTTCAACTGTTTCTTCTATAGAGATTACGTCAGCGTCTGCTGCGATGTCTTCCATCATTGCAATTGTAACTTCAAACAAGATGTCAATCATTTCGTTTTCGTCAGTAACCTGAGAAAGAGATTCTTCAGTGTAACCAAGAGATTCGAGAACGCTCATCATGTAATCTAAATCAGATGTGTAGCTTTCTATATCAACGTTTTCAAAATCGGGGTAAGAAACTTTAACAGTTACATAAGCGGGAGAGTTAGTATCGGATTCGGTGAAAGAATCAACAACATCAATTTCGATGAAATCTAAAATGTCTGCTATAAAATCTTCAACCAAAACAGCCTGTTCATCTGTAAGGTCTGTACCAACCATGGAATCAAGCATAGCGTCCATGCCTGTGATTTCAAGAAGTGTTTCTTCATCACTTAAGAGGTCTGTAACAGCCTTTTCAGCGCCTTTCAAAGAGGGACCGGATTCTTCCTTAACTGCTACTGTTGTTTCTTCTTCCTTCTTGTCGCCATTGCATGCTGCAAAAGAGAACACGAGCATAAGTGCCATTACAAGGCAAAGAAGGGACTTTGCAAATTTTTTCATTAAAAAAACTCCTTTAAAATAATTGTCGGATTTTGCAATCCGCTAGTTCGAGTATATCACATTGAAAAAATATTGTCAATATTGACAAGGTGCATTGAATATGATATCATAAAAATACCCCCATGGGGTATATAAGGAGGCGATAGTATGGATTGCTGCAAAACAAAAAAACGTGATGAAAAGGAATACAAAAGCCTTATAAACAGGCTTAGCCGTATTGAAGGACAAATACGAGGAATACGCAACATGGTAGAAAATGACGCATACTGTGTTGATATATTGACACAGGTTTCGGCGGTGACTGCGGCACTTAATGCTTTTAATAAGGAACTTTTGAGTGAGCATATTAAGTCTTGTGTTGCAAATGATATAAAGGACGGCAAGGACGAGACCGTGGACGAACTAGTTGGAGTATTACAAAAACTGATGAAGTAGGTGAAAAAATGGAAAAATACAATATTACCGGAATGAGCTGTGCGGCTTGCAGTGCAAGGGTGGAAAAGGCTGTCAAAAGTTGCAGCGGCGTGACAGAGTGCAGTGTTAGCTTGCTTACCAATTCGATGACCGTTGAAGGGGGAGATGGCGAAAAAATAATACAGGCTGTCAAAAAAGCAGGCTACGGAGCCGAAAGAGCAGACGGAAATACAAACAAAACGACAACTGAAAAAATAGATGAGACAAAACCCATGAAGCTGAGGCTTTTTACATCACTTGGTTTTCTTATGGTATTGATGTATTTTTCAATGGGACATATGGCATCTTTGCCACTGCCCAAGTTTTTTGAAGGAAACTACATTGCGATAGGACTTATACAGCTTATCCTTTCGGGGATTATAATGGTAATTAACCAGAAGTTTTTTATATCGGGCACAAAGGGGCTTATCAACAAGGCGCCTAATATGGATACTCTTGTATCATTAGGTGCAGCGGCAAGCTTTATTTATTCTTGCGTGGTACTTTTCTTGATGACAACGAGCAGTCATCCCGAGCATCTTATGCACGAGTTTTATTTTGAATCGGCAGGCATGATATTGACGCTGATAACTCTGGGAAAGCTTTTGGAAGCATATTCAAAAGGAAAAACTACAAATGCTATAAAGGGACTTATGGCACTTAAAGCCAAGAGTGCCCGCGTTATAAGAAACGGTGAGGAAACAGTTGTGCCCATTGAAGAGGTGGCGGTGGGTGACGTATTTGTTGTAAGACCGGGAGAAAGCATTCCTGTTGACGGCGTTGTACAAAAGGGCGAAAGTGCTGTTGACGAATCGGCACTTACAGGCGAAAGTGTACCGGTTGATAAAACAGAAGGAAGCCGTGTCAGTGCCGCAACCATTAATCAGTCGGGATTTCTTAGATGCAAGGCGACAAGAGTTGGTGAAGATACCACGCTTTCGCAGATTATAAAAATGGTTGAGGGTGCTGCGGCAACAAAAGCACCTATTGCCCGCCTTGCAGATAAGGTATCAGGTGTTTTTGTGCCGATTGTAATAAGCATTGCGATTGTAACCTTTGTTATATGGATGATAGTTGGTCAAAGTGCAGGCTTTGCCTTGGCGAGAGCAATATCGGTATTGGTAATCAGTTGTCCATGTGCACTGGGACTTGCCACACCTGTAGCAATTATGGTTGGCAGTGGCGTTGGCGCAAAGAACGGTGTTCTGTTTAAAACAGCAGTATCGCTGGAAAAAGCAGGACAAACCGATATTGTGGTGCTTGATAAAACAGGTACTATCACAAAAGGTACGCCTTCGGTGACGGATATTTATTCTGAGGACGAAAGCCTAATGCAGTATGCGTACTCTCTTGAATTAAAGAGCGAGCATCCTCTTGCAAAAGCGATTGTGAAAAAAGCAGAGGAAATGGGTATCGAAAAGCTTGAAAGCAGCGATTTTTTGGCGCTGCCGGGTAACGGACTTAAAGCAAAGATTGAAAATTGCGAAATTTACGGCGGTAACAAGACGTTTATTTCGCAAAGGGTACAACTTTCGGAAAATATTGAAAAAAAGCTTGAAAATCTGGCAGATGAAGGAAAAACACCCATCCTTTTTGCAAAAAACAACGAGCTTTTGGGTATTATTGCAGTAGCTGATATGATAAAGGAAGACAGCAACAAGGCAATACGCGAGCTTAAGGACATGGGAATTAAAACAGTTATGCTCACAGGCGACAACCGTCGTACAGCAGAAGCAATTGCACGCATAGCAGGCGTGGACGAAGTATTCGCCGATACTCTTCCGGGTGAAAAAGCCAATGTTGTGGAAAAACTAAAAAAAGAAGGCAAGGTAACTATGGTAGGCGACGGCATCAACGACGCACCTGCATTGACTCAGGCAGACACGGGTATCGCTATCGGAAACGGTGTTGATATAGCTATTGATGCGGCAGATGTTGTGCTGATGAACTCCTCGCTTGTAAGCGTCCCCGGGGCGATAAGATTGAGCAGACAAACTCTTCGTAATATTAAAGAAAACCTTTTCTGGGCATTTATCTACAATTTAATAGGCATACCCCTTGCGGCAGGTGCGTATATCGCACTTTTCGGATGGGAATTGAACCCTATGTTTGGTGCTGCGGCTATGAGCTTGTCGAGCGTTTGCGTAGTGACAAATGCTTTGAGACTTAACTTTTTTGATATGCACAGCACAAAAAGAGATAAAAAGAAGACAAATAAAGCCCGTCACGGTAGGGAAATAACAATTAAAATTGAGGGAATGATGTGCGCACACTGTGAGGCTACAGTTACGCAGACATTGGAAAAACTCGGTTGCAGAGTGGTAAAAGCAAGCCACGTTGAAGGGGTGGCAGTTTTTGAAGCTCCCGAAAAAATAAACATGAAAAAGCTTGAAAAAGCCATTGCAAAATCGGGCTTTAAAGTGAAATGAAAAAGAGGCTGTGCAACACAGCCTCTTTAAAAAATTAAGAGTCGGTTAATTTTTTGTCTTAGTGTTGATTTAAGCAAAAAAATCCTGTATAATGATATAAACAGATGCAACCAGGAGGTAAGTGCCTTGAGTCATTTCAATAGTTTTATTAAAGAAGCGTTAAGCTCAATCCTTCCCATAGCGGTAATTGTGCTTTTGTTGAGCGTTTCAATTGCACCGTTAAGTTCGGGGGTGCTGGTTTTGTTCCTTTTCGGAACATTGCTGCTTATATTTGGCATAAGCTTTTTTACCCACGGCTCGGGAGTTTCGATGGAACTTATCGGTGAAGGTATAGGTATTCAGATAAGTAAATCAAAAAAACCCGTTATAGCTGTTGCGGTATGCTTTATTCTTGGTATTATAATAACAATTGCAGAGCCTGACTTGACGGTTTTGGCAGAGCAGGTGCCCTCAATTCCCAACATGGTGCTTATTTTGAGTGTCGCGTTAGGCGTTGGTGCTTTTTTGTCGTTGGCAATGATAAGAGCCATGAAAAACATTTCCCTTTCAAGGCTTTTGATTGTTTTTTACAGTTTGATTATTGTGATAGCGTTGTTTGCACCCCCCGAGTTTGTGCCTACGGCATTTGACTCAGGCGGCGTAACAACAGGACCAATAACCGTACCCTTTATTATGACGCTTGGTGCAGGTTTTGCAACTATCAGCGGTGACAAGCACTCCAGAGAAAACAGCTTCGGTCTTGTGGCGCTGTGCAGTATCGGACCTATTCTTTCAGTGCTTATTTTAAGCATCTGCTATAAGCCCACGCCCGAAACATCGGAAACGGTTATCCCTTTAGTTGAAACAACTACAGATGCTTTTAAAGAATTTCTTAACGCTTTTCCCCATTACTGCAAGGAAGTTTTGATTGCACTGTTTCCCATACTTGTTGTGTTTATTATCTTTCAGATAATATCAAGAAGATTTCACAGACACCAGATTGCTAAGATATTGATAGGTCTTGTATATACATATGCCGGACTTGTGCTTTTCCTTGTGGGTGCAAATGTAGGCTTTATGCCTGCGGGTCGTCTTATAGGTGCGGCAATAGCCGGAAGCGAAAATAAGTACTTGCTTATTCCCATAGGCATGCTGATGGGGTACTTTGTTGTTTCTGCCGAGCCTGCGGTTCACTCTCTTAAAAAACAGGTTACCGAGGTTACAAACGGCGCAATCACCGAAAAGTCTATCGGGCTTGCACTGTCAATTGGTGTTGGTGTGTCGGTGGGTATCTCT
The DNA here is from genome assembly GCA_964572985.1 of uncultured Oscillospiraceae bacterium. Lineage (GTDB taxonomy): Bacteria > Bacillota > Clostridia > UMGS1883 > UMGS1883 > RGIG1927. The sequence continues at coordinate 9,357 of CAZNIC010000028.1, forward strand.
ATGGTGCGCGTACTGACGGGTGTTCCTATATTGCCTTTTGTCGCGGTGGGATATGCAATATCACTTATAATAACTTTCTTTGTACCGCCTATCTATACAGGTATTGCTTTTGACTCGGGTGGCGTTGCAAGCGGTCCTATGACAACTACCTTTGTCCTGCCTTTTACGGTAGGTGCGTGTGAAATTCTGGGCGGAAATGTCATGACAGATGCCTTTGGCGTTGTTGCTATGATTGCCATGACCCCCTTGATTACAATCCAAGTGCTTGGTCTGAGCGGAAATATCAGAAGACGCAGAAGACTGAGAAAAGCTTATGACGAATTCTTACAGATTGAGGATAATATAGTTTATTTTGATGAGGAGGTTGCCTGATGGGAAATAACACCCCTGAACGTACAATGATGCTCTTGTCCATTGTGGGAAGAGGCAGAGGAAAAAAGCTGATGACCGTTCTGGATAAAAACGAAATCCGTCTTCACGTTCAAACTATGGGCTTTGGTACGGCACCTTCTGAAATGATGGACATTATGGGTCTCACCAGCAATAATAAGGATATTATTTTGAGCTTTGGCTCGAGTGCTAATGTTAATGCACTGGCGCAGTCTTTCAACGATAATTTTGCAAGCTATTCAGAATACGGCGGTCTTTTATTGATAATTAAATTATCTGCGGCAAACCGCCTGATAGTTGAGATGTTGAACAGAAATATGCCCGAAGATGTTTCGGAAGGAGATGTTACCACTATGAATAATACACATAAGCATAATCTTATTATAATAACCGTAGGTCAGGGCTATGTGGACGAGGTAATGCAGGAGGCTAAAAAAGCGGGTGCCACAGGCGGCACCGTTATAAAGGGCAGATTTGCAGACACCGAAAGGTTAAAGGAACTTGCCAATATCGATATTGAACAGGAAAGAGAAATTATTTTGATAATGGCGCCTGCCAATATATCGGCAGATATTATGGAGGCGGTTAACTCCAAGTTTGGTTTGCGTTCCCCTGCGAGAGGAATCATGTGCTCGATACCTATTGAAAAAGCTTATAAAATCTAAAAAAGAAATGCGTGAGTACAACTCACGCATTTCTTTTTTTGTGTATTTATACCTCTGTAGGGATTTCGTTTTCGATTTCTGTGGGCGCTTCACTTGCAATCTCAGTGGGGATTTCCGCATCTGCGGAGGTTGCCTTGGGAGCAAACTTGTCTACAAGACCCATAACAAATATAGTTATAATAATGAGGGGAAGGATAATTGTCATATACCAACGCATCCAGGGTTTAACCTTTAAGCCTTTGCCGGTATTGGCCTCCTTGGTAAAGTTTTTCCAGCCCCAGCCACACTTTAATGTACAGAACAGAATGAATATAAGTGCACCGAGGGGAAGAAGAATATTACTTACAAGGAAGTCTTCCATATCCATGATGCCGCCGATTTTGTCATGAGCAACATTGCTCCATATATTGAAGCCAAAGATGCACGGAAGGATAAGAACCAAAATTGCTATACAGTCAATCACAGAGGCTTTTTTTCTTGACCAACCAAACATATCCATAGTACATGCAAGAATGTTTTCAAATACTGCAAGCACTGTACTGAGCGCCGCAAATGTCATAAACAGGAAGAAGAGAACACCGCATATCCTGCCTACGTAGGGAATGTTGTTAAATACTTCGGGAAGTGTTACAAATATAAGGGATGGACCGTTTGCAGTGTGGTCAATATTGTATGCAAAGCATGCAGGGAAAATAATAAGACCTGATGTGAAAGCAACAAACGTATCAAGAAGCGAAATATTGATGCTTTCGCCCATAAGAGCACGGTCGCGGCCTATGTAGCTGCCGAAAATTGCCATAGAACCTATACCAAGACTGAGTGTGAAAAACGCCTGATTCATTGCTGCAACGATAACCTTGATAGGACCTTGGCTGAGAAAAGCGTCTACATCGGGAACAAGATAGAACTTTAAGCCCTCTGCTGCGCCGGGGAGGAATATGGAGTTAACAGCAAGCACTACCATGATAACAAGCAGTGCAATCATCATGACCTTTGTTACTTTCTCAAGACCTTTCTGAACACCTGCAGAGCAGATTGCAAAACATACAATCGTAATAATAGCCGAGAAAATAATCATGGCAGTGGGGTCTGCAAGCATGGCATCAAATTTGTCGCCGATTGCAGTGCTGCCTGTTACGCCCACAAAGTCGCCTGTTGCCATATCAAAGAAATACTGAAGCATCCAGCTTGATACGGGAACATAAAACATCATAAGCACAATGTTGCCCAGCATTGCCATAAAGCTGTGCGTTTTCCAGGGGGTGTTGCCTTTGCCGAGTGCGTCATAAATTTTTGCAGGGCTCTTTTGTGCTGCTCTGCCTACGGCAAATTCCATCGTAAGAGCGGGAACGCCCATTGCAAGTAAAAATATAAGATAGATAAGTACAAACATACCGCCGCCGTACTGACCTACCATCCACGGGAATTTCCAAACATTGCCGACGCCGATGGCACATCCTGCGCTGATGAGGATGAAGCCTAAACGGCTCTTAAGATGCTCACGGGGAGCATTATTCTGATTATTACTCATTTTCGTACTCCTTTTCAAAAAATGCCATGAATATTATACTATCAGCGTCACATAAAGTCAAGAAGAAGGCGGTATAGATGGGGATAAGAAAAAATATTTAAAAAATATGAAAATACCCTTTTACAATAAACAAAAAGTTTGATATAATGTAGTTTAGATTTTGTTAGGGTAGGTGCAGAATGTGAAAAGAATAGGCTTTGACAATCAAAAATATCTGGCAACACAGTCCGAACAGATACGCGAGCGTATACGGCAGTTTGGAGGCAAGCTGTATCTTGAATTTGGAGGTAAACTGTTTGACGATTTCCATGCGTCAAGAGTGTTACCGGGGTTTGAACCGGACAGCAAGATGCACATGCTTCAGCAGCTTAAGGACGACGTTGAAATTGTAATCACAATCAATGCGGCAGATATTGAATCCAACAAAATGCGCGGGGATTTGGGCATTACGTATGACGACGATGTTTTAAGGCTTATTGACACTTTCCGTGAACTTGGGCTTTATGTAGGCAGTGTTGTACTTACACGCTACACAGGTCAGAGCAGTTCAAATACGTTTTTAAAGCATCTTAAATCTCTCGGAGTAAAATGCTACTGCCACTATCCCATCGAAGGCTATCCTTATGATGTAATGCACATAGTATCGGAGGAGGGCCTCGGCAAGAACGAATATATCGAAACAACACGTTCTCTTGTTGTTGTGACAGCACCCGGTCCCGGAAGCGGCAAAATGGCAACATGCCTCAGCCAGTTATATCACGAACACAAGCGCGGCGTAACAGCAGGTTATGCTAAGTTTGAAACCTTTCCTATTTGGAATATTCCTTTAAAGCACCCGGTTAACCTTGCCTATGAAGCGGCAACGGCTGACCTTAACGATATTAATATGATTGACCCCTTCCATCTGGAAGCCTATGGTGAAACCGCCGTAAACTACAACCGTGATGTGGAGATTTTCCCTGTGCTTAAAACAATTTTTAAGACAATTCAGGGCGACTGCCCCTACAAGTCACCTACCGATATGGGCGTAAACATGGTTGGCAACTGTATTGTGGATGATGAAGTATGCTGTGACGCATCAAAAATGGAAATCCTCAGACGTTATTACACGGCTTGCGTTAACCGTCTCAAGGGTCTCGGTGATGAAACACAGGTAAGAAAAATCGAAGTACTGATGAATCAAAGCGGCATAACAGAGGATTTTTGTCCTGCTATAGGTGCGGCAATGAAAAAAGAAAAGGAGACAGGCGGTCCTGCAGGTGCATTGGTGCTTCCCGACGGAAGAGTTATTACCGGCAAAACAAGCTCAACACTTGGTGCGGCAAGTGCACTGCTCCTTAATGCACTCAAAGCTCTTGGCGGTATCCGTGACGAGGTTGAACTGATAGCAGAAAGCGTATTAAAACCCATCTGTGATTTGAAAACAGAATATCTCAAGCACAAAAACCCCAGACTTCATACCGATGAGGTATTAATGGCACTCACGGTATCTGCACTGACCGACCCCGTAGCAAAGCTTGCTACCGAGCAGCTCAGTCACCTCCGCGGCAGTGACGCTCACTTCTCCGTCATTTTATCCGATGAAGACGAGATGCTTTTACGCAGACTTGGTATTAATGTGAGCTGTGCGCCAAAGTATGAGAATAAGAGGCTTTATCACAGATAATATAGACTGAGTAAAATTGCCCATATTGCACTCGTAATCTCAATTGCGTACACAAAGTACGCGGCATTCGATTACGAGCACAATCTGAACAATTTTCTTTCAGTCTAAGAGGGGGTATCCAACCCCGCAAAACGGCAATCTGAACACAATAACAAACCACCTTTTCAACATACGAAAAGGTGGTTTTATTATTTTAATGTAGTAAAATTATTTTCGTCGAGCAAATCATCTGTTTCAAAAACGGTCATTGAGTGGGTGAGTGCATATATGATAACGCCGTCGCGTTTGTCACGCGGGTCTAATGTTGCAAATTTTGATATGCGTAAAAGCAGCTGAGTTTCCTCAAGCGAAAGCTTCATGCCGAAGGCTATGGATATAAGTATATCACGTGATGCTTTTCTTTCGCCTTTGAAAATTTTGTACACATATTCGCCCGATGCAGAGTTTTTGACAACATCGGACACTGCCATATTTTTGATTGTGATAAGCTCGTTCAAATATTCGTGGGGTAAAACGGTTACAAAATCGTTTTTGTGAAGCTCAAAAAATGAGTTGATATCATCGGCTTCCTTTATGCCTAGTATGAGGTCATGAGTTGAGGGAGTCATTGACAATCCTCCTTATTTTTAATATAATCATGATAATATAAAACATATTGATTTGCAAGGAGTGATTTTGTGCGGCACATCAAAATACTAAAACAGACCGACAGGCAAAAAATCACCCTTTGTGAGGATAAGGGCAAAAAATATCTTCTTCGTGAAATTGAAGGAGACAGGCGAGAGCTTTACAAACGCCTTGCAAAAATTGACTCGCCATATATACCAAAGATTGTTTCGGTTGCGCTTAAGGATTCGACCGAAGTGGTGGAAGAATGGATCGAAGGCGACACGCTTTCGGATCTGATAAACAAAGGCTATGAATTCACAAAACACGAGGTGCGCCATATTGCGCTTTGTATTTTGGCGGCATTGGAAACCTTGCACGGTAAAAACATAATCCACCGTGATATAAAGCCCGAGAATATTATTGTGACAAAAAACGGTGACGCATATCTTGTTGATTATGACATTGCGCGGATTTTCCGTGACGAAATCATGCCCGACACCGAAAAAATGGGAAGCTTTGGTTATGCGCCTATTGAGCAGTACGGTGTTATGCCAACGGATTTCAGAACGGATATATATTCCTTTGGTGCCACCATGCAGGTTTTGGCAGATTACGCCTGCATTCGCGGCAGGCTTCTTAGGGTTATAAAAAAATGCAAAAAGCTTGACCCGAATGAATGCTACAGTGATGCACAAAGCGTCAGAAAAGCACTGAAAGCATCTTATCTTAAAGTGTGGATTATTCTTTTGGGGGTACTCACACTTGTGGGCATGTGCGTGGGAATATATTTGTCGCAAGAGAAAGATACGGCTGTGTTAGCTCCATCTCATCCCACAGAGGAGACTGTCACGGAGCATTATGAATTGCCTGCAGAAGTAGCCACAGAAGCGGCTGTGACAATAGAAGAGCTTGAAGAAGAACCACCCTCCGAACCCAAAATCACATACGAGGAAAACGAGTATTTTATAGGGTTTGAATCTGACAGCAAAATGGAGGAATACTCCAAATACCCAAATTATCACCATGTGGCGGTTTTTTCAATGTATGAAGAGTGGAACCATCTGCTGTTTTTGGATGATGTAAACAAAAATGGTAAAATAAGACTTGGTAAAAACAATACTCTTGTGGATGCGGACATCACCCTTGATAACGGCAAGCTTACCGTATACCTTAATGATAATATGGGGCACGAGTTTTTCAACGAGTTTGAATACACAGGTCAGTATGAGTACACGGGAAGTAATCCGCCCGACAGAAAAAACGCTGATTTTGTTTGCTGTGATATGGACTATGATGGTGTTAATGAGCTGATGATAGGACTTAACGAAGGCTGTATAGGTGTTGTTGAGCATCAGTTTTATAACAATTTCAACTACTGTATAGGCTGGTGCGTAAAATACGACGAGGATGCAGGCTTCACCCTTTGCGAGGGTGAAATGTTTTCAAAAGATTACTCCTTTTACATGACCCGATATGCAAAAAAATTCAATGTATATTGGGATGACATGGGCGACATAACAGGCTATATGGTTGAAAACGGAAAGATAATACCCGTGTATTAATTCATGATAAGACAAATAATCAAAAAAGTCTTGGACATTTTGTCCAAGACTTTTTTTCGTAAAAACTTTATACTTAAATTAATCGGTTTTGTCGTCTGCTTTATGCAGGTGGTCGAGAGCATATTCACAGCATTGCACAACAAGCTGATTAAAGGAAATCCCTTTTTCGTTGGCAATGGCACTGATAGTATCAATCAATTCGTCAGGCATTCTGACAGTACGGTTTGAACTTGTAGGTTTTTTGATAATAAAATCCATAAAAACACCCCCATATAGCTATATTCTACCCTATTTTGAAAATCAAATAAACAATCAAAAATATAATCAAAAAATGAATTAATAAATAGTTGCAAAATTAGCGAGGTCATGTTAAAATGGATAAAAAAGTATTTGAGGTGAATTAAGTGTCCAGTTTATGTAAAGTTTGCGGAAAATGGATGGACGGCAATGTGTGTCATAACTGTGGGGCATTGGCAACAGATGTCGGCAAAAAAACTGTTGGGTCAACTCATTGTCCCACATGCAACAAGTTAATTGATATAGATGCACCGTTTTGTCCGTACTGCGGAAAAAGTGCAGAAGGTGAAGATGCTCCCGAGAAAGTAAAATGTGCTTTTTGCGGTAAGATGATGAAAAAAACAGCAGCGTTTTGCCCTTCTTGCGGAAAACCGCCCATGAAAAAAATGTACAAATGCCCTTCCTGTGGCAGGGAAATGGAGGAGGATACTCCTTTTTGTCCCGGATGTGGGATTTCGCGTGAGGCAGCAGGTGCTATAAATAGCGGAATATGCACAAAATGCGGAAATAAGCTTTTGCCGGGTGCACCTTTCTGCCCGTCCTGTGGACAGAGCACCGCTCATACAACGGCGCATACCGCACCACCTTTGTATGGTGCATATGCCCCCTACAGAGGCGGGTACTACGTGAAAAGCCCAAGTGAAACTTTGGTAACAAGGGAAAAAGCGTCAGGCTTGGTATGGCTTGCGGTTGCAATAATACAGGCACTTTTGGCATGGTACTTTTTCGACAACTCCTGGGATTGGGGCGAATATACCTGGATAAGCTATGCGGTTATTTCGCTGTGGAATTTTTCGGTTGCATACCAGTCGTTCCAAAGGTCAAAAAGAGTTGAAGCACGTATAAGCGGAATAGTGGCAGAATATGATGCCATGTTTACCTCGTGCATAGTGTTTATCGTACTAAATATTATTTTTGGCGGTATTATCGGCGTAGCAGGTGCGATATTTAACCTTTTGAACCGTAGCTACGCACTTAAGAACGCGCCGTATCTTGAAGAACGATGATGAAAGGATGATAAAAATGGCAAAATGCAGTAGATGTAACAACGAAATCGAAGACAATGCAATGTTTTGCGAGCATTGCGGAGCAGAAGTTGATAAGCAAGAATATACAAAAAAAGGCGGCTATAATTTCTCAAAGGCGAAAGCAGTTGCTGTAATTATAGCGGTACTTGCAGTGATCGGTATTGTAGGCTTTGCAATTTTTAAAATTGCGGGTGGTTCAGGCGTAAGCGCATATGATTACGTTGAAAATTGGAACAGTCGTGTAGAAGTCGTAAAAGAAGACCTCTCAAGTGTGTACAAAGACACGCTGGTTGAAGACATGCTCAAAGAGCTTGATATGGACGATGCCGACAAAAACGGCAATACATATGAATTTGAGCTTTGTGAAGCATATGGAGCTGAAGCAGTGCTCACTTTTGAAACCGGCGGCGTCGGAACAGTAAACGAGGTGTCCGTGCTGATGGAAACAGAAGTGTTCTATGCGTTTGTAAATGATTTCTATTATGAAGAGGATGCGTTGGAAGGACTTAAATTAATACACACCATTGCATTAAGCTCAATGCTTGATAACAAAGCAGCATATCGTGATGCTGCAGAGATTGTTGATGACGCATGGGATGAGATGTATGAAAATATGGACGAGTATTATGATGAGGATGAGAGTGCTTGGATATATAACAAAACATATGATAATATTGAGATAACAATTGAACAAGAGAATATTGACTCCGAAGATGTGACATTTACGGCAAAGCGAGTGTGACGAGTAAGAGAATACATACAGAATTTAAAACACACCGTAGCGTTTTATTGCTACGGTGTGTTTTTTGTTATTCGCAATAATACATCCCTAAGAAGAATTAAATCATCCTCATTAAGCTCTTTTAATAGGGCGTTGATTTCGCCCAAAAGCTCGGGCTCTTTTACGTCGGGGTCGAAAAACTCATGAGGGGTTATACCAAAATAGTCACAGATGTTGAGAAAACCCGACATAGACGGCATAGATTTCCCGGATGAAATAGCCTGAATATAGCCACGGTTTTGCCCAAGGTCATAACTCATCTGATATTCGGATACATCAGATTTTAGCCTAAGCTCGGTAATTCTTGAGCGGATAAAGTCTTTTCCGTTTTCAATTTTTACATCTATTTCGTCCATATGTATCCCCCTTTTTCTAGTATTATTATAAAATGTATTTAATGTGTAATGCACTTATTTAATAAGGCTAAAATGCTTACAAAATATTGACATAATCGGATTAAATATGTTATAGTATGTGCATAAAGGCAAAAAATTACATATTTAATATGCAGAAAGGATGAATAATATGAAAAAGTTGTTGGCGAGTTTACTTAGCATAGTGATGATGTTTTCACTTGCAGGATGCAGTGAAGATAAAAAGAGTGCTGATGATGAAAATGACGGTGGCGGCGAAAGCGTGATTAACGACATCATCATGCCTGAACCGGAGTATGTAATAGTTGACGGTAATGGCGCAAAAGTTGATGATATGCTTTTTTATACTGATGACGGTGACTTGTTCAAGAAAGACGGTGATATGTTTTTCTCTGTTGAGTATGATGTGGGCTGGTCAGTATTAACTGACGGAGAGGGCGTTTATTACGCTGACGGACTTGACATCATGTATACAGAGGCTGGCGTTAATAATGAGGCAGAGATTGTTTTAACCGAAATCCCTCCGCAGGAAATTGTGGATGAGATAAAAGAGGATTTTGGTTTTGGGGAGGATGATGAGTTCGACCCGGCAGACGAGTTTTGGATTACTATACTGAGCGTTTACCAAGACAGAATTTTTTACTCGGTATCGACAATAGTTGACGGAGCATACGGCGTTATTGCCGATATGAATACAGGCGAAGTGTTAAAGGTTATTGAAGATTATTCCGTTGCAACGGGCGTTGGTTCGGGAAGATATGCTGTTACAAACGGCATTGCAGGTGATGCGGAAAGTACGTTTGACATTACCATTGTGGATTTGAAGACCCTTGAAGTAACAATGGTTGAAGAGTACAAAACATTCCATGATGCAAAGATTACTAAAGACGGCTTCTATTACTGGTCGGCAAAGTATACAGACGGAACTTGTGAAACAAGTCTTAAGTTTTATAACTTTAACAAGGGCACAAACGAGGTTGTGTGCAATTTAGGCAATATAGGAGCTATGTATTATTCAAAGCTTATAGGCGATAAGTACGCTTGGTATAGTGATGGTGATTTTATTGGTTCGGTTAATCTTAAGAGTGGCGAGGTTGCAACGGTTGATTTGCCGGGTGCTGATATAACTATTCTTAATGATGAAGGCGAGAGTGTGTATGTTGCAAGTTACGACAACTCTTATTCAGAAAATGCGTCGGTTTATAAAGTGACAGGCAATTCTTATGAAGAATTTGGTACAACGAGCAATGTATATAATTGCTTTGTGTATAATGAAGAAATTAAAACATGGTAAGAAAGGATGCCAAAACAATGAAAAAAAGAATGCAAGGTTTTTTAGCAGGAGCGTTGGCAACAACTATCATAGGTTGTGTACCCACTATTGCAAAGGATGCTTACGAAACCATTCAGGTAAAGTACGATAATATTCGTATTTTTATGGACGGTGAAGAAGTGCAACCCAAGGATGCTAACGGCAATACAGTTGAACCGTTTATCTATAACGGAACGACATATTTGCCCGTAAGAGCGGTAGGTACTGCTATTGGTAAAGAGGTAAGCTGGGACGGCGTTGAAAAGGTTGTATATCTTGGTGCAAAACCCGGTAATGTTGAAAACTGGCTTGATGTATGTGGACCTTATCAGTATCAGCGTGGAGAAGAATATCGTCTGACAGAAAATGAGTACTTTACAATGTCTGGCAAAAAGTATACTAATGGATTTGTGTTGAACCCTATTGCAACAGCTACAGGTTCAAATAAGGCTAATGCTTTATTTAATTTAAATGGTGAATATAGTAGTGTATCGTTTACAATGGGACATATTGATGGTACAAAAACAGATAAAGCTAAACTTAATATTTATATTGATGGGCTAATTGAATATACAGCAGACTTAGACCCTGAGAGTGTTGCTAAGACAATTACAATTCCATTAGATGGAGCATTGCAAATGAAAATAGAGGTTATAGGAAGCGATTATAATAGTAGTGGAGACTGGGGCTTCTCCGAAGGCGTATTTGAATAATCGAATTAAATTAAAAAAATTACATAAAAAGGAGACATAATTATGTTTTGTTCAAAATGTGGAGCGCAGACTCCCGAAGGAAAAACTCTTTGCGATAACTGTATGAAGGCGACAGTAGCTACTGCTACACCCACAGCTACACCTGCGGCTAATCCGGCAGGTAATGGCGCAACACAGATAAACCTCACTGTGCCCGATGTTAACGGTATTATTGAAAAAATGGGTCTTAAGGGACTTATTCTTGCGGCGTTGTCATTTTTGACAGTTGTTTTTTCGATTTTATCTTTTAACAACTGGTTTTCAGCATCGTACAGAGGAGAAGGCGTCACATTAAACCTTTCCGATACACTGGAAAGCTTTATTGAAGCAGGCGAATGGAGTGTGGGTGCGGCTTTTGCCTCAATTATTATGATGGGCTGTACACTTGTATTTATCATTGGACTTGTGCTTAATATTGTGGCTACAATTGTTCCTTTTGTGAACAAATTTGTGCGCGGTGCATCAATTGTTGCAACTGCGGCAGATATAATTGCACTTGTATTAGGTTTCTTTGCATGTACTGTATATGGTTTGGCATTCAGCTCTGCAACAGGAGCATCTATGAGTTTGGGCATGGGCTGGGCAGTATGGCTTACTGTACTCGTTGGCATTGCAAGATGCGTCGTTGCTTTAGGCGTGTTGGATTCCGTATTAGATTCTGTTTTGAAAAAGTAAAATAGTATGAAATAAGGGACGATGAAGGCATCGTCCCTTACACATAAGATAAAAGGAGCAAGCATGTTATGAAAAACGTATTAAAAAGATTTACAGGTTTGGTTTTGGCGGCGGTATTTGTATTTTCACTTGCAGGGTGCGGATGCGGTTATGCAAACACTCCCGAAGGTGTTGTTGAAAGAGTTTTAAATGCCAAAAATAACGGCGATTATGTAACACAGGAAAAATACCACGAAGATTTTGAAGCAACCATGAATGAAAAGTATAATTTTGAGGTTATGCCCGGTATGACAATGGGCGAATGGTATGCTGACATGGCAAAGGAGAATGTTAAAGATATCAAGTCATTTTATCAGTACCTTGCCGACGAAGGCAGAATGGAATATTACGAGAACCAAATGGAAAGTGCTTTTAAAGACTATATCAATGCAAAAGTTGAGATTGATAAATCATATGCAAAACGCTGGACAATTGAAGTAAAGGAAATTGAAAACAACGGTGACGAAGCATGGGTTGAATCCATCATCACCACTTTCAGCGCGTGGTCCGCTTCCCAGATCCAGATCGGCCGTACG
>CAZNIC010000029.1:0-19641 GCA_964572985.1 uncultured Oscillospiraceae bacterium
AATAGTCTTGAAATTTTTTGTTATTTCAAGTGTCTACTTTAAGGGGAGTATATCACTGTCCCCAGGTGGTAAATTTTTTGTTTTGAAGGTTTAATCATTGATTTTATATTTTTTCTGTGATATATTAATACTGCTACATAAATCTTAATATTCACATCTGAACAAGTGTGTGTTTTTACTTTGGTAAAAACGCAGGCTCTTTTTCGCATACTTGTTTGATGTGAAGGATTTGTGTAGCAACAAACGGAGCTGCGTTTTTCGTGCGTAGTTTCAAGCTACGCACTTTTTAATTTTAGGAGGGGTTATATGAAGAAGATTTTATTGGTTTTGGTTTTAGCGTGTATTTTTGCCTGTGCATCTATAACCGTCTGCGCAACAGAACACACAGGAGAATGCGGCGCAGATGCTGTGTGGAGCTTTGAAGAAGGTGTTCTTACCATATCAGGCACGGGTTCGATGAAAAACTACGCAACTGATAACACTCCGTGGAAAAATTTAAAAAATCAGGTAAAAGAGGTGGTTATCGAAGAGGGAATTACTTCAATAGGTTCATACGCTTTTGCTGACTGTAAGAATCTTGAAAAAATAACAATTCCTCAAAGCGTAAAGAGCATAGGTAATTGTGCATTTCTTCAATGCGATAACTTGAAAAATGTTTATATAAAGGATTTGACAAGATGGTGTAATATTTCCTTTGAACTTTATTCAAACCCGTTGTATTACGGAGCAAATTTGTATCTTGACGGATGTTTGGTGACAAGCCTCGTTATTCCGGAAACTGTGAGCAGTATCGGGCAACACTGCTTTATGAATTGTACAAGTATAACGAGCGTGGAAATACCGATAAGTGTGAAAAGCATAGGTCATTATGCCTTTTCGGGATGCTCTTCTCTTGAAAAAGTAACAATCGCAAATGAAGTAACCAATATAGGGCACTTTATTTTTGAGGACACAGCCTTTTACAATAATGCTGAAAACTGGGAAAACGGTCTTCTGTATGCAGGGAAATATTTAATCAACGCAAAAAATACACTTGAAGGTGTTGTCTGCGTTAAAGATGGTACACTCACTATTGCACAAAGTGCATTTTCTTATGCGAATGTTGAAAGTGTAATAGTTCCCGCCTCCATTACGAAAATTCCGAATTATGCTTTTTCAAACTGCTCAAACTTAAAAAACGTAATCTTTCCCTCGACAATAACAGAAATTGGTTACGACGCAATATATCAGTGCAAGGCGTTTGAACGCATTTATTATATGGGAAGCGAAAGCGAGTGGGGGAAAATCAGCTTCAAAGGATATACAAATACCTTTTTTAAAGAAACAGAGATTTGTTATGATTACGAATTTCCTATTGAGAGCGCGAATGACGTCAAAATCGGGTACAGTGTATTTTCTTTTATCCCCGTGAACGCAGAAAAGGACGATGTGGTTGCTCTTTTGGTGACAAAGGACGGCATTTCAACAGCTTTCGTACAAAATTATGCAGGAACAGGTGCGGTAACCTTCACTATAGAGAACGGTTTTGATTCCGTGAAAATTATGGCCTGGGATTCATATGAATCTATGGAATCCTTGATGGAATATGCAACAATAGAATAAATAGTGGTGCCGCAGCATTAAGATAAAAATTTACCATTTGGGGACTGTCCCCAGGTGGTAAATTTTTTAATTTGTGTTTTTTGTTGTTGTAAGAAAAGAGGGAATGTGATATAATTTTAAAAGATATGATTAAATGGGATTTTAGGTGAAAATTTATGAGTTTACTTGACGGATTAAATAATATGCAGCGTGAAGCTGCCGAGAGAATAGAAGGTCCTTTATTGGTACTTGCAGGCGCAGGAAGCGGTAAGACGAGAGTTTTGACATACCGCATTGCACACATGATTGAAGAGGGCATTAAGCCATGGAATATCCTTGCCATTACCTTTACAAACAAAGCCGCAAAGGAAATGGCTGAAAGAGTTGAAAATCTTATCGGCGAAGCGGCTAATGATATGTGGGTGAAGACATTCCATTCCGCATGCGTGCGGATTCTCCGCCGTGATATTGACCGCATCGGCTTTGAAAAAAGCTTTAATATTATTGACGCTGATGACCAGAAAAGTCTTGTTAAGGAATGCCTTAAAGAGCTTAATCTTGACGATAAGATTTTTACACCCAAGGGCGTAATGGCTGAAATTTCGTCGGCAAAGGATTCCTTGATGCTTCCCGGTGAATACAGGAAAAGTGTTGCAGGTGATTACAGAAAAGAAAAGATTGCCCAAATTTATGATATTTATCAGGAGAAATTAAAGGTAAGTAACTGCCTTGACTTTGACGATTTGATTGTGCAGACGGTACGTCTTTTTATGATGAGCCGTGAAACACTGGAATATTATCAGAACAAATTCCGCTATATTTTGGTTGACGAGTATCAGGACACAAACAATGCACAGAATGTGCTCATTATGCTTTTGGCGAAGAGTCACCGCAATCTGTGCGTAGTTGGTGATGATGACCAAAGTATTTACAAATTCCGCGGTGCAAACATCGAAAACATACTTAACTTTGAAAAAATGTTCCCCGATGCTCATGTTGTACGCTTGGAGCAGAATTATCGCTCAACGCAGAATATTCTTGATGCGGCAAACGCTGTCATAAAGAATAATATCGGCAGAAAAGGTAAAAGTCTTTGGACAAATGAGGGCGAGGGTGAAAAAATTATTGTCCACCGTGAGCCCAATGAACAGGAAGAGGCAAGTTATATCGCAAGCGAAATAAAAAGACTTTACAATGACGGATACAAGTATTCGGACATTGCTCTTTTGTACCGCAATAACTCATTAACCAGAAGCAGTGAAGATATTTTCATGAGACGCGGTATACCCTACAGACTGCTGTCGGGATTAAGATTCTATGACCGTATGGAAATCCGCGACATGGTGGCATATCTTAGATTGGCAAAGAACCCCGATGACGATATGAGCCTTAAGAGGATTATCAATGTTCCGTCCAGAAAAATCGGCAAAACTACGGTTGATACGATTTCGGCAACGGCACAGCGTGAGGGCACAAGTATTTTTAAGTCTCTTCAGCTCCACAAGGATGAGATAAAAACAAACCTTAGAGAGTTTGTTGACCTTATGGAAGAGATTATCAGCCAAAAAAATGAGGTTACTGTGGATGAATTTGTAAACTATGTTTACGAAAGAACAGGCTACCGTGCATACCTCGATAACGACGAAAAGCGTGACGACAGACAGGCAAACGTGGGCGAACTTGTTTCGGGTGCAAAGAACTATCATGATGCAACCGAAAACCCCACCTTTGATGATTATATGGACAATATTGCACTTGTGAGCGATATTGATAATTATGACGAAGAGCTGGACGCTTGTGTGTTTATGACAATGCACTCTGCAAAGGGGTTGGAGTTCCCTGTTGTATTTTTATTGGGTGCAGATGACGGTATTTTCCCGTCGTTTATGAGCATATATGACGAAAGCGAGCTTGAGGAAGAGAGACGACTTTGCTATGTAGGCATTACGCGTGCAAGGCAAAAGCTTTATATAACAGGTGCTTTTTCGCGTACTGTTTACGGCAAAACCTCGCCCTACCAAAAGAGCAGATTTGTGGAAGAAATCCCCGAAACCGTTTATGAATACAGCGAAAAAACACCCTTCGGAAGCGGCAGTACATCGGGTGGCTTTAATGACGATTTCGGCTTTGCTCCCGGCAGGCCCAAAATTGAAAAAACAACTCTTATGCCTAAAACCGAAAGCAAGGTTGAGTTAACAGGCAATCTCACATTTAAGGTGGGCGACAGGGTTCGACACAAAAAGTTTGGTGCAGGGCTTATTATCCAGGCTGAAAGCCTCGGTAACGATGTGCGTTATGAAATCGCATTTGACAGTGTAGGCACAAAGAATTTACTTGGACTTTATGCTAAATTAGAGAAGGAGTAATCCTATGTATCAGGATTTTGCTTATTTATATGATGCACTGCAAAATGATGTGCCGTATGCACTTTTTGCAGATTATTATGAAAAAATAATGGACAAGTTCCAAAACGAAAAGGGCTTGTGCCTTGACCTCGGCTGCGGTACGGGTAATATGACAATGGAGCTTGAAAGCCGTGGATTTGACATGATAGGTATTGACTCCTCCGTTGAAATGCTCGATGTGGCAAGAGAGAAGGCGTGCGAGGCAGAAAAAAGCATACTATACCTCAATCAGGATATGACCGCATTTGAGCTTTACGGCACGGTCAGCACGGTTGTATCTACGCTTGATTGCGTTAACTACATAACAGACGAAAATGCACTGCTCGAGGTTTTCAAATTAGTTAACAACTATCTTGACCCTAAGGGGCTTTTCATATTTGATATTAATTCTGCCTATAAGCTTGAGCATATTTTGGGGGATAATACTTATGTCAGTGACGATGAGGATATTTTCTACTCATGGCAGAACTTTTACGACAAAGAAAAGAAAATATGCACATTTGACCTTACCTTTTTTGAAAAAGACGAGGATGTGTATTACCGCTACGACGAAACTCATTACGAGCGAGCATACAGTGTTGAAGAAATAACAGAGCTTTTAGAAAAAGCAGGGCTGGAGGTTGTAGGCGTGTATGATAACCTCAGTTTCAATGCTCCCAACGAAAAAAGCGAGCGGATTTTCTTTGTAGCACGCGAAACTATGAAGAGCGCAGAGTAAACTACCTGCTGTAAGTTGCAGGGACATTCCTCACCCAAAGGTGGGAGGTATGTTTGCACATCCTTAGCGTATGCAGGAGGTGTGTCCCTGTTCATTTAAAATAGTTGTAATTACCCAATCAAACACAAAAGTGGTGAATAAAATGGTGGCAATAATAGGCGGCGGTGCAGCAGGCATGATGGCTGCAATACAGGCAGCAAGATGCGGCAAAAAAGTAACGCTTATTGAACATAATTCCTATCTTGGTAAAAAGATGGGGATTACCGGCAAGGGAAGATGTAACGTTACAAATGACTGCGAAATAGAAGAGCTTTTTTTGAATATTCCCGGAAACGGTAAGTTTTTGTACAGCGCAATCTATTCCTTTTCCAATTATAACGTGAAGGAATTTTTTGAAGAGCTTGGTGTACCCTTGAAAGTCGAGAGAGGACAAAGAGTTTTCCCCGTGAGCGATAAAGCACGTGACATTGTTGATGCCATGAAAAACGAGATAAAGCGTCTCGGAGTAGATGTCATGTTTGACCATGCCATAGAGGTTTGTGCCGAAAACGGAAAAGTTTGCGGAGTCCGTTGCAAAAAAGGATATATCAAGGCAGACAGCGTGCTTATTGCAACAGGCGGCAAAAGCTATCCTCAAACAGGCTCAACGGGCGACGGCTATCGTATGGCTCAAAATCTGGGGCACACAGTAACAGAGATAAAGCCCAGTCTTATTCCGCTTGTGGCAAGTGAGGTCAAGAGTCTTATGGGACTTAGCCTCAAAAATGTTTCTGTTACAGTTCTTGACGAAAAGGGGAAAAAACTGTATACTGATTTAGGAGAGATGATTTTTACGCACTATGGCATGTCGGGACCTATTATACTTTCGGCATCGGGGCATATGCGTAAAATGGGTGAATACCGCATACTTCTTGATTTAAAGCCTGCTCTTGATAGTAAGACGCTGGACTTACGTATTCTTCGTGATTTTGAAAAATACCAAAACCGTGATTTTGTCAACAGTCTTGATGATTTGTTGCCTCAAAAAATGATACCCTTTGTTATTGCAAAAAGCGGTATTGATGAGAGGAAAAAGGTTAACGCAATCACTAAGGAAGAACGAATGAAGCTTGTAGCGGCAATCAAGGAAATCGAGATTAAAATTGAAGGGTTCCGTCCTGTGAGCGAAGCAATCGTTACGGCAGGGGGTATATCCGTTAAAGAGATTGACCCTTCGACAATGGAAAGTAAAATCGTAAAAGGTTTGTATTTTGCGGGCGAGGTAATCGACGTTGATGCCTATACAGGCGGGTTTAATCTGCAGATTGCTTTTTCGACAGGTTATCTGGCGGGTATAAATATGTAACTTCTGAAACCGAATCATCCGTCCGGCACATTTATCCTCAATTGTGTACACAAAGTGCACGGCAATCGGATAAATTCACAGCCCGAATAATTCTTTTCAGAAGTATCAACAAATATATAATTTTTTAAAAGCGAGGGAAAGTTATGCAAATCGCAATTGACGGCCCTGCAGGTGCAGGTAAAAGCACAATTTCAAAGTTTGTGGCAACAGAAATGGGATATCTCTATATTGATACAGGTGCAATGTACCGTGCTATAGGATATAAGGCGTTGAAGCTTGGGTTAAACCTTGATGAAAACGACAAAATAGATGCTATGGCAAAAGAAACAGATATTGAATTGAAAATTACCGAAAACGGTCAGGCAATTTTCCTTGACGGCAAGGATGTAACAACAAAAATCCGTACACCCGAGGTTTCCATGGCAGCGTCAAAGGTAAGTGCTATCGGAGGCGTGAGAAAAACTCTTGTTGACCTGCAGAGAAAAATTGCAGGCAGTAATGATGTTATCATGGACGGACGTGATATCGGTACCGTTGTACTCCCTGATGCTCAAATCAAGATTTTTCTTACAGCAACTGCGGAAGACAGAGCAATGAGAAGATATATTGAGCTTAAGGAAAAGGGCGTAGATACAAGCTACCAGAGCGTTTTGGAAGATATGGAAAAGCGTGACTGGCAGGATACCCACCGCGCTGAATCACCTCTCAAGGCGGCTGATGATGCTCATGTTATCGATACATCGGGTCAGACGTTAGGTGAAAGCGTACAGCTGATTACAGATTTTATTAAGAGCAGGGTAAACGCATGAGTAATGTTAGAATAGCTGACAGCGCAGGGTTTTGCTTTGGTGTATCGCGTGCACTCCAAATGACAGAGGACGGCATAAAGCAGGGGAAGAGCATTGTAACCTATGGACCGATTATTCATAACGGACAGGTTGTCGAAGCTCTTAGTAAAAAAGGCGTGCGCATTATTGAAAACGTTGAAGACGTAAAAAGTGGCGACACAGTTGTAATACGAAGCCATGGCGTACCTAAAAAGATTGAAGCCGAATTCAAAGCAAAGGGTATTGAATATATTGACGCAACATGCCCCTTTGTAAAAAAGATACACAGGATTGTATCCGAAAACTATGCCTTGGGTAAAACCATCGTTATTATCGGTGATGCGAAGCATCCTGAAGTAATGGGTATCAACGGTTGGTGTGATGACAAAGCGGTAATTTTTTCCACAGAAGATGACGTAGATGCCACTATTTTGCAGGATAAAGACGTATGTGTGGTGTCACAGACTACTTTTGAGAGGAATTTGTGGGAAAAAATCGTAAAAATTATAAAAAACACTTGCAATAGGGTAGTGTTTTTTGATACAATATGTAGTGCGACCAATGACAGGCAGAAAAGTACTGCAGAACTTAGCTGCGAGAGCGATGTTTTCATTGTTATTGGTGGCCGCAACAGCTCAAATACAAAAAAGCTTTATCAGATTGCAAGCGAACGTTGTAAACGC
The DNA here is from genome assembly GCA_964572985.1 of uncultured Oscillospiraceae bacterium. GTDB lineage: Bacteria > Bacillota > Clostridia > UMGS1883 > UMGS1883 > RGIG1927. The sequence continues at coordinate 7,560 of CAZNIC010000029.1, forward strand.
ACGCTCCTTATAGAGGGCGCGTGGGAGCTGCCCGAGGGATTTTGTGTCCCGGGGGAACGAATTGGTATAACCGCCGGTGCCTCAACACCGGATTGGATAATAAAGGAGGTTTTTACAACCATGGTTAATGCAGAAAATTTAAAAGGAGAGCTTACTTTTGCAGAGGCGTTTGAGGAATCCCTCGTAACTTTAAATACAGGACAGGTAGTTACAGGCACAGTTGTTAAGGTTACACCTACAGAAGTATATGTAGACCTTGGATTCAAGAGCGAGGGTATTATCCCTGCTGACGAACTTTCCGAAGATCCCGACGTAAAGCCCGAAGATGTTGTTAAGATGGGCGACGAAGTTGAAGTATTCGTTGTTCGTGTTAACGACGCAGAAGGTTACGTTAAGCTTTCCAAGAAGAAAGTTGATGCTCGTAAGGGTTGGGCTACAATCGAAAACGCAGCAGAAACACAGGAAGTTTTGGAAGGTAAGGTAGTTGAAGCCGTAAATCGCGGTATCGTAGTTGCAGTTAACGGTACAAGAGTATTTGTTCCTGCTTCTCACGCAACAGAAAGATTTGTTGCAGACCTTTCCGGTATGGTAGGTCAGGTAGTTTCTCTCCGTATCCTTAACATTAAGGAAGACAGACGCGGTAAGAAGGCTATCGGTTCTGTTAAGAGCGTTCTTATGGAAGAAAAGGCTAAGAAGAGCGAAACTTTCTGGGCTGACGTTGAAGTTGGCAAGAAGTACACAGGTACAGTTAAGACATTGACAAGCTTTGGTGCTTTCGTTGATATCGGTGGCGTAGACGGTCTTGTTCATATCTCTGAACTTTCCTGGACAAGAATTAAGACTCCCGAAGAAGTTGTCAAGGTTGGCGACGTTCTTGAAGTATACATTATCGAAGCAAACAAGGAAACAGGCAAGATTTCTCTTGGTTACAAGAAGACAGAGGACAACCCCTGGGTTATCGCTCAGAACACAATGGCTGTTGGCGACGTTAAGTCCGTTAAGGTTGTTAGACTTCTTCCCTTTGGTGCTTTCGTTGAAATCATCCCCGGTGTTGAAGGTCTCATCCACGTTTCTCAGATTGATACAAAGAGAATCGGCAAGCCCGCTGATGTACTTACAGTAGGTCAGGTAGTAGACGCTCAGATCGTTGAAGCTGACTGGGAATCTAAGAAGATAGGTCTTTCTATTAAGGCTCTTCTCCAGCCCGCAGTAGAAGAAGCTCCTGCTGAAGCAGCAGAAGAAGCTCCCGCTGACGCTGAATAATTTTAATAAAAAATTTGCACCCCGAAGACAACTCTTCGGGGTGATTCATATTCCGAGCATTTATATGTCGAAAATATTGACAAAAACACTTAAATATGATAGATTCATTTGGCATGGAGGAAATTGAGTATTTTATTTAATCAGGAGGAGTAGATATGATACTCAAGAAGCTATCGGCAGTTGCAGTAGTTGTGACTATGGTATTCTCATCCATAGCAGGGATTACTGTAAAAGCCGAGACAAGTTGTGCGGCAATGGTAGGAGATGTTGAATACGAATCTCTCGCACAAGCCGTTGCGGCAGCACAGGAAGCGTATATTGGCGAGCCGGTTGTCGTTACGCTTATGGCAAATGCAAACGAAAGCTTTACGCTTGATAGCGGTATTGTTAAGCTTGAAACAAACAGCTATAGCTATACCGGTACAGCCACCGTATATGGTGGTATATTAATTGCCGACAACAAACTTAAAAACGTTGTCTGTGGCGTTGAAGGCGTAAATAGCGAAAATACGGCGTTTGGTTATACAAGCCTTGCTCCCGGCGTTGAAATAGTTGATGGTGCACAGGTGCGTATAGGCGAAGGTGCTGATGAAGACGGCAGGATTACCGGCGATGGAAGCGGTCTGAGATTTATTGCAACTGTTGACCGTAACGAGACGCTTGCATCTCTTGCATATGAATTTTATGATGCCGAAAACAGCAATTACCCCGAAGGCTATCAGATGGGCATAAAAATCAAAGCCGAGGGTAGTGATGATGCGGTAACAATTCCTGCAACACGTTGGCAGGAGGAAGGCTCGGTATTTACCGTGGCTCTCACAAATCTTGCAGAAAGCAACTACAATCGTAAATTTACGGCAAATGCTTACGTAGAGGTAGAGGGCATCAGGTTTGAAGATGCAACCGAATCTACAAGAAGCATTTATCAGGTAGCGGCAGGCTTGCTTGCAGGCTCTGCGGTATCTCAAAAGCTTGTTGATGTTCTTAATGCTTATGTCAATCAGACAGGTGTAAGACTTACTCTGTCAAATGGCGGAGTTACAGACGTGCTTGATATAGCTACAGGCTCTGCCAAGGGTGCTTACTCGGGTGAAGCCTTCTTTACAATAGGCGATACAACATACCGCAATGGCGTGTATACAGTTACACTCACAGCTATAGGCAAGAGTGTTATCAACACAGCGCTCTTTAACGAGTATGTACGAATTAATAACAATAACAGCAAAGTAAATCCCGTTACAAAAATCAAAGACAACGGTGACGGAACTTACACAATTACATTTGATTACGCCGGCATAGGTACCGGTGTAATAACTGAGCCTATTTCTCTTGAAAGTGGAGACATTACAGTTCAGATTCCTGCAGGTGTTGAGTTTACGGGCAGTGCAACTGAGCTCAAGCTTGTTTTGAAAAACATTGCAGATGAGGACAGCGAGGTTGAAGCAGGCGAGGATGAAGAGCTTGAATCTTTCGATATTCACGTTGCAGGCGTGGCAGAAAGCAATACAACACCTGTTATTATTACAATACCTGAGGCAGCAGAAAAAGGTCTCAACCTTGGTAACCTTGTACTCTACCACGTGGAAGACGGCGTGCAGGTAAAAATGGAACAGGTTGATAGTGTTGACATGCTCACAAAGCACAATCAGTTCACATACGACCCGCTTGACGGTACTATCGCTGTAGCGTTAGCTTCCTTTAGTGAGGTGGCAGTGATTTCCAACACAGAAAATGGTTGGAATGGTGAGCGCGATTACACTTGGTATGATGCAAATGCCACCGAGCTCACAATTTCCAACGCTGACCAGCTTGCAGCTTTCGGTGCAATCGTTGGCGGTATGGATGGACAGGCGCGTGACAACTTTAAAGGCAAGACAGTTACACTCACAAGTGATATTAACCTTGGTGACAAGGACAATGCAAATGAAAATCTTATTTTCCACCCTATTGGTTATTACTATACCGATGATGATAATGCTGATGGTACAGCGGGCGATTATTACAGCACCGTAAAATCTTTTGAAGGTACATTTGATGGTAACGGACATACTATCAGTAACTTCTATCAAAACACATGGGAAATCAAGGGTGACTATGAGGGCAACTACTACTGTGATGCAATGGGTCTCTTTGGTTATGTGGTAGATGGTACTGTTAAGAACTTGACAGTTGACAATTTCTCCTCTGACGGTGAATACACACCCACAGGCGTTATTGCGGCTTATGCCGTGAATTCCACCTTTGAAAACATCGCAATCACTAACTGTAACCCCCGTGTTTATAACACAGGTAACGGCGGTATTGTAGGTATCGGTGGTAGCAGCGAAGATACCGAAGATTCAAAACTTACATTTACAAATATAACAATTGACAATACAAACAAGATTTCCGCTCTTTGGGGCAGCTGGGACGTTGCCTGCGGTGGCTTGGTGGGTATGTTCCGCGGTGACGGTTGTGTTGGTATGACAAACTGCCACGTTGCGGCACAGATGGACGTTTATAACGACGTCTGCGGTAACTATCAGTACTATTGGTACCGTTATTCCGGCATGATGGTTGGCACTAACAAGAACATGACAACAGATGTAAACGGTTATACAGTTCCCGAAACAGATAAGTTCTATGCAAAAAACTGTACGGTTCACTTTGGTGAATGGAACGATTATTACTACTGCGAATTGGTTGCAAACAGCATTGCAAGCTATACGCACGACTATCAGTTCAGTAGACTTACACAGATTGAAAGCCTTGACGAAATCAAGAGCGGTGAAACTTGGACAAAGGAAGGCAACTTTTTGCTGATTTCAAGCAACACAAAGACATGTTATCATATTGTGAATAAGGACGGTGTGCTTACACCGCACAATCATGCCGATGCAGGTGAAGAAACTGTTGACGGTGAAACAGTTCTTAAGGAAGACAAAACAATTGTTTATCTTCCCTTTAACCAGCTCTTCACAGGCTACGGCTGGGGTGTAAAGCATATTCCTGTTTATAACGGTGAAGATTATGCGTTCGAAGGCATTACAATCCTTGACAGAGAAGTTGCCGATTCTAAAGTTAAGTTCGAAACAAGGTTTACAGGTGATTTCCTCTACAGAGTAGGTAACCAGAACACTGTATCACTCGGTAGCTTGTTTGAGGCTGTTAAAGATGCTGAAATCAACAAATCCGGTGTGTACGTAACAATTGACAAGGTTGATGAAGAAACCAATGTTTCGGGTACATATACAGCGAACACAACAGATTGGACAAAGGGTACAATTCAGTTCAGCGGTACAGGTGTTGTAAAGGTAACGATTCAGGACTATGATTATTGTATACCTACTGTGCTTTACCTTGAAGTTGTGGAGGCGACAAATGTAACTGCAGCAACAAGTGCAACAGCAAACAATGTTGTATTGCTTAATGACATAAGCGGTACATTTACTGTATCAAATGGATATACATTCTACGGTAACGGCTTTACGGTAACATTGCCTACTACCTCTGTTCAAGAAACAGGAAATGGTTTCACGGGCTATATCAGCATCGGTGCAACACAGGATGACGGCGTAGCAAACGGTGGTCATCTTGATAACGTAAGAATTGAAGGACCCGTATATCCTGAAATGTATATTTACCGTGATCAGGCAAAAATTACAGACAGCAGTGATGCTGATTATGGTAGTGGCAGTAACATGCGTTACTTTAAAAATAGTGTGATTGTGTATGGCGGTAATGTAACAATAAGCAACTGCTATATCTCCGGTTCACGTACAGCACTTTGCTTAAGAGGCGGAAATAACGTTGTAATCGAAAACACAACGCTTTCGGGTGGTGCTTATGCAAACATGCAGATTTGTGCAGGCTCGCAGGTTACATTGAGAGATGTTACAACCGTACAGACCGATGTTGAAGATTCGTATGGTAAGGGCAAGACTGCACATGGTTTGGGTATTGCAGTTGACAGTAATGTTGTAGATTTGTATATTGAAGGTGACCTTAATCAGTACAACTGGCTTTGTGAAGAGCAGTGGAACAGTATTGTGCCTTCAGATTACCAGAGCGTTTTCCCCAAGTTCTTTACAAATAGCACTTTCAGCAGCTATTGGCATTATTTGAACGGCAGTACAGCACCTTATGTAAACATGGCATTTATTTATGCTTGCAACTGGGATACATCCAAAATTCACGACAACCGCGAAACAGTTGACTACGGAACATGTGATGCCACCATCGCAGGTGTTGCAGGTGGCGTGTATTCCAAGGTGAATACTGTTGGTGGCAATGCCATAACAGATAGCGATTTGGCAGACCCCGGTTACACATCTACCGGATTCAATCCTGTTGCGCCTAAGTTCGAATTTGATAATGCTGCAAACTATGATGCAGATGATGAAAGCGATGCGAGTGATACATACTGCGTGTACGACGAAAGCAGTGGTACACTGAAGATTGGTATTACAGATGACAGCAAAACAATTGATTTGTCAGGTGTTAGTATCTCAAAGAATGGTACGGATTTAAACTACACTGCCTACCTTAACGGAACAGAGATTGAAGGAAACAGCGTTACAATCAAGTCTGCTGACGGCGCTAAACAGACACTTGTTTTTAAAGCCACAAGTAACGATGCAGGCTATGATGCGGACGGACAGCCTATCGAAGGCAGTATTGAATATACATGGACTGTAACCGTTGAAGTTGCAACGCTTGCTTATCCTGCACCTGTATGGAACATGAGTGACGATTACCAGTTTGATACGTCAAGCTGTGTATACGCGTACTATTCCACAAGCCAAGGCTATGGCGAAGCTGTTCCGATTTATGAAGGCATAAAAGTAAATTATTACAACAAGAGCGGTACTTTGGTTGAGCTTGATTTGTCAGGAACAACAACACTTCCGACCGGAAGTGAAAATTCAAACTCAAATGCCTTTACATATACTTTAGCAGATGGTTCTACCTTGACAATGAAATTCTCATCCGGCTGGAAGAGCGGTGCAACAACGCATCAGTTTACTGCATATAATGACAAAGTATACATTTATCCTCAGTCACTTGATAACGATAACTACGTTCGTGAAAAGACAACCAATCAGGACTTTAATGTGAAGATTACGTACACATTCACAGACCCGAATGGTCAGAGTACAGACACTGTTACAATGAACTGGTATAATGCGGCGGCTTCAAACGGCAGCGTGAATACAGTTCAGTGGAAGACATTCGATAGTACAAATGGCAAGAAATTTTGCGTAACTCCCGACACACTCGTTACAATGGCTGACGGCTCTAAAAAGGAAATTCAGTATGTTTCCGTCGGTGAAGAGGTTGTTGTATGGAACTTCTACACAGGTGAGTATGAGATTCAGCCCGTATCATTGTTACAGGCACACGGCACAGGCGTTCAGAGCGTTTTGCACCTCCGCTTTGAAGACGGTACAGAGCTGAAAGTACTTGGTGAGCATGGTATCTTTGACGCAGATTTGAATACATTCGTATTCATTGACGAAAATGATGTAGATTCCTACGTGGGACATTGCTTTGTTAAGAAAGACGGAGGTAGTTATAAGCTTGTTAAGCTTGTAGATTACGAAGTGACGGAAGAATATACAACTGCTTATACAATCCTTTCTTACGACCATTACAATGTAATGCTTGAAGATATGTTTACGGTAACACCTGCTCATGTAGGCGACAACTTCTTCAATCCTTTTGAAATTAACGAAGGCATGAAGTATGATGAAGCTTCTATGCAGGCAGATGTTGAAAAGTATGGTTTATACACATATGAAGATTTTGAACATGTTTTAACTTATGAGCAGTTTGAAGCTCTTAATATGGGACATTTCAAGGTTTCGGTAGGTAAGGGACTTGTTACCTATGAAGGCTTGATTTACCTCATCAAAGAATTTATCAACAGATAACAAATCAGATAAAATGATTAACAAAAAACCGCTTCGGGCACAAGCCCGAAGCGGTTTTTTTGTTAAATAATTAATATAATACATCCTCTTCGCAACCAATCTTGGTAAGCATTCTCTGGAAGGATGCAAAGCGGTTGGGGTAGAGCTGTTTGATACCAATCTGTAAATCTCGGTTGCCGTAACTGAGCCAGTAGAGACGGGCAAATTCGGCAAAGCCTTCATCACTGTTGGAATTGCCGTAGGTGGAGATTGTCGCAATATCATCATTAACTGCACTCTGCCACTTTGTACCTTGACTCCAATGGGATGCACGGTTGTTAATGTCACCGTTTGCCATATAGTCGTTACTGTGACCAAGCTCGTGGGCGAAGCCCTGAATCATACCGCTTTCGTCGGATACGCCTGTAAGTCGTACAAATAATTCCTTACCGCCGCAGTTGAAAGAAGAGGTATTTCCGGAAAGATAAACATACATTGTCTCAATATGTTGACGGTACGCATAGGGAAATTTGCCCAGCGCATTTATCGCTGTCTGCACATTGGCAAAGTCGGGGTCAACGCAGTAAACAGCTACATTTTGTGTGGTGTCCTCTGTAGTGTATGTAACATCAATTCTGTAACAGTTGATAGGTGCACCTGTGTAGGGGTGAGCATCGCTTGCTGAGTAGATAACGCCGTTTTCTTCAACCAAATCCCACATAACGTGAGTTGTTTTTGCAGGGGCTTTCTGTGTAATTACTGCATCGCCGCCGGGGAAGGTGGGAACGGGAGAATAGCCAACGAGTGAACCCATAACAGGCTCTGATACAGCGGACAAAATCTGTTCCTTTTCTTCTTCTGCGGTGAGATTATCACGGTTCAAGTATATGGAAACAAATGTTTCCTCCAATGTGTCAAGAAATGATTTTCCCGATGAATCCATAGCGGGGAAAACTTCTATGCCAACAGATGTGCATATTTCAGTTACTCGTGTTTTTTCCGCAGATGTCATAGATTTAAATCCGTCAAGACCTGTCATAATTGTGAAGGGTGTTTCGCCCCTGAGGTTAAGAGACCACTGATATTTGTCATCGCTTATTGTAAGAGCACCATTTTCAATCGCAAGATATCCACCATCTGAAAGTGCGATAGAGTAACCTTCGTTATATTCTTCCAAAATCCATCTTTGAGTGGAGTCTCCCACTTTGTAATTCTCAAGAAGGATGCCGTTGTCTGCATTGTATGTCAGTCTGTAACGAGGAGTTATATAATCCTCAAATGCAACTTCTCCTTCTGTCATATCCTTAAGTCTGAAGGGAGAGGCTGTTTCTGACACGGAAAGCTCGGAACCCGATATTGTGATGCTTCCGTCTTCAGATTCGATAGTGTAATAGCGTTCATTCATTCCTTCATATGTTGTTTCAACATCTTTAAGTATAGCCTTTGAACAGAAAAGCTCACGGGAAATAATTGTTGTAGGCTTGACAGGTTCAAATGTTCGTTTATTGAATGCAATAACCTTTGCGTAGTCGCCGAAGGAAACCGTGTCGGGAATAGTGAGAGTGAGCTTGTGAAGCTTTTTATCAGTAACCGTGTCGGAAACAAAGGATGCTAATGTTCCGTCGGCAAGATAATACGCAGCAACAAAAAGAACCTCATCTGTAGGCGTACTTGAAAGATAACATACTGCCATCATATTACCGGGATTGAGAGCCGTTTCCGTAGTGGCAAATCCCAGCTGCCCTTTTAACTCAGCTGCAGAGGACATTACAGGAAATACGGATAAAATCAGTACAATACTAATGAATAATGACAAAATTCGTTTTTTCATTTTTCTTCTCCTTTACAAATATACTGCATTTATTATATAATATTTTTAAACACAATTCAATAAACGTTTTGTTAAAAGGTAAAAATTATGAGACTATTTTTGATTATTATAGGGTTATTGTTATTTATAAACGGAGCCTTTATGGCTGTGGTGTCAAATTTTAATCTGGGTGTTGTACTGACCGTTGCAGCAGGTGCATTTTTTATGCTTTGGGGTGCTTTTTGGCACAAAATACAACAAAAAACAAAAGCGGGTTATCTTAAATGGATAAAGCTTGGTGTCATCGCGATTATATGCCTTGAGATAATGTTGATTGGGTTTATTGCAATATACGGTCAAAGTGATAATGTAAATTATGATGAAGATGCGGTAATTGTTCTTGGTGCAGGTATACGTGGAGACCGTGTTACCGTGCCGTTGGCATATAGGCTTAGTGAGGCTATCGAATACCACAAACAAAACCCCGATGCCGTTATTGTTGTGACAGGGGGAAAAGGCTATCAGGAAACTGTAACCGAGGCGGAAGCTATGGAAAAATACCTTTTGGAAAGAGGCGTTAATCCCGACAAAATCATTAAAGAAGAAAAAGCCACAAGCACAAACGAAAACATGCGTTTTGCCAAAGAAATATTGGACAAGCGTTTAAAAAAAGATTATTCTGTAGTTGTGATAACAAACAACTTTCATGTTTACCGTGGTGTACAAATTGCCAGGTTAGAGGGCTTTGAAAACGTATACCATAAGCACGCAGGACTAAAATGGTACAATATGGTGCCCTGCTATTTGAGAGAAAGTTTGGCGGTTTTAAAAATGTGGGTGTTTGACATACTGCTTTAGCAGTATGTCAGCGATATAAATCCTGCGGATTTATATCATATCGGATGTGAACGAAGTGAATATATCGATTTCTTATACAATAAACAAGGAGGCTATGAAATGAAAACATTCAAATCATTAATAGCGATTATTGTAGCAATAACAATGCTGTTTTCATACGGATTTACCGCCGAGGCAGAGGATAAAGGACTTGTTATGCCCGAATATGACAGCATAATATCGGCTGTCAATACGGTTAACGAGCGTTATCAGGCAAATATTGAATATGACGAAATGGAGTATGGGATACCCAATTGCTTTTTGTATAAAACTATTTATCAGACAGGTAATATAGAAGCGTATTACACAACCGGCAACGAGGCATACCTTGAGTATGCAAAAAATTGGGCAGGAAGTTGCAACTGGGTAGGGCATCCGTCAAAGGATAGTAAAGATTTGTGGACATGGGGCTATAGTCAGAGCTTGACAGGTAACGCAGTTCTTTTCAGCCATTTTCAGGGTTGTTTTCAGGTGTATATAGATTTATACAATATAGAAAAGAACAATTCGGATAACAATATTGCTGACGAGAAGAAAATAGAAAGAGCAATTGAAGTTATGAGCTATCAGACAGGCCTTGACGAAGACGGCTTTTGGCATATGGCGTCATCTTTGTATATGGGACTACCTGTTATGGTAAAGCTTTATCATCTGACAGGCGAGAAAATATATCTTGACAGCATGTATAAATATTTTAAATATACAAAAGAGCTTTTATATGACGGTCTGGGAGGTATTCCCGAAAACGAAAATGGGTACACAACAAGTGCAAGGTTGACAGACGGGGCGCATTATTCAGATAGTGACAATTATAAAAACTTATTCTACACAGATGAAAGCTTTGTGTATCCGCAGAGATTATATAATGGAATTGACGAAAAATTGTTTTCTGCTATGGACAACGGCTTGGTTTTTGCGGCATTGGCGAGTGCATTAGAGGAATTGCCTGTAGATTATGAGCATTATGGTGAGTTTTTAAATACATATACCCAAATGGCAAAAGCAATCAAACAAAGCATGTCTACCGACGAAAATGGGTACGGCTTTTGGACACAAAACATGCTTTTAAAGGAACCTGTTTCGACTTATAATCCCAACGGCTACGAAACATATTCAACAGCGCTATTTACCTACGCTTTTGCATGGGGCATAAATGCAGGTGTTCTCGATTACGACGAATATGCCCCAACTGTTATCCGCTCGTGGAATTATCTTGAAAATGTTGCACTTCAACCCGACGGCTCAATTGGTTATTGCTTTGATATAAGCAGAAGTGCTCCGGGTGCAACAACAATAAAAAATTATCATAATAATTCTTACGGTGTAGGTGCATTTTTGCTTGCAGGGTGCGAAATGTCAAGATTTGCAGAACAAGAAACCGAAAGCCAAGATGCTAAGTTTGATGCACTGTTCGAGACAATAGAAAAAACTGTAGAACTGATAAGAGGACTTTTTGGCGAATAAAAGAATATTGACAAAATGTGACCCATACGATAAAATTTAAGTATAAATTGTAGAAAAGAGGGAAATTTAAAATGGGATTTTTAAAGGATTTTAAAGCATTTGCAATGAAAGGCAATGTTATCGACATGGCTGTCGGCGTTGTAATAGGCGGTGCTTTCGGCAAAATCGTTACAAGCATTGTTAACGACGTTATTATGCCTCTTGTAAGCAAATTAACAGGCGGTATTAATTTTACAGAATGGAAATGGGTTCTCGCAAAGGAAACTGTTGACGCTACAGGCGAAATCATACCCGAAGTTGCGCTTACATACGGCAATCTTATTCAGAATGTTGTAGACTTTTTGATTATTGCACTTTCTATTTTTGTTGTTATCCGTGTTATGGCAAAAGCAACAGACAAGCTCAAGAAAAAGGAAGAAGAAGCTCCCGCTGCTCCTGCAGGACCTACTCAGGAAGAATTACTTACAGAAATCAGAGATTTGCTTAAGAAATGATAACACCTCAACATGGAAAAAGTTTACCCGCGGCAAAAATATTGCCGCGGGTAATATTTTTGCCAATGACTTTCCAAGGCAACAAAACGCAGTGTCAAAAGGTACACCTTTTGACACTGCGTTTTGTTGCATAAAATTCTACCATTTTACGTACAAAAAGTCAAGTTGTTTACAAATTTATTTATAAAAATGCAGAAATTTCTTGTTCTCAAAAGGTGTACTTTTTGATACTGTGAAAAATATTGTGGGGTGTGAAGTTATGA